>JAUXWZ010000009.1 GCA_030684835.1 Beijerinckiaceae bacterium
GTGACGGTGGGCATCATCGAGGGCATTGCCGAAGCCACGGCCTCCATCGTCAAAATCTTCTCCGGCGCGATTTCTGACTGGTTGGGCAAACGCAAGCTGCTCGCGGTCATCGGCTACGGGCTGGCGGCCTTCACCAAGCCAGTGTTTCCGTTGGCGGGGTCGGTGTCCTGGCTTGTGGCTGCGCGCTTCATGGATCGGATCGGCAAAGGCATTCGCGGCGCGCCGCGCGATGCTCTGGTGGCGGATATCGCGCCTCCACACCTGCGGGGCGCAAGCTTCGGCCTGCGCCAGTCTCTCGACACGGTGGGGGCTTTCGTTGGCCCGGTGCTGGCGATTGGCCTGATGTGGCTTACGGCCAATAACTTTCAGGCGGTGTTCTGGGTCGCCGTCATTCCGGCCTTTCTGGCGCTGGGCCTCCTGCTGTTCGCAGTCCATGAACCGGCGCGGCCTGCGGGGCTGCGGAAGGTGCGCTTTCCCTTGAGCCTGCCCGAACTTAAGCGTCTTGGCTCGGCCTACTGGCTGGTTGTCGGTGTGGCGACCGTATTTACGCTGGCGCGTTTCAGCGAGGCTTTTCTGGTGCTGCGAGCGCAAGGCACGGGCCTGCCGCTCGTGCTGATTCCCCTCGTGCTGGTGGTGATGAATTTCGTCTACGCGCTTGCGGCTTACCCGGCCGGAATACTCTCTGACCGCTACAATCGCCTGACTGTGCTCATCATCGGGCTGTCCCTGCTGATTGCGGCCGACCTCGTGCTGGCGTTTGCGTCGGGGCTGGCAGGGGTCGCCGTTGGCGTGGCGCTCTGGGGGCTGCACATGGGCGTGACGCAAGGGCTGCTCGCGACCCTCGTGGCGGACACTGCGCCGCCGGAACTGCGTGGCACGGCCTACGGCATGTTCAATTTGATGGGCGGGCTGGCGCTGCTGGTGGCGAGTGTAATGGCGGGATTGCTCTGGGATAGCTTCGGCCCGCAGGCAACCTTCCTCGCCGGGGCAGGTTTTGCGGCGCTCGCCTTGGCTGGCTTGGGTCTTGTGCGGTGGCGCCTGCCGAGCCTCGGGGCGACGCTTAAGGCGTAGCCACCGGATCGGCTTTCCCGCGCGACCAGCGCCGATTGGCCGGGGGCGGCCTCAACTCTGGAGCCTTTCAACCGGACACCGCGCCCTAAGTCACGTTGGAGACGCCGCAGCTTTCGCAAGGGGGTACGGCAGGCGGGTCGGTCACATGAAGAAAATCAAACGAAATCAAAGAAGGCGGCTCGTTCGCCAAATATCCGTCAACGGAGAGACGGCAAGAACCAGCCAGTTAGGAAGCGAGACGCGCCCCGTTCAGTCGAAGGGTTATGACAACGCCGGCTAAAGACCAATCATAATTGATTGACCCGCCTAGCTGACCAGAGACGCTTCGCTTTACGAGCTGGCTTCCATAGCTGGCTCCGCTGGCTGGCGGCTCTACTTGTGGTCCGCCTCGCTCGGTCCAGACAAGTTCCAAGTCCTCGCCAATTGATGAGCCTGCCAGATCAAGTGTTCCGGTCTCCGCGGATAAGGCGCCATACTTCAGGGAGTTGGTAGCCAATTCATGGACTACCAAGGCGAGAGAAGTGGCCGCTCGCTCCCCTATCCCCATGCGAGGAACGGCCACTCGAATGCGGCCGCTAAAAGCTCCCATGTCCTCGTATGGCGAAAGCAAAATCGAGAACAGGTCGCCGAGCAGAGCGGCGTGTCCCTGATGCCCGGGAAGTGGCCGCACCATGTCATGAGCTCGACCAAGAGCAGTCAGCCTCCCCGTGAGCATTTCCGCCATTTCCTTGACCGTCGCGGTAGATCTAGAGGTTAAGCTCGTCAGTCCGGCGGCGATGGCGAGCAGGTTCTTCACCCGATGGCTCATCTCTCCCGCCAGCAATTCATTGCCCTCTTCCGCCTGCTTACGCCCGGTTACGTCCAGGAATATGCCGAACATGTGGCCTTTATGCAGGGCGGAATCGTCCCCTAAGCCGCGCGCCGAAATCCATCGGATTTCTTCACCCACTAATATTCGGAAGTCGATTTCATACGGCCCGACAATTCCGCGAGTTGCGGTGAATGCGTCGCGCACGCGGTCCCTATCTGCCGGGTGAATGTGAGCAGACAAATCCTCAAACTTGACTTCGTGGCTGTAACTGTAGGGCAGCCCCCAGAGCTTGAACCCTTGGTCATCCATTGCGAACTGGTCATCCGTGACGTTCCACGACCAGAGCGCGACCCCGGCCGCATGAACCGCACGGCGAAGGTTGTCGATATGTGCCAATGGATGATCTGGATCACGGAAAGGCATGATAAAATCTCCAACGCCACTGCGGTCACTAAGACGGCACAAGCGCAAAGTTAGCAATGCAGGTGTCTCTGAACGGAGCCGTTCCCGACTTTACCCGGTCGCTTGTTGACTGCCAGCCATTCAGCTTCGCTAACCACGGGATTTTTCGACCGGGGGGGGGGCGGGCTCAAATCTTCAACGGGTGACCGGTGGACACCGGTGATGATCCTAAATTTCGCGTAATTGCAAATTAACCTTTCAGATGGTCAATTTGGCGCAGCCTTTGGCTCCCAAGTTCCCGTTTCTGCTTACCGGATGCTTACCGGTCGCAAACCGGGAATCCGCAAAGGCTGACCGATAGTTACTAAGCCATTGAACTATAATGGTGCCGCAAGAGGGATTCGAACCCCCGACCCCGTCATTACGAATGACGTGCTCTCCCAACTGAGCTATTGCGGCGTTACGTCGTCGGCGCGTTAGAGCGACGGCGCTTCCAATATCTGCTGCAGCGCCAGTTTGCAACCGGGCGCTGCGGATTTCGACGGTCTCAACCGAACAGACCCCGCTTGCGCGGCGCTGCGGGGGGCGTTGCGTTGGTCGTGTCCGGGCCGGGGTCGTCGGGCGCCGTTAGAAAATGCTCGGGCAGCGCGGCTTTCGCCGAACTTTCTCCCTCGGAAACAAAACCCAGCGTTTTGCCATCCGCGTTAGCGGGGGGTGGCTGCTGATCGGGTTGTAGATCGAGCCGCGCGTCCTGTGAGACGTCCTGTGACACATCTCGCGGCGCCTCCTGCGGCCCCTCTTGTTTGACCTCTCGTGAAACATCCAGCGCCGTGGGTTGCCGAGCGTCGGGCCCCGTTTGGTGAGCGTGTTCTTTCAGGTCCATTGGCGCAACGCCGGGCGCCGCGGTCTTTGTTCCGTTTGCGGACAAAGCTGTCGCCGCGCCGGAAGAGGCTGCTTGCGGTGTTGGGAGACTTGCGGGTGACGCAGCGTCGGCCGTGGCAAGTTTCTGCTCTTTCTCGCCGGTCTGGCCTTCCTCGGCATCGGGCCGAACTGTCGTCGCAGGACCGGGTGACGACGCGGCTGTCGCCTCAGATTGGGTCACCACAATTGCCGCAGCAGCGCCTGCCGCGGCCGCGGATGCGGGCAGGGCCGGGCTTTCCAGGATGATTTCAGGCGCGCCCTGCCGGGTGTCCGGATCAGGCCAGATCGGCAGGGACGCTTCGTCGATGACGCCACCGAGGCGCTCAACCGGGGTCTCCCAGCGGAAGGCGTCGAGCTGCCCGGTGATGGGCGAGGCTGGCAGCCAGCGGTCCGAGACGACGCCGTCCGCCAGCCAGGAGGGATCGCGGGGGGCGCGGGAGGCGCGTGACAGCCATTCGCGCATTCGGCCCGTGGGGCCGTGTTCGGTTTCCTCGATGTCGGCCATCATCAGGCACATGCGCACGGTCGGGCGGCGGCCGTTGTCCAGAAGGTCGGCCATGGTGCGCCGCGCGAGGTCGAACTGGCGCGCCTCCAGCGCAGAGCGCGCGATGATGAGCTGGCTCTCCGGGTCGCCGGGCGCGAGGCGTCCGAGGGCTTTGGCGCGGTTGAGACGGTCGCCTGCCGCATCGCCGTGGCGAAGGTCCACGTAGGCGCGGGCAAGGTCGGGATGGGGCGAACGCTTCCAAGCGCTTTCCAGAATCCGGCCAGCGCGGCGCAGGTCGCCCTTTTGCGCCAGCAACGAGCCGGCGAGGGCGCTTGCGGGCGTCAGGTCAGGCGCAAGTTTGATTGCTTCGCGGGCAAGCGCGAGCGCTTCTGAGGGATCGCGCTCGCGAAGCTGTTCGGCCATGGCGGTCTTCAGCACCGCGCGCTGGCGATCCGCTTCCGCGCGGGTGATGGCCTTGCGGGCGAGATTGGCCTCCACGACGCCAAGGGCGCCCTTCCAGTCGTCAGAGAGCGCATGGCGCTCAAGCATCGCCTGACCGGCCCACGGCACGGCGGCGATCTCGTGAGCCTGCCGGGCGTAGCCGATGGCGGCTGCATCGTCGCCGCGTCGGCGCGCCTCCGAGTGTAGGCCGCGCAAGCCCAGCAAGCGGGTGTCGGGCTCATCGATCATGCGGCGGAAGATGCGGTCGGCGCCGGCCCTGTCGCCGGCAAGCTGCGCCGCCTGGGCGGAAAGTAGCAGGGCCAAAGGTTCGCCGCCCATCAGCTTTTCAGCGTCGCGCGCGGCGCGCGCAGCCGTCTTGGCGTCGCCCGCGCCGGCCGCGATCATGCCGCGCGACAGAGCCGCGAAACCCTTGTTGCGGCGGCGCATGCGCGCTGTCAGCGACATCAGTGTTGGAATGCGAAACACGAAGCGGATGACGCTCCACAAGATCATCGAAACAACGACGAGGGCGAGGGCAAACCCCAGCGCCACGACGAGATCCACCTCGTAGGTTTTCCCCGCGAAGGCGAGGGAGACGGACCCGGGTTGATCCGCGATCCACGCAAAACCAAAGGCGAGTCCCGTAAGGACGATAAGAAAAACAACAATCTTGATCATGTGCGTCCCGTCAGCTCCGACCGAGAGTCTGGGCCTGTTCTGCGAGAAGAGCGCGTGCGGCGCTCTCACCGGCGAGGCGCTGTTTCGCGCGCATCGCCCACTCCGCTGAATCGGCCTTGGCGCTTTCGGGCAAATTGTCCCATTCGTTGACCGCGAGGGCGATGTCGCCATTCTGAACGGCGCGCGTCATACGAGCATAGATATCGGCCGGCGACGCGCCCGTCGTTTCGCCAGCGGGTCTGACCCGCACCAAGCCGAATGCGCTGCTGGTCAGACGATCGATGACGGAGGCGTCGGCGGGCGCTTCGACGCGGGCGACGATTTTGGGTTCAAGGGCCGCAAGCGTGCGCGCAAGTTCCGCGTTCGTGGCGACGCCGGCCTTTGCGGATTCGCGCAGGGGCGCGAGTTTGTCCGCCGGCAGACCCAAGCGCGCCAGCGCCTCGATTTGCGCCGCGAAAGGGGCGCCGGACGCGATTGCGGCGGAAATGGATTGAGCGAGCGCAATCTGCGCCGCTCCGGCGGATCGCTGGGCCATCGCTTCCGCGCGCTTGCGCTCGGCTTCGCCCCGGGCGCGGGTTTCCTCGATCTGTCCGGCCAGAGGCTGCACGCTTGCCTCGACCCCCTTCAGGCGCGATTCGGCGGCGCGGGCGGCTTCCGCCAGCGGCGCTGTCTGGCGCTCCAGCGTTTGCAGCCGCGCCTCGAGCGCCGCCGTCTGTTTGCGCAAGGGGTCGAGATCGGGCGGCGGGGTCGGTTCGATGCGCGTCTCGGTGGCGCGCTCATCCGTCTTGGGGGCAGCGAGGGTTTTCTCGATCGCAGCGATCCTGCCGTCAATGTTTGCAGCCGTGCTGACATTCTTTTCGAGCAGGGCGATCCGATCGCTCAGCGCACCCAGCGCCTGCGGAGAAACTGCCGCGTCCTGCTGATTGGAGGCTGGAGGGGACGCTGCAGCTTCAGCCGCCTTGCGCGCGGCCTCTGCGGCGCCGGCAGCGACGGTTTCGACGCTCGCAACGCGCTTCTCCAGCGCCGCGATGGACGCAGGAGAGATTTGTGGCGTTTTCGACATCGCAGCCGATTGACGTTCAACTTCCGCGAGCCTGGTTTCAAGCGCGGGAGACGGCCCGGCGGGCGCATTCATCGTTTGCAGCCCAAAGACTGCGAGCGCGGCCAGCGCCGCGCTGCCAAGACTCGCGGCGGCCACTGCGCCGAGCCCATACCCACGGGGCGGCGGTGGGGGTGATGTCGGCGGCGGCGGCGGTGATTTCGGCGGCCATTCCGACTCCTGCGAATCGCTGGCGGCGGTTTCGGCAAGCGTCGCGTCCCGCGCCCGCGCGCCCTCTTCGGCTGTAGCGATGCTGTCAGCGGGGAGATCGGACGAAATGGGATGAGCGGGTTCGACGTCGGCCTGAGTGGCCTCGGGCGTCGTCGTCGAAGCGCTCGCAGTCTCCAGCTTATCGACGGCCGATTCGGTCGCTGACGCCTCCTTGCTCGTGGAGAGAGCTTCGCCCTCAATCACACGCGGCATGCGCTGGTATTCCCGATTTGGTGTGCGGAGCGGGGGCTTGGTCTTATCCGCGTCTGGTCGCTTTTCGTCGTTCATCGCTCACTCTTCCAACGCGTCGGCCGCCCACCGACGGCGCCTTTTGTACAGGATGCAACGGCCCGGCGGAACACGAAAGCCGTCAAGTCCGCGATTTCACCTCGTCGCCCTGGATAGCCACCAGGCCAAGAATACGTTGCGCCATATCAAGATGCAGCCGCTCGATCATTTTTCCATCGACAGAAATCACGCCAAGCCTTTCGTTTTCTGGCGAATCAAACGCCGCGGATATTTTCCGCGCCCAAGCAATCTCTGCGGCCGAGGGGGAAAAGATCTCATTGCATGGCGTGATCTGCGAGGGGTGTATGAGCGACTTGCCATCCATGCCGAGTTCGCGCGCTTGTGCGCATTCCGCTCGAAACCCCTCGATGTCCGCGTGATCATTGTAAACCGAGTCGATCACATCGAGTCCGTATGCGCGGGCGCCCAGAACAATCTGCGACAGCCACGGCAGAATCACCGCGCGCCCAGGGGAGAGCGCCGCGCGCGTTTCCTTAGCCAGATCGTTGGCGCCGATGACGAACGTCGCAAGTTTCGGGATATGTTTGCGCAACTGGGCTATTGCGCCAATCTCGAGCACAGCTCGGGGCGTCTCGATCATGAGCCAGAGATCGATGTGCTGACCACCGAGGCTCCCCATGCGCGCGAAGACGTCGGCTACGTCTGCGCTGCTTGAAATCTTTGGGACGAGGATGGCGTCAGGTCCGGCCCTGCAGACAGCCGCGAGATCGTCCGCCCCCCAGGGCGTGTCCAGCGCGTTGATCCGCACCACGACCTCTCGATTTGCGTAAACGCGCTCGCGCGTTACCCCACAAACCTGATCGCGCGCTGCGGCTTTCGCCGCTGGCGCGACCGAGTCTTCAAGGTCGAGGATGAGCGCGTCAGCCGGCAGCGTTTGCGCCTTCTCCAACGCCCGCTTGTTGGCGCCTGGCATGTAAAGCACGCTGCGGCGCGGCCTGATAAGCATGAATGTTCCCCGCAAGTCCGCCGTTCAGAACCTTCAGCTTAGCGAGAGCGTCGCCGCAGCGCCATCAGACTTTGCGGAGGTTAGACTCTGCCCATCAGGACGAGGATCAGCACAACGACGAGAATTAGACCCACGACGCCGCTGGGTCCGTAACCCCATGACCGGCTATGGCCCCAATTAGGGATCGCTCCAACGAGCATCAGAATGAGGATGATGATGAGGATCGTGCCTAACGTCATGTCGAAATTCCCGAGCGGGGCCCATTACGCCGGATTCGCCGCCCGCGAAGCTCCGGTCCTAGTCTAATGCGCTTGCGCTTAAGGAGTTCCGCCAAAGCTCAACCGTGTTTAGGTTTGCGAGGCGCGGCCCGACGGCGTAGTTTGCCGGCATGACAAACACGCAGCCAAACGTCCCGGCTAAACGCACGCCGGTCTCCACTGAATTTCCCGATCGTCTCATTCAAGGTTACGAGGCGTTTCTGGGCGGCAGGTTCAGCGCCGAGCAACAACGCTATCGCGCGCTTTCCGAATTGGGCCAGAAGCCGCGCACGATGGTGATCGGTTGCTGCGACTCCCGCGTCTCCCCGGAAGTGATTTTCGATGCAGGCCCCGGCGAATTATTTGTGGTGCGCAACGTCGCCAACCTTGCGCCGCCCTATAAGCCGAATGATGATTATCATGGCACGTCCGCCGCGCTTGAGTTCGCGGTTATGGCGTTACGCGTCGAGCACATCGTCGTGCTTGGCCACGGGCAGTGCGGCGGCGTGCGCGCCTACGTGGAAAACGAGCACGATCCTTATATGCGCCCGCTGTCTCCCGGCGATTTTATCGGCAAGTGGATCCGTCTCATCCAGCCTGCGCACGAGCGGACGTCTGAAGGGAACAACGAGGACATCGGCGCGTACGTAGAGCGGCTGGCCCTTGAATCGATCAAGCAATCCCTGGCCAATTTGCGCACGTTTCCGTGCGTCAGGACGCTGGAGGAGCGCGGCTTGCTTGCGCTGCATGGGGCTTATTTCAGCGTGATGGACGGACGTCTGTTGACGCTCGATCCCGCTACGGGCGTCTTTGGGGCCGTCAGCGCCGATGTGCATACGGGCGCCCTGTCAGAGCCGCGCTTCTAATCAAGGTGACGTGATGACGCCGCTCTCGGTTCTCGATCTTTCAAATGTCACGACGCAGACCCCTCCGAGCCAGGCGCTTCAGCGCAGCGTGGAGTTGGCGCAAGCCGTGGAGCGTTTCGGCTACAAACGCTACTGGCTCGCCGAGCATCACAGCATGGCGTCCATTGCTTCGAGCGCGCCTGACATCATGATTGGTCGCATAGCCGCGGCGACGAACACGATCCGCGTGGGATCGGGCGGCGTGATGCTCACCAACCATGCGCCGCTTGTGATCGCCGAACGGTTCAAGACGCTGGAAGCGCTGTTCCCCGGACGCATCGATCTTGGTCTGGGCCGGGCGCCGGGGACCGACCAGGCGACGTCGTACGCGCTGCGCCGCAGGCTCGATGAGCGCCCGGGCGATGATTTTCTGGAGCGCTTGCAGGAATTGATGCTCTGGGAAAGCGGGGACTTTCCTGAAAATCATCCGTTTCGGAAAATACAGGTAATGCCGTCGGACGCGCCGCTGCCGCCGCTGTGGCTGCTCGGGTCCAGCGATTACAGTGCGCATTTATCCGGGCGCATTGGCGCTGGATACGCTTTCGCATCGCACTTTTCAGACCACGATGCGGTGGAGCCGATGCTCGCCTATCGCGCGGCGTTCGAGCCTGCAATTGATCGCAGCGAACCTTATTCCATCATTGCGGTGGCCGCTGTTGTCGCGCAGAGCGACGAAGAGGCTGATCGTCTTGCGCAGACCTATGATCTCAACTGGCTGCGCCGCGCCCGCAACATGCGTTTGCCTTTGTCGTCGCCCGAGGAGGCGGCCGCGCATTCATGGACCGAGCAGGAGCGCGCCTATGTCGCGCAGCGGCGCGGCAGATTGTTCGCGGGGTCGGCGCAGAGCGTCGTTGAGAAGCTTAAAGCATTTGCCGGCGCGACGAAGGCCGACGAAATCATGGTGACCTCGTCGATCTTCGATTTTGACGCGCGCGTGCGCAGTTATGAATTGCTGATGGATGCGTGGAAGACGGCGGGTGCGTGACCCCTCATCCGACCTCCGCTTCGCGGAGGCCACCTTCTCCCGCAAGGGGAGAAGGATTTGCGCATCCAAATTTAGCTATCCCCTCTCATCGTTGATGCTCAAAACAGCTTCTGCGTAGCCAGTTTCGCGCCTTCGATGAGGCTCTTGAACTTTGCTTCCACGATTGTGGGATGCACTTCGGGCACCGCGCGAGGCGTCGAGGCGAAGCCGCAATCGGTGGACGCCATCACATGCTCAGGCCCGACAACGTCCGCGAATTTGCAGATGCGCTGGGCGACAAGTTCGGGATGCTCGACCAGAACCGTGGCGTGGGTGATGACGCCTGGCAGAAGCATCTTGGCTTCCGGAATCTTCACGCCTTCCCAGATGTTCCACTCGTGCTCGTGGCGCGGGTTGCCAAACTCGAACGAATAATAATCCGCATTGATCGCCAGGATCACGTCCGTGAGATGCTTCATCTCAAGATCATGCGTGCGCGGGCCCATGTTGATGCCGTAGCAGGTATGATGGCGAACGCGGTCTGAGGGGATGTTGCGGATGGAATGGTTCATCGCCTCCACGCGCCGCCACGCCCATTTGCGCGCTTCTTCCACGGTCATTGACGGGTTGAGCATGTAATGCATGGCGAGGCGCGGATCGTCGAGCTGGATCGAGAATCCTGCTGCAACGATGGCTTCGTATTCAACGCGCATTGTCTCGCAGACGGCTTCGAGGAAGGCCTCCTCGTTGTTGTAATGCATGTCGACGACGGCGCCTTCCACCGTGCCAACGGAGGCGCAAGGAATGAACACGTCGACCGGGTTCTCGCCTTGCAGCGCGATCTTCAGGTTTTCGAGATCGCGCTGGAGGATCGCCTGGCCTGTGTACAGGAGCGGGCCGACGCATTCGGAGCCTGCGGGCTGCGTGCCGGAATGGCCGGCTGCGTAGAATTCGGGGAAGGCGTCGACTTCCTTGGTGTGCTCGCGGCCCTTGGCGCCTGCGGAGCGCGGGCGCGTGCCGCCGAGGCGCTCATGCAGATAGGCAAAGAAGCCGGTCTTTGACTGTTCGCCGTCGCTGATGACGTCCAGCCCGAGGCCGAGTTGCCATGCTACGCAATCCACGACCGCCTTGCGGACTGCGCCTTCGAATACGGCGGCGTCCACGGGGCGCTTGTCCATGCGCGCAACCATGATTTGCGAGAGTTCTGCGGGCCTGGGAAGGCTGCCCACATGGGTGGTGAGAATTCGTTTGGTGCGGGCGTCTGCGATTGGCATGTTTCCTCCAGCGGCGTCGCGTTCTTGTTCGGCGCGATCAATGCCACAGGGTCAAGCCTGCGCGCAAATTGTGATTTCCGGGCGGGCTGAAAAAGCAAATGGCCGGGCGAACCCGGCCATTGCGTGACGCGATCGAGAAGTTGCTTAGGCCGCCTGTTTCTTGGGCGTGATCAGCTTGCGGTTGATCAGCACTTCCGCGATCTGGATTGCGTTCAGCGCCGCGCCCTTGCGCAAATTGTCGGAAACGCACCAGAAAGCGAGGCCATTCTCAACAGTGTTGTCCTCGCGGATGCGCGAGATGAAGGTGGCGTCTTCGCCGGCTGCTTCGTGCGGTGTGATGTAGCCGCCGGGCTCATGCTTGTCGATGACGAGCACGCCGGGCGACTCGCGCAGAAGATCGCGCGCTTCATCGGCGGTGATGGGCTTCTCGAACTCGACGTTTACCGATTCCGAATGCGAAATGAACACCGGCACGCGCACGCAGGTGGCGGTGAGCCTGATCTTCGGGTCAAGGATCTTCTTGGTCTCCGCCATCATCTTCCACTCTTCCTTGGTGAAGCCGTCTTCCATGAAGGCGTCGATCTGCGGAATGAGATTGAAGGCGATGCGCTTGGGGAACTTCTTTGACTCGACAGGATCAGACACAAAAACGGCGCGCGTCTGCGCAAACAATTCGTCCATCGCTTCCTTGCCCGCGCCAGAAACCGACTGATAGGTCGAGACAACGACGCGCTTGATGACGGCCAGATCATGCAGCGGCTTCAGGGCTACGACGAGCTGGGCGGTCGAGCAATTGGGGTTGGCGATGATATTGCGCTTTTTGAAGCCAACGATGGCGTCGGCGTTCACTTCCGGCACGATGAGCGGCACATCGGAATCGTAGCGCCATTGCGACGAGTTATCGATCACCACGCAACCCTGCGCCGCGATTTTCGGCGCCCATTCCTTTGACACCGAGCCGCCTGCCGACATCAGGCAGATGTCGGTGGTGGAGAAATCAAACGTGTCGAGATGGCGGCACTTGAGGATCTTGTCGCCGAAGGAGACTTCGCGCCCGATGGAGCGGCTGGAGGCCAGTGGGACGACCTCGCTCACCGGGAAACGGCGCTCGGCGAGGATGTCGAGAAGCTCGCGGCCGACATTACCCGTGGCGCCCGCGATGGCGATCTTGAAACCCATGTGTGTAACCCTGTCCTGGCGCTGGCGGTCCTGCGCTTCAAAAACCGTCTGTCCACACCATGCAAGCGACCGTGAGTCAATCCAGGCGGCAAGTCCGGCAGGTTTGTCCCGGGCGGCAAGTCTGTCCCGAGCATTAAGCGCGTCCTTAAGGTTTGGTTAACCTTTGGCCGAACCGCTTGGGCCAGATTACGCATCCATTAAGGCGTCGCGCTGCATGTGCGGGGGGTGCATTTCATCAAAATCATCAGATCTGGCGCATTGTCGCCTGTTGTAGGTCAGGCCGCGCGCTTTGGGGCAGGCGCGGCGGCGCTGGCGATTGCTGTCGCGGCGCTGGCCTCAATGTTTGGCGCGCTCGCCGAGCGGCAGCCGTGGCGCGAGGCAGCGCAAGAGGACGCCGCTCCGCAGCCGATTATCGCGACAACCAGCGCGTGGACGGAGCTACCCGACGCGCAGAGACGGTTCGTGCTGCGGAATCATCTTTTTGGCCTAGAGCCAGATTTTTACGCGGTCCGCCGCAACGCCGCGGGAGGCGGGCGGCTGGACCAGATGGCGTTTGGCTCCCCGTTCGAGGAGGGGCCGTATCTGCGGGTCGGATTTTACACCCCGGCCGACGAACCCGTGGCGGCGGTTTCATTTTGGCTTGAAATGGCGCGGCGGTCCGGCGAGGCCGGCTTTGCGCTGGAACGCGCGCCTTTCACGCCCGATCTGGTGAGCACCCGGCTTGGGTCCTTCGAGGTCGGGTCTTTGACGGCTGTGGGGCCGAGAGGCGCGCGGCCCTGTCTGGGTTTCCGGCTCCAGTCTGCGCGCCCAAACCTCATTATTTCCGGCCTTGCCTGCATCGCGCGAGACGCATCCGAAATCGGGCTTTCGCGGGAGGCGTTGGTCTGCGCGCTGGAGGCGGTCTCGGTGGTCGGCCCCGATGACGACCTCGAACTCAAGGCTTTCTTCGAGGGGACCGGGGCCTCCCTTTGCCGCTCCGCGCGTGAAGCGCAGGCAGGTGGTTAATTCGGTAATATCTTAGTGCGAAGATGACGCTTCATTCGTCGCATGGTACCGAGGAACCTCTGCAGGAACCGGACAGTTGACGAAGACGCGGGCAGATGAACGGGGACCAGATCATGCGCAGTATAAACGCCATTCTTCTTTCGGCGATTGCGGCGGCGGCCGCCTTCGTCTTTGTCGCGGATGCCGAGGCTCAGACGCGCCGCGAGCGCGGGACCGTCGTGCGCACGACAACAGCGCCGCCGCTGACCATTCGCCAGCGTAGCTTCCTGGATCCGGGCCCGATCGTCGCGCCGCGGACCATGCACAATTACGTGAGCATCGACACTGCGTGGCGTCAGCCCGTATTCGACAACCAGCGCGGTCGCATGGGCGTTGAAACGCTGCCCCGCCGGTTCGATCCCCCGGGCCGGGCCTCGCCGCTATTTGAATTCTAGGCTCGTTCAGGATGGGCCATGTATCGCTTTGCGACGCATGGCGCCAAATTCCGTTACTCGACGTTAGCCCCGCATGAAGGATGGCGACGTCAGACCCCCAGGCCCGCGAGCGGTGCATTTATGCATCGACATGCAGCGCATTTTCTCCTCCGAGGGCGTTTGGCCCACACCTTGGATGGACCGTGTCCTACCGGTCGTCGCCGAGATAGCCGGCCGCCACCCCGAGCGCACGGTTTTCACGCGGTTCATCACGCCCGTTCACCCCGACGAAATGCCTGGTATGTGGCGGCCGTACTACCGTCGCTGGGCGCAGGCGACGCGCCAGACACTTCATCCCGACTTGCTTGAGCTGATGCCGCCGCTCAAGGCGCTGTCGCCGCCTGCGACCGTCATCGACAAGACGCGTTACTCAGCCTTCGCCGGATCCGCGTTGTCGCAGTATCTAAACGAACGGGGCGTCGACACTCTTGTGATCACCGGATCGGAGACTGACGTTTGCGTATTATCGACCGTTCTGAGCGCGGTGGATCTGGGCTATCGCGTCATCGTGGTGCGCGACGGCATTTGCAGTTCTTCAGATGAAGGCCATGACGCGCTGCTGACCGTTTACGGCCGCCGCTACAGCATGCAGATCGAAATGGCGGAAGCGGCGGACATTTTGTCCGCGTGGTGAACGCTGCGACTCGCTCCGCAGCGTTCTCTCGTTGGCGGGAGACGTCGTTGACTTATTCAGCCGCCGCCTTGCGCGTTCGCTCGTTGATGATCCGCCACAAGACCAGCGGCGTTGCTGGCATGGGCACATCTTCAACGCCAAGATGCGAGAGTGCGTCGACCAGAGCGTTGCCCACGGCTGGCAACGCGCCGACGCAGCCGGCCTCGCCCGCGCCCTTAACGCCCAGCGGGTTCGACGGGGTGGGGCAAGAATGGCTCTTCACCTCGAACGAACTCATGTCTTCGGCATGCGGCATGGCGTAATCCATGAAGGACGCTGACAGCACTTCGCCATTTTCGTCGTATTTGAGGTCTTCCATCAGCATCTGGCCAATGCCCATGGCGATGCCGCCGTGGATCTGCCCCTTGAGCAGCATGGGGTTCATCACGACTCCGACGTCGTCAACGACGTTGTAGTTGATCATTTCGACCGCGCCGGTTTCCTCGTCGATTTCCAGTTCGCAGATATGCGTGCCTGACGGATAGTTCGCCTTGCGCTGGTAATAAACGGCGTTGGCGCTGATGCCGGGCTCCATGTCCTTCGGGATCTTGTTGGGATTGGCCGCGAGTAGCGCCACTTCCTTCATCGTCAGCGACTGGTTTGTCTGGCGACTGACGAAGACGCCATCCTGCAAATCGACATCGTCGACGTTCATTGCGTGGGCGGCGATCTTCTTCGCCTTTTCGACAATCTTGTTCGTCGCCATCAGCATGGCGCCGCCGCCAATGGACGAGGTGCGCGATCCACCTGTGCCTTCGCCGAAGAACACGACGTCAGTGTCGCCCTGCTCGTAGTGTACATCCTCGGGATCGAGACCGAGCTTGTCGCAAACGATCTGCTTGAAGATGGTCTCATGGCCCTGACCGTGGCTTACCGCGCCCGACAAGATTGTGACGCTGCCCGTACGGTCAAAGCGGATTTCGGCGCCTTCGTAGCCCGCAGCGCCCGCCTTCTCGATGGAATTGGAAATACCGATGCCGCGCAGCTTGCCGCGCTGGCGCGCTTCGGCGCGGCGCTTCTCGAAGCCCGTCCAGTCCGCCATCTTCAGGCAGATGTCCATGCACTCTTCAAACTCGCCGGAGTCGTAGGTGAAGGACAGCGCCGTCTTGTAGGGCAGGGCGCTTGGCGCAATGAGATTCTTGCGACGCAGTTCGACGGGATCGATGCCAAGGCGGTCGGCTGCGATGTCGACCATGCGCTCGATGACGTAGGCCGCTTCCGGGCGGCCGTTGCCGCGATACGGACGCATCCAGTGCGTATTCGAAAACGTCGCTGTGACGTCCACATGAATCGCAGGCGTTGTGTAGACGCCCGCAAGCGTGCCGAGATTGCTGACAGGGCCGCCGTCGGACCCCGGTTGCACATAGGCGCCAAGATTGGCGAGCGTCTTGATGCGCAGCGCGAGGAATTTGCCGTCTTTATCGAGCGCGAGTTCGGCTTCCGTCACGTTGTCGCGGCCCGCTGCGTCTGCGAGGAAAGATTCCGTGCGCGTCGCGGTCCATTTCACGGGACGGCCGATGATTTTGGAGGCCAGCAGGACGAGGCCGACTTCGTTGTATACGCCGGACTTCATGCCGAAGCTGCCGCCGATGTCGCCAGCGACCACGCGCACCTTGCTTTCGGGCACGCCCAGCGTTTCCGACAGCTTCTCGCGGAAGTCGAGCGCGCGTTGCAGCGTCGTGTAGCAAGTGTAACGGTCGGAGGCCTTGTCGTAGACGCCAATGCTGCCGCGCGGCTCCATCGTGGCGGCCATCACGCGGTTGATCACAAAGCGATGCTTGATGACATGAGGGGCGCTTGCGATGGCCGCGTCAGTCGCATCCTTGTCGCCCTCCAGATGGACGAAGCAGATGTTGTCGGGGTTGGCGTCATGCACCGCGGGCGCGCCCGGCTTGATAGCCTCCTCGGCCGTGAAGACGGCGGGCACAACCTCGTAGTCGACTTCGACGAGTTCCAGCGCGTCCAGCGCCTCTTCGCGCGTTTCCGCGACAATGAACGCGACGAAATCACCCACCCAGCGCACGCGGTCGCCGGTGAGGCCGGGCAACGGGGGCGCGTAAATGGGAGAGCCATCGCGCTTCTTCTTGCCTGTGGGCAGGGGCAGCGAATTGTAGCCGGAGGCTTTCCAGTCCGCGTGGGTGAGGACGGCGAGCACGCCCGGGGCCGCCTTGGCGCGCGCGGTCTCGATCTTCAAAATTTTCGCATGGGCGTGCTGTGAGCGCAGAACCACGCCATGCGCCATGCCGGGCAACGTCATGTCATCCACGTATCGCCCGCCGCCCTGGATCAGGCGCGGGTCTTCAAAACGGGACACCGGTTGACCAAGCGCGTACTCTCCCATGTCATCTCTCCTGCAGCGGCGCCCGAGGCGCTGGCGGTTTATCGTGTTGAACCCATATCAGGATAAGCGCCCGGTTTGAACCGGGCTGAAGCGGGGCTATCGAACGGGGGATCTGGAATGTTTGAAGGATTACGCAGTCTTGTCGCAGAACTCCTGGGCAGCGAGGGCGAGCGGCCGTTCGAGGAAAATGACTATCGCATGGCCGCAACCGCCATCCTCGTACACGTGGCGGACGCCGACGGCGCGTTCGACGATGTCGAAAGGCAGCGCATGCGCGGGATCTTGAATGAGCGGTTTGGCCTCGATGACGGCGACGCGAACCGCCTGATCGCACAAGCCCAACTCAGCGAGGCGGAGGAGGTCGATCTTGACCGCTTTATCGCAGTGCTGAGGCGCGCTCTTGACGAGGATGGGCGGCTGAAGCTCGTCGAGATGATGTGGGACCTCGTTTACGCCAACGGGGCGCCGCTGGAGGTCGAGGATTCCGTCGTCGCGCGGATCGCGCAGATGCTCGACGTGCCGGTGGCCGAACTTGAACTTCTCCGCCGGTCGCGCGCGCCGGGGCTGGTCAACCCGCAATGAGCGTTACGCCCCATGACGTTACGCTTATTACCGGGGCTTCGGTTGGCATCGGCGCTGACCTTGCCCGTGTTTTCGCGCGACACGGCCATGAATTGGCGCTGGTGGCGCGCGACGGCGCCCGCATGGAGGCTCTGGCGGACGAGATCGTGGCCGGGGGCGGGCGTCGACCGTTGATCGTCCAGGCCGATCTTTCGGCGCCCGGCGCGGCCGATGCGCTGGTCGCCGAGATGGATCGGCTTGGCGGGCGGGTGACGAACCTCGTCAACAATGCGGGCTTTGGCCTCATTGGCCGGGTGGCGGAGCTTGATCGAACAGATCAAATGCGCATGATCGATCTCAACTTGCGCGCGCTGACTGATCTCACGCTTGCTTTCCTGCCCGCGATTCGCACTTCGCGTGGCGGTTTGATGAACGTCGCATCCACCGCTGCTTTTTATGCCGGACCTGGCATGGCGGTGTATTATGCGACCAAGGCGTTCGTACTGTCGTTCTCGCAGGGGCTGGCGCACGAACTGAAGGAGGAGGGCGTCCGCGTGACAGCGCTGTGTCCCGGTCCAACGAAAACCGAATTCTTCGAGCGGGCAGGCGTGGGCGGCAGTCCGTTCGGGCCGATGCCCATGGCGTCTTCGATGAGCGTTGCGCAGGCCGGTTACGCGGGCTTCATGCGCGGCAAGATGGTTGTCGTGCCTGGCCTCTTCAACAAGCTGCTTACGGTGACGTCAGGTTTGCAGCCGCGCGCACTCTCCATGCGAACGATCGCGCGCATGCAGATGGGGCGCGCCAAGGGCGCCGTCTCGAAGGGAGACATGACATGAGCGCGCGCCACGATGCGCCGCGCGGACGCGTTCTCGTGTTGCTGCATCAGGAACATTCGTGCCCCGCCCGCATCGGCCGCTTGCTGCACACGATGGGCTACGAACTCGATCTGCGTCGACCGCGCTATGGAGATCCCTTGCCCACGACGCTGGCGGATCATGCGGGCGCGATCATTCTCGGCGGCCCCATGAGCGTGAACGATCCTGACGAATGGATGAAGCAGGAGATCGACTTTGTTGGCGTCGCGCTGAAAGAAAGCGCGCCTCTGCTCGGCGTTTGTCTGGGCGGACAGATGATCGCGCGGCATCTGGGTGAAAGGGTTGCGCCACATCGTGATGGGCTGGCCGAGATCGGCTATTATCCTCTGACCTCAACAGTGGAGGGTCAGGCAATCTGCGCGGCGCCATTTCCAGATCACGTCTATCAATGGCATTTCGAAGGCTTCGATTTGCCGCGCGGCGCGCAATTGCTTGCGAGGGGGACGACCTTCGAAAATCAGGCGTTCAGATACGGCAGCGCTGTGGGGCTGCAGTTTCATCCTGAAGTGACTTACGCAACTATCTGCCGCTGGACGACGCGCGCCGCTCACCGCATGGAAGCGCCGGGCGCGCAGCAGCGCTGTGCGCACATCGATGGCTGGTATCTTTACGACGCAGCCATCGCGCGCTGGATCGATTCATTTCTGCACTGCTGGATCGGCGGCAGCCAGGGCGGCTTGGTTCCCTTGCGCCCTGTTGCGAAGCTCCCGTCCGCGCTCCGCGCGGCGGCGTTCAATCCGTGACGATCAGGGCCCAATAGACCTTGTACTTGCCGCCCGGCGCATAGGCGGTGGCGAGACCCATGCGCTTCATGTTTGGATTGAGCATGTTGGCGTTGTGCGGGCGTGAATCGCGCCATCCCGAAAAGGCTTCCGCCATCGTGTAATAGCCGGCCGATACGTTTTCTGCGGCGCGACCTGGCTGAACGCCAAAGCGCGCGAGGCGCGTCTGCAACGGGCCGGGGCCATGCGTCACCTGTCCGGCGCGCGCCATCGCGTCAGCCTGCGCCTGCGCGGCCTCCTGAAGCTTGGGGTCAGGCGTGAGGGCGCCAAGTCGATTGTTGGCGCGATAAAGTGAGATCATGTCGCGCGCGGCGACAATGTCCACCTTGGCGCCAGGCGCCGCCAGATTGCGATAAAAGGCAGGCTGGCCTTCAGGCAAACGCGCGGGCGGATCTTTGGCGCAGCCGCCAAGGGTCAGTCCGGTCGCAGCAGCGAGCGCGCAGAGATAGGTAATCGCCAAGGGGAAGCGCCTTTCTGTCCTTTGCAAGGGTGCTCCATTCCTGCCGATAATGTGCTGACGTTCTGTTACCGACCTGCGCGCGCCACTCACTCCCCCGCCGGGCCGATTCCAGCCTCTTGCAAACGCGCGAAGATGGCGAAGTTGAGATCGCTCTTGATGCGGCCCGCTTTTTCGACGTCCGAGGCAAAGCAACTCAACTCGAACTTAAGCGACGTGTCCGTCATCGCAATGAAGCTGACTGACGGCTCCGGCTCGTCGAGCACAAGTTTATGCTCTTTGCCGATGCTTATCAGTAAGGCGCGCACAGCTTCGGGCGACGCTGTCAACGTCACCGAAACGGGGACGCGCACGCGGCTCACCCGGTCGCTGCGCACCCAGTTTTTAACGACGCCTGTAACCAGATTGGAGTTAGGGACAATCACTGTCACACGGTCACTGGTCTCAATCTCGGTTGAGCGGACGTTGATGCGCCGCACATGTCCGGTATCGGCGCCGACGGCGATCAGGTCGCCGACACGGATCACGCGCTCCCATAGCAGGACGAGGCCGGACACAAAATTGCCGACGATGGCCTGCAGGCCAAAGCCGATGCCCACTGACAATGCGCCCGCCACGATGGCGAGCTTGTCGAACGATAAGCCCATGTAGGTGAGGGACGCCCCGGCCGCGATGAAGACGCCGACATAACCAATGCTGGCGCGGATGGAGTTGCGCAGGCCAAGGTCGAGGCGTGTGGTCGGAAGGTATTTGTCCTCGAGCCACGACTGCAACACACGCGTGAAGATGATGCCGGCGCAAAACAGCAGAATGGCCAGCAGAATGCCGGCGAGAGAGATCGTGAGGTCCCCAACCCTGAAGCCGAAGAAAGCTCCCCGCAGCGTGCCCAACATATCGTCGGACTCGACGCCCCACGGCGCAAGAATGAGCATCGCGCAGATGATTATGAAGATAAGCGCGAGCGCGCCCTGTAGCAGGGTCGCGATTTGACGAAGCGAGTCCCGTGTCAAGCCAATCGTGTTCATGGCCGCGCGTCCCGCTACGGAGCCCGGTTGAATGGCGCGGGCTATGGAGGCGGTTGCTAACGCGTGAACCAGATAGCCAGCGGTCGTCACGAACGTGATCCAGACGACTTGATCGACAACGAAGCTTGCGAGCGCCACAAACCCTATGGCGCTGGAAAGAATGATCGTGACGATCCCAATCCAGGCAAGAAGTCGCCAGACGGAGTACCAGTCCGTCCCTGTCGTGAGACGCGGCCCGTATTCGTTTTCCTGCTCTTCCTCACGCGCGAGGATTCCGTAAAGCGTCTTGGCCATCGCAAGCGCAACGGCGACCGCGCCGACACCGCGCATGAGCACCGATGACGACACCGAAGCGGCGACGAGATCGTTCATCGCTTCGACAAACTTCATCGCGGAGACGATTATCGCAATTGTGAAAACGAGGCGCGACAGCTTTGTGGCGGTGCTTGTTTCAAGCTTGAGCAAGCGCCATTGCTGGCGGTCGATGGCGAGCAAACCGCGAGCGAGCCCGACGGCGATCGAAATGCGCCGAACGCCATCAAATAGAGCCGCAACGAGAGGCTCAAGCTGGACGTTGATGAGTTCGAAAAAACGCGCGATCTCGATGAAGGTCAGGGCGGCGACAATGGGAACTGTCGCCGTGACTGTTGCGACCCAGACGGCGCCCGCGGTTTTTTGCAGATCAGTTGGTTCTGCAAGAGATTTTGGCCGTCCCATCACGCGCCGCGCGGCCACCAGAGAAATCAGCACGCCAAGCACAAGGCCAAGATTGCTGGCGAGCCACGCGCCTAGCCTTGATCCGGTCAGGCGTGAGGAAACGAGGGAAGCCCAATCGCTCGCAATGAGGGTCACCGCGCGAAAATCGCCCGGCAACTCCCCCATGGCCCTGTACCAAAGGTGCGGTGACAGCATACTCGTAGAACGCGCAAACAACTGCTGCTGGAACAGAGCGCGGCGGCGATTCACGATTGTGCTGCTCAATTGCTCGATCTGGACTGCGTGCAATCGCGCACGTTTCACGTTCGCGTCCAGTTCGTCGAATAGTTTCTGCTGCTCTGCGCGCTCGGACGCCGCCTGCTGACCTTCCGGCGTCGTTGGATCTTGCGTCGGCTTCTCGCCGGGTTTGCCAAGCTGTTCAAGCCGCGCGCGCGCCGACTCAAGGCGGGGTTCGAGCTCCTTGAGGATCGCGTCATTTATCTCGCCCATCGGCTCGATTTCTGCACGCAACCCGTGAAGGGCGGCTTCGTTCAGGTCGGGCCGCTCAAGCGACTTTTCGATCCGATCCAGCGTGGCGCGTACTTTGTCGGAAGATTGCGCCGCGCTCTGGACCGCTTGCTGCGCGGGCGCGACGGAAACCGCGACCGTTGCGATAAACAGCGCGCAAAGCAGGGCCAGCGTCTGGCGCAGCAAGAAGGTCAAAGGAAGGTCTCCGGTGGCGAATCAGCGGGGGTAAAGTATAGCCGAGGCTGGGTTAAGGACGCCTCTCCTGCCGGGTTGGCTGGGCGATTATGGGGCGCTCAGGCGCCGTGCGCGCCGGGATCGTCATAATCGTGCTGTCGCCCGTCAGGGTCAGTCACGCGCCAGCCGGCAGGGGCCGCCGGGTCGATGTATCGGGGGCCGACGGGAACTTTGCCGAAGCCGCCTGGAATATCGAGAACGTAGTCAGGCTGGCACAGTCCCGATACGCGGCCGCGGAGCGCCGCCACAAGCTGGCGCCCGCGCTCAAGGCTCACCCGCAAATGGGCTGTGCCGGGCGCCAGATCTGGATGGTGCAGGTAATAGGGCTTGATCCGGTTCTCGACGAAGGCGCGCATCAGGTCGGCCAGCACAATCGGGTCATCGTTGACGCCTTTCAGGAGCACGCTCTGGCTCACCATCGGCACGCCTGCGTCGATGATTTTGGCGCAAGCCGCTCGCGCATCTGCGGTTAGTTCGCGCGGATGATTGGCGTGCAGTGCGACGTAAACCGTCTTGCCGCCACTCTTGAGCGCCTCGATCAACGCGTCGGTGATGCGGGCAGGATCGACGACGGGAATGCGCGTGTGGATGCGCACGATCTTGACGTGCGTGATTTCGCCCAGCGCGCGCATGACGCTGGCAATGCGGCGCGGCGACATCGTCAGCGGATCGCCGCCAGTGAGGATCACCTCCCAAATCTGCGGGCGGTCGGCGATGTAGGCGAGCGCGTCGGCAAATGCCTCTGGCGACAGCGACGAGGCGCCGCCGGGCCCCACCGTTTCGCGACGAAAGCAGAACCGGCAATAAACCGCGCAGACGTGCAAAAGCTTCAGCAGGACACGGTCGGGGTAACGATGCACAACGCCCTCGACCGGCGCATGCGCTTCGTCGCCGATGGGGTCGGCGCGTTCGTGTGGAGCCGACCTCATTTCCGCCAGGTCGGGAATAAACTGGCGGGCGATTGGGTCGTGCGGATCGCCTGAATCAATCAGATCCGCAATCGCCGGCGTGATCGCGATCGCGTATTTTGCGGCCAGCTCTCCCAAGCCCGCCACGTGCTGTGGCGCAATCAAGCCGGCCGCCGACAGGTCGGCCGGGCTGCGCAAGCTTGGGCGCAGGTCTGGACCGTCGAAGATGGGCAGTTTGCTGGGAGACGACATCTACGGTCCTTAAATGCGAGCGGGCGGCGAAGCAACGCAGATGCGTGCGTAACCGGAACGCTTCATCGTCGCGGTGGGTTAGCCACATGAATAAGGAGACAGTCATGACCCATATCGATCCCAAGCGTCCCGCAGATAATGCGCACAGCGGTTCGCGCTCTGACCCGAGCGTGCGGGGCACTGATCATGGCGTCAACCCGGCAGAGCCCGTCATCCATGATGCGGCTCCCGTGCGTAGCGGGGGTCAAGCGCGTCAGGCTCCCCCCGGCCGTCGGGTTCTTTTCGTGCTCGTGGCGGGCCTTGTTCTCGCGATGATCGCCTGGGCTGCGGTTGAGCTTTTCTCGAGCGGCCCTTCGCGTGTTTCAAATACGGGCGAACCCAGCACGACGGGGACGGCCAACCAGCAACCGACTGCTGGCGGCATCCCCTTATCGCCGCCGGTCGGCTCGCCCGAGGGAAGCGGTTCCCAGGGGCAGACTGCTCCGGGCGCAGTTGGGCGGGGAAGCACGTCGGCGCCGTCGCCTTCCAGCGACAGCGCGAGGTAATTCAGGGCAAGGGCGTCCAGATGACATTCTCGACGCTCCCGGCCCCGGTGGCCAGCATGACCACGCGGTCAGCGCCCAGCGCGATGCCGCTGGCGGGGGGCATGTGCGCCAACGCGGCTAAAAAGTCCTCGTCAATCGGGTAGCTCCGTCCATAGATGCGCGCCATCTCGGCCATCTCGGCCGTCAGCCGGGCGCGTTGTTCGATGGGGTCGGTCAACTCACCAAACGCATTCGCGATCTCGACGCCGCAGGCATAGATTTCAAATCGCTCCGAAACCTCCGGCCGTTCAGCGTTGCGGCGCGCGAGCGCGGCTTCGGACGCCGGGTATTCGTCGAGGATTGTAAGCCTGCCTGACCCCAGCTCGGGCTCGACTTTTTCGCTGAGTATTTTGCTGAACAGATCGCTCCAGGTGTCGTCGACGCTGACACGCGACCCGATAGCTTGCGCCATTGAGGCCAGCATGTCGCGATCATTGTCGCCGCTTGCCCGTAACGTGGACTGAAGGTCCACTTTGGCAAAACGCGCGAACGCCTCGCAGACGGTCACCCGATCCGGGCGCGCGAAGGGGTCGCACGTGCGCCCGCGATGGGTGAACGCCCCGCCGCCCGCCGCCTGCGCCGCCAGCGCGCACAATTGGGCGGCGTCGGCGATCAGCGCGTCGTAGTCCTCGCCCGCGCGATACCATTCCAGCATCGTGAATTCAGGGTGATGCAGCGGCGAGCGCTCGCCATTTCGAAATACGTGCGCCAGCGAGAAAATGCGCTCCTCACCCGCCGCCAGAAGCTTTTTGCAGGCGAATTCCGGGGATGAATGCAAATAAAACTGCGTTCGAGCCTCCGGGCTTTCGTAAACGGTGGAAAATGCGCCGATATGCGCCTCATTGCCTGGAGAGGCTTGAAGCACGGCGGTGTCCACCTCCAGAAAGTCCCTTTGCGCGAACCATTCGCGCCACGCAGCAAAGGTCCGGGCGCGGGCCAAAAGCAGCGGCCGCCGGTCGGCGTGGACGCTGCGCGACCAAAAGGGCGAGGCGGGTAGCGTCATAATCCGTCGTTACGGCTGGCGGTTTGCGCGGTAACCGCTATTGTGCGGCCCGATTTCAAACCGGGCGCGGGGGCAACAGGCTCAGCCGCCCCCGCAGATCGATGAGGACATATACCAGTGAAAGTCATCGCAAGCTCCATCCGCAAAGGCAATATCATCGAGAGGGAGGACGGTCAGCTTTACGTTGTGCTCTCCGCCGAGAGCTTCCATCCCGGAAAGGGCACGCCGACAACGCAGATCGACATGCGCCGTATTTCCGACGGGGTGAAAACCTCGGACCGCTACAAGACGACCGAGCAGGTCGAGCGCGCGTACGTCGAGGATCGCAATTTCGAATTCCTCTACAACGACGCCGAAGGCTTCCACTTCATGAACCAGGAGAGTTTCGAAACGCTCCAGGTGTCCAAGGACGTTCTGGGCGATCAGGCCATGTACCTTCAGGAAGGCATGAAGGTGATGCTGAGCGTGTTCAACGACGTGCCGGTGGCGATTCAATTGCCGCAGCGCGTTGTGTTCGAGGTCAAGGAGACCGAGCCAGCCATGAAGGGGCAGACTGCGTCGTCCTCTTACAAGCCGGCGATATTGTCCAACGGCGCCCGCTGCATGGTGCCGCCCCACATTCAGCCGGGAACGCGTATCGTCATCCAGACGGAAGACGGCTCGTACGTAGAGCGCGCCAAGGATTGATCGGGCTTGAGCGAACTTGTCTAAAGGCGCTGGAGCAGTCCGGCGCCTTTTGCGTCCTTCAGGACTCTTTCGCGCTTCAGGACTCTTCCGCGCTTGGGGACGTATCTGCGCTTGGGGACTTGGCGCCGCCGCCTGTCAGGGCGCGCATGACATCGCGTCCGGGCGAGGGGCGGGCGAAGAAATAGCCCTGCATGTAATCGCAGCCAGCCGTTTGCATGGTCAGCGCCTGCGCCTGCGTTTCAACGCCTTCCGCTGTAATCTCCATGCCAATCGTATGCGCCATCCGCACAAACTCCCTGATCCAGTCGCTGGCCGTCGGGTCAGTCACGATTGAACGCGCAAGCTTGATCTTGCTCACCGGCAAATCGAGCCGCAGAAATTCGCGCGAATAGCCCTGGCCGAAATCGTCGATGGCGATGCGCACGCCCATCTGGCGCAGTCGCGTCATCACGGCGCGCGCGGCGTCGGGATTTTCGAGCGCCGCATTTTCAAGAATTTCGAGTTCAAGGTGATCGAGCGACAGGCCGGCCGCAGCCGCGATGGCGGCGATGTCGTCCGGGAAGGCGCTGTGAGCAAACTGATGGGGCGCGACATTGACGCCGACCACCAGCCCCGGCCAATGCGCTGCATCAGAACAGGCGCGCGCGAGAACGAAGGCGGCGAGATCCTCAATGCATTCTTCGGATTGGTCGAGAAATTCGTCGGGGCCGATGCATCCCCGCTCGGGATGGTTCCAGCGCGCAAGAGCCTCGAAGCCTGCGATGCGCAGCGTGGTGGACGCGATTTGTGGTTGGTACCACACGTCCATCTCGCCTGCGGCGATTGCTTTCGCCAGTGCATTGGTCACGCGTGTCTCCCGCTGACGAGTCCTTTTGAGACATTAGCGTCTTCCGTCGGCGAGCGTAAGCAGGAGCGCGCTCTTAACCCTTCATAAAGCCTGCTGAAGTGTTGCCGCTTCAACTTAACTACGACTTAAGCGAGTGACGAAAAGATAACGCTACGAGAGCGAGGGACGGTTCGCCATCGCCTTCCGTTTCGGCTTGGTTCGCGTCGTAAGGGTTAGTCATGCGTAAACACATCTTGTCTGCCGCCATTATGCTTTCGCTCGGAACCTCCGGCGCATTTGCGGCGGACTGGTACACTGGATCGCCCGTCAACTCGGGCCCTACCGGCCCGAACAATCCGTTGGCGGCGCTCGACCTGTCCTTCACTGCCGCTAATGATCAGCTTTCCGGCGCCTTGGTCGGCACGATCGGGCCTTTCGGCGGCCTTGAAACCAACGGTTTGCGCATTCGCATGATCGGTCTGCTTGGCGGCTATCGATACGAGGCGTCCACTGTCGGCGTTGGCGTCGTCACCGGCAACCAGGTCGGCGGATCTCTCATGGTTGGCTACGAGTGGATTGTCGCCCGCACAAAAATCGGCGTATTCGGCGGTCTCGACGCGATCAACAATCGCCTCGACAAGTTCGATCCCACCAATGAAACAGGTGGAACCACGCTCGGCGGGCGTGTCGGACTCGATTTTTATTCCCGCCCAACCGACGCCACGATGGCGGCCGGCACATTCACTTTCACGACCGCCAACAGCGGGTATTATCTGCGCTTGCGCGGTGGCATGGCGGTCTATGAGCAAATGTACCTTGGGCCGGAAGTGTTGGCGCTGGGCGACAGCTTCTACACGCAATGGCGTCTTGGCGTCGGGCTTAGCGGAATCCAGCTGGGGCCGGTGCAGTTCGGCATGTCCGGCGGTTACGTAAACGATTCCAGCCGCGGCAACGGCGCTTACGGCATTCTGGACTCGCGGCTCACCTTCTAATGAATGCGACCTGACGCGACAGTGGGGACTCGAAATCCGCGCCGCGTCACCTTTAACTTCACCATTCGTAAAGCATAACGGGCTTTCGTTGGCCGGGTGGGCGTTAACGTAACGGTCACGTTAACCATCTCGGCCGTATCGTCAGCCCATGACTAACGGAAGTTTTTCCATGACGAATCGATTTCGCGCGATAGCATGGATCGGCAGCGGCATTCTCGCGTTGATCCTGCTTACGCAACCAGTCAGCGTAGGCGCGCAACTTACCCTCGGCCTGTTTGTCATTGGCGCCATGGCGATTGTGTGGCGCGCAGGCAAGGGCGCCTACAAGCGGCAATTGTTTCTTGCTCTCGGCAGTTTCGTCGTCATCCGCTATCTTTATTGGCGCCTGACGAGCACGCTCCCGCCTTCGTCCGATCCTGTTGGATTGACTTTCGGGATCATCGTGCTCGCTGCAGAATTCTATTGCGTTCTTATCCTTGTTATCAGTCTTACGATCAGCGCCGATCCGCTGACTCGCAAGCGGATAGAGCAGGATCCCGACGATCTGCTCCCTTCTGTCGATGTCTTCGTGCCATCCTACAATGAGGATGAATACATCCTCGCCACGACGATCGCTGCGGCGAAATCGATGGATTATCCCGCTCACAAGCTGACAGTTTGGCTGTTGGATGATGGCGGCACGGATCAAAAATGTAACGATCCTAATCCGCAGAAGGCCGAGGCCGCCCGCACGCGCCGGTCGGAGCTGATGACGCTTTGCGATCAGCTTGGCGCGGTTTATCTCACGCGCAAGCGAAACGAACACGCCAAAGCGGGCAACATGAACAACGCGCTCGCCGTATCGACCGGCGAGATCGTTGTTGTATTTGACGCGGACCATGCGCCGTTCCGCGCCTTCCTGCGCGAGACCATCGGTTATTTCGCCCGCGACCCCAAGCTCTTCCTCGTGCAGACGCCGCACGTCTTTCTCAATCCAGATCCGATTGAAAAGAACCTGCGCACGTTCGCGAAAATGCCATCCGAAAACGAGATGTTCTACTCGTCGATCCAGCGCGGACTCGACAAGTGGAACGGGTCCTTCTTCTGCGGCTCGGCTGCATTGCTACGCCGCTCGGCGCTTGAAACCGTGGGTGGCTTTTCCGGCATCACGATTACGGAGGATTGCGAGACGGCGCTTGACCTGCATTCGCAGGGATGGACGAGCGTCTTCGTCGAAAAGCCGCTCATCGCCGGACTGCAGCCCGAAACGTTCGCCTCGTTCATTGGTCAGCGCTCGCGCTGGTGCCAGGGCATGATGCAGATCCTGATCCTGAAGAATCCACTTTTGAAGAAAGGCCTCAAGCCCATTCAGAAGGTCGCTTATCTGTCCAGTATGTCGTTCTGGCTGTTTCCCCTGCCGCGCATGGTCTTCATGCTCGCGCCGTTGCTGTTCATTCTGGCTGACATCAAAGTTTTCGTGTCAAACCTTGATGAGGCCATCGCCTATACCGCGACCTACATGCTCGTGAACATAATGATGCAGAACTATCTTTTTGGCTCGCTGCGCTGGCCCTGGATATCGGAACTGTACGAGTATTGTCAGGGCGTATTCTTGTCGAAGGCGCTCGTCGCGGTGTTCATTTCTCCGCGCAAGCCGACGTTTAACGTCACTGCGAAGGGCTTGTCTCTGGACAACGACCACTTGTCTGAATTGGCGTGGCCGTTTTTCGCGATCTTTGGCCTGTTGCTCACCGGCCTCTTTGTGTCGGTCTGGCGCTACTTTAATGAGCCCGCTGTCTCGGAGCTGATGGTCGTCGTGGGTTTGTGGAATCTGTTCAACATGCTGGTGGCTGGCGCCGCGCTTGGAGCAGTGTCAGAGCGCAAGCAGCCTGATCGTCATCCGCGACTTGGTATTAAACGGCAGGGCTTCCTGCATGTGAATGGCGTCGCTGCGCCAGTTGAAATCGTCGATGTATCGGCTGGCGGATGCGGTGTGGTCGTGGTCGGCAAGGCGCCTTTTGACTTGCGTTCGGGTGAAACGGAAGGCTTGCTCACCATCGAGCCTCTGGGAGGCGTCGTTGCGCGCAACGAGGCGCTTCCGATTAAGCTGAAGCATACGAATGCGCGAGGCGACCGCGTCGTTTACGGGTTTGCATTCCAGGAACTTATGCCGCGCGACTATTACGTTCTCGCCGATCTGATGTACGGCGATTCCGATGCGTTGCCGCGCTTTCTGGAAACACGCCGCAAGCACAAGAACGCTTTCGCGGGCACGTTCGACTTCATCTATTGGGGGGTTACTGAGCCCTTCCGCGCTGTCTCCTATAGTTTGAAGGAGCTACGCACAAAGAAGGAAGAGCCAAGTCAAGAGGCGCCGCAACAGCCGTCTACGAAGTGGTTGCATGCGATCCTTGCGCAAGCGCGCGATGGATCAAAGAAGACGCCCGGCGCGGGCGCCTCCAATGCGGCATGAAGGTGTGAGAAAAGGTATGTTTCACCCGGTCTATGCTCTCGCGCTGATCACCGCTTCCGCTCTTATGATCGGGGGGCATGCGTCGGCCCAGTCCTTTACGTCGAACAGGCCGGTGACGCAGAATACCGGCGCTGTTGCGCAGGGCGGGGCTGCGAGCCGGCTCCCATCCGCCGCGCCTGGCGTGCAGTCAGGGGCAGGCGCCGCCACGCGCACCGCAGTCAGCCTGGCGCGTCCGCCCGCCAATGCGTCGGCGCCTTACACGCTGCGCCACCTTACCAACAACATAAATGGCTTTCGC
The DNA here is from genome assembly GCA_030684835.1 of Beijerinckiaceae bacterium. Taxonomy (GTDB): domain Bacteria; phylum Pseudomonadota; class Alphaproteobacteria; order Rhizobiales; family Beijerinckiaceae; genus Terripilifer. The sequence goes on from JAUXWZ010000009.1 coordinate 29,604, forward strand.
CTCGCGGGAGAGATCGCGCAAACCGAATGGCCAATGTTCCTCACCGAAGAGCAGGCGCAGCAGCGCCTCTCGTTCCGGCTTGGCTATCTCGCAGCTGTCTCCGTGATGCCCGAGGGCTCCTATCTTTCGCTATCGGTAAACGACACGGTCGTTGGCCGCACCAACATCGTCGGCACGCGTGGCGTGCGCACTGCCGTCTTCAATATACCGCCGGGCTTGATGAAGGCTGGATTCAACGCTGTCCGCATCACTGCTGAACAACGCCATCGCGTCGATTGCTCGCTTGAGGCGACGTACGAATTGTGGACGCAGATTGATCCCACGCAAACTGGCCTTGTACTGCCGCGCACTGACCCCGGCGTGACAAGCATCGCCGATCTTCCGGCGATCCCCATCGATAATCAGGGCGCGCTACCCATTCGCGCCATCACGCCTGACCGCGCCGGTATGGCGTCGGTTGAGCGCACCATCGAAGCTGCGCAGATGATTTCCCTTGTCGGTCGCTTTGCACAGCCGGTCGTTGATTTCGGACCCATGGCGCGTGGCGAGTACGGCATCAATTTGGCGGTCGGCCCAATTGATGAACTGCGCGGCCAGCTTGAAGGTCTTTCAATTCCTTTCGTTCACAGCCCGATGGTTGTGGTCGTGCCTGCCGCTGAAGGCCGTCGCACGACGGTCATCGTCACTGGCCGCACGGAAGAGGAAGCAACAGAGGCGCTTCAGCAACTTCGCATCGCAGCCAGCAGCAAGGGCACCCCCGAAGGCCAGCGTTCGGCCGCAGCGTTTCCTGGCTATCGTCTTGGCGGTGGGCAGAAGGTGCGCCTGCGCGATCTTGGCGTCGCAAGTCAGGAGTTCTCGGGCCGTCTTTTCCGCGCCGCGTTCAATTTGATCCTGCCTCCCGATTTTTATTCAGCTGACTACGGCAAGGCGATCATCGATCTAGCCGGCGGATATGCGCCGGGCCTGGGGGTCAATTCGCAGGTCATCGTCAGCGTCAACGGCCGACATGTCATGAGCACGAAGCTCACGAAAGCGGCCGGTGATGTCTTCAAGCAAAATCCGATGCATCTGCCGCTTGGCAGCATGCGTCCTGGTCTGAACAGAATTGAGATTGAGGCGCATCTCCCCATTGATGCGGACAGGTCTTGCGATACGCTGGCCGCAATTGCAGGGCCCAAGCGTTTTCTCCTGCTCGATGCGACCGAGATCGAGTTGCCGCAGATTGCGCGTATCGCGCGGATGCCCGATCTGGCGGTCACCGCGACCGGCGCCTTCCCGTATTTCGGTTCGCAAAATCGCCCCACGCTCTCCGTTCCTACGCCCACGCGCGAGTCGGTCAGCGCCGCCGCGACGATCGCCACTCATCTTGCGATTGCAGCTGGCCGTCCGATCAATTTTCGCCTGCGAGGCGTGGCGCCAGCGCCGGGTGATGGGCCAGCCCTGATCGTTGCGCCAGCGCCCGCACTCGATGCAGAACTGCTCGGTTCGGTCGGTTTGAAAAACGATGAAATCTACACTGCATGGCGCGAAAAGATCGACAATCCCTCGCCCCCGGCGTCGGCGGAAATGAGCCGCTCCGAACAGATGGCGCGCCATCGACTTGTGCTGCAAAAAAACTTCCCCGCGTCATGTCATTTGCCGACGCCTGAAGGCGGCTTCCGTCGGGCGGAACGGCTCGCCGGCATTCTCGCCGCGCAAGCTGTCGGCCAGACGAAACCGGTCGTTGCATCGCCCGTCGATTTATACGCGCAATGGGATTCAGAACTGCGCTCGTCGCCGGGGTTCTTTGGCCGCACACTCTCTTATGTCGAGGGCGCAGGCTCGTGGGCTTTGTCCAAAGTCGCTGGCGCGCGTGACGCTGTCACCGGCCAACTCGCCATCGCCCCGGCGGGCCCGGTCCTCTCGCGCGGCACGCCGCTAGTGATGGCGCAAAGCATCCTTGGCTCGAACGCTGAAGACGTTCGCACGATTGTGACGGCGCCCGATTCAGTGACGTTGCAGCAGTCAGTCGCGTGTCTTGTGGACCCGCGCGTGTGGGGTCAGATTTCTGGTCGCATCGCGATGCTCGACACAGCGGATGGCCGCATTCTTCCTGTACCCGTCGAGGGCGCCACACTGATCGCTACGCAAACCTTCTCTGTCCAAAACGTCCGTCTCATCGTTGCTGGCTGGTTCTCGCTTAATAACAAAATCTACGTGATTTTGGCGCTGCTTCTTGCAGCGTTGCTCGCTTTGACGACGCGTGGATATGTCTCGCATGTAGGAAGAAGAAACACATGATCCGCCTTGCCGCGAACATCGCGTCCATTGCTATGATGATGACGGCGGGTTGTGTAGCACAGGCTCAGTCGCCGCTGGGCCCGCGCCCTGTCAATCCCGTTGGCTCGCCGCCTGTCACCGAGGCGCCGCGCGCGCCGCTCAAACTTGATGGACGCGCGCTGCCGCTTGGCGGAACGCTCAATGCGCCGCAGGCGTGGCAGGCCTACAAGCAGCGGTTCATCACGAGCACTGGTCGAGTTGTTGATACGGCGAACGGGCAAATAAGCCATAGTGAAGGCCAGGGATACGGCATGTTGCTTGCCGTCGCAGCCAACGACAGGCCGACGTTCGATCGTGTCTGGAACTGGACGCGCGCCAATCTGATGGTGCGCGATGATCAACTCATCGCGTGGCGCTGGACGCCGGGGCAACGTCCGCCCATCACCGACATGAATAACGCCACCGATGGCGACATCCTCATTGCGTGGGCTCTTGCGGAAGCTGCGGAAACGTGGGGCGCAGTGTCCTACCGTGGCTCGGCGCGTCGCATCGCTGTTGAGGTTGCGCGCAAGACGGTTTTGTTCAAGACCGCCAACGGCGCGATCCTGCTGCCCGGCGTTCTGGGCTTCAGTGCGACCGACCGCCCCGATGGGCCCGTGATCAACCTGTCTTATTATGTGTTTCCAGCCTTCGCGCGCCTGTCCACGGTCGCTCCTGAAGTTGATTGGAATGGCTTGATGCAGACTGGTCTTGAACAGATCAAGGCGGCGCGTTTTGGCGCAACAAATCTGCCGTCGGACTGGATTTCGCTAAGTGGCGACAAGCCCAAGCCCGCTGAAGGCTTCCCTCGGCACTTCTCATACAACGCCATCCGTATCCCGCTTTATCTGGCTTGGGCGGGCGTTGGCGATCACGATCATTACAGCGCATTTCAGACTTGGGCGCAGCGTCCTCGCGGCCTATCAACTGTCAACGTCGAAACAGGAATGGACGCGGATCGTCTTTCCGAGCGCGGTTATGGCGCTATCGGCACGCTCCTGGCGTGCGCTGTGGACCGCAAGCCCGTGGGGCCTGAGTTTCGCACGATCCGTGACGGTGAAAATTACTATTCGGTCACGCTGCAACTGCTTGCAATGACTGCTGCAAACATGAGGTACAACTCATGCCAGGGCGGTTGATGGGGATGCGCATGAAGCTCTTTCTTCTCGTTTCCGCGTCGGTCGTCGCGATCTCGAGCGCACATGCGCAATTTCTTATTGAGGCGCCAAACAAGCCTCCTGTCGCCAATCCTGCGCGTGAGGCCGCGCCGACTCCACGGCGAGCGCCCGAGGTTGTCCTCATTCCAGAGCGCAGGGCGACGCAGCAGATGTTGATCAAGCCGATCGACGCTGAGGAAGGTGGCGCCGATGAGACCGCGCTGCGGTATTACGCTGCGCAGAACCAGATGAATCGTGTCACTGCTGAAATTGAGCGGCTTCGCCGGCTGTATCCGTCGTGGCGGCCGCCCGAAACGCTGATCGAGCCGGCAAGCACGTCCACCGAAGATGAACAACCGCTGTGGGACTTGTTCGGCGCCGACCGCCTCGCAGATTTGCGCGTAGCAATCGAAGAGCGCAAGCAGGGCGAGCCGGATTGGCGCCCTTCCAAGGAACTGACGGACAAAATAGCGCGCAAGGAAACGCGTCAACGTCTGATGGCTCTTTGGCGTGATGGAAATATTGACGAACTGCTCAACAGCGTCAACCGTGACGGATTCGGCGGCGATCGCGCGGATGTCGATCTGCAATGGACCGTCGCGGAAGCCTACGCGCGGATGAAGCGCACGGATGACGCACTGGCGATCTATCAGTCATTGATGCGGACGCTGATTGACTCGAATGAACGCATGGCGACGATCCGCAAGGCGATGGACACCCTGCGCATTTCTGATGTCGAACCGCTTTTTGCTTCGCTGATTTCTGATGAGCAGGGCCGCACTGAACTTGCGAGCCTCGCGAACGACATTACCCGGGCTCGCATCAGCGCCTATTTGCATGACGAGCGTGCCGAACGCATTCCCGATGCGGAGTTCAAGTCCTTTCAGGAGCACGTGCGCGGCCTCGACGATCCAAACCAGATTGGCCTGGTGGCGTGGTATTATCTGAAGAACAAGTCGGGCCGTGATGCGCTCGAATGGTTCAAGTTGTCGCTTGAGCGCGGCGGCGATGCAATGATCGCCCATGGTTTGGCGAACGCTTTGCGTGACCTTGGGTTGAAGCGCGAGGCGGAAGAGGTGTCTTTCGCGTGGCGTTCTACCCTGATCAATAATTCCATTCTTTACATTGATGTTCTGGAGACAGAACTCACACAACCCTCGCCGCCGTTCATCGAGCCCGAGCGGCTGATGCGCTATGCGCAGGTCACGATGGATATGGCGTCCGGCGAAGGCGCGCAGGCTCTTGGCTGGTACTCGTACAACACGTGTCAGTACGAGGCCGCGCGCGAATGGTTTGAGCGCGCAGTCGCCTGGTACCCGAAAGAGGCGACCGTTCATGGCCTCGTCCTCGCATCGCAGCGCACCAAGCGCATGAAAGAGGTCTTCGAACTGGCCAATCGTTATGACGGGCTGTTTCCGAGAGTTATCAGCGTCATCTTCCCGGACGGGTATCAGCGCCCGCCTTCGGCATGCGACATGGTTGCGGCGGGTTCGCGCGCGCCAGCCGGCTTTCGCGCGCCGCAGGCGGCGACCGCCGCTGCTCCGTCCGCGCAGCGTCACGCATTTGGCGGCGGCGCATTTCCGGTACAGCCCAACCAGCAGCAGCTTTGGCAGTCTGGGTATCAGCAGCCCGCGCTGACGCCTGTCGCCAACGATCAGCTACCGAAATTCGCCCGTGGCGAGTTTCCCGCCGTGGTCGATCCCGAGAACAACCGCCGCTATGCGTCCTCGGGGCTGATCATGGGGCGCCCATTGCAGGTGAACATGCCGCCGGCGACCCAGACGTTGCTGCGCGCAGAGCAGGCGCGGCCCGCGCCACTTGTCGCGCGCCGCGTGCAAGGTGTGGGTCCCATGCCTTACGAGCGCTGGGGCTTCAGTCTCCTTCCTGGCGCCAACGGCCAATCGACGCCAGATTCCGCACATTCTGCGCAGACCGCGCCTGCGGGCACTGTGTGGGCGAGCGAACCGACGGGCAGCAGTCCTGCGGAGGCCTATACGGACCCCTATCAGGCGATGCAGGTCATTTCCGCCGCGCCGCGCGTTCCGTTGCCCAGCGCCATGCGGATGATGCCGACAGGTCCGATCGCGCCGAACTTCATGCGCGGCGCCGGACTGCGTCCCGGGCTTGATGTTGACATGACCGCAACTGGCAGCGTGGAAGGCGGCGATGAGCTGCGAGGTAACGATACAAGCGAAATGCCCCCCACGTCACAGCTGCCTGCTGACGCTTTGCCGGTTCTCTTTCCTCCGTCAGCGCCATACACGCCGGCGCGCAAGGAGGAAACTGCGGGAGGCGATTTCGAGTGGCGTCCGCATTTGACGGACGTGCTCGTCCAACTTGGTCGATTTTCGCCGCAGGTCCGGTTGGGCTGTCCGTTCACGTCGTTGGAGGCGGTGCGCGCGCGATGCGCCGCAACAACTCCCGCACCATCCACGATTGCCCCTGAGTAATGATCATGAGAGCTTTAGTTGTGAGTGGGCTATGTCTTGCAATTGGCGGCTGTAACGCGCCGTCGCGAGACCCGGGGTTCGTCGCGCAAGCCAATAGCGCCATGCCCGTCCAGTCGTATGCGCTCGGCCAGCCAGACGCGCCTGTACCGTCAGAGGCGATGCTTTTGTTGCCGCCGGAAGCAGGCCGCGTGACGCGCGTTCGCGAACGTCACTTCCGGAACGGCACCCGCCAGGAGATCATTCTTTCTGGCGGCGGAAATGGCGAGAACGTTCTGGATGTCAGCTTGCGCACCTCGGGCGGAGACGTCGCTCCACGCGGAGATCTGCAGATTGGCAAACCCTCCCAGCGCGGCATCGCCACGGAGGCGCAGGGGCGCCTTCCGGGCGTCAGCATGCACGCGGTCACACGGCCGATGAGCAACACGTTTGGACCGTTTGGCCTGGCAATCGGGCGGCGTGGCAACGAGCGTTGCGTGTTGGCGTGGCAATGGATCGACGACTTGCGCGGATCCGCGAACGGTTCGCGCTCGCCGCTCGTCTCTGCTCTGTCAGGCGGCGCGATGCCAGCGTCCGTGCGGGTTCGCATGTGCCGCACCAATGCTACGCTCGACGAAATGGCCGCCTTTATGGAGGGGCTGCGTCCCGTCCCCGCAGCGATCAACAAAGTCGTCAGTATGGACCGCCGGCTGGTCTCGTCCACGGGCCTTGCCGACGCCGCGCCGATGGCGCGCGGCCCGGTTTCCGCCACCGCGCTCTCGTCGCCGATGGCGGGGTCTCTTGAAGCCTCGCTTCCCGGTGGTTCTTCGGCGTCGCGTGTCGCCTCGGCGCCGCCCGCACGCAGGGCCGCCCCTGTCGCAAGAGCCGCCGCGCCGGCCACGCCTCGCGTTGTGCGCACTGAAGGTCAACCCGCCCCGGTTCGATACCAGTTGGAGCGGGGACCGCAACCGGTGGGGCCGCGCTATCTCGCGCCCGTGGAAGGCGGTGCAGGGAGCGCTCCCGCAGCCGTCGGGCAGCCCCCCGTACATTCCGCGCAACGGCTGGATTCGAGCTTGCCCAGCCGGGCGTATCTTGGTCCGTCTGGACAGCGATAGGAGCGCCTGAGGCTGCGACGGGCTGACGCTTGCGAAAAATTGTGCGCTGCAATAGGAACATTATTGCTCCGCCAAGGGTTTCACCGTCCGAATGTTCCAGCTTCAGTTGCGTTTGCGGGTTCACCCGCTGGAGGATCGATGTCGCACGGCGAATTCGAACGAATGTTGGCCGCCCTCCTGCCAAGCCCTGGCATGACGTCTTTGACATTGACGGAGTTTCCGGACGGGGACGAACAACTGACGCGCCTGCTGGAAAGCGCAATTCGCCTCGGAGAAAAGCAGTGCTCGCGGCTGGAGGAGATTCATCTTCCCACGGGACGCATGGCGGCGACTGGGGCCTTCTTTAAAAATGTCCCGGTTGAGGACGGTGGAGACGTGTTGCGGCTTGTGTTCGGCCATTGACCGAGCGATAGCGCCACCCCGGAACATGAAAAAAGGCCGCATCGCTGCGGCCTTTTCAGTATGGAGGCGCGATCAGACGATCGTGTTGCGCAAGATGCCGATGCCTTCGACTTCGGCTTCCACGACGTCGCCCTTCTGCAGCCATTGCGGGTCCTTCATGCCAGCGGTCACGCCCGACGGCGTACCCGTGGCGATCACGTCGCCGGGCTCAAGGGTGAGGGCGCCCGAGAGGCTTTCGATGATCTTTGGCACGCCGAAATAAAGATCGGACGTGTTCGAATCCTGCCGGGTCTTGCCATTGACGCGCAGCGCGAGACGGTGGCCATGGGGAGCGCCAAATTCGTCTTTCGTCACAACGATGGGGCCAATGGGGCAGAACGTGTCGAAGCTCTTTCCCTTGAAGAATTGGCCATGGGCGCGCTGTGCGTCGCGGGCGGTGATGTCGTTCACCACCGTGTAGCCGAACACGTAGTCCTCGAAGTTCGCTTCCTTGATGTTGCGGCCCTTCTTGCCGATCACGATGGCGAGTTCAACTTCATAGTCGAGCTTGTCGGTATAGCCTTCGTGCCGCTCCACGCCGTCTTCGTGGCCGACGACCGTGGTGGGGGGCTTGGTGAAGAACTCGGGGTTCTTCGGGTATTCAGGCGTGCGGCCATTGGCGGCGGCCATCTCTTCGATATGCGCCTTGTAGTTGCGGCCGACGCAGAAGATGTTCTTGCGTGCGCCCGGTAGGGGCGTCGCGATCTTGACGCCGGCGAGCGCGGTGAACAGGCCGTCGGGCTTGGCTTGCGCCGCCTTGAGGGCCTCGCGCGCGAGGCTGAGCGCGGCGTCGCCGCCCTCCACGATCCCGCGCAAGCTGTCCGGCAAGTCCTTGCCCAGAAGGCTCTTGGCGGCCTTCACGAGATCGCAAACGCCGTGGGCGTCGTCGAGTGCGCCAACTTTCAGGGCGTCGCCGGCCTTGTAGGTGAGAAATTTCACGTGCTCGTCCTCTTCTGTTGCTGCGGGCGCTAGTTATACGGCCCGAGAAAAACCTCGCCGGCGAACGTGTCGCTCGTCGCGTCCACATACTCGGGCCAGCGCTCGTTGTCGATGCGCGGGCGTTGGCTTTGCGGGCGCGGGCGCCCGTCCCAGCCGATCTGTTCCATGTAATAGTAAATCTGGATCGCGTGCCCATCGGGATCAAAGGCGAAGGCGGTGTGGTCCATGCCAGGAAAGAGTTCTGGCGGCAGTTTGCGGATCGTCACGCCGCGGCCCTTCAGCCATTCGACCGCCTCGCACATTTGCTTGTAGTCGCCAACCTGGAAGCCAATCGAGAAATGCGTTGTGTGCTCGCTGAGGCCCAGTTCCTTGCGTAGCGCCATGGGATAGATCGCCATCGAATGGTGTTCGGTGTTGGCGCGCAGGAAGACGCAGCGATGGCCGTTCCATTCCACTTCTTCGGTGAGGCGAAGGCCCATGGAATCCTGATAAAACGCAAGGGCTGACGCGACATCATCCACGAAAATGCGCACGGGCCCGACCTTTGTCACCTTGAAGGGACGACCGAGCAACACGCCGCCGACGTCGTACTTTTCTTCCAGCGGTTCGAACGCGCGCGTCGCGCTCATAAGGTCAATCCCCGCCGCAAACCCTTCCTGCGTTTCCGCGTATTCGGACTGGTGCGGAAGCTCCGGCGTCGTCGTGTAGCCGCGTCGGTGCATGCCACCGGGCTTGCTCAGACCATCCCAGCCAATCTGCTCGATGCCGTAGTAGATTTCGTTGGTGTGGCCTTCGGGATCAAGTGGATAGGCGTGCCAGTTTGAGCCGGGGTTGTCGCGGCCCGAACGGATGATCTTGACGCCTTTGGAGTTGAGCCAGTTGAAGCCGTCGACCACTTCGCGAAGGCTGCTCACTTGCCATGTGATCTGGTTGATGGAGCAACGTTTGTTGTAGTGCGGTAGCAGGCGCATGCGTAGCTTGCGCGGGAATATCACGAAGGAATGGTGATCTGTCCCGTGACGCATGAAATAACCCGTCGTCGGGCCATGTTGGCCCTGCTCTTCGGGCGGCAATCGATGGGCGAGATCAAGCGGGTCGGCAATTCGAAAGCCGAAGTTTTGCGTGTAGAAGTCGCGCGCGGCTTCGATGTTTTCGCAATCAAGCCCGAAATGGCCAAGCCTGCGGATGCGAAACGGGCGCTCCATGCGTACACCGCCCACGACATGACCCGCCGTTTTTGTCTGGTCGTCCATTCTTGCATCCTCCCCGCGCGAACTGCGAACTCTTGGCGACAACGATAGCCCTCAGCCATTTGGCCGACAAGACCGCTGTTTGTGGAACTCTTCGCCATAGGTGGAGGTTAACACTTGCGCAGTGTTGCGCTGCGCCAAACTCGGGAGGCGCTAAATGTCCCTTTTCGAAAGTCGCACACGGGCTTTCGAGGCCAAATTCGTCCACGATGAGGACGTTCGATTCCGTGCCCGCGCCAGACGCAACCGCAAGCTTGCCGCCTGGGCTGCAGAGCGAATGTCACTCAGCGGTGATGAGCGCGCCGCTTATGAGCTGTTCATTATCCAACTTGGCGTGTTTTATGGCGATCAGGGCGTGCGCGAGAGATTGCTTCACGATCTGGAAAAGGCGGGAAAGCCGATCTCAGCCCATCGCATACGGCGGATGATGGACGAGGAGCTTGGCGAAGAGCTGACGCTGCCTCTACGGCCGCACGACACTCATGCAAAGCATTGACTCCCTGAATCACAGCGAACCAAAGCTTGGACCAGACGTTGATATCCCAGTCAAAGGAGCATCAACATGGCCGATAAGGAAAAGAAGGCTGACAAAGCCGATAACATTCGCAAGGAAACGGACGTGAAGGGGGATCGCCCTGCGCGTCGCGAGAAGGACGTCGTGACGGAAGCATCGGAAGACTCGTTCCCGGCCAGCGATCCGCCGTCTTACATGGCTGGCAGCGCCATCGCCGGCTCGCCGCCGAAGCGGAGGTCCGATGATGAGGACGACGCCGAGGATGACGCCAAGCACGACACAGACAAGAAGAAGGCGAGCTGACGCGAACGCGTCGCAGCGCTGGATTTAATTTGCGAATACAAAACGAGGCGGAGCCTGAGGCGCCGCCTCGTTTCGCGTTTTCTGTTTCGTTTCACCCGATGCGCCGGTGGTGAACAGCAGGGCTCATACGGCTGCGCGAACTCACGATTGAGCAGACGATCCAGACGATCAAGGCGTTCTCCGGGGCGCTGAGCGCAGAGCGACGAACCAGGCCGGCGCGAGAATGGCGGTCCCGAAGGGAGTCGAACCCCTGACCTTCGGTTTAGGAAACCGCTGCTCTATCCTGCTGAGCTACGGGACCGCTGCGCCTTGCCGCGCGGGTCTGTTTAGCACACCGCGCGGACTTTGAAAGATGGGGCGTAGGCAAGACCCGTCTTTGCCTGTGATTGACTAGAATACACCGGCGCAGCATGGTCACGCCCGTTACGACCATAGGGGGCGCACTTCTTGTTACCTAAAGCCCGTAGGGGCGCCGTCGCGTTCAACCTTCAGCCGCCTTGTGGGCGGATGGCACTTAACGCTGCCCCCGCCCGACGAAAGCTTCGCTTCATTGTCGCTCTGGCGGCGATCATGGTCCCATTCGCGGTTTTGGCTGATCCCTGTCGTCCCGCCCGGCTGGAGGCCGCCAACGACGTCGTCGCGAACGAACGGCTCGAAATAGAGCTGGCCGATGGGCGTGTCATCCGGCTAGCCGGGGTTGAATCCCCGCTGGTTCGGGGCGCCGATCCTGCTGCAATGCAGTCTGCTGCGGACGATCTTGCGCTCTGGACGTCGACGCTCATCTCCGTTTTTATCCTGAAAGATCAACCAGACCGTTGGGGTCGGATGGAAGGCCGGGCTTTCATCGCCGAAAAAGGCTTTGCGCCAGACCTTCTGCCTTCATTGTCGGAGGCGATTATCGACGCAGGCCTTGCGCGCGTCGATCCGTTGACGGAAACGCGGCCCTGTCTCGACAGATTGTACGTGGCGGAGCAACGCGCCCGGTCTGCGCGGCGTGGCTTGTGGACTGATCCTGCGTTTGCCGTTCTGGACGCGTCACGGCCGCAGGAATTCAAGGGAATTTCTGGCGCTGTTGCGGTTGTTGAGGGGCGTGTCGCGAGCGTGCGGGCTGGCCGTGGCGTGACATTCGTCAATCTTGGCGAAGGCGGGCCGCAAAGTCCGGCCTTGATCCTTGGACGGGAGGCGCTGCGAATGATGCAACGTGACGGTCGAACGCCGCAATCCTTGAATGGACGCATGATCCGGGCGCGGGGCGTGCTGGACCGGCGGGCGGGTCTGCGTATAGAGGTCACGGGGCCAGGCGCCATAGAGCTTTTGCCAGATGCGCCGGCGGGACGCTGATCCGCGCAGGTGTAACCATTCCTGCATACCGATAGGCGAGGATGGGCTCGCTAACGGCGACCATGAATTGTGTTCGGGTCTCTCCGCCACAGCGGGGACCCAATTTGATGATGTGACCGTTGAGCGTAGCGGCGACGATTGGGCATTAACGGGGTGACGGGTCGGATGGCGACAAGCAGAGTCATAGGAGCGCTGGCGTTTGGCCTTGTGCTCGCTGGCTGCGCTGCGCTCGACCCGTTCGTCGACCGCCGTGAGCCTGGCGCGCCTCCGGCGACTGCCGAAATCGGCCGAACGCCACCCGCGTCTCCGGAACATACGAAACTGGTGGGCATGTTTGGCGGAGAATACCGTGCGCCCGCCGTCGAAGCGCATCTCAACCAGGTTCTTGCGCGGCTCGCGAAGGCGGATGAATCGCCCAGTAAAGCTTACCGCGTGACCCTGTTGAATACGCCAGCCGTCAACGCCTTCGCTCTGCCCTCTGGCAATCTCTATCTCACGCGGGGCCTGCTTGCGCTGGCTAATGACACGTCGGAAGTCGCCGCCGTGATGGCCCATGAAATCGCGCATGTCACGTTGCGCCACGCTTCGCAACGCGAGGAGGCCGCGAAGACCGCGGATCTTCGCCGACGGGTGGCGGGCGTCGTGCAGAGCCGCGAACGTGGTGAGGAAGTTCAGGCTATCGAGAAATTGTCGCTGGCAAGCTTTTCGCGGCGCCAGGAGCTTGAAGCCGATCAGATTGGCGTCAAGACGATCGGTCGCGCCGGCTTTGATCCCTATGGCGCGGCGCGGTTCCTTGAGGCGCTCGGCAAGTCGACCGCCATGCGCGCCGCGTTGCTGGGTCAGAAGGGCTCGGAGGAGGCCGACATTATGGCGACGCACCCGTCCACCCCCGAGCGGGTTAATCGCGCGATTGCGGCGGCGCGCGAAATCGGCGGCCCCGGTATCGGAAATGCGGATCGGCCCGGATATCTTGCGGCCATCAACGGCATCGATTTTGGAGATGACCCCTCCGAGGGCATTGTTCGCGGACGGCGCTTTATCCACGGTCGTTTGGGTTTTTCTTTCCTCGCGCCGGACGGCTTCACGCTGGAAAATACGGCGCAGGCGGTGCTTGGCGTCGCCAACAAGGGCAATGAAGCGCTGCGTCTCGACAGCGTCCGCGTGCCGGCGGAGACAAGCCTCGAAACGTATATGTCGACGGGCTGGATTGACGGCCTGGATCGCGCGTCGATCCGCGAAGTTACGATCAATGGTCTGCCAGCTGCGACAGCTACGGCGGCAAGCGGCGAGTGGAAATTTCGCATTGCGTCCATTCGTCTGGGCGCGGAAGTTTATCGTTTGATCTTCGCAAGCCGCGCGTTGAATGCGGAAACCGACCGCCGCTTCATGGCGTCGATTGATTCCTTCCGCCGCATCCCCCCACAGGAAGCATCATCGCTGCGGCCATTGAAGCTTGTTGTTGTCACTGCACAGGCGGGGGACACGACGCAGTCGCTCGGCGCGCGCATGGCTATCCCCGAGCAGGGACAGGATGTGTTCATGCTCATAAACGGTTTGCGACGCGCTGGCGCCCTTGAGCGCGGAGCCGTTTATAAGCTCGTTCAAGAGTGATCATAAAGTCGGCGCTTGAAGATCAGCCAGTCTTGCAGTCATCTTTGTAATAAAGATCACGTTGCTGCGACCGTAATTCTACGATGGTTCTAGTACTATTTTATCACGCGGTTGCGCTGGGATAGGATGCCATTCGTGACGTAACTCAGCATCCCTTCGTGCTGCTCGCGGTTTCGTGATAACATCGAAAACCTCTTACCCACCAAGCAAAAAGGCCGAATGCGCGTCACTAAGGCTCGACCTTGGCAAACGCGCCGGAACCAGCTTGTCGCACCGCACGTTCCCCGGAGGCGCAGTTTTTCAGCTTGTCTGTGCGCACGGAATGCAGGGCCGGATGCGATGCCTGTTGTCGATGGCGACGTCGACAATGCAATCCCTTCGGATGAGGGATTCAGTTTGCGTTGATCCGCGAAGTGGGTTGCCGCGTATTTGAAGTTATTAGGAGGTCGCTATGGCTCAGGCGGTGGGGGTTCCCCGACACTTCATGAAGGCGGCCATGAATGCGCCGTTCCTGGAGCGCGCTGAAGAGCGTAGCCTGGCGGTTCGTTGGCGCAGCGCCGATGACGAGAACGCGTTACATCAACTCGCGCATGCCCATATGCGTCTTGTCATGGCGGTCGCCATGCGGTTTCGCCATTATGGACTCCCGATTGTCGATCTTGTTCAGGAAGGTCACGTGGGTCTTCTTGAAGCCGCCGCCCGGTTTGAGCCGGAGCGTGAAGTGAGGTTCTCGACCTACGCTACTTGGTGGATCCGCGCGTCGATTCAGGATTATGTGTTGCGCAATTGGTCGATTGTGCGCGGCGGCACCTCTTCTGCGCAGAAAGCCTTGTTCTTCAACCTGCGCCGCCTGCGCGCTCGACTTGCTCAAAACGGTCAAGACGGTCGAACCGCGCACGAGCACATCGCGATGGCGCTTGGCGTTTCCGTGTCAGACGTTGAGGGTATGAACGCGCGCTTGTCCGGGTCCGACGTCTCGCTTAATGCGCCCGTGAGTGACGACGATTCGTCCGCTGCGGAGCGGGGCGACTTCCTGGTTGACACCGGACCTTTAGCTGATGAGATCGTTGGATCGCGTATTGATGGAGAGCGGCGCCTGGAGTGGTTGCGCGAGGCGATGTCGATGCTGTCCGAGCGCGAGCTTCATATTGTGAGCGCGCGCCAGTTGCAGGATGACGCCAAGACGCTTGAAACGCTGGGCCGTGAGCTTGGGATATCGAAGGAGCGTGTTAGGCAGATTGAATCTCGGGCTCTGGAAAAGTTGCGACGGACGCTTCTCTCGGCCCATGCCGCCGAGGCCCATCAAGCCGCTCTATAAATAAGCGCGATTTCATTGCTTCAAAAACGAAAAAGCCCGGCGCGAGCCGGGCTTCTTTCGTTTTAATTCAGCGCAATCAGGCTGCGGCTTCAATCTCGCCAGTGGTCGTCTCGACCTCCGGCTCCGCATCGCCCTCAGCATCCGCCAACGCCTCGTTGCGGGGGCCACGCTTTGGACCGCGCTCCAGATGCTGTTCCACCAGTTTGAGCGACTCGCTGTCGGTGATCTTGCGAACTGCCGAAAGCTCCCGCGCCATTCTGTCAACGGCGGCCTCATAAAGCTGCCGCTCTGAATAAGACTGCTCTGGCTGCGCCTCGGAGCGATAAAGATCCCGCACCACTTCGGCGATTGCAATGAGGTCGCCGGAGTTGATCTTGGCCTCGTATTCCTGTGCGCGACGGGACCACATGGTGCGCTTGACCCTTGCGCGGCCCGTCAGAGTATCGAGCGAGCGCTTCACAATTGGCTCGTCCGCCAGTTTGCGGATTGCGCCAGCAAGCACCTTCGGCAACGGCACCTTCAGCGTCATCTTGTCCTTGGCGAAGTTGATCACATAAAGCTCAAGCTTGTAGCCTGCGACTTCCTGTTCCTCGATCGCCACGATCTGACCCACGCCATGAGCCGGATAAACGATGAATTCTTGTGACTTGAACCCGGTGCGCTGCGCTCCGGGCTGACGCGGCGGCTCCATTTTGGGGGTGACCTTCGCCGCTTCAGAAGCATCCGCGGGCTTCGCTGCTGTAGCAGCGACGGCGGGCGCAACCGTCGATGCAGTCGCTGGTTTGCTGGCCTCGGCCTTGGCGACCGCCGTGATTTTAGACTCAGGCATGCTTGGCGCCTTTGCAGGCTCTGCCGGCTTCGCCTCGCTCTTCACACCTTTCACATCTGCTTTGGAAGCAGATGAAACAGGCGCGGGTGCAACAGGGGCAGGCGCTTTGGAGACAGACGGCTTCGGGGCAACCGCTTTGGGAACGGGCGCCGCCGCAGCCTTTGGCGGCGTTACGGAGGGATCTACCTCAGCCTTAACCTTCACTTCCGCCTTCGAAGCAATTTTGGCCTCCTGCTTGGCCTGCGGTTTCGCCGACTCGATTGCATGTGTCTCGGCGCTATCGGCCGTCGCTGACTTCTTGATTGAATTGGTCACGGAACCTGCTTTGCCTGCTTTGTTCGTGGGGGCGGCCGCCGCGGCCGTTTTCTTTTTAGAGGAAACAGCCTCCAGCGCCTTGGGCGCAATATCGGACTTTTGGCCGGGGCCTTTAGACGTCTTACCCGGAAGATGCGATTTTAGTGTTACCGTCGACGCGCTTGTGGTCGCCAACTTGGCACTGGGAGCCGAGCGGGCAGGGGGTTCGGACGAATTTACTGTCGCGCTGACGTGTTGCGTGCCGAATTTCTTGCCGGTCGCCTTCTTTTCAAACGTCTTGGGTTGGGTCGTTTGAGGAAGTGTCATCTTTATTTGTGTCGATTTTCCGTGCGCTGACTTTATTGGAGCAGCTTTGGAGGCTCCATTCGCGAAATGTGCTTTCACCGACGCCTTGGGCTCAAGAGCCTTGGTCACGCTGCCCTCGGTAGTTGGCGCCTTGGCTGACGCGCTTTTGCCCGGTTTCGATTTCCTCGGCACCGGCGCCATATCCGCCAATCTGGCCTGGCTAGCCTTGGCCTGAACTGTGCTGGCCTGCACGCTCTTTGCCTGGGCGGTTTTGGCTACAGTCTTGCCGATACTCGTGGAGCTTACCTTAGTGCGCGCGGGTGGCGCGGCAGCTGCAACCTTGCTGGACACAGCTTTGCCATTGGCCGTTACCGTCTTTCCGTCTTTGGCGCCAGTCGATGCGCCTGAAGCGCGTGACTTGTTTTTTGGCGATCCCATACTCGGCACTCCTGTCTGCCCCGGTGTGGAGACGGGGCTATAGGTCGAGGGCACTGTTACGCGCGCCCTTCGTCGGCCTAGCGACGGCTAGGCCTCAGTCGACCAGCAGGAGCCGGTTCTTACAGGCTGCCCGTCTTTCCTTTCCGGAAAAACGGCGCCCTGCAAACCTCCGCCATCATCTCGCGGCGCAAAAAAACAGCTCCGGTCCGACCGGAGCGACCGCCGATACGATATTGGATAAACAGGCCACGCTTTGCGACTGTTAAAAAAGTGTATATCACAAACAACGGCCAAAATCAAAGGAGTCCAGCGAATGCGCCCCCGCGGTGCGTCGCGAGGGTTAACATCCGGCAGCCTGTTTGGTTAGAAGCCAAAGCTTCGATGCGGCGCATCACGACATGTACTGACCACCGTTGGCCGAGAGTGTCGATCCGGTGATGAAGCCAGCTTCGTCGGCGACAAGGAACAGGACGCAGCGGGCAATTTCTTCAGGTTCGCCAAGGCGTCCGGTGGGGATCAGCGGCAGGATGCGCTTCTCGAGCACCGCAGGGTCGATCGCGCGAACCATCTCCGTGCCTATGTAGCCGGGCGCGATGGCGTTGACTGTGATCCCCTTGCTGGCGTTCTCCTGGGCGACAGCCTTCACAAACCCGAATTCACCCGCTTTGGCTGCAGAATAGTTCGCCTGTCCGGCCTGGCCCTTCTGGCCGTTAATGGACGAGATGCACACGATCCGGCCGAAGTTGCGGTTGCGCATCCCCTCAATCACCGGGCGGCACATGTTGAACAGCGAATTCAGGTTGGTGTTGATCACGGCGTTCCACTGGTCCGCCGACATCTTGTGAAAGAAGCCGTCGCGGGTGATGCCAGCGTTGTTGACCACGATGTCTACGGGGCCGAGGTCCTTTTCGACATTTGCGAGACCCGTGGCGCAGTCTTCGTGGCTTGAGACGTCCCATTTGTAGACCGGGATGCCCGTTTCCGCCTTGAAGCTGTTGGCGGCCTCGTCATTGCCCGCGTAATTGGCGGCGACAGTGTATCCGGCAGCCTTGAGGGCCTTTGAAATGGCCGCGCCGATGCCGCGCGTTCCGCCTGTAACGACTGCTACCCTGCTCATGGCTCTCCCCTCCTATTGCTCTGTTTATCTCACGACGGCGGGGCATGGCGGCCCGCCGTCTGATCATGCCTGAAGCGGATCGCCTAGCGCTCCACGCACATTGCGATGCCCATGCCGCCGCCGATGCACAGCGTGGCGAGGCCTTTCTTCGCGCCGCGGCGCTGCATTTCGAACAGGAGCGTGTTGAATACGCGGGCGCCCGAGGCGCCGATCGGGTGGCCGATGGCGATGGCGCCTCCATTGACGTTTACGCGCGCGGGATCCCAGCCCATGTCCTTGTTGACTGCGAGCGCCTGGGCGGCGAAAGCCTCGTTCGCCTCCACTAGGTCGAGATCCTGCACCTTCCAGCCCGCCTTTTCGAGCGCCCTGCGAGACGCCGGGATCGGGCCGGAGCCCATGACGGAGGGATCGACGCCGGCCGTCGCCCAGGACGCGATGCGCGCCATCGGCGTCAGGCCGCGCCGGGAGGCTTCCTCAGCGGTCATGAGGACGACAGCCGCGGCGCCGTCATTGATGCCCGACGCGTTACCCGCCGTCACGGAACCTTCCTTGTTGAAAGCGGGTCGCAGCTTCTGCATGCCTTCCAGCGTCGAGCCGTGGCGGATGTATTCGTCCTGATCGACGACCACGTCGCCCTTGCGGGTCTTGATAGAGAAGGGGACGATTTCGTCCTTGAACCGGCCCGCTTTCTGCGCCGCTTCAGCCTTGTTCTGCGAGGCCAGCGCGAAAGCGTCCTGGTCATCGCGGCTGATCTGCCAGCGAGAGGCGACATTCTCAGCGGTGACGCCCATGTGGTATCCGTTGAAGGCGTCGAGCAGGCCGTCCTGGATCATGGTGTCGATGAGCTTCATATCGCCCATCTTCGTGCCCGCGCGCATGTGCGCTGCGTGCTGCGACATGGACATTGATTCCTGACCGCCCGCGACGATGATGCTCGCGTCGCCATTGGCGATTTGCTGCATGCCGAGCGCGACCGCGCGCAGACCCGAGCCGCACAGCTGGTTCAGGTTCCAGGCTGTCTTTTCCTGCGGCACGCCCGCTTTCATCGCGGCCTGGCGTGCAGGGTTCTGGCCCTGTCCGGCTGTGAGGATCTGGCCGAGGATGACTTCGTCAACTTCCTCCGCGGATACTTTGGCGCGCTCCAGCGCAGCTTTGATGGCCGCAGCGCCCAGATCGTGCGCGGCCACAGCAGCGAACGCGCCGTTGAAGGAACCCACCGCCGTGCGCGCCGCGCCGACAACCACGATATCGCTCGCCATGTTCCGTCTCCTAAGCGTTTCGCTGTACGTCCCGCCGCCATGGGCAGGTTCGCGTCTCCACATGAACCACCGAGCGAGCGGCTGGGTCAAGACGTGAAACGCCAATGAAATGAGCAATTCGTCTCAAGACCTTCGTCGACGCCGGACCGTTCGTCACCTTGCACAAAATAGTTTCACAGGCTGGCAAAACGGCCTATCGTTTGTCAATTCGGCGCCATGAATTGGCCGCCGGGTCCGGCAGGGGCGACATGGCGAACGAAAATGAACCGGTCATCATCAAGAAGTACGCAAACAGGCGTCTCTACAATACGGGGTCGAGCACTTACGTGACGCTTGAAGACCTGGGCCGCATGGTCAAGGACGGACAGGATTTCGTCGTCACCGATGCAAAGAGCGGCGATAATATCACGCGCTCGGTTCTCACCCAGATCATCTTCGAACAGGAAGCGAAGGAAGGGCAAAGTCTATTGCCCATTTCGTTCTTGCGCCAACTCATCGGGTTTTATGGCGACAGCATGCAAATGCTGGTGCCCGGCTACCTTGAAATGTCGCTCAACAGCTTCGTCAACGAGCAGCAGAAAATGCGCGAGCAGGTGAAAGTCGCGCTCGGCGGAACCCTGCCCGGCGCGCAGATGTTCGAAGCGCTGGAAGAGCAGACGCGCAAGAACATCCAGATGTACACGCAGGCTCTCGGCGTGTTCAATCCATTCCTTGCGCCTTCGGGCGCGAAAGCGGCCGACGCGGCTGCCCCGGCGCCTGCTGCCGCAGCTGAAACGAAAACCGATCTTGATGATCTGAAAAGTCAGATCGCCGACATGCAGCGCAAGCTGGAGGGTCTGGCTAAAGGCTGAGACGGGCTAGCGCCGTCCGGCAGGCAAAGGCGTCGGACGCCAGTCTTCCGGCGCCAGTTCAAAGGCGGAGAACTCGAAGCCGGGCGCGACTGTGCATCCAACCAGCGTCCATTCGCCAAGGCTTGTCGCGGTCTGCCAATGATGGGCGGGCACTACGATTTGTGGTCTTTGTCCCGCCCGCAGGTCTGATCCCAGATGGCTCGCCGCCGCATCGACGCCGTTTGGGGAGATCGTGATGACCAGAGGCGCGCCCGCATAAAAATGCCAGACCTCGACCGCATCGACGCGATGCCAGTGCGAGACGTCTCCGGCGGCGAGGAGAAAATAGATCATCGTCTTGATTGAGCGCCCGGTCTCACTCGTCTGCGGGTCGCGATAGGTCTCGCGATAATATCCGCCTTCAGGATGAGGTGAGAGATCCAGAATACGCACGACGTCGGCGGCGCTCATCGCCCCGCTGGGAAAAGAAATCGCCATTGCCGCCCCCGTGCTTTCAGCCCTTGTTCTTGCGTTCGCGTAATTCCGCGAACACATCGGCTGGCGCGGCGCCCGTCATGCCGAGCGTTTGCTGAACCGAGGGGTCATTTGCGCGAAAGAAGGGATTGGTCTTCTTCTCCAGCGCAATGGTTGTCGGCAAGGTGGCTTCGCCCGCGGCGCGAAGCTTCTCGACCTCCGCCATGCGCGTTTTCAAAGATTCATTTTCAGGATCGACCTTGAGCGCGAAGCGGCCGTTCGATAGCGTGTATTCATGGCCGCAATAAATCTGCGTGTCGTCGGGCAACGTTGCGAGCTTCATCACCGAGTCATGCAGCACCTGCGCGGGGCGTTCGAAGGCGCGCCCGCAGCCCATGGCGAACAGCGTGTCGCCCGCAAAAAGGAGCTTCTCTTTCGCGAAGTGATAGACGATGTGGCCGCTCGTGTGGCCGGGCGTCTCGATCACCTTGCCCCGCAGTGTGCCAACGGCGACCTCCTCGCCCTCAGCAAGATAGACGTCAGCTCCCGGCACGCGCGCCTTGTCGGGCGCGGGCGCGACAACCGCGACATCGGGAAAGCGCGCACGCACCTCGTCCACGCCGCCGATGTGATCCTTGTGGTGATGGGTGATCAGAATGTGGGTGAGCGTCCAGCCCTTCTCGCTGAGCGCATTGAGCACCGGCCCCGCCTCCGGAACGTCGATCGACGCCGTGGCCCCGGTCGTGGAATCGTGCATCAGCACGCCGAAATTATCGTCAAGACACATGAACTGATGAACGATCGCGGCCATTGCACTCTCCAAAGATAAGCGAAGCTACCGAAGGGGGCGGGGAGGGTCAAACGAGTCTTTGACGCGCGATGGTGGACGCGTCCGAAGGAATTGCGGTCTGCCCGGATAAGACGATCCGTGTTTATCCGGTGTCTTCACCAAGAATCTGCCCCCGGGTAACGAAGACTAAACCTCATGTTGAACACGCCCAAGGGTTTCAACCTCCGGGTAATGGGCGGCGCCTTATCTTGCGACGAGCAAAGGATACTCGATGTCATCGGACCGCTTGTTCGCAGATGAAGCCAAGGAGGCCAACGCGCCGGTGCGCGCACGGGCGCTGCGCTCGCTGCTACGCGCCGCAGCGTCAGGTGCGCTTGGCGTGTTTGCTGTGCGCATTCTTGGCGCGGCGCTTGGATATGCGCTGCATGTAGCTCTCGCGCGTTTTCTGGGGCCTGCGGATTTCGGCGTTTGGGCGTTTGCGTTCACGCTTGTCATCGTTGCCGGCCACGCAGCCTCCATCGGATTTCCCGATTCAGTCGTTCGTTTTCTCACCGATTATATTGCGCGCGAGGATTGGCGACGCGCGCGCGGACAGGTGCTGGCTGGTATCTACATTTCACTAGGCATGGGCGCCGCCCTAGCCCTGCTTTTCGCAGGACTGCTTGTCGCGCTGCGCGATCTTGTTCCGCGCGAGATGTTCGCGCCGCTGCTGATGGCTGCGGCGATCCTTCCGGTGTTCGCGATACAAGATTGGATGGACGGCGCATCGCGCGCCATCGGTCGGCCACTGCTTGCGATGACACCGATTTTCGTGCTGCGGCCCATCGCCATTCTGGGCGCGACGGCGGTCGCGGCTGCGTCCTCCGATGCCCTCAACGCCGCGTTGGTCATGGGCGCCACGCTGGCGGGCGTTGCGGCGACGGCGGTCGTTCAGGGGTTCGCCTTCTGGCGCGCGTTGCCTGCGCCGTTGCGCGCTGCGAACGCGACGTTCGAGTGGCGCTTGTGGCTCAGCGCGTCGGCACCGCTGGGGCTTGTCGTCCTCGCCGATCAGGCGGGCGGTTTCGCCGATGTCATCGCGCTAGGTTTTCTCGCGACGGCGAGTGAAACGGGCGCCTACTTCGCGGCGGCGCGAATCATAAGTCTCGTCGCCTTGGGCACGTTTGCGGTTTCCGTCATTTCAGGAAGGCGGCTCGCGTTGCATCAGTCGCGCAATGAAGCGCATGAATTGCAGGCGTTTGTCCGCACCTCTACGAGGTGGACTTTTCTTGGCAGCGTTGTTCTCGTGTTGGTGCTGGCGCCGCTCGGGCCATTCCTCCTGTCGTTGTTTGGGCGTGACTTTGTATCAGCAGCGCCTGCATTGACTGTTCTCGCGCTTGGACTTCTTGCGCGCGCAGCGTCCGGTCAGGCAGAAGAACTCCTTGTCGTTCTCGGTCATCAACAGGTTAGCGCGCGCATCGCCATAACGTGCGCGCTGGTTGCGCTCGCCGGATCTTTTGCTGCGGCGGCGCTGCTTGGGCCTGTCGGCGTTGCTGCGGCCATGGCGCTTACGGCGGCGATGCGCTCGTTTCTTTTTACACGCGCGGCCCGGCGGTTGACCGGGCTGGACACTTTCATCGGACGCGACACGTTTGGAGGCGCTCGATGCTGAGGAGTCTGGCGGCGCGCCGTCGCGTCGCGTCATCATCCTACAGCGTCGAATTGATTGGCGCAGCGGACCTGGCGCGCGTACGCGGCGACTGGGCCGACTTGTTTGATCGATGCCTGGAATGCAATGTCTTCTTTGGGCCCGATCTTCTTGAACCCCTTGCGACAGGGCCCCTCTGCGACAAATCATTCCGCGTTCTGCTGGCGTGGCGACAAGCGCCAGGCGCCCGCACGCTTGCCGGGTTTATGCCGCTGCACCTTTCGGCAGGTCCGCTGGCGCCAGTCCGCGGTTTCAAACATCACTACGTGGTCGGCTCGACGCCGCTGATCGACTCGTTCCAGCCAGAAGAGGCTGCAAATGCGCTGTTGCATGGACTGACCGAGATACGTCCCGGCGCCTTGCTGATCCTTGACGATGTGCGGCTCGACTGGCCTGCGTGGCAGTCGTTCGTTCAGGCGGCGCAAGCGTCGGGCTGCGTGTTTGAAGAGCAGGACGTGACGGTGCGTGCGGGCGTTTCACCTGCGAGCGGGACAACGCACATGAAAGGCAAGATAGCGCAGAACCTGCGCCGTTGCGGAGCAAAGCTCTCCGCGCTCGGGGCGTGGAGCGTTTCGACTCCCATGGACATCGACGCAGCGCGCGAGGCGTTTGAGGCGCTGCTGTCGATTGAAGCGTCGGGGTGGAAAGGGGCGGCGGGGACCGCGCTTGCCAGCAATGCCGATACGCTGGCCTTTGCACGCACGGCTTTTGATCCCGCCAATCTTCGTCCGTCGCCGGTTTTTTCGGTGCTTTGGCTGGAGGAGCGTGCGGTCGCCGTATCGATGAATTTGGTTGGCCATGACAACGCGGCCAATCTCAAATGCGCTTATGATGAGACATATGCCGCTTTTTCGCCCGGCGTGCTGCTGGATGTTGCGCTGGCCGATGAGCTGCGGCGAACGTCATTCACGCCGATGATCGATTCTGTCGCGATGCCGGGGCATCCGGTTGAGCGCGTGTGGCCCGAAAGGCTGCGCCGCGGCTGGATTGCGATGGCGTGCGACCCGGCGACGGGGCTGGCCGAGTTTCATGCGCGTCTCGGGATAGAGCAGATGCGCCGGACGATGCGCCGCATGGCCGTCAACGCCTACAACTCGACCATTCCGGTCTTGCGCAAGGCGGTCGGCCGGAATTGATCCTTCCCCCATCGAAGCGTTAGGGTCTGGCCCATGTCCATCGACGTGATCGACCTTCGCTCATTTTACGCCTCGCCGCTGGGGGCGGTGGCGCAGCGTTTCATTGGCGGCGCCATCGACAAGCAATGGACGTCTTGCGTAGGTCAGTCAGTGCTGGGCATCGGCTTTGCGATTCCCTACATCGAGACGCTTCGCAAGGACACGGTGCGCACGCTGGCGTTCATGCCGGCCGAACAGGGTGTCGTAAACTGGCCCTCGAACGGCCTTTCGGCCTCCGCGCTTGTCGACGTCACCGCTCTGCCGCTGCCCGATTCGTGTATCGACCGCGTGCTTGTCGTTCACGCGCTGGAAATGGCCGATCAACCGGAGGAATTTCTCAGCGAGGTGTGGCGCGTGCTTGCGCCGGGCGGGCGGATGATGCTTGTCGCGCCCAATCGAGCAGGCGTATGGGCGCGCTTCGACTCAACGCCCTTTGGACATGGCCGACCTTACTCGGCGAGTCAGTTGCGGTCCTTGCTCAGGGATACGCTGTTTTCGCCTGTCCACTGGGGCGAAGCGCTTTACGCGCCGCCATTTACACGCCCCTATTTGCTGCGGTCGGCCCCCGCATTCGAAGCCGTCGGCAAGAAAATGTCGCTGCCAGGCGCCGGCGTGCATATCATCGAAGCGACCAAGCAATTGTACAGGCCAGCGCTGGCGGCGCGCAGCCGGCGCCGCGCCTTCAAATTGCAGCCAGCCGTCGCCGTCGGGGCCGCCTCGCGCAAAAGCCCCTCACTCGGGCCTGAGCATTTCCGGGTAGGGCAGGCCAAAGCACGATGAGAGGAACAGGGAGCCCTGGAGCAGTCCCGGCCCGTCGATATTGTGGCCCAGTCCCGGCGACAATCGCCATTGGCAGGACGCGCCCGCCGCGCAAATCGCCTGTGCCGATCCAAAAAGCGCTTCAGCCGGGATGACTTCATCCGCAGTCCCATGAAGCAGGAAGATGGGTGGGACCGGCTGACCCGGTGTGCGGGCCTTGAGGTCGTCGGCCAGCTTCTCAGGCCCGACCAGAATGCCCGAATAAGAGAGTATTCCTGCGGGTGGGATGGCGCGACGCAGGCCGACGTGCAGCGCCATCATGGCGCCCTGGCTGAAACCGACGAGCGCAACTTGCGAGCCGGGAAGGGAGTGGCGGGCAAGCTCCTCGTCGATAAACGCGTTCAAAAATGGCGCCGCCGCGCAGGCGCCGTTCCAGCGTTCGTGCGGGTTTTTGTCTGTGAGCCTGAACCATTGCCGGCCCGAAGGCATATGCTCGCAAGCTTCGTGCGCGTTGGGCGCGACAAAGGCGGCGTCGGGCAGAAGCTGCGCCCATTGCTGGCCCAGAGAAATGAGATCCTGCCCGTCGGCGCCGAAGCCGTGAAGAATCACGACCAGCTGTTTGGTCTGTCCGGAGCGGGCCGGTAAGCGGGGCCCATCGAGTCGCGTCGTCATTTTCGTCTCCGATTTGTCTCCAAGGGCTTGGACGGCGCTGTGGCGCCCGTCAAGCGCCGCCTTTGGGCCGCGCTCCGTAATATGCCCATAAAAGGCGCGCCGCCGCAGCGCGCCATGGTCGCCATCGCTCACCAATCTTTTCGAGTCGGCGCGCGTCCGGCCGCACGCGCAGCCCAAGCGCCAGCCGCGCGGCTTCCTGAAGCGCCAGGTCGCCCGCCGGCCATACGTCGGGATGTCCGACGCAGAAGAGCAGATAGACGTCAGCCGACCAGGGCCCGATTCCTTTCACGCGCGTGAGCGCCTCGCGCGCTGATTCCGCCTCCATATGTTCGAGTGCGTCCAGATCGAGAGAGCCCTCGGCAATTGAGGTAGCTAGGGCGCGCAACGTGCGGATTTTGGGGGCGGATAGGCCGCAGGCGCGCAACTCGTCGTCCGAGGCGAGCAAAATCATCGAGGCCTCAAGATCAGGGAAGCGGGTTTGCATGCGGGCGTGGGTCGCCGCCGCGCTGGCTGCCGACACCTGCTGGGAGGCGACGATCCAAGCCAGTCCGGCAAGGCCCCCGGGCCGACGACGCAGGGGCGGGGGGCCGCAGATCCCGAGCATATGTCCGACGGTCTTTGGATCGAGTTCCTGAAGATGCTTCAACGCACGCGCAAGTTCGTCATCGCTCAAAATGCGATCCAGCGCCGTTTCTCTCTTCTCCGGCTCAAGCTTTGGAGGGCGCCGCGCCATATATGATAATGTCCATCGTCAACTTGGCGGCGGCGCACATGCGGCCCGCGCACCGGAATGATTGCACCAATGTCTAGCCCTGTCGCCACCACGCCAATCCTCCGCTTCGCTCCTTCGCCGAATGGATATCTTCATCTTGGCCACGCCTACTCGGCTTTGCGTAACGAAAGCTTGGCGCGCGAGCTTGGCGGGCTATTGTTGCTCCGCATTGAAGATATCGATCCGCAACGAAGCCGGCCCGAGTACGAACAGGCGATCTATGAAGACCTCGCGTGGCTCGGGATTGAGTGGGCCGAGCCGGTGCGCAAGCAATCGCAACATTTGTCGGAATACGAAATCGCGCTCGAACGGCTGGTCGCGATGGGCTTGGCCTATCCGTGCTTCTGCACACGCGGGGATGTTGCCGCGGCGGTCGATAAGCTTGCAGCGGCGCAAGGGTCATGGCCGCGCGATCCAGACGGGTCGCCTTTTTATCCCGGCACATGCAAGCAGCTTTCCGACCAGGACAAAGACCGCCGCGTTGCGTCTGGGCTTCATGCGGCGCTGCGGCTCGACATGCAGGCCGCGCTTGCCCAAGGGCAGGACAAGATGGGCTGGTGCGAATATTTTGAAGGTTCGCAGCCGCGCGACGTCAACGCCGAGCCATCATTGTGGGGCGACGCGGTGATCGCGCGCAAGGATATTCCGACAAGTTACCACCTGGCGGTCGTGGTTGACGATGCGCTGCAGGGCGTCACGGACGTCGTGCGCGGCATGGATCTGTTTAATGCGACGAGCCTGCATCGGCTGCTTCAATCGCTGCTGGAGCTTCCCGCGCCCAGCTATCATCACCATCGACTGATCGAGGACGACATCGGGCGTAAACTCGCCAAGAGCGAGGGATCGCCAACCTTGCGTTCCCTGCGGGCGGAGGGCGTGACGGCGCAGGAGATTCGCGCGCGTCTGGGGTTCGATTGATCGCCTCAGTTGCTGCGGGCGGCGAAGCGCTGCTGCGCGGGCGCGCGTTGCATCAATTCGTCGATGCGCTCGCGCTCGCGCCGAAACTCGGCGAGCTGGCGCCCATTCAACTCACGCGTACGGGCGAGGCGAATGCGCATGGGATCGACGAAATTGCCGTTCACGATCACTTCGTAGTGCAAATGGGGGCCGGTCGACAGGCCGGTTGAGCCGAGGAAGCCGATTACCTGACCCTGCTGCACGCGTAACCCTTCCCGCATGCCGCGCGCAAACCCAGACATATGATTATAAGTGGTGATGTACCCGTTCGCGTGCTGAATTTCGACGCGGTTGCCGTAACCTGATTCACGCGCGGCCTTGATAACCGTGCCGTTACCGGCTGAAACGATCGGAGTGCCGCGCGGCGCCGCCCAGTCTACGCCCGTATGCATGCGCGTGTAGCCCATGATCGGATGGCGACGCATGCCGAAACCGGATCGCTGTTGGCCCGCGACGATTGGCTTGCGGATGAGAAACTTGCGTGTTGAACGGCCTTGTTCGTCGTAGAAATCGAGCACGCCGTCGTCGGTCGAGTGATGACGATAATATTTATACGTTTCTCCGCGCGCCGTGATGGAGGCGTAGAGCAATTCGTAGCGTCCTTCTGTTTCTTCGCTTTCTTCGTAGAACACGACGAAGGAATCGCCCCCGGAGACCGAGCGCTGGAAGTCGATGTCGTTGGCGAATATCCGCACAAGGTCTTCGATGATTGGGCGCGGGATCTCTTGCTTGATCGCAGTTTCGAAGAATGAATTGTAGAGACGCATCGCGCCTGTGTCTTCGTCGTCGTCGTCATCGACGGGCGCGCGACGCAGCGGCTGAACAGCATCCGTGCGTGCGAGCTGCACGTAATCGCCGCTATCGGCGAGCGCCACGGTCGATTCTTCGCGCTCATCGGTGAAAACGGACAGGCGCGCGATGGTGTTTGGTTTTCCGTTCGCGTCGAGATCGGCGAACATGATGCGCAGCCGTTGTCCTTCGGTTACGGCAGGTTGTCCGCGTCGCGTTCCAAGGGCGGCGGCGATGCGCCGTATAACGTCGCGGTTTGCGCCGGCTTCGGTGAGGATGTCCTCCAGAGACTCGCTGCGCCGCACGACGACGACCCGCTCCTCAGTATCGCGGTGATGCGCGTCCGCGCGCGGAATTAGGGTGACGTTCTCTGGCACCATCCGCACTTCAATCGACGAGAAAGCGGTCGAGAAGCGCGTATCGCCGACGTTGGCGTACGAGAGGCCAACAGGATCGATTGCGGCCCGGCTTGTGCGGGTGAGCAGCAATTGCGGCGGTATCGGCAAACTGGTGCGGGCGGAGTCGCGCCCGGCAGATCGCAGGAATTCGCGAAGCTGCGCGGCGATCTCTTCTTCGCTTAGACTGTATGTCTCCGGGAAGGCGTGGACGGGCGCGAGGTCATGGCTGGTGAAGCTGACGTCGACTTCCTCGCGCACCGTATCGGGCTCGGGAACCAATTCCGTTTGAGAGGGACCGCCGGCCAGGAGCTTGAGCGGATTGAAAGCGGGGACCTCCGAGCTGAAGCCGGTGGAGCCCATCGCCAGGTTGGTCGCAACCCTGGTGAAGGTGCGCTGGCGAACGATCTCGCGATCGCCAGAACGGATGGTGGTTGGCGTGCGGAAGGTTTGTCGGGCAGCAATCATGTCGACGGATTTGAAGATGCGATCGCCCTTTCGGGCGGCGGCGCCTTCGGCGCGGGTGGTCGGCCGCTCCAGAACTGCGATCTGAGGCTGTTCAGCCATAAACACGGATGGATCGAGCGCTGCATATACAGCGCTGCCAATCAGGCCCGCTCCGGCAAGCCCGGTGAGGATGGTTCCTGAAAGCCAGCGAACCGACACACGCCGCCGGTCAAGCTCGGAATGCGCCGCGCCGTCGCTTTCCAGAGGCGGGTCAAGGCCAAGCTGTAAAGACGCGCCCGCTCGGTCGAACCGGCGCGCGCCGCTGGTCCGCGAGGCGTCCGCGTTGTTGCGGGAAGATGTCCCCACTCGCTGATCCCGTCCTGTTCGTTCCCGTCCGCCAGCGCGATTCAGCGCACCGAACGGCTTTGACTCTGGCCGTCCTTCCCGGTTGCGTCAATCAACTCAACCCGCAGAAGCGATGTAACAAGCCGAGCATCGTGGCTCGAATGTGGCCAGCGTCTGGAATGGGCGTCTCGATCGCCTGATCAATGGCGCGCCAGAATAAGTGACAGTTTTTTGAAAAGTCGTGTTGACAGGCGACGCCGAGCGGACCTATATACGCCCACCGACGGCGACGCCGCTGCATTGCGGCACACGGGCCTCGGTCATCTCGAGCTTCTCGGGGCATGAACAACCTGATTGAACGACTTCGGTCGATCAGGCGAAAGCGGTTCGCCGCTTTTATATGCTTCGGACTTTTGATGCGCTGTTTGACATTTGAATCAGAAGGAAGAGAGACGTGGACGGCGGCGTCCTTGCGGGTGAACTTCGGTTCATCGTGAGAGATACGCTGACGGTCACGTTTATCAAGTACACCATATTCTTGCGCCGTGAGGCGTTGAG
>JAUXWZ010000043.1 GCA_030684835.1 Beijerinckiaceae bacterium
GCAGCTGCCTTTGCGGCTGCACGCCCGTCTGCCATTGCCTCATTCTTCAATTACCCCGTTGAGCGCACGGTGGTATGAATCCGTGAGGCTATTGAACACAATGGCTGACGGCCCAGAGATGGGGTGGATGCCGCTCTCCCCAACGGCGTCATGATGCGTCAAGCTTATGATGCTGAAGGTCACGAGAGAAGCGAGAGGGCATCATGAACGAATGTCGCCACTATCATTGGCGTGGATCTGGCAAAGAACGTGTTCCACGTGCACGGGCACCACGGGCGGCATTATCATCAATCGAGAAAACCACGGCGCAATTATACGAGCTTAATAAAAACAATGGCTTACGCGCCAGAGAACGTTGGATTTCAGGACCTTTCCCTCCGCCAGTCCGCCATTGCGAACTCCACCGACCGCGAAATCAGACGCCTGTTTTCCCGCTGTCGCAGAGGGATTTTGTGACGGCATCCCAACCTCAGAGACTGCCGCCGCGCCGATTTTCGGTCTCTGAACGGCTTCCGTCTCTTTCCGACCGAACCTCGCGCAAATTGGTTCGGTTTAATAAAGTGCCTAGTTTTCAGTGGCTTGCCGTTTTCACCCAACCGAACTTTTTGCGCCCGATTTTTCGGCAGGCAACGCGTTCAGAGAACGCGAGGTGGGCGTTGCAGAGCGTAATCCTGCGGAGGAGCGCGTGCATTTGACTCGGGACTTTACCTTTTTAACAACTGCAAAAAACGCTAGGATGGGAACAGCTCAAGGCATTTCCGCCGTTCGCCTCACCCGTGGGAGCGCCCGGAATGCGCCACGAGCGGAAATTCGCTGCGACCGGGGCGAACGGCCGTTTTGCGACCGTTTCCGGACGTTCTGTCTTTTGGAAGTGCTCGGCATAAAGTTGCCGTTCTAGAAGCTGCCGTTCTAGCCTCCGGTCATCAGGTAAAGTCCGTCTGGCTAGCACGCGACGCCAAGTCGGCGGTCATGGCACGGGACTCTAAGTGCTTAATGCCCGTGCGGGACACTCAGACCAAATTTAAGGCTAGCGCCGCCCATGGGGCGCACTTGACTATCGCCGAGAGTCCCGCGGCTGCTGACGCGACCGAGGGCGCTCTTCGCCGATACGCGCTCGGACACTTCTCCTGGCATCCATCAAAGATGCGAAGGAATTTCCCCCCGGGATTTCGAGTCGCGCAGCATCTATCTTCAAAAGATAGCGCAAGAAGAGATCTCTGATCTCGGTGAACTTCTGAGCGTTGGGCTGGATCGTGAGTTTTTTGATCTCGTCTCGAACAGGCCGTTCTGCAAAGCCCGTTACTAAAGCGGTCTGCTCAAGATAAACGGAAGATCCCAACACCAGTTCGAGATGAGCGATACCGCTTTCCTTAATAGCGACGCGATCGGACAATTCAACGTCCGCGGAGTTGGGATCGAGCGTCTCGATGAGACCGCGCTTGTAGATACGACGGAGTGTCCGGAGTGTGATCTCCTCGGGCACTCCGCATTGATCGAAATATGAGCAGAGGTCATCGGCAAGCCAGTGCCGATCGTCCGATTCTCCCGCTCTTGATGCATTGAGCTTCTGCCGGAGCACCCAGAGGCAATAAAATGGTAACAGCGGTGATCCGGGTTTGGTCTGCTCAGTCACAAAGACGTTGGTCACGAAGTCGTTCTCGACCTCGCTGAGCCGATCATATTCACCTTTGATTAACGCTCGGTGCGTCCGCAGCCGATCTGCCGTGACGCTTGGACCGCCGAATGCTGACTTGATGATGTCGTCGACCTTGAGCTCGGGCGACACGAAGATGCGTTCGGCGAGCTTCAGCATTCTTCGAATGTCAAAATTGCCGAGGCGGCCGATCAGGCCCGTAACATAATCATTGTCGACGAACACCTTTTCAACAGTGTCAGCCATCACCTGAATATCGTTTACCTGAACTCTGAATCCCCGTTTCGAAAAGTAGGCTTCGGTCGCTGGCTTCTCGCCCTTCAACTTTTTCTTGATGAAGGTAACGCGTCTCGAGATGATCTGCTTCGCGTCCGGCACGGGAAGGTAAAAGCTTCGGGAGGTATAGCTCTGAAGCGCGCCTGCCTTGGAAAGGCGCCAGACGGAGCGGTCCGTGATCGGCACGATATTGAAGATCGGCGCGGCACTTTCGAGAGAATGTGCCAGCTGATAGACGTTATCTTGAATCTCCAGCGGAAACTGATCCGTGTTATCAAACACGAGGCACGGTAGTAGTCCGTGACCTTTGGCCGCGCGCGCCAACAAAAGACGAACGTAGTCGTCGGCGTGGGTTTCGCGCCGCGCTTCGATATGTCGGCCGAACTCGATCTTGAAGGCGTTTTTGTCGGACTCGTAGAGATGTTTGAGCGGACCTTTGGACATCCGCTGGTACTCGCTGAAGAAAATGCCCTGAAGCTCTTCGTATGAAGGCGCCTCTCCCGCAGTGATTCCGTCCTCCAGAGCGTTGCGTAGCTGCAGAATGCACCACTCGACAGCCGTCGCGGCCGAGCCGGTGCTTTCGGCGAGATCCACGCGAGCGAGCAGGCACTTTTTCCGAAGTGGCTGGGGGAGAATGTCGCCGAAAAATCGGTCTATAAAAGTCGACTTCCCTGAGCCCTTATTGCCGATTAATAGGACCGTCTCGGCTCGCTGCGTAGCCATCGTCCGCTCGATCTGATCCTGAAGCATGCCACCCCGATCGGTTGCGATCGACGCCACGTTGTTAAGCACGTTCTGGATAATCTTTTCGAGCTCGAGATCGGCTTTTTGGCTTTCTGCCGTCTCAACAAAACAATCCCGCAGCATCTCCTTATCTTGGTCGTTAGACAGCCTGGAGAAGAACTGTGCGAACAATTCCGCCGCGTCACTGGCCATTGGATCACGTGCGCGCATTTTCGCTTCGTTCGGCGGGTAGACGGTATATTGCTGTTCGGCTTCCGAGACGGTGTAACCTTCTGCATCGTTGAGATGCGCGATATGGCGTCTATCGAGAACTGCCCGGGGTGATATCAACTCGGTGAATGGAACAAAGTAATCTTTCACCGTCTTCCAAGACGGAAAGAGAATCCCCTTGCCCTTCATAGGTGGACGCCCATCTGTCCGGGATGCTCTGAAGAACAGCCATGTCTGCCCATCAGTTAGGACCGCTGTCGGGACGCCCTGTTCGTTTGCGTATGCGAGAGCTTGCCTAATCCCGTCCTTCATTGGCTTTGCGACGGGTCCGTCCAACGCAATCGTCATCTTCTCGTTGGACTTTGTCTCAGGTGCTAGCAAACCGGACCTTTTTGCTTCCAGGACAAACAGGTTTCTCTCCGCACCTGTCTTGAAAAGGTAATCGATGAACCCGCTCTCGGTCGGAGGCTCGGTGAAGATGGCGTCATGTTCCCATCCCATAACCTCGAGAAAAATTCGGTCCAAAGCCTTGAAACGCGTGTCCGCTTCGTTCGGACCGGACTGCAGGGCTACTAAGATCTCTCCTTCGATGCCTTGAAGCCTACCGAAAGCCTCGTCGATGGCATTGCTCATCCCGAATCCTTCCGCGATTGCTCTAGCGTACTATCCGACAGAAACGCGATTTGTCGACTCGGGGAGCCTAGCGACACCGGCCTACCGCGACGTCCTCTGTAGCGGGTACGGAACGATGCCTGCGGCGAACGTCGCTGAAAGTCCAGTCGAGGGACAGATATTGGTCAAAAGCGGTCTTTGTGCTGCACTGCAAGGCAGCCTATTCACGTGATGGACGGACCACAAATTCCAGCTGCTCCGCCCATGGTCGCCCCGCCAGATCAACGAGTTTCAGGATCGACAGCGCTGGCGGGACCCGCTTGATCAAGAGGTCTTCAAGAACGTCTGGGGACAGATAGGCGAGCCGCATCATCCGACTGACGAACCGATGGGAGATCCGCTCTGCGGCTGCGATATCCTCGATGGTTGAATATTCCCCAGCTTCAAGTTTCCGTCGCCAGCTCCAAGCGCGTGCGATGGCGCGCAGGACATGCGGATCCTGCGCCCTGCCACTCGCCATGCCCGCGTCCTCGGGCGGCAGGATCTTCGGCCGCCCGTTGCGTTTGCGGATCGTCAGGGGAATAACGACGCGGATGGTGTCCCTTGAGCCGGTCATGCGCGGACCTCCTGCGGGCGCGGCGCGATCATGTCGCGAATGACCGACCCGAGCCCTTCGTTGCGCAGATCGACGGCGATGCCGCTGGCGTTGACAGTGACGCGCTCGACAAGCAGGTGGACGATGCGTGCCTGCTCGGCCGGAAACAGCGCCGCCCAAAGCTGATCGAATTCCCCGAGCGCCGAGGTGATCGCCTGCTCGTCAACACGTTCTCCGTCCTGCCGAACCGCCGCAATCGCCCTGGCAGCCATCTCCGGCGCTCGAACCATGCGCCGTATCTCCCCGACGACCACCTCCTCGACCATGCCTGCTGGCAAGCGCAGCGGACCCCCGCCCTCCCCGGTTGCCCGATTCCGGATCAGGTCCATAGAGGTGTAGTAGCGATAAAGCCGTGAGCCCTTCTTTGTCGCCGTGGGCGTCATCGCCGCGCCGGTGTT
>JAUXWZ010000044.1 GCA_030684835.1 Beijerinckiaceae bacterium
CGAAGGATCCCATCCTCATGGGGTGCGCACCGCCCATGGCGTGCGTCCCCATCCTTTAGGATGGGGGTTTCACCCCCACAACTTGTTGGGTGTAATAAACCATTGATACACCGCAATAAAATGAAGTTGGGATAGTTGGTAAGCTTGGCGCTTTTACCAACTGGATCCTGCGGAGCGCAGCGGAATTCGTCGCATTTCTTCGGGGGAAGTTGGTAAAACCAGTACCAACTTGATCCTTCGTAATGCGACGCAGTGAGGCGAAGCTGATCGAACCAAGTTGGTAAAATTTCTCTGCTGTTTGCCAACTTGAATGTGCGCAACCTTGCGTAAGGGCGATGCGGGTACCGAATCGTCATTTCCGCTCCTCCGGGTAAACCCACACAGAGGAGTTCTCGACAGGAAGAGCGGCCCCACTGAATGGGCACTTGTAGTGGCTTGGCGTCACACGGCGTTCAGCAACGTGGATCTCTCCGGTTTCCCGATTGACGTTTTCGACAGGCGCTCCGAAGGTCATGCCTTCCACGCACAAATAACCGTAGCGGGACGTGGATGTCCTTAATCCATAGGGCTTCACATCCCGAAGGAATTTGATGTAACCCTTGGTTGCGAGCACACTGACCCGGTCCCGGATTGTTTCTTTTCCGCCCAGCCCGCCTTTGTTTTCGAAGGTCTCGGCAAATTGGAGAGCGGTATAGAGCCGCTCTGCGGCAGCTTCATCGAGGAGGATCCCAAGAATCACGTCGTGCTTGCGCGCGCGCTCTGCATCGAGCTTTTGACCCACCTCCTTGCGCACGAGTCGCTCGTTCATCGGATTGAGCTCGATCCATTGCCCACCCACCTTGTCGATCAGCTTCGACGGCAGCGCGGGACCGTTACGCAGTTCGATTTCCAGTTTTCGCTCGCGCGCGTCTTCGTCAGGCCGGTGCATGAGCAGCCTTTGGAGCGCCGTGAGTTGGGTGCAGCGTGAAACCAGCCTCTGGTCCTGCAAGGGACGTTCACGGTCATCAACCTCGTAGGCATCTATCGCTGGTCGATGTTCTAAATATACGAGGTGAGGCGCGGTGAGGATGAACGACGACGGCGATCCCCGGCGCGTGCGCATCATCTCGAACGCCAACTACGCTCCCTACGAGGGGCGACGCAGGCGTGTGGCGAATGTATCTCTAGTCCATGACATGAGGGAGGGCGAGATAAGGCCGCATACGTACCGCTCCCGTTCGAAGAAAAACGGGAAGAGAAACACGCGAGGAATTAGCTGCTCACTTTACAAATGTTACGTCTGCCCGACCCGATATTTGACGTTTGACAGGGGGAGTGACTGGTGCAACTCTTCAGAGAACAAGTACGTAATTTCAGGGAGCGAAATCATGCTGCAGCCCGTTCTGCTCGCCTCTCTCATGTCAAGCTTAGCAATCACGCTAGCTTTCGGTCAGAGCGCGAATGCTCCCTCTAACGACCCGCAGGCAGCTGCAGTGAGCTCACGTGCCGCCGCGGCTTACGACGCTAGCAAGGAAGACGCGAAGGACATGCGCCTCGTCGGCTCGCATGACCTAGCCGCGCGCACCGCTTACCAGCCAACAATAAAGCAACAAGGGGACCGCTGGATCCTCTATGTAGGTCACCACGGCGGACGGGATATCAACCCGCTCAACGGGGCGGAGGAGGAAAACGGGACGTCTATCCTTGATGTCACCGA
>JAUXWZ010000049.1 GCA_030684835.1 Beijerinckiaceae bacterium
ATTCGCGATAGCGTATCTGCACGCAAGCCTTCCTTGAAATAGACTCGTGAAATGATGCTGTCATGCGCGTCAGCATCGTACTTCGGTTGCGATCCGTTCCAGCGATCCATCGCATTGACGAGTCCCCGCGCGATACGCGCGCTCAGGCGCTTCGGGGCGTTGACCCAATCGCCGTCTATGACAACAACACGGCCACCAGGCTTAAGAACACGCAACCAGTCTTGAAAAGCCGCTTCCGGATCTGGTAATGTCCATACGAGATGCCGCGATACAATTGCGTCGAATTTACTATCCGGCATCATCGTGTTCTCGGCATCCCCGAGATGAAACTTAACGCGGCGTCCGATCGCATCCCGATGCTTGCTAGAGGCCCTGGCTATCATCGGTTCACATAGATCGATAGCTGTTACTTGTAAGTCCATCGACAACAGAACTGCTGTCACCTGTCCGGTGCCAGATGCAAGCTCTAGGACGTCGCGAACTTCATGCCCCTCGAAGTGCTCTCTGAGAAGATCCGCCCATGCGCGGATTTCGCCGTCGGACCGCATCCCGTGACCCGGCGATTGATCGAACGTTTCTGCACGCGCCGACCAATAAGTTCGGATTTCGTCCTTTAATGCGTAGTTTGACAACGACATTAATCATCTCCTTTTCATACAACACTTTCGCATCGAGCAAACGCCCCGATGCGGCACGAATTTCTTTGCCCTTCTTGCAGATCAACGGAGCGACTGGTCATCCGGCGAACAAGCTCCTGATCGTGGCTGACAAGCAGCATACCGATACGAAATTCAATCACGGCATTGGCCAGCATCTGCATCACCGCCTTTTGCGTGAGAGCATCAAGACGAGATGTTGGCTCATCCGCGAAGATGAAAACCGGTTCACATAATAAGCATCGGACAAGACTGATGCGCTGCATCTCTCCGCCGGAGACCTGATGCGGCTTGCGATCAAGGATTGTGGTTGCAAGTCCAACAGAACTCATCAACGCATCGACGTTATGCCGATTGGCGGACCAACCTGACCTCTTTTGTTCAACGGCGTCTGATACGGATGCGCCTAACGTGCGCCAGGGCGCAAACGCAGCGCCGGAATTTTGATAGATTTTCTGATAAGCCTTTCGGCGTGATGAAGACCAAACAACGTCACCGGTGACTGGTGGCTTCAGCTTCAGAATCGTATCTCCAATGGTTGTTTTACCGCTCCCCGACGGCCCAACCAGCCCAACAATCTCGCCAGATCCAACCTGAAGATCGAGGCGCTCTGCTATAATAGGCCCGTCCGACCCCGCCCGCACAGAAACGTTCGAAAGCGATGCGACAGAGGCGCCGCTCCGAAATGACAATTCCGGCCAGCAAGCGGGGTCAGCCTCAATCAGTTGCTTCGTGTACGCCTGCTTCGGGTGCGCCAACACATCATCGGTGTTTCCGCGCTCCACTATCGCGCCTTCCCGCACGACTGTCGTGGAGCCGCCCAACATGGCGGCCAGCGCGAGATCGTGCGTA
The DNA here is from genome assembly GCA_030684835.1 of Beijerinckiaceae bacterium. GTDB lineage: Bacteria > Pseudomonadota > Alphaproteobacteria > Rhizobiales > Beijerinckiaceae > Terripilifer. The sequence goes on from JAUXWZ010000049.1 coordinate 1,509, forward strand.
ACAACTATAACAGAGCGCCCCTCCTCGACAAAAAGACGAAGCGCCTCCGCGACCTCGCGACGTCGACTAGCATCGAGACCCTTTGTCGGTTCGTCGACGAGGATTAGTCGCGCCGGCGCGCCTAATGCCGTCGCCACACAGGCACGCTGCGCCATACCTCCCGATAATTCCATCGGCCGTTTAAACAGGTCTTGAGGGTCACTCAAACCAAGCTTTCCCAGGATCGACTCCGAACTCGCGAACGCCTGTCGCCGCGATTCATGCCTATGGGTTCGTGGCATGTCGGCGACCTGACCAATGAGGCTTCGAGACGGCGCCAGCGCGTTCCACGGCTCTTGCGGAAGCAGGAACACATCACGGCTCCACGTCGCGCGTCGCTCTCGAGGCAGCAGCGCGCTCAATTCGACGTGGTCAAGAATGATGCGCCCACTGCAATGTAAGTCTTGCGACAAAGTGCCCGCAACAGCCGCGCACACGATGCTTTTACCGGCGCCCGACTCGCCCAGTATTATGTGAATCGAGCTTGCTGGGAGAACCAGGGAGAAAGACGAAACAAGAGCCCTGCCCGCCGCGTCACGCACCGAAAGATTTTCAATCGTCAGTCCCATGCGTCGCCCGGTCATGATGTTGGTTCGCGATCAAAAGTAAGCAGAATGCCGGTTACAGAAGCAGCGATCGCGAGCGAAGGCGCGAAAATCAGATGGGGCGCCTCGTCGAAGTAAGGAAGCGCTTCCGAGATCATCGTTCCCCATTCAGGCGTGGGCGGTCGAAGACCCAGGCCAAGAAAACCAAGTGCAGCAACCGCCAAAATAGTGTGCCCGAACATTAGGCCTCCAACGGCCAGCAAAGGCCGTACGAGCGGAGGTATAATGAAGTGACGCAAAATGCTTCGCCGCGACATTTCAACCAGACGCGCGGCCTCTACTGCTGGATGCCTCGACGCCGCTTCTCCCGTCAGAAGAGCGATGCGGCAAGGCTCAACCCAGGTAACTAAGGCGACGGCAATACCGATTGAGAAAGCGGTCGGCGGGAAAATTGCAGAAAGAAGCAGCAGTACAATAAAGGAGGGAAACGCCTGAAAGACATCTAGACACCAACGAACAGGCGTACGCATCCCTGTAACGGCGGCCGCAATCGATCCAAGTAGTGCGCCAAAAATAGTAGCAGCGCCGACCGCCCCCGCTGCGACGCCAAGTGAGGTCCAGGCGCCATGCGCCAACCTAGACAATACGCTTCTACCGAGCCAATCGCGGCCAAGCGGCTCAGCGAAGTTCGGTGCACTCAAAGCACTCCCGAGATCCTGAGCGTCGGGCGGCGGTGCCAGCGCGGGGCCGACGAGCGCCAGGAGACCAATCGCGCCAAGTAGAACGATTCCCAAGCAACGAAGCGCCGTCATCTGCCGCTGCTCAGGCTAAGGAAACGCGCGCTGGATTCGGCAAGTGTATTGCACGATACAATTAGCACAGCCAGCAGGATCGCGATGGCCTGAATCATAGGAACGTCTCGAGCGACAACCGAATCCACGAGTAGCTTGCCGAGGCCGGGATAGGCGAAGACCTGCTCGATAATGACGACCCCCGTCAGTTGAGACGCGAGACCCACAAATGCAAATGCTACAATTGGGGGGGCAGCGAGGGGAAAGACATGCTTCAGTGTAACTTCGAGTTCCCCCAAGCCTTTCATGCGCGCGAAGGATACGCTCGGATGACCGCCGGCCGAAGAGAGACTTGTCGCAACAATGAGTGCAATCCGCGCCGCGCTGCGCACTGCGAGCGTAGCCGAAGGCAACACCAAATAAATCAGCCCACCATAACCGGCAGCGGGCAGCAACCGCCATTGAATAGCAAATAATGACACGAGAGTTAGCCCGATAACATAGGCGGGCGCGCCGGATGAAAGCGCTCCGAGCAGTTTTGCAATCGCAAGCCGACGCGTTGAGCCAGACAATAAAAAACCAAATAGCAAGCCGAGCAAGACCGATGTGGGCCAAGCGATGGCTACCAGTTGCAATGTTCTGAAAAGTGCTGCCGAGAGCGGCGCTGCGACTGCTTCACCGCTCACGTTCGATCGTCCCAAGTCTCCTTGGGCAACTGTCCAGCCCCATTCCGCGAGGCGGACCATGGCGGAGCGATCGAGACCCAGTTCCCTATAGACGTCGTTACGGACAGCCGGCGTCACGCGCTCGATATCATGACGGGCGGCCGCGATCTGGAATGCTACGTCGCCTGGCAGCAACTCGACCATCAGGAAGCACAGGGACACAATAATTGTAACGACTGCGCCAAGGCGCGCAAGCCAGAGAAGCAATGCGATGATGACGGCATTCATGACGCCCAACGCATCCGACTTATTGAGAAGCTTGTTTCAAATGGATTATTCGACACGTTTGTCAAAGCAGCAGAATGCGCAAGGACAGATTCAAACCAAGAATGCGGCAGGATCGGGAGCTCCTCGTGTATAATTCGAAGAATAACTTTCCGGCTTGTTTCGCGCACGCTTTCGTCGGTCGAATTTTCATATCTGCGAAGCGCATCATTGACTTCGCTGGACGACCAGCCAACTGCGCCCCAGCCGCGCGCCGGCGACGCTGAATCAAAATCTTCCGATAATGTTCCGACCAGATCGGGGACAACGAAATAGCTTCTCGCGATGAGCGCAAGCTCCAGTGCGCCGCTACGCGAGTCGCTTAAAATCCTATCCGGCGTAACCAGTGAAATCCGAACTTCGACGCCGACCTTTTTCCATTGCGCCTGAAGCGCCTCAGCGAGAGACGGAAGTTCGGGTCGCATGGAGTAAGTGTTTAGTGTGAATGACAGTCTCTTACCGTCCTTTTGGCGCACTCCTCCTTTCTCGCGTTTCCATCCTGCTTTTTCCAGTAGTGAGTTGGCCTGCTCTTCGTCATGCATCAACATTTGCCCGCCCGGCAGAGTCCAATCAGGCAAAATCGGCGGCATCATTTGTGATGCCGCAACATTCGGACTCCGCAACAGAATCCGCGCTGCATTTATGCGGTCCATCGCCAGTGATAGGGCGCGACGCACGTTAATATCGGCTAGCCTTGGATCTGACGTGTTGACCATCACATAGCGAATGCGCGGGCCAGCCGTGCTTACAACGCGAATGGCGGGATTGCGCCTCAATCGCTCACGCGCAGCGGGAGACAAATTATAAATCAGATGTGCATTTCCAGCTTCGAGCATGCGCGCGCGCGTCTCAGCGTCATTCACTGCCATGTAATGGACAGTGCGGATCGCATGATCCGAAGGGTCGTCGACGGCGCGCATCTCAAGATTATTGGCGTCTTTTATCGACGCCAGTCTATAAGGGCCACTCCCAAAAATCGCGCCGAGCGCACCGTTTGATCCATAGGATCCTGGTGACAGAATGATGGAGGAGCCGGCGGCGAGATAGGCAGGCAGCAAAGCAAAAGGGCGGGTCAGCGCAATCACGATACTGTCGCCCTCGGCGCGGATCGACGCGATGGGAACACGTGAGAGGGCAGCTGCGGGTCTGAGCCGGATGCGTTCAAGTTCCTGGACGATCGCTTGCGGCGTAACCGCGGAGCCATCATGGAAAATGGCCTGCTCGCGCAGCTTGAATCGCCAGGTCATGTAATCTGAGTCAACATGAAAGTGTGACGCTAAGGCTGGGAGCAACTGGCCGCTGTCATCCGCGCGAACGAGCGTTTCGGCAATTTCCAAATTCTGGATAAGGTGACTTGACGCCAGTCCGCTGAACCCCACAAAGCCTCTGGAGCCCACGACCCGAAGGGTACGCGCGCTGTGATCCGCTGACGCGGTGAGGCATGCGGCGGTAGTCGCTACGCCCGCTACGAATGTCCGCCGCGAAAGCGTCGCCATGGTCTCCCGCTCCTTCGCCCTCAGTGTGTCGCCAGAGCGACACGCCCCGAATGTATGATGAACTACAAGATTCCTCATACTTTTTCCTTGTACCGATTGTTGGCGTGGTTTAAAAGCGAAAAAGACAGGTGCATGCACGCAGCCGCATGCGGCATGGCGCAAGCACCACCATCATGACCCAAGGAATCCGCAGCCAACTCATCTCGCGCCCTTGACGTGATGATATGTTATAACATACTGAGGGAACGTCAACGGACATTGATAAGCGCAGTTGTCGTCGTGTCGGCGGATCTATTTTTCGTTTGAAGCGGATGGAATGAGCGATGAGAGAGCTGTATCGGAGCATTTTGCTGACTTCATCAGCGCTTATTGCTTTCACCAACGCCAACGCGCAGGAAGGCGGCACATTCGAGCTGCCCACGATTGATATTCAGGGCCAGGGACAGGAAAGAGGCGACGGCCCGGTCCAAGGATACCGCGCGACCAGAACAACAAGCGCGGTCAAGACCGATACCCCCCTCAAGGATGTGCCGCAGGTCGTGGTGGTTATACCCAAAGACGTTTTGGACGATCGCGGGGCCACGACCGTAGATGATGCCCTGACGATGGTTGGCGGCGTCACCAAAGGAAATAATTTCGGGGGTCTCAATAATTATGAATTCAACATGCGTGGTTTTCCGACGCGCAATGCGGCCAAGAATGGCATCATGGCGGTGCGCCGATACGAGCCCGACGATATAACCAATGTTGAGCGAGTTGAGGTTCTGATGGGGCCTTCAGGCGCACTCTATGGAAGAAGTGATCCGAGCGGCTTCTACAACGTCATCACAAAAAGGCCGTTGGACTACAACTTCACGACTTTGACCGGCTCGCTCGGCTCTTATGGTCAACGGCGCGCAACCATTGATGGCAATTATGTTCTCAGCGAGGACAAGAAGTGGCTCGGGCGCATTAATGCAGCCGTCGAGTCGCGCGACAGTTTTCGCGACTTCCAGCACAGCGACCGGATATTCCTGGCGCCTGTCATCTCGTACACTCCATCCGCCGACTGGCGCTTCATCCTTGAAGGCGAGTTCCTGCGCGATGTGAGGCCCTTCGACAGAGGACTTGTAGCCCCAGGCGGTCGACTTGGAGGACTACCGATCTCACGTTTCCTTGGCGAGCCGAATGATCGGAACCTTGCCAACCAGTACGGCCTCGTATCAGCTCGAATTGAACACGACATCAATAAGGATTGGATGGTCCGCTTCGCCACTCAGGCTAAGGACGGAGCGCTCTACGGCTGGACCGCAGAGCCAGTGTCCGTCCTGGCCGACGGCAGAACGCTGACGCGACGTAACACCCTGCGTAATTTTCACTGGCAGAGCTGGAACAGCCAACTCGAAGCTGTCGGCAAGTTCGAGACTGGCGGCGTAAAACATACGCTTCTCATCGGCGCAGAAAGCGAAATCTACAGAAACAGGGAAGGCTCTCGGCGCTCGAATGTAGCGCTCAACCCCTACTCTATCGACATTTTCAATCCGGTCTATGGGCAGATCAAGCCGCCTGCCACTGCTCTGTCGCTATTTGAAGATAGTATCAACACCTATTCCCTGTATGCGTCCGATCAGATTGAATGGACGTCGAAACTGAAGACGTTGTTGAGCTTCCGTGTCGATTCATACAACCAAAACGCGCGCCAGGTAATAACCGGCCAAAGGCTCAGTCAGGATTCAACGCCAGTGACCCCGAAGGTCGGCGTCACCTACGATCTCCTTCCGACTTTCACGCTCTTCGCGAGCGCCGCGACATCGTTCCGCCCCAACCTCGATTCAGATACGGGGTTCACCGGAACCAGCGCCGGGAAACCTTTTCCTGCAGAAAAAGGCGTGGGCTATGAAGCGGGCGTGAAATGGACATTCTGGGACAATGCGGTGAGCCTGCAGGCAGCAGCCTTTCACATCGTGAAAAGCAACGTTCTAACGGCTGATCCTGCCAATCCAGGGTTCAGCACAACCGCAGGTGAAGTGACCAGCAAAGGCTTCGATGTGAACCTTGTCGGCAACATCACGCCTGAGTGGAAGGTCATAGGCGGGTACGCTTATATCGATGCCCGCGTGACCGAAGACATAAACATTCCTGTGGGCGCAAGGTTTGCGAACGTTCCTTTGCACAGCGGTTCTTTCATGAGCGTCTATGAATGGCAAACAGGCTTGTTAGCGGGGTTGGGTATAGGGGCAGGCTTCACTGCAACAAGCAACCGTGCGGGCGACAATTCCGGCGGGACTTTCAGCGTGCCAGGATATGTCAAATTCGACGCTCTCGCCTATTACAAGTTTTCCGAGAAAACTCGCGTGTCGCTCAACGTCTATAATGTTTTCGACACAGTCTACTATGCGCAAACGCGCAGCCTCACGAACGTCTACCCTGGACAGCCGCTCACGGCAGTATTGAGCCTGAAAGGTACGTTCTGAAAGAATCCAGGAGCGGCCGGCTAATAAATTTCTATGAGGTTCCATTGATAATCGACAGACAGAACTTCGTCCTCAAGGAAGAAATTCGCGAATACTGGACCAGGCGTGCTGAGACCTTTGACCAGTCGCCTTTCCATGGCATGCGCGCCCCAGGCGAGAAGGAGGCGTGGATGAAGCTCATTGGATCTCACGTCGACCGGCAGGAAGGCGCAGACGTTCTGGAACTCGCGTTCGGGACCGGTGAGATCACCGCAGTTCTTCTTGCTCTCGGCTATCGTGTAACAGGGCTCGATCTTGTCGAGTCGATGCTGGCGAGAGCAAAGGCGAAGCATGCAACGGCAAAGAGTCTCTCACTTTACCTTGGCGATGCGGAAGACACTCGTGAGCCTCATGCGAGCCATGACGCAATCGTCATGCGCCACCTCGTCTGGACGCTTGTCGATCAAGCGGCGGCGTTCTCGGATTGGTTTCGCGTTGTACGACCCGGAGGCCGCATTGTCGTCATTGACGGCAATTTCGTCGAGAAGTCTCTCATAAAGAGATTGCGGCGTCGGCTCTCAACATTTTTGGAACGCCTTCAGGGCACAAGTGCGCATTATATCGATTGGGCAGCGCACAACTCAATACTCAGCCGCGTATACTTCAACACGGGGCTCACGCCCGAGCACCTGCGTAAAATGCTTCAGAATGCCGGCTTCGAGGACTTCAGAATCGATAATCTTGAGCCCGTTCGATCTGTCCAGCGCCGGAAGGCGCGGCTTTCGGACCGATTGAAACTAGGCTTGTCGGAGAGCTTCATTTTGTCCTGTCGAAAACCCAATGCTTAGGTTCTTTGATGATTTGTCCTGAGCAAGCGGTCGAGACGGAAGGTAATTCAAAAATGCAAGTGCAGATCCTGAAAGTAGCACGCATCCTCGTTTGCTTTTTTGCGTTGTTCGCAGCGTGGTCGCCTGCCCTTGCGCAGGAGCCAACCGCACAGTTCCAATCGCAGTCGCAGCTGCCCCGGACTGACCTCGCGCCCTCGGATGCGGCTCCAACTGCCGCTGCCCGAACGCAAACCGAAAAGACGACGGCACAGCCGCCGGCCGATACGCCAAGGGCAGCATCCATGCCAGCGACAATGCCCCATGATTTGTCCCCTTGGGGCATGTTCATGCAGGCGGACATCGTCGTTAAGGCTGTGATGGTCGGCCTGGCCTTCGCGTGTCTTGTGACGTGGGTCGTCTGGTTAGCCAAAAGCCTTGAGCTTTTTGCCGCCGTTCGCAAGGCGCGTAGTTCAACACGTAAGCTGCAACGTGCTAACAGTCTTCAGGAAGCTGCTGTCGCAATCGAAACTGGTTGGACGCGCAAAGGCCCTGTCGCTGAACTTCTGGACTCGGCGCAGCGTGAATTGCGGCGCTCATCCGGCCTCGCTAGCGAAGGCGTAAAGGAGCGTCTCGCGATCGCCCTTTCGCGCATTGAGGCCAGCGCGGGACGCGACATGATCCGCGGCACCGGCGTTCTCGCAACCATTGGCGCCACGGCGCCTTTCGTCGGGCTATTCGGCACAGTCTGGGGTATCATGAACTCGTTCATCGGCATCTCGATCTCGAAGACGACAAATCTTGCGGTCGTAGCGCCGGGAATCGCTGAAGCGCTCCTCGCCACTGCGATTGGCCTTGTGGCCGCGATTCCGGCGGTGATCATCTACAATGTCTTCGGTCGATCAATCGCTGGCTATCGCGCCTTGCTGTCAAATGCGTCGGGCGAGATCTTGCAGCACGTATCGCGCGACCTTGATCGCGCAATCCACAACTTCGTGTCCACGCCCTACCCCGACGATGGCGGTCGACATCTGCCACGCACTGCAGAACTCCAGGAATCGTAGCGATGGCGGTATCGCTCAAGGATCCGCAAGATGGCGGCATGTCGGAAATTTCCGACATCAATGTAACGCCCTTCATCGACGTTATTCTGGTGCTGCTCATCATCTTCATGGTGGCGGCGCCGCTTTCGACCGTCGATGTCGCTGTTGACCTGCCGATCTCCAACGCGCAGCCACAGCCGCGGCCTGACAAAACCATCTTCCTCACCGTCAAAACGGATCTGACGTTGGCGCTTGGTAACGACGATGTTCCGCGGGCGAGCCTTCAGTCCATCCTTGACCGCCAGACCAACAGCGACCGCGAGCAACGCGTCTTTGTCCGGGCAGATGGCGCGGTCCCCTACCGCGAGTTGATGGGCATCATGAATCTTTTGCGCCAGTCCGGCTACCTCAAGGTTGCGCTCGTCGGGCTTGAAGACACCGGGCAAGCCACTGCGGCGGCGCCATTAGGAAATCCGACATCTCAATGATCGACTGGCGCGATCCAGACAGCAAAACTGTGCGACACCCCACCGCGTGGAGCGCATCGCGGTGGGGTTTCGCCGTCGTCACGGTTGCTTCCGTTTACGGCGCAGCATTGTGGCTGGCGGTTGATTGGCGCCCCACACATGCAGCCGACGGCGGAGCGCCGCCTGCGGTGATGATAGATCTGGCGCCGTTGGAGGCTCCGCCAGCGCCGCCACAGGAGACGCCGCCTGGTCCTCGGATGGTGGAATCAGAACCAGTTCCTGAAATTCCGCGGGAACCCGATCCTGAGCCTTTGCTTGAACCGGCGCCACCGCCGGAGCTGCAGCCTGAGCCAGAAAACCTGCCCGCGCCGCCCCCGGAGCCACAGGTGGCTGAGGAGCCTCCGCCACAACCCGAACCCGAGATCAAGATTCCTGAGCCGCCGAAGATCGAGCAGCGAGACGCTGTCGTGCTTCCCGCGGCGCCCACGCAGCCAAAGATCGTGCAAAAGCCGCCGCCTCGAGCTAAGCCCGAGCCAAGAAAGCCAACTCCTCCGCAACGCGTCCGGGCGCCGCAAACGAGCGCGCCCCTTGCCGCGGAGCGACAGGCGAGCCGCGCGACTGCGCCTAATACGGGTGCTTCAGTTGCGTCGTCAGCCGCCACAGCTTCCTGGCGAAGCAGCATGGTCAGCCACCTCAATCGCTATAAGCGTTACCCGGCGGGTGCGACCAGGACTGGCGTTGCATCGGTCTCATTCACAATTGACCGCTCCGGCAATGTCACCGGTTCACGGCTGGTCTCATCAACGGGCGACGCGTCTTTGGACGCCGAAGCGTTGTCGCTGCCAAGACGCGCCAGTCCTCTTCCCGCCCCGCCGCAGGGCTTCGGCGTGGGCAGAACGATTACGTTGACGGTTCCCATTCGATTCAACCGCTGAAGTCGGCGCGGCCTGATCTACTCATGCATCATGATCCGCGCCCTCCTGTTGGCCGGCGCGATTGGCGTCCAATGGTCGAGGATCGCACGCACGACTGCGCTGGGTTAAGGCGAAAAGGTCAACATTGCGCGAAAGATTACGCCTTCTTCGTCGGTCGGGATCATGGCGGCGACAACGCTGCTTTCGGGTGTGGAAATCAGGGTCTTGTGCGCACTGTTGGCGCCTTCGTCGTGGATTAGCCCCAGCCAGTTCAGACTGACCATCACCCGCGCCCGGATCACGGCGGAGCGTTCGCCTATCCCGCCTGTGAACACCAGCGCATCCAGCCCCCCCAGCACGGCTGTCAGCGCCCCGATCTGGCGCACGATCATATGCACGAACAGTGTCACCGCCTCGGCCGCCTCTGGGGCGGGGCTAGCCAGCAGTTCGCGCATGTCCGGGCTGATGCCCGACACGCCAAGAAGACCGCTTTCGCGCCCAAGCAGCCGCGTCAGCGCGTCGGCGTCCAGCCCTTTTTTTCGCATCAGGTGCAGCAGGACGCCGGGGTCGATCTGACCGCAGCGTGTGCCCATCATCAGCCCATCCAGCGCGGTAAAGCCCATAGTAGTGTCGACGCTTTGCGCGTTCTGCATGGCGCAAAGGCTGGCGCCGCTGCCCAGATGCGCCACGATGACCTTGCCCTGAGCCACCCGTTCGCCCAACACATTGAGCATTCGTCCCGCGATGTGGTCATAGGACAGACCATGAAACCCGTAGCGCAGGATGCCCTCATCCGACAAAGCGCGCGGCAGGGCGAAAAGCTGCGCGACCCGCGGTCGGGTCCGATGGAATGCGGTGTCAAAGCAGGCGATCTGCACGGTGTTGGGCCAACGCCTGGCAACCGCGTGAATTCCGGCAAGATTATAGGGTTGATGGTCCGGGGCCCACGGGCATAGCGCCTGAAGCTTCGCCATAACACTGTGCGAGACGACAACGGGGCCGGAATAGTCGCGCCCCCCATGCACCACGCGGTGACCGGCTGCGACCATGTCCATTGGACCCAATTGCGATGCTAGGGTGCCCAGCAGCCAGTCGATTAGCGCCGCGGTATCGTCTGCGCCTTCGCGAGGATGCAGGCTTTGGACTCCCTGCGCGTTGCGCAAGGTCAGGCAGGGTGCGCGTCCGATGCCCTCGATAGCGCCACGTGCGATGCAAGCGTGGTCGCGCGCGTCATGCAGCGCAAACTTGATGCTGGACGATCCGGTGTTCAGAACCAGAAGAACGCGTCGCATCAGACGGCTTCGACCGGCGCCGCAGCCGCAAGCAACCGGGCCAGCGCGGCCGAGGCCAGACGCGCCGCCGGGCTATCGGACCGGCTGGTCAGCATGATGGGCGCCCGCGCGCCAAGGGCTACGCCCGCAGCCTCTGCTCTTGCCAGATGGATCAGCTGCTTGGCGATCATGTTGGCGCTTTCCAGATTGGGGGCCACCAGGATATCCGCGCGTCCCGCCACATTCGAGACGATGCCCTTGGCCGCAACCGCCTCAGGCGAAATGGCGTTGTCGAAGGCCAGCGGCCCGTCCACCAGACCGCCGGTGATCTGACCCCGGTCATGCATCTTGCAGATTGCAGCAGCAAGTAGAGTCGAAGGTAGCTTTCCCGTCACGGTCTCAACCGCAGATAGCAGCGCCACGCGGGGCACATCGATACCAAGCGCCCGCGCCATATCAATCGCGTTCTGCACGATGTCGGTCAGCGTGGAAAGGTCAGGGGCGATGTTGATCGCGCCATCGGAGATGAACAGCATTCGGTCGTGGTGCGGCACATCCAGCGCAAAAACATGGCTCAGCCTGCGTTCGGTGCGCAGGCCAAGGACTCGGTCCAGGACGGCCTCTAGCAGCTCGTCTGTATGAAGCTTGCCTTTCATCAGCGCATGGGCACGCCCTGCCCGCACCAGCGCCACGGCCGCCACGGCCGAGCCATGGCTGTGTGGGGCATCAATGATCTTTGCCGGGTCGAGGCTCACCCCTATCTCGGCAGCCTTGGACAGAACCTTCGCACGCGGTCCAACCCAGAACGGGTCGATCAAACCTGCCGCCTCGGCCTCAAGCGCGCCCAGAAGGCTGAGGGCGTCGCAAGGATGTACGACCGCCGTGGGCAGAGGTGGCAGCGCGCGGGCCCGGTCCACCAGGGCGCGGAACCGAGCGCCGGGATTGTGCATGCGCACCATCGGCAGGGCCGTGGCGGCCCGTCTCACCTTGATGCGCGGGGCAAGCACCTCTGCCTGACCCTCGATCACCACCTTGTCGTGCTGGTTCCGGCACTGGCAATCCAGCGTCACACGACCGCTGTCTCTGTCGATCTGCGCCACGGTCACTCGCACGGTGATGGTGTCGCCGATCGCGACGGGGCGATGGAAACGTAGCGACTGGGCGGTATAAATCGTGCCCGGCCCCGGCAGGCGCGTGCCCAGCACCGCAGAAATCAAGGCGCCCCCCCACATGCCATGCGCGATGACATGGTGAAATTGGGTCTGATCGGCATAGGCCGCATCCAGATGCGCAGGGTTCATATCGCCCGACATCACAGCAAACAGCTCGATATCGGCCATCGCCAGAACGCGCACCATTTCGGCAGTATCGCCGACCGACATCTCGTCCAGCGTGCGGTTCTCGATCAGAGTCTGGGTATCCTCACATGCGGACATGCCTGCCTCCGTCGATATGGTTGATCGTGCCCGTTACGCCCGACGCCTTGTCCGAGGCGAGAAATGCGGCGACTTCCCCCACCTCGTCGATCATGACAAGGCGGCGTTGGGGCGCGCGGTCGCGGGCATCCGCCATCAGGCCTTCGAAATCTTCGATGCCCGAGGCGGCGCGCGTGGCGATAGGGCCTGGGCACAGGACATTTGCCCGGATAGCCTGCGGCCCCAGCTCGACCGCGACATTGAGGGTCACCGCCTCGAGCGCGGCTTTGACAGGGCCCATGATGTTGTAGTTGTCCACCACTTTTTCCGCGCCGTAATAGCTGACCGTCAGCAGGCTGCCCCCGTGCTGCATCAATGGCTCGGCCCGGCGGACCATGCGCAGGAAGGAATGGCAGGATATGTCCATGGCCTGCGCAAAACCCGCCGCCGAGCAATCGACCACCCGGCCATTCAGATCGTCCTTCGGACAGAAGGCGACGGAATGCAGCAGGAAATCCAGCCGCCCCCACCGCGCAGCGATCGCCGCAAAGACGGCCTCAAGCTGATCCGGCTCAGCTAGATCGAGCGCAAGCAGGTCAACGGCGCCGACGGCGTCGGCCACCGGCCGCACATGCGGCAGCGCACGGTCGTTCATGTACGTGAGGATCAGTTCGGCCCCCTCGCGCGCGAAGGCGGCGGCGCATCCCGCCGCAATCGAGTGTGAATTGGCCACGCCCACCACCAGGCCGACCCGATTCTGCAATATCATGCTGTAACCCTACCCTACTTCTGAAAGACATAAGCGCCCGGCGCCTCGCAAAGCACATCAAGGCCAGCCTCTGTGCGCCCCATCGTGGGCAGGGCCGTCTCCGTGCCGACGGCAAAGATCGGCAAGTCCAAGTTGGTCAGCAACAGGGTCCTGCCGCGGCGTAAACTGCGCCTCGGACACGGACATTGCATGAAGGTATCGAACCGCCACAGCTCTGGCATCCTCCCGTGGCGCTTGGACCAACGAAGATGCCGCTTTCTCCCTCGCTGGGCCTGCAGTCCCAACAAATAGGGTCATATCTCATAAGACTGCGGAGCATCGATAAGTTCGGGACGTGCAGTGCGGATTTTTAGCTAAGTAAGTTTAAGGCGACCCGCAAAAGAAACGGCGCTCCGCAAAAGAAACGGCGCTCCGAATGGCTACGGAGCGCCTTTCCGCAACTGGGCGTCAAAACGTTAGCTCACACCTTCGTCACAGGCGGAATGACCCACGAACCGTCGATGATCGACGGATTGCTTTCGTCTGGCCAATACAGGCGCATCATCAGCGTGAACTTGCCCATCGGCGCCGGAAGCCAGTTGGTCTCCTTGTCCGCGCCCGGGCTTTCATTCTGAATATATATGACGAGCGAACCGTCAGCCTCGAACTTCGGGTTCGCACGCATGCTCATCGAGTACCGGTTGACCGGGTTTGCGATGAAGAACATGTTCTCGTTATACATCGTCAACGACCAGAAGCCTTTCACCGGCGGCGTCTGGCCCTTCGGGAAGCGGATCATGTATTTGTTGGCGCCGTTGTAGCTCTCAAGCAGCGATGGACGCAGCGACGTCGGATAAACCGCGTCCTGCGGCCGGTTGGCGCCAAGGCCGATGTAGGTCACGAGCGCGCGTTGCAGATAGCTCGTGCCGTACACGCCAGCCTTCGTGGTGTATGACCAGCCGTTTGTCCGCGACATGTCGCCATCGCGTGTCATGAAATGCGCGAGGATGCGGCCTTTCGAGACTTCCGGGATGCGAGCGTCCCAGCGGCGATTCAGGTATTGCGGATCGAAGCTCTTGCCAGCTTCGAGACCAATTCGCTTGAAACGTTCAAGCGCCGGCGCATCGGCGGCTGCCGGCGGATTGCGCTTCATCAATTCGGCGAGCAGTGTGAAGTAGTCGAGGATCGGCATGGCGTTGACCTGCTCGCGCACCGCCGTCTTCATGTCGATCGATGCATCGACCTTGCCGGCTGGCGCCGTGTAGGGCTTACCCCATGTGCTCAGCGGCTGCAGCTTGAATTGATCCTGCAGCGCATGGACTTCCTTGTAGTCCTCGGGCGTGCCGGTGCAGTAGATGCGACCAAGCAGCCAGACGACGCTGGTCGGCGCCTTCAATTGTGACATGCCGGCTGGCACGGCGCCGGACCAGTTCGGCCCGCTGATGAGAAACGTCTGCGCGCCTGTGCCTGTGGTGCGGGCGCCTGGAACCTGGAACACGTCCGTCCATCCGCTGAGGAAGGGCAGCAGAAAATAGCGACCCTTCATGTCGGGGATGCTGAGCACAAAGGGCTCGTCGCCGACGTCAAAAAACGACGTCGTGTAAAGCGTGTCCGCGTTGGGCGCGGTGACGTCGCGGAAAGTGGCGTCGGGGTACGAACGCAGCTTGATGATATGGCCCATTGGCCCCCGCGTGCCTACTGGCTCCACGACGTTGGTGATAACCCGGCGGGTCATTTCCATCGTAACGAGCGGATAGCCGTAGACATATGCGTCGCTGGCGATGGCAAACTCTTCGCCGTCCGCAAACAGGTTCGCGAAGGGTCCATCAATCGCGCTGGCGAGGGAGGGGGCTACGGTCCCGGCGGTTAATGCTAAACTTGATACTACGAAATCTCTGCGGTTCATGCGCATGTAACCATTCCTTCGGGCATTCTCCAAATGAAACCCTATTCATGCTCAAAGCTTCTGCAACTTCCGGGCTTTGTCGACTCTGCAAGCTGGATTTTGGTTTCTACGCCCTCAATGAAAGACATCGAGATCAAGCCCGGTCGCCAGACAAATCATTACCTATTCTATCAACCTGCGTTGAGCATCTTCAAGCATGGGCTCACAAAAGTAGCGATCAATCTAGACCTTGTCGAGCGAAAAACCCGAAAATAGCTAAGACGGGAATACGCGATCCCAAACTCGTCAAGTGAAATTTCTACCCCCGTTTGCCGAAGGCTCCTCGGAGGGCAAGGGCGGGATCAAATGGACGCGATTATCCTGTTAGCCTTTACACGCTAATCCCGTCCGCCTGCAGCTTACGCGCGCGCCAATAAGCCCCCGAACAATCGACCGGATGGTTCGAGGAAGGAGCCACGCTTGGCGAGCCTTGTAATTACGCGGGAAGATATCGCCGTAAGCGGCGCGAGCAAAATATCTGCATGACTCCCGCCCACATTCGATGCGAGCGGCGGTGTCATTTCCCTGTCTTACGATCGGCGTAAGAGTTTGCGTCGTCATTTCCCCCTCTTTGTGGATCCAGCATCTGGATTCGCGTTCCGCCGGTTGCCTCTCAGCGCCGCGGAGTATCCAGGAGTTTAGTTACATGAGCCTGAGGCCGATCTTTGCTGCTGTCGTTTTGATGCCGTTTGCGGCCCAAGCTCAGGAGGCGCAAACCTTCAACCGGATAGCGACTATTGAAGCCGTTCGAATGTTGCCGCCCGATCGCGACAAGTCGAAACGCTCAATCGCCGAGATCGTTGCTGCAAGCGAGGATGGAAATACGCTGATCTACGTTGACGGTGAACAGAATGGGCTCGGTTTTGTCGATATCGTCGATCCTGCAGCGCCGCGCCCTGCTGGGTTTTTGCCGCTAAAGGGGGAGCTCACCTCGGTCGCGGTCCGAGGCGTACGCGCCTATACGGTTGTCGACACGTCGCCAAATAAACGCGAGCCGTCAGGTTACGCCTCTGTCGTTGACATTTCTTCCCGACGCGAATTGATGCGTTGCGAATTAGGCGGTCAACCGGACTCAACAATCGTCAGCCGGGACGGACGTTTTCTTGTCATCGCAATTGAGAACGAGCGGGATGAGAAGCTGAACAAGGGTGAGATGCCACAGCTTCCGCCGGGCAATCTGACGATTGTTCCACTCTCGGAAACGGGACTTGATTGCGCGGGATTGCGACGGGTGGACCTCACGGGACTCGCGTCGGTCGCCGGTGAAGATCCAGAGCCAGAGTTCATCGACGTCAATTCGCGCGGGGAAGCCGTCGTAACGCTGCAAGAGAACAACCACATAGTCATTGTTGACATTGCAACAGCGCGTGTCACCTCGCACTTTTCGGCGGGTACGGTGAACTTGGAGAAGATTGACGCATCGCGCGACGGCGTCATCAGACCCGCACAGAAGCTGGAAAACGTCGTCCGCGAGCCCGACGCCGTGAAGTGGCTCGATGATGAGCGCTTCGTGACTGCCAACGAGGGCGACTATCGTAATGGATCGCGAGGCTTCACGATCTTCCGGCGTGATGGCTCGGTAGATTGGGACTCGGGAAACTTTCTCGAGCATCTTGCGATCTCGCTTGGGCATTACCCTGAAATGCGTTCAGGCACTCGCGGCAATGAGCCCGAGGGCGCCGAGGTCGCCACTTTTGGCGGCGAGCGTCTTATTTTCATCGGTTCCGAGCGCTCCTCAATTGTCACCGTATGGCGTGACGAAGGCGCAGGTCGCGCACCTACTTTCCTTCAGGCGTTGCCTGCAGGCGCCGGGCCCGAAGGTCTACTGGCGATCCCGGCCCGAGGCCTCTTTATCGCCGCCTCCGAAGCAGACAATCCCGAGTCCGGTCTTCGCTCAACGCTGACGATCTATCGCCGCAGCGCGGAGCCCCCTGCCTACCCGACTATTCGCTCGGAAAATGGCCCCGAAGGCATACCGCTTCCTTGGGGCGCCCTGTCGGGTCTCACTGCCGATCCGCAGGCTGCCGGCCGGCTTTATGCAGTGACGGACTCCTTCTACAGTGAGGCGCAGATTCTGACGATCGACGCAACGCAGACGCCTGCGCAAATCATATCGTCTATGACGGCGACACGTGACGGGAAGCCCGCTGCGGATCTTGACCTCGAAGGCGTCGCAATGCGGTCGGGCGGTGGCTTTTGGCTCGTCTCGGAAGGAAACCCTGAACGAAAGGGAGGCGCGCTCCTGAACCGCCTGCTCGCGGTCTCGGCGTCTGGCGCCATTGAGGCGGAATACCTTTTGCCCGAGTTGATCGCGAAACACGCCGTCCGTTTCGGGTTCGAAGGCGTCACCGCGACGGGCTCGGGCTCGGACGAAGTGATTTGGATGGCTGTTCAACGCGAATGGAAGGATGACCCAAAGGGACTGACGAAGATTATCCGCTTCCGCCCGTCGACGAAGGAATGGGGCGTATATCATTATCCGCTCGGCCAGACGTCCGCAGGCTGGATGGGGCTTTCGGAAATCACAGCCGTTAGTCCCGATGAGTTCCTCGTCATCGAGCGCAACAACCAGTGGGGCGATTTGGCAATCAAACGCCTATACCGGTTCTCGGTCGGGGGCCTTTCTGCAGCGGCGCCGGGCGCTGAGACGATTCCCGTTCTGAAGAAGACCCTGTTCCGCGACGTCGTTCCGGATCTCGCGCAATCGCGCGGCGTTGTCCTCGAGAAGCTCGAGAGCTTCGCGATCGACCGCGACGGAAACATGTATGCCGTCACTGACAACGATGGTGTGCAAGGAACCTCGGGTGAAACTCAGTTTCTGCGACTCGGCCGCTTTCCGGGCCGGTGAGGTCAATCACCTAAAGTATAATAAGTGCGGTCTTGAGGAAGCACCCATCCTTGGCGTCCTCAAGCCAGACGGATCGCCAACGCGCAGAAGTCGGAAGCGTGGAGCGCCGTCGAGCAGGTCTTCGGGCATCAGAAAGCCCTGAGGGCCTAGTCATGCAGACGATCAAACTCGCGAGAGCGCGGGTGAAAGTCGGCCTGGCCAACCTCGCCTAGGCATTAATCGCTATCCAGACGGTCGCCGCCACCTTGGATCACTTTTGAGAAACAACTACGTTTCCTTAGGTCTCGACGCCGGTTGCTGCGAGATGGGTGTCTGCGCAAGCACATGCTGGGAGGGCACGTTGCCCCCCCACTTCGTAGCTAAATCTGGCTGACAGCCCATCGGAGATACGGGATCAGCGTCACCGCTTCTCCCCGGAGACCTCGTTATTTTGAAGCGCACGCATGCGTTCCAGCACATCCGGGGCAAATTCAGATGCCCGCTTGATCATGGCGAGAACGTCCGCGCCATCCATGGGGGTCACGTCCAAAGTGAGCTTAGTAGCTTCCGCACGATAGGCGACGTCTTTTGACGTATTGAGAAACGCCTCGCGAAGAGCTTTCGCACGATCTGCGGGAACCTCTGGCGGTGCGGCCCAGGGCCAGGGTGCACGGAAGGGCATATCTGCCAGGTCAACTAGGTCCTTGTCTTTGGGATCCGAAACGAGTTCCCGCGCCAGCGGGATATTTGGGTATTGCGGCATTCGCGTGTCTCGTCCCATAACGACGAGGATATGCATGTTGCCGTCCTGCTTCAACCAGTCCGGCTTAGTGGAAAAAAGAGATGAATAGGTCGTCGGACGGGCGTCTACTTCGCCTTGATCCACAGCGAGGTTGATGTCGTTTCCGCTCCGGTATCCTGAAACGATCTGAATGTTCAATCGCACCACATCGCGGAGCAGCTTTGCTGCTTCGGTATCCGTTGCACCTATGGCGGTAACGCCGACGCGGACGTTGGGACCACCCTTGCGACGGATGTCATCAAGGGATCTTGCCTGCGCGTCCTTCCTGGTCATGAGGACGAATCCGTCATCCGCCCCATTCGATGACGAACCAAGCCAGGTGAACTTTGCCGGATCGAATTGAACGTTCGGATTGCTTTTCACCACAGCCATTAACGGCAAGCCGCGATCAATGAGACCGAAGACGGAGCCGTCCCGTGGCGCCCTGGCATAAATGTAATTCGCCGCAATGAGACTTGCCGCGCCCGGCATATTCTGAACAAGGACGGAGGGCGCCCCAGGAATGTGTTTCCCCATGTGACGCGCCATCAAACGAGCATAGACGTCGTAGCCGCCCCCCGGGCCATAACCGACGATCACCTGAACTTGCTTTCCTTTGTAGAAATCGGCGACGGGATCGGCGCATGCCTGCGTTGTTAACAGAGCCGCGCCTGTCGCAACCGCTGTACATAGTCCTCTGAGCATCATCTCCTCCTTGTTGAGCGATTTTATCCAGCGTCATTTCGCACGACCCACTCAAGGATAGCTAGGGGGTTTTTACTTGTCAGAAACCTCTTGAGGGCCGCACGCTTGCGGCGACGCTTCGTTTTTGAGCAAGACTCAGTGAAAGGAGCTGACGCAAATCTGTCTTGAAGCTGGACTAAGGTTCTGTCATGCGAATTTTGATGTTATCGGATGTCTATTTTCCCCGAGTGAATGGGGTTTCCACATCCATCAAGACATTTCGTGACGATATCCAAAGCCTTGGACACGAATGCGTACTGATCGCGCCGGAATATCCGCATCCAGCGGAGGGGGCCGACGACGCAACAATCGTGCGTATTCCCTCGTGGCGCGTACCATTCGATCCCGAAGACCGG
>JAUXWZ010000061.1 GCA_030684835.1 Beijerinckiaceae bacterium
TCGGTCCCCGGAAAAGGGCAATGGCGTCTTAGTTCCTGCTCGTGCAAAGAAATAACTCCGGTTCCCGCAGTGCCGCATTCTCCCCTCGCCTTTGTGGGGGGCAGTCGAGACGAGCTGAGGCTTCTTGAACCCCGCTGCGGAAATCATGCGAAGAAACAAAGCTTCGGTGGGCTCGTATCCGCTGAGATACTGACCCCCACTCCGCTCGGAACGATTTGTCATACTCAATCCGCTTCCGGGAATGGTCTGAGTCGAGGCGACAAGCATCTGGCCACAGTTCGAACTAAGCATATCTAGCGCCAACTGCGGGTATCGGATGTGGTAGGAGAGCCCAACGTAGGCAACGATATCGAACTCGCCGAGCTCTACTGCGTCGAATAAATCGCCCTGCCTGATTTTAACGCGGTGTGAGAGATCGAAATGGTCCACCACGAACTTCGCTTGTTCAATAAACTTTGGATCCAACTCTACGGCAAGGACTTGAGCGCCACGTTTCGCAAACTCTATGCTGAAGCCACATGCGTTAGCGCCGAGGTCAAGGACCGTCATGCCAGAGAGGTCGTTCGGCAGAAGGCCCTCATATAAATTATATGTTAGTTCCTGATCCATACCACCCGGCGTGATGACACCCTCGCCGAGATCAATTCGGTGATACCATTCACCTAATTCTTTTACTTTCTTGGCGACGACACTTTCCAACCCGGCCTCCCTTTATCGCGATTGTCCCGGCGACCATAAGCTCGAGCTTTATCGAGATCAACTGGCTCGCCACCGGGCGCGCTCAACGCCGACAGGGTAGACTATTGAGGACCGCGAAGATTCACGGCGTGCGGAGGCGCCGGAGATTGTCGACGGCGTCACCGGCGAGGGCGCATCGGGCAACAATATCGCACATCTCATTCGCGACACGATAGGCCTGAAGTTCAAACTGATATCAGGTTATCCTGACGGCAATACGCTCTCTAGGCGGCGGCGGCGGTTAGAGTACGCGGTTATTAAATGCTAGCTGCCAGATCCCACGAAAGCGTCGGAGGTTGTTGCCGCTGCGCGCAGGGCGCGATATGCTTGCAACCAAGAAATCAAGAATATCTTGGGAGAGGAACGACGCCGCGTCTCGGCCCTGCCCGGAAATTCTGAAATGAATGGCAAGCGTACGCGGTCTGTGGAGCACGGTAAATGAAGGTCGGCCTTTTTGATCACATCGGCAGAGGCGGCAAACCCCTGGCGCAACTTTATGACGAAAGATTGCAATTCTACAGCACGGCTGATCAGTATGGATTCTACTGTATGCACCTCGCCGAACATCATTGTTCGCCGGTAAACATGGCTCCGTCGCCGTCGGTCTTCCTCGCTGCGCTGGCGAGGTGCACAAAATCAATGCGATTTGGCCCGTTATGTTATCTTTTGACTCTCTATTCTCCGCTCCGCATCCTTGAAGAAATTTCGATGCTCGATCATCTCAGCCACGGCAGGCTGGAAATCGGTGTGGGCCGCGGCGTTTCGCCCTTCGAACTGGGCTTTCACAACGTCGACCATTCAAAATCGCGCGACATCTTTATCGATGCTTACGAGTGCCTTCGCGAGGCGATGGTTTCAGAAAATCTGACGTATGATGGCGAATTTTACCGTTACAAGAATGCTCCCATCGAACTTCATCCATATCAGCAGCCACCGGCGTTCTGGTACGGATCATCCAATACCATCGGCGCCACATGGGCGGGCGAGCGCGGAATGCACTTTACGGCGAATGGTCCGACACAATTCGCCAAGAAAAACATCGCCGCGTACAAAGAGGCCCTTGATCGGCGCGGCGCTCCCGAGGTCGTGAAATCGGAATTTTCAGGCGGCGCCGCAATTGGCGCGTTGCGACAGATCGTCGTTGCCGAGACAGACGCAAAAGCTCGGGCGATCGCCCAGCCGGCGGCCCTGAAACATCACGAAGAAATCAACTGGCTTCGCACCCAGAA
This sequence comes from Beijerinckiaceae bacterium, assembly GCA_030684835.1. GTDB lineage: Bacteria > Pseudomonadota > Alphaproteobacteria > Rhizobiales > Beijerinckiaceae > Terripilifer. Next base: position 1,968 of record JAUXWZ010000061.1, read on the forward strand.
CGGCGTGAACGAACTGACGGCGCGCCTGAATGTGCCGCGTGCCCATAGCTTCGAGGGCATGATCACCGAGGGGACTGTGATTGCAGGTTCGCCGGATACTGTATTGAGTGAAATGAAACGGCAGGCCGAGGAGCTCGGCACAAACTACGTTCTTGGGTACATGATGTTTGGCGATATGTCCCTTGACGACGCCCTTGGCTCGCTGGCGCTCTTCCATGCCGAAGTCATGCCTGAAATCGAAAAGATGTAATGAAGTCGGGAGGAAGTTATGAATCGAGCCGGCTTAAGCATTCTGTCTTTGCTCCTGGTTGCGATGGCGACGACCTCCGCCAATGCGCAGTTATTTGGCGGCAAGACCATCACGATGATCATCAACTACGGCGCGGGCGGAAACGTTGATAGCGAGGGACGCATCTTCGAACGACATTTGCCAAAGCATATTACAGGCAAGCCGAACATAATTGTCCAGAACGTGCCCGGCGCCGGTGGACTGACCGCAGTCAACCAGATGGGAGCGGGTGTCGGCGTCAAGGACCCATCAACGACAATCGGCTTCGTCACCTTCAATCCGATGGCGATCCTGACGGACGATCCGGCGCTTCGCGTTAAGGTGGATGCATTTGCGATGATCGCCAGCGTTGGCGGATACTATGTCGTTTACGGTCGCAACGAGCTACTGGCGCCCTCGGGCAAACCACAAGACATTCTCAAGGGACCAAAGATTCATGCTGCAGGCTTCGCGCGCTCATCTGTGCACGACGTTCGCCTGCGACTAATGCTCGACCTGCTTGGGGCCGACTATCAAATAATCACAGGCTTTCAATCGTCCGGCGCTGTAAATCTGGCGATGGCGCAGAATGAAATCAATTTCATGCTTTCCAGCGCGCCAGCGTATGAAAATCAGGTGGTGCCCAATCTCATCAACAAGGGCGTCGCGACGCCGCTTTGGCAGATTGCGACGCTGGGGACCGACGGCAAGTTATCTGGCAGCGACAAACTGGAAGCAGCTGGTGTGCCATTCTTCGAAGACGTGTACAGGCTGGCGCATGGTAAGGCGCCCGAGGGTGGCACGTATCGCGCGCTGCGAATCATCAATGATCTACGGGCGCAACTTGCGCGCGCCATTCTGATGCCACCCGGCGCGGCGCCGGAAGCCGTTGAAGAAATGAGACGAGCCGTCGATGGCCTTGCAACGGACAAGGAATTCATCGCCGACTACATGCGTATAACTAAAGAAGCGCCGATTCTTGTCGACGGCGCCACCGCGCAAAAGCTGGTCAAGGACGCGGTGTCCGGCTTGCCGCCAGAGGTGAAAGTGATCCTCAAGGAAGCGGCTGGCGTCAACTAGTCGATTAGAAAAGGTTTCAAACAATGCTGCACGGCGTTTCGGAAGATATCTGGAAGTCAATTCGCGAGATGGGCCCCGGGGCAGAGCCAGCAATCAACAAGGCGTCGAAGGGCATGTTCGCGCCTTTGCTAGAAAGCAGCGATGGCGTGGAGGACAGGCTCGATCAGCATTACGGTGAGCATGAACGCCACAGGCTGGATATTTACCGCAAGCCTGACGTCGTGGATGCGCCCGTCGTTCTTTATGTCCCCGGCGGCGGCTTTACCGGCGGCGATAAACGGCAGGACGATAAGTTCTTCGGCAATGTCGGGCGGTTCTTTGCAAAACGCGGCATCGTTGGCGTCACCATGAACTACCGGCTCGCGCCAGAGTTCGCCTGGCCCGCCGCAGCGCAGGACATCAAGTCCGCCGTACAATGGATCAAGGCGAACATCGCCACGTTCGGCGGCAATCCTGATCGTCTTGTTATTTTTGGACATTCCGCTGGGGCCGCGCACGCCGCGACATATCTTTTCGACCCCGACATCAAGGGCGCGGATGACGTGCGAGCGGCCGCACTGGCGAGCGGACTTTACGTATTGCGCGCATCCGACATGCGTCCAAACGTGGCCCAATATTTCGGCTCAAACGAAGAGACGTTCCAACGACGCTCGGCGCTCTCCCATGTAGCTCAAACGACTGTCCCCATATTTTTGAGTGTTGCGGAATACGATCCTGTGCCGCTTGCGACGCCGACCTTTGAACTTGCCGCAGCCCTGACACGCCGCGATGGAAGCCCGCCGCCAATCATGCGCGTCGACGATCACAATCACTTTTCCTACATCAGCAGCATCGGCAGCCCCGATGGTCGCTACGCGGACCGTCTGCTCGCGTTCGTGCAGACGCACAGCGCGTAAGCAGAGCCGTAATCTCTCGCTAATCGGCGCGCAGCGCAGGCCCGCCGCCGCCGCTATATCGAACGAGCGCGGACATTGCGCTCGTTGTCCCGTGAGATTAGTCTTCGCCCAGCAAGCTACTTCAGATGGCTGCACGGGAGGATATCATGGCCCTGTTTGGCCAAAGCTTGCATCGCGAACCCGCAACGCAGCTCCAGCCGCTGGTTGACCCGGCGGGCTGGGAGCCCGCGGACATTATGCGCGACGAATCGTGGGCCTATACGTTCACGAAAGCAGACATCGGCGAGATCCTTGACGCAGTGAAACGCTTTCAGCGCGGCGGCGCGCCGTTGGCTCAGATGCGCGTGCAGGATTTTGCGCTTCCCAATGTGCAGGCATTGCTGCGGGAGGCGCGCGACGAACTCCTTAATGGGCGCGGCTTTGTGTACTTGCGCGGACTGCCCGTGGAGTCGATCAGCGCTGACGACGCCGCAACTGCATACTTTGGCATCGGTCAACATGTCGGGCGGCCCGTCTCCCAAAACGCGCAAGGCCACATTCTCGGGCATGTGAAAGACTACGGCCGAAGCATCGACGATCTCAATTCGCGCGGCTATCAAACAACCGCCGAGCTGGGCTTTCATGCCGATCATAGCGATTACGTGGGCCTACTATGTTTGCGCACCGCAAAGTCTGGCGGCGCAAGCAGATTTGCGAGTTCCGTCACTTTGTACAATCGACTTCTCGCGATGCGGCCAGATCTTGTACAGGTTCTTTGCGAGGACTTTTACTATTCGCGCGGCGGCGAAATTCCACCAGGCAAAGAGGCTTGGTACGCGCAGCCGGCTTTCAGTTTTCACGATGGTTATTTTAGCGCGCGCGGCCTCAGTTCCTACGTTCTGAAGGCGCAACGTCTGCCTGGCGTTCCGCCCTTCACTGAAGCGCAGAAAGAAGCCATGTCCCTTTTCCGGAAAACCGTCGCGGAATGTGCGGTGAATTTGGAATTCCGGCCCGGTGACATCCAGCTGTTGCACAATCACGTCGCGCTGCATTCCCGCTCTGCCTATGAGGACTGGCCCGAACCCAGCCGCAAGCGCCATTTGTTGCGGCTTTGGCTGCGCGATCCAAATGGTCGGCCGCTCCCTGAATCTGTTCGCGAGAACTTCGTTGGCGTTGAAGTCGAAGGTACGAAACACTGCGCGCCGGTTGATCTTATACCTGCGTAAGCAGACCTGAAGAGGATGGGGAGGATTTATGTTCAACGGCACATTGTCGCCGCGTATCGGCGCTTTTGCGGGCGCGATGCTTGCGATGTCGGCGCCCGCTTTCGCGCAGCCCGCCACGGATTTTTACAAGGGCAAAACCATTCGCCTTTTGATCGGATTTGGTCCGGGCGGGGGATATGACATTTACGCCCGCGCTGTCGCGGCGCACATCGGTCGGCACATTCCCGGAAACCCATCTATTGTGCCGCAGAACATGCCGGGCGCTGGCAGCGTGCTTGTGGCAAATCATCTGGCGAACGTGGCGCCGCGCGATGGCACTGTCATCGGGGCATTCGCAAGCGGCGTCCCCTCCGTGCCGCTGCTGACGCCGGAGGCAGCGAAGTTCGATGCTGCGGCGCTGGGATGGATCGGCAGCGCCAACAACGAAGTTCAAATTGATTACGTGTGGCACACGTCGCCCGCAACAACGCTCGACGGAGTTCGCAAGACAGAAGTCATCCTCGGCGCCACGGGGCCCGGCGCTGCATCTGTCGACTTCCCGCTCATGGTCAATGAGATACTTGGTTTCAAGTACAAGCTGATTACCGGTTACAAGGGAACGGCCGAAATCAATCTTGCAATGGAACGAGGCGAAGTCCATGGCGTCGCTGGACTGACATGGGCCGGCACGCGGTCGGCGACACCTGAATGGGTGCGCGACAAGAAGATCGTGATCATCGCGCAATATGGGCGCAAGCCGCATCCAGACTTGCCAGACGTACCACTCGTGATTGATCTCGCAACGAACGACCGGGATAGGCAGGCTCTGAATCTCATCTTTTCGAGGCAGGAGATTGGCCGCCCATTCGCGGCGCCCCCTGCTTTACCGGCAGAGCGTTTGACTGCATTGCGGCGTGCTTTCGACGCCACGATGAAGGACAAACAATTCCTGGCCGACGCTGAACGCGCGAAGCTCGACATTCTTCCCGTCGATGGCGAAACGGTTGCTGACATGGTTGCGGGCCTTGCCGCAACGCCTCCCGACGTCGTGGCGCGAGTTCGCAAAATTTTGGCAGGACAACCCGACAAGAAGTGAGAGCCATCAGAACTCAAAGGAGACTGCAGCATGAACGCTCGCCGCCTGTGCTTCCCCGTCGTCGTTTCTTTCGCAGCCCTCGGATCGTTTGCGTCTTCTCAAGCGCAATCACCCGGCGACTTTTACAAAGGCAAGCAGATCGACATCATTGTCGGCTCGCTTGCCGGCGGTGGCTACGACCAATATGCCCGCGTGCTTGCGCGTTACATGCCCGCGCATATTCCCGGCAACCCGCAGATGGTGGTGAAAAACAGTCCCGGCGGCGGCGGCCGCACGGCCATGAACCAAGTCTACAACGTGTCCGCGAAAGACGGCACGGTGATTGGCATCACGACACGCAACGTGACCTGGGATCCGCTGTATGGCGAACAGGTGACGTTCGATCCGACCAAGCTCAGCTGGCTAGGCAGTTTGAATAGCGACACCAGCCTGTGTGTTGTCTGGCACACAACACCGCATAAAACCTTGGAGGCGATGAAGGAGAACGAGGTTCTGATGGGCTCAGGTGGGCCGACGATTTCCGACTCCGTACATGTGAAAGTCCTCAATCAAATAGCCAAGACAAAGTTGAAACTCGTCCTGGGGTACAAGGGCAGCACCGATGTGCATCTTGCGATGGAGCGAGGCGAAGTGCAGGGCCGGTGCGGGCTCACATGGGGTAGCATTCAGGCGCGCTACGGTCATTGGATGGCCGAGAAGAAGATCAGTCTCGTCGCTCAATTTGCGCTGAACAAGAACCCTGATTTGCCGGATGTGCCATTCATCATGGACCTGGCGCAAACGCCTGAGCAGAAGCAGATGATCGAATTGCTGCTGGCGGCAAACGAGATGGGTCGTCCCTTTTTTCTTCCGCCCGGCGTACCGAAGGACCGAATCCAGGCGCTTCAAAACGCTTTCGTGGCCACTGCAAAGGATCCAAAATTCATTGCGGAGGCAGACAAGCAGGGGATGGAGCTGCAACTGATGACCGGTGACGAAGTGGAGCGTCTCGTAGCGCGTGTCTACGCCTCACCCAAAGCGATCGTCGAGATGGCGAAGGAGATCGTTGCTTCCAAATAAGCGCGTCGTGCCGATACACCTGTTCAATGGAGAATTACGCAATGGTTGAGACTGCCAAGGCAGGCGGCGTCCGAAAGCTCAGAGGCATCTATAATCCCTTCTTCAAGAACGAAGGCATTGGCAAAATCATCCATGATTATCCGGAGATCGAGTTCGAAACCGTCATGTCGGCTTCCGAGCTCGAGAGGGTAATTGAGGGAGCCGACATTCTCATCGCGAACAATCGCAGTTATGACGAGGACATCGCGCGCGTCCTTTTGGAAAAGGGCAAGTCGCTCAAGTGGATCCAATTTTCGACTGCGGGTATCGAACGCGCAATCAAGTTCGGCTTGCCTAAAGGCGTGCCGGTTTGCTGCGCCGCGGGCATCAAGGGGCGCACCGTCGCCGAGCACACAATGGCGCTGCTGCTCGCTCTGTATCGCCAGTTTCGCGCAATGGAGGCGGCGCGCGTACGCCGGGAATGGGCGCGTCACGAACTCAATCATATGACGAAGACCATCGAAGGCGAGACGCTGCTTCTGATTGGCTTCGGTCACATCGGCCAGGAGATCGCGCGTAAGGCGAAGGCGTTTGATATGCATGTGATTACCATCACACGCGCTGGCGGCGTCGGCCCCACCGTCGATGAAGCTTACACTCGCGACAAGTTACATGAGGTGCTGCCGCGCGCCGACGCAGTTGTTCTGGCGACCGCGACGGATTCCTCATCGATCCGCATGATCGGAGCCAGAGAGCTGTCCTTGATGAAGCCGACGGCAGTGCTGCTCAATATGGGGCGCGGCGAATTGGTGGACGAAGCGGCCCTCATCGACGCTTTGCAATCAAAGCGCATTCATGCGGCGGCGCTTGATGTCACCGAGATTGAGCCATTGCCTCCCGAGAGCCCGTTGTGGGACCTCGAGAACGTGCTCATCTCTCCACATATTTCGGGTACAGGCAAAGACGGCTACGCGCGGTTCAAGGAAATTTTTCACGAAAACTTCCGGCGCTTCCAGGCGGGCGAGCCGTTGCGGTATCTGATCGATTGGGAAAATGAATGACTTGAAGGCGCCATACGAGGTGAAGGCGATCGCGCGCCTTTGGCCCAAGGAGAAACGCCCCCAACAATGGGGGCGTTAAGTTTTTATTTGGTCTGGCCTTCATCTTCGGCGACAGACGTGCGGGCGAGCCCGCCCTTCCGGCCTGCTTCTGCAGCGTGTTCGCTGTCATAGGAGAAGGTGCGCTTGGACGCAGGCGTCGCCAGACCGCCACGGCGCCCAGCTTCGCGGGCGAGATCTTTGTTGCGGGCAAACGATCTCTGCTCCGAAGGAACCGAGCGGCCTCCCATGCGAGCGATCTCACGTTGACGCTCCGGACTCATGCTTGCGAATCCACGCGTGCTTTTGGGCTTGCTCTCGTCGGTCATTTTGCCTCCACGTAGCCAATTTCACTGTTCCCCGCCTGGCCAGTAGCGGATCTACGCCTAGAACTCTGCGTTAACGCGGCTCCGCAGTTCAGGTTCCGCTCGCCCCTCATTTTAGGAGGGGGCATGATGCCGCTGAATGCGAACCAGCCTCATCTGGACAGGCCGGCTTTACCGTAAGCCGACCTGCCGTAAGGCGTTTTGCAGTCTGCGGAAGCTAGATGTGTCGCGAGAACTGACGCGGGCGGGGGAAACGTGCGATTCTATCAGACAGCCGCCCGGCGCAAATAAGCCTTGCCAGTCTGTACCCATCGGTACATTTTGTACTGATCGGTAGAGGAGAAAGCCATGCTGCGACCGCCTGTCCCCCCATTTACGCAGGAAACTGCCGCCCAAAAGGCCAGAATGGCGGAGGACGCCTGGAATTCGCGCGATCCAGACAATGTTGCACTCGCCTACACGCCAGATAGCCTTTGGCGTAACCGGGCGGAATTCTTCTCCGGGCGGCCGGCAATTGTCGAATTTCTGCAGCGCAAGTGGGCGCAGGAAAGCGAGTACCGCCTGATCAAGGAAGTTTGGGCTTTCACGCAGGATCGGATTGCCGTTCGATTCGCCTACGAATGGCGCGACGATGGCAACAACTGGTTTCGCTCCTATGGCAACGAGAACTGGGAGTTTGACGAGGCCGGTCTGATGCGCCAGCGACTCGCCAGCATCAACGATCTGGCTATCGCCGAAAGCGAGCGCAAGTTTCACTGGCCACAGGGCCGCCGCCCGGACGACCATCCCGGCTTGAGTGACCTCGGGCTGTGACGCTGCGGCCTCCGTCCGGGCGAACCGATGTCATCGCGCTTCTTGCGGAGGTTTTCCGCGAGCAAGGGTTTGAAGGGGCGACCCTTTCGGCGATCAGCAAGGCGACCGGTCTGGGCAAAGGCAGCCTCTACCATCACTTTCCTGGCGGAAAGGAAGAAATGGCGCAAGCCGTGCTCGATGAAATCGACGCCTGGTTCGAGCGTGAGGTCTTCGGCCCGCTTGCGAGCCTGGCGCCGGACGCCATTGACGCCATGTTCGATGCGGTCACCGACTATTTCAGGTCCGGGCGGCGGGTTTGCCTCGTGGGCGCCTTCGCGCTTTCCGATGGACGCGCCAGATTTGGCGCCAAGATTCACGCCTATTTCCATCGCTGGAATGAGGCTCTTGCGCACGCCCTTGCCGCGCGCGGTTACAGCCCGCGCAAAGCCCGGGTTCGGGCGGAGGAAATCGTCGCCGGCATTCAGGGTGGTATCGTCCTCGCCCGCGCTATAAATGACCCGACTTCCTTTGATCGGATGATCGCGCGGCTACGGCGACGTGCGCGGCGCCAAACGCCTTGAGTCGCTTTCGTCTCCGTTCCGCCCGGCGCCTTGCGGGTCGGGCCCATGCGCTATATCCAGCTAGACATATCGTTTCCGGGGCAAGACTATGCCAAAATTCCGCTCATCCTGCCCAAGGGTCGCGAACCCTGACGGGCGCTTCTGCCAACAGGCGGCCGCGCTGTCTTTGGGGCCGGCATAATGTTCGACGCAGGCTTGACTGCGGACGAGTGGATCGCCGTGCGACTCAGCGCGCAGGTGGCGTTCGTGGCGATGGCCGCGAGCGTGCCGCTCGCTGTGGGGACAGCCTTCCTCCTCGCGCGGGGCCGCTTTTGGGGTCGCGCGGCGCTTGACGCGCTCGTGCATCTGCCCCTGATTCTCCCACCCGTTGTTACGGGTTATCTTCTTCTCCTGTCCTTTGGGCGGAATGGACTCCTAGGGGCCTTTTTCGCCGATTATTTCGGTCTGGTCTTCGCGTTCCGTTGGACTGGTGCGGCGCTGGCCTGCGCGATCATGGGTTTCCCCTTGATGGTGCGGGCGATCCGCCTTTCCATCGAAGCTGTGGACCGAAAACTTGAACACGCCGCAAGTACGCTGGGCGCAAAACCGGCAATGGTGTTCGCGACCGTGACGCTGCCACTCATCCTGCCGGGCGTTCTGGCGGGGGCGGTTCTCTCGTTCGCGAAGGCGATGGGAGAGTTTGGCGCGACAATAACCTTCGTATCGAACATTCCCGGAGAGACCCAAACCCTGCCGTCGGCCATTTACGCCTACACGCAGGTTCCTGGCGGCGACGCGGGCGCGATGCGGCTCACGCTGATCTCAATTGTTATTTCAGTCAGCGCGCTTTTGCTCTCCGAAGTGCTGGCCCGCCGCGTTGCGCGCAGGATTGCGGCCTGATGGCGCTATTCGTCAGCATCGATCACCGCCTTGGCGCTTTCCGACTGCGGGCGAACTTCGCTTGCGAAGGGCGCCTCACTGCGCTATTTGGCCCGTCGGGCTCTGGCAAGACGTCCGTCGTGAGCACGATTGCGGGCCTCCTCAAGCCGGACACCGCGCGCATCGTTATCGATGGCGAGGCGCTGACCGACACGCAAAGCGGCGTTTGCCTTCCCGCGCATCGGCGCCAAATTGGTTACGTGTTTCAAGAAGCGCGCCTTTTTCCGCATATGAATGTGAGGCAAAACCTCACTTACGCGCAAATGTTTGGCGGGCGCGGGGGACGAGCGGGAGCCAGCTTTGAGTCCGTCGTCGAAATGCTCGGCGTCGGGCCGCTCCTGCAGCGCCAGCCATCGCTTCTATCGGGTGGAGAAAAGCAGCGCGTCGCCATCGGCCGGGCGTTGCTGTCGCACCCACGGTTGCTGTTGATGGATGAGCCCCTCGCGTCACTGGACGAGGCGCGCAAGCAGGAAATCCTGCCCTTCATCGAGCGCCTGCGCGATGAAGCGCTGGTTCCAATTGTCTATGTGTCGCATTCGCTTGCCGAAGTGCGGCGGCTCGCCGACTTTGTGGTCGTCATGGATCACGGCGCCGTCGTCGATAGCGGCCCCCCCCAATCGGCCCTACGGGAGGCCCTTTTCCAAGACACTTCGCGAGACGAGGCGGACGTAAACGTCCTCGACGTTCTGCAAACGGAGCAACTCGCAGATGGAAGACGAGCGTTAACGACGCGGGCCGGCGTTTTCCATGCGCCGCAAGGCGAGCGGCTCCCCACGCGTGTCAGTGTCAGTTCCTGCGCCCTCATCATTACGCTCGACGATCCCGGCCGGGCAGCCGTCCCAAGCATCCTGCAGGGCGTCGTGCGGTCAATCGCCAGGGAGGGTGAAGGCCAGACCTGTCGCGTCATCGTGCGGGCTGGGGAGGCGGACCTTGTCGCGCGTGCGCCTGAAGCTTTCGTACGCGACACCGGCCTGCGGGAGGGCGCGCACGTTTACTTACTTGTCACTGCGCTACGGATGTCGTGAGGCGCGATCGCCGCTCCCGTGCGCGGGGACCAAGGCGCGCCTACGCCCTGTATGCCAGGCGGGACGGCTAAAGCATGGGCCGTCCGCCCGTGACCGGCAAAATCGCCCCCGTGACGTAGCTTGAGTCCTCGCAGGCGAGATAAACGTAAGCAGCGGCAAGTTCCGCCGGTTGTGCTGGCCGCCCGAGCGGTGTGTTCTCGCCAAACTTCGAAACTTTATCGCTCGGGAAAGTGGAGGGGATAAGCGGCGTCCACACCGGGCCGGGCGCAACGGCGTTCACGCGCACCCCTTGCTTGGCGACCATTTGCGCCAGCCCAGCAGTAAAATTCGCGATTGCTCCCTTGGTCGTCGCGTAGGGAAGCAACCCCGGGCTGGGATCGGTCGCATTGATCGACGTCGTGTTCACGATGGCCGCGCCTTGTTTCAGGTGCTTGAGGGCCTCACGGCTCAGGTAGAAGAACGAATGAATGTTTGTGCGAAAGGTCTTGTCCCACTCCTCGGGCGAGATCTCGTCGATGCTCTCAAAGGTCATCTGGTACGCGGCGTTGTTCACGAGAACGTCGAGCTTCCCGAACTCGTCCAGCGTCTTGTCGACCAAGGTCTTGCAATGGGCGGGATCGCCAATATCGCCGGGGACCGCTATCGCTTTGCGGCCCGCCTTTTCAACCCAGCGCACTGAGTCCTCCGCGTCCTTGTGCTCATCAAGGTAAGAGATCAGCACATCCGCGCCCTCCCGCGCGAACGCAATGGCGACGGCGCGACCGATGCCGGAGTCCCCGCCGGTGATCAGCGCGACCTTGCCGGATAGCTTGCCGCTGCCCTTGTAGCTTTCCTCCCCGTGGTCGGGCGCTGGGGACATGGAGGATGTTTCTCCGGGCGGTTGCTGCGCCTGAGGAGGGATCTCTGTCTTATCGCTGTTCTCGTGATCGGCGTCCGCCATGTTACGACCCTGGTTACGACCCTGCTTTGTTGATGCAGGACAAAACGAGCGGGAGGTTGTGTCGTTCCTTGAAGACACTTGCTGATCGCGCGGGAACTCAGAGGCCTCAGCTTCGTTCCAATAGATCGCGGCGCGAACACCCGGGCACAGACCTACGGTTCATCCGCCCTGACGCTTTGGAGGCGCTAAGTCCGCGACCTTGGGAGTCACTGACATGGAACACAAGAGCGCTCATGAATTACGTGCAGTCGCCGAAGTCTCGCCCACCCCCCCGCTGCCGCTGGACCGCAATGGACGCCTGAACCGCTGGGCGGAGATACTTGAGCGGGATCCAGACCGACGCGTAAATCTTGTCCATGAACTCGAATTCGCGACGCGAGCCGCCCAAGCGCAAATGCGCGCGAACGATTCGGCGTTATCGCTCGCCTATGCCGACCCGTTATTTCGGTCATTAGGGCTGAACGGGGACCGAGTTGGCGACGGACAGACCTTTTTCGGCCTGAGCGACTCGCAAACTCATCGCCTGTTATGCTCATGCCTTCACGGCGAAGCCATGCGGGCGGGCGATGCCGCGCGACTTGTGCGCAAAATCGCCACGCCCCTGCCCGGCGTCATTGTACGAGGCGCCATAGCTACAGCGCTCTGCGCCGTGCCTGTGATGATATATTACCTCGGGTGAAGGTTACTTCGACCCGAGGGCCAGCGGCTTGCCGGGGCTGGTTGGAAGCTCGCTGAAAGCAGAAGCGATCTCAGAGTGCAATCGACCCAGCCAAGCCTCGGCTGCGGTCGCGCGCCCTTCGGCGGCGTGTAAAAGCTCCTGGCTTCGCTCGAACGCGCTACGCATCTCATCAAGGGCGCGCTGCAAACGCTGGCGCTCTTCCATGTCGGCATCCGCCTGCGCCTGCAATTGCCGGATTGATTCCTCGTGCGCGGCCGTCTTGGTGTCCAGTTCCCGGATCACCGTATCTGCGGTCGCCAATTGCGCACGATGATACTCGATCTCCTGCTGGGCGAAGGCCTCGACCTCGCGGCAGCGCACGCGCATCCGCTCAAGAGCGTCCGAAGCGGCCCGCACTAGCTCAAGCGCAGCATTAAAAGGCGCAGGCTCGTCATTTGGCCCAAGCTCTGGCTCGGGCGAATTGTTCTTTACCGCATGCAGCCGCGGAAGATTGGCGCGACCTTGACGCTTGACGTCATCCTCGGCGGCGGGTTCTTCATGAGTTCGGGGGCTTTCAGCCACAGACAAGATCCTTCTCCCGAAAGGGTCAGCGTGAAGTGGCGACGTTGGAGATCCTGAACGTCAGGGTCTACATACCTCCAGCGTCCGCATAATAAAGCGAGTCTAACCGTGTTGTGCGAAGAGCGCCAGCCCCCCGAAAGCTAAGCCATAAGAAATCAACGTGTTACTTTTCGATCCCGGTGGCTTGCCTGCAGCTGGCGAACTAACTTCACCAGTAAACGCGGCGCACCTGCGTGCGAACGACCGGCCGCCGATAGTAAACCGGGCGACGGTACACGACAGGACGACGGTAAACCACCGGACGCCGGTAGACGACCTGCCGGCGGTACACGACGGGACGGCGACGAACCACGACATGTCGGCGGTACACGACCGGACGACGACGAACGACACGACGACGATCATAGTATTGGGCGTCGACTGCGTCGGCTGCAGGAAGATCCGCAGCATCTTCATCCATTGGCCCCAGCACGGGATCCATTGCGGGCTGAGCCGCCTCAGCCTTACTCGCGGGCAGGGCTGCTACAGCAGCCAAGCCCAAGAGTGAGTAAAAGAAAGCACGTCTGTCCATTGAGCTACTCCTCCACTATTTGAGACTAGCCGCATGTTCCGGCCAAGGAAACCAGTTTAGTCGGAATATGCTTGACGACGTGTGCGTCAGCGCACGTGATCCGCGGCGCCCGCAAGCGCCTTTCGGGCGCCGAACGCCGCCAGAAAGGCCAAGCCTGCGGAGATCGCCGCATTCCACCCCGCGAGCGATAACCCGAATATCCTCAGCGCCACCTCGTCGCAGCGCACCAGTCTGGTCGATTCGATCTGCCGCAAAAAGTCGCTCATGTCCGCCGCGCGCTGCGACACGGCGCCCGTGCAACCCGACGGTCCTTGCCAAAAGCCCCATTCAACGCCTGCGTGCCAAGCTCCAAAAACAGCGCCGCCAGCAAAAAGGAGCGCCACGCAGACCAGCAGCGCGCCGCCCAGCCGAGGCTTAAACGCACACGCCAGCGCCGCCGTCGCTGCGAGTGGCGCGCCGACGTAATAGGCCCAACGCTGCTGTAGGCAGAGATCGCAGGGCGGATAACCAGCTATCTCGAAAATCCAGGCGCCTGAAATCGTCGCCGCTGCGACAAACGACACAATCCCTGCCGCCGCCGTCGGCGATAAATCGCCAAAGCGACGAAACAAGCCCGTGATCGGTTTCATGTCCACGGCTCCCTAGAAGACCTTTGCAGCGAAAGAAACTCCCGCCGCGGCAAGCGCCAATACGCCAAAAATGAATAACGGAAAATGCCTCTCGATGACGGCTCGCGGGCTGGCGGCAAGGGCATGCGTCCAGTTGTACAATCCGCCCATCAGCCGTCTTGCTTCATTATCTGCCGTCTTGATCATTGGCGCCGGCGAGATAATTCTGCGCAGAACGGCAACATTTCTGTGGCAGTATCACCGTGATTGCGGCGGCGGCAAGATTACAATGATCTGATATGGTGAAGGCAACATTTCGCAACGGGCCAGCGCCTGCGTGGAGACAGACATGACGCCCGCGCACTTGCGCTTTTCCGCGAACATTTCGATGTTGTTTTGCGAACGTCCGTTCATGGAGCGCATAGCCGCAGCGGCAGCGGCGGGTTTCGACGCCGTCGAGTGTCATTTTCCATACGAATTTGATCGTCATGAAATAAGCGCGCGTCTGTCCGACGCAGGCCTAGCGATGAATGGCATAAACACCACGCCCGGTGGCGAGCGCGAATTTGGCCTCGCTGCGCTTCACGGCCGGGAGGACGACTTCCGCCGCGCGATGGAGCAGGCGCTTGATTGGGCGATAGCCCTGGGTGTTTCGACTATCCATGTGATGGCGGGCTGCCCGGCGCCGCAAGACCGCGCATGGGCGCTTGAAACATACTTGCAGAACCTCGAACGCGCTTGCGCCATGGCGAAAGGAACGTCCGTCGAACTGCTCATCGAGCCCATCAACAAATACGACAGGCCAGGCTATTTTCTCTCCCGCTCGGACGAAGCCGCCGACATTATTGCAGATCTGCGCTGCGCCAATTTGAAGCTGATGTTTGACGCCTATCACATCCAGATCATGGAGGGCGATATCACGCGCAGGCTCGAGAGGCATAAAGACATCATCGGCCATATTCAGTTTGCGTCTGTCCCCCACCGGCGCGAGCCCGATGAAGGCGAAGTTGCCTTTCCCGCCCTTTTCAAAACGATTGCAGACATGGGCTGGGATCGTTGGGTCGCGGCCGAATACAAACCGCGCGCGCGCACGGAAGATGGTCTCGAATGGCTTGCCGCAGCGCGTCGATGAAATTGCCCGCCAGCGATAATCGTCAAGCCTTCATCATCAGCAACACCGTGCAATCGCCAACGCTGTTCGTTCCAGAAATTGACCTCTACATGGCGAATGAAGCGACGGCGTTGTGGGAAAAGACTGAAAGCGAACTTGGCGAAATTGGACTGCCCCCGCCCTTTTGGGCGTTCGCGTGGGCGGGCGGACAAGCGCTGGCCCGTCATATTCTCGATCATCCGCAACTGGTGCGTGGCAAGCGCGTTCTCGATTTCGCCGCCGGCTCCGGCCTCGTTGCAATAGCCGCCGCCAAGTCCGGCGCAGCGCATGTAACCGCGTGTGAAATAGAGGCCTTCGCACTGGATGCGATTGCGCTGAACGCGCACGCGAACGGTGTTGCCATTGATGCGCAACTGGGCGATTTTATTGGACGCGACGATGGATGGGACGTCGTGCTCGCCGGTGACGTCAGTTACGAACGCGACATGGCGGAACGCGTCACGTGCTGGCTTCAATCTCTCCATGAGCGGGGCGCGACTGTACTGATCGGCGATCCGGGCCGCGCTTACCTTGCGCGCGACCGGCTTGAAAAAATCGCCGAACACGACGTGCCCGTCATTCGCGATCTGGAAGACGCCGACGTAAAGAAAACCGCTGTCTGGCGGTTCAAATAGCCGCAGCGCGTCAGGCGGCCGTCCAGCCGCCGTCCATCGAGATGTTCGTCCCGGTAATCTGCGAAGCGGCGTCCGAACACAGGAAGATGGCTGCCGCCGCGACTTGATCAACTGTGACGAACTGCTTTGTCGGCTGCGCGGTGAGAAGAACTTTCTCAATCACGTCTTCCCGGCTCATGTTGCGCGCCTTCATCGTGTCGGGGATCTGCCGCTCGACCAGTGGCGTCCACACATAGCCCGGCGATATGCAATTGGCCGTTACGCCAAACGTCGCAAGCTCCAGTGCGACGGTTTTCGTCAGGCCGACCACGCCATGCTTGGCCGCGACATAAGCCGCCTTGAAGGGCGATGCGACAAGCGAATGCGCCGACGCGGTGTTGATGATGCGCCCCCATTTGCGGCGCTTCATGCCCGGTGTGACGGCCTTGATTCCATGGAACGCGGACGACAGATTTATCGCGATGATTTGGTCCCACTTCTCGCCCGGGAAGTCTTCGATGGGCGAGACGAACTGGACGCCGGCGTTGTTGATGAGAATATCGACGCCGCCGAACTCGGCCTCCGCCGCGCTGACCATGGCGGCGATCTCCGCAGGCATTGTCATGTCGGCGCCGTTATAGATACAGCGCACGCCAAACTCACTTTCGATCGCGGCGCGGGCGCTCTCGATGTCGTCCGGCGGGCCGAAACCGTTAAGGCACACGTTGGCGCCCTGCCCAGCGAGCGCCCGGGCGCAGGCCAGACCTATGCCGCTCGTTGAACCGGTGACGACGGCGGAACGGGATTTCAGGGACATGGGCTGACCTCGGACGTGATCTTGGGAGGTGGTCTTGGGAGGTGGTCTTGAGACATGATCTCGATGGTTCTTTATACCGCAATGCACAAACGATTGGGAGGCCTTCTCTCGTCGCATTAGCGCCCGCCCGCGACAAAGCGTATATTGCTCCCATGAATTCGACAGAGCCTCATTCCAGACGTGGGCGTTCCAAACGAACGCATGATCACTCTCATTGCGAGGGCCATGGCGACCACGTCGCCGGGCTGAATTTGACGCCCGGCCGGCAGTCGATCCTCGACATGCTCTGCGCGGCAGGCAAGCCGCTGGGCGCCTATGAAATGATTGACCGGCTGGTCGGGGCGAACGGACGTCGCCCGGCGCCTATTTCCGTCTATCGCGCGCTCGACTATCTGGTCGAGAACGGGCTCGTGCACCGGCTGGCGACGCGCAATGCGTTTCTGGCTTGCGCCCACGACCACAAGGGTGCGGACCCGACCGTATTTTTGATTTGCGAATCGTGCGGTCAGGTCGAGGAATCCCCCTCCAACTCCATCGGCGAGGGGCTTATGGCTCTCTCGCAGCGCCATGGCTTCAAGCCAAATACGCAGATGATCGAGGTGTCTGGCGTATGCGCGCAATGCTTGCCGGCCAAACAGACGTGAACAAGCCGCCTCACGAAAGACGATGTGCATGAACTCCATCGACCCCAAGACCCTTGCAGGCGCAACGATCCCGGACGCGACGCCAAAGCCGCGCCATCGCACGATCGGCGTGCGCGTGGGCGAGGGACCTGGGTCCGTGATCGTGGGCGGCGAAGCGCCCATCGTCGTGCAGTCGATGACGAACACCGATACGGCGGACATCGAGGGGACCGTCAATCAGGTGGCCGCTCTGGCGCTGGCGGGATCGGAGATCGTGCGCATCACTGTGGACCGCGCCGAGGCCGCCGCCGCCGTGCCGCGCATCAAGGAAAAGCTGCTTGCGCGCGGAGTTCTGGCTCCGCTCGTCGGAGATTTTCACTACATCGGCCACAAGCTTCTGACCGATTATCCCGATTGCGCTCAGGCTCTGGATAAATACCGCATCAACCCCGGCAACGTCGGCTTTCGTGAAAAGAAGGACCGCCAGTTCGGCGCCATTGTCGAACTCGCCATCAAGCACGGCAAAGCCGTGCGCATCGGCGCCAACTGGGGGTCGCTCGATCAGGAATTGCTGACGGCGATGATGAACGAGAACGCCAAGTCTGCGCGCCCGTTCGATGCGCGGGCCGTGACGCGCGAGGCGCTGGTGCGCTCCGCACTCTGGTCGGCGGAACGCGCCGAAGAGATCGGCCTTGGACGCGACCGGATCATCATTTCCGCGAAAGTCTCCGCGGTGCAGGATCTCATCGCGGCTTATCGCATGCTCGCCAGCCGCAGCGACTATGCGCTCCATCTTGGCCTCACAGAAGCGGGCATGGGCTCGAAAGGCATCGTGGCGTCGTCGGCGGCGATGGGCATTTTGCTACAGGAAGGCATCGGCGACACGATTCGCGTGTCATTGACGCCCGAGCCGGGCGGCGACCGCACGGTGGAAGTGAAGGTCGCGCAGGAATTGCTGCAGACCATGGGCTTTCGCACCTTCGTGCCGCTGGTGGCCGCTTGCCCCGGCTGCGGACGCACCACGTCGACCGTTTTCCAGGAACTCGCCCGCGACATTCAGACGTGGATTTCGACCTCGATGCCTGCATGGCGCGAGACCTACCCCGGCGTCGAAACCCTCAACGTCGCCGTCATGGGCTGCATTGTGAACGGGCCCGGCGAATCAAAACACGCCGACATCGGCATTTCCCTGCCCGGCACGGGCGAAACGCCTGCCGCGCCCGTGTTCATCGACGGACAAAAAGCAATGACCCTGCGCGGCGCCGGCATTGCCGCCGAGTTCAAGACAATCGTCGGCGAGTATATCGAACGCAGGTTCGGCGAGGGGGCGCGCCCCGGGTGAATGCGCGCCCGCTTTCTCGCCTCGCCTTGACTCCACGCCCGTGAAACGCCAGTTTCCCGGCCTTCTCCGCCCTGGGGCATCCGACCAAATTCATGCGCGCATATCTGGATTTTGAAAAACCCGTCGCCGAGCTTGAGGCGAAGGTGGAAGAACTTCGCACAGTCGGTCAGCGCGATGGCGGCATAGCCATCGGCGATGATTTGACGCGCCTTGAGGTGAAAGCCGCAAAGGCGCTGGCGGACCTTTACGCCGCGCTGACGCCCTGGCAAAAAACGCTTGTCGCGCGCCACCAGGACCGCCCGCATTTTCATGATTACATCCGCGAGCTGATCGAAGACTTCACGCCGCTGGCCGGCGACAGGAAGTTTGCCGAGGATGAGGCCATCGTCGGCGGGTTTGGCCGATTGGACGGCCGACCCATCTGCCTCATTGGTCAGGAAAAAGGCTCGGACACGGACGGTCGCCTGCGCCACAATTTCGGCATGGCGCGGCCGGAAGGCTATCGCAAAGCAACGCGATTGATGGAGCTGGCCGACCGGTTCAACCTGCCTGTTGTGTCGCTTGTCGACACCGCTGGCGCATTCCCCGGCATCGACGCCGAAGAGCGCGGGCAAGCAGAGGCCATCGCCCGCTCGACCGACGCATGCCTGGGGCTCGGGACGGCCAACGTGGCCGTTATCGTCGGCGAAGGCGGCTCGGGCGGCGCAGTCGCGATCGCCACGTGCAACCGCGTGCTGATGCTCGAACATTCGATCTATACCGTCGCCTCGCCCGAAGCGTCCGCCTCCATTCTCTGGCGCGACAGCAAGCGGCGTGAAGACGCGGCGGTCGCCATGAAAATCACGGCGCAGGACCTGTTGAGGTTCGGCATTATCGATCAGATCATCTCCGAACCCGTCGGCGGCGCACATCGCGCCCCGCTGGACGCGATCCGCGCGACCGGCCGAGCTATCTCGGCCGCCATTGCGGACTTTGACGGCCACTCGCCAGACGAAGTTCGCGCCGCCCGGGCGGACAAATTTCTCGCCATAGGCCGAAAAACCTGACGGTAAAATCTGACGTGGCTGTACGGTGACATCCCCAGCATCTTAAGATAGCGTTTACTATGTGCTGGAATCGGTGTGACTGACGGTAATCCTTATGAAAGGATAATACCGTTAACAGGTTGGAATACTTCCGTGGACGGTGCCATGACGCGTTTCGGCCAAACTGTTTCGACACTTGGCGCTTTCAGGAGCGCCCGCTTGCTCCGCGCCATCCTCGTGGCCTCGGTTGCGAGCCTCGCGTTGTCCGCCTGCCAGGATTCCGATGGCCTCAAAAGTGGTCGCGCCTGGAAGCCCATTCCTCGCGACACACTCGCGCTGATGGAAGCGAAGGGCACGACCAAACACTCCCCCATTCTCGTCCGCGCCTTCAAGAAGGAGGCCGAACTTGAGATCTGGAAAATGAAGGGTGACGGCACGTACACGCTTCTCAAGACCTATCCGGTCTGCCGCTGGTCCGGCCAGCTCGGTCCCAAGATGCGCGAAGGCGACCGCCAGGTGCCCGAAGGTTTCTATTCAGTCTCGCCGGGACTGATGAACCCAAATTCAAATTTCTATCTGTCGTTCAATCTTGGTTATCCGAACGCCTATGACCGCTCCCATGGCTTCACCGGCGGTCTGATCATGGTGCATGGCGCCTGCTCGTCCGCCGGCTGTTTTTCTATGACCGACGAACAGATGGCTGAGATTTACGCGATTGCGCGAGAGTCGTTCTCGGGCGGTCAGCGCAACATCCAGGTCCAGTCCATGCCGTTCCGGATGACGCCGGAAAACCTCGCCCGCTACCGGCTCGATCCGAACATGAAGTTCTGGAACCAGATCAAGGAAGGCTACGATCATTTCGAAGTGACGAAGCGCGAACCTAAGGTCGACTTCTGCGGTCGGCGCTATGTGTTCAACGCGTCGGCCGCCAATGGCGCGCAGCTTGATGCGAACGCCGCCTGCCCGCCACTCCAGCAGGACGAACAGATCGCCAGTCTAGTGTCTGAAAAGCGCCAGACCGAGCAGACCAAAGTCGCCGAACTTGTCGCCAACGGCGTGCGCCCCGTCCGTCTCAGGTTCGCCGATGGCGGGCAGCATCCGTCGTTTGCGCACGTCAACTATGTCAGCCGCCCCGAGGCCCTGGCGCAGGGCCCTGTCGAAGTTGCGCTCGACGAACCGAAAGCGCCCGTCTCTCCGGCCGTCCAAGTGGCGTCGGCCCGCGCGTCCCAGCAAGCGGCGCGCTTGGAGGCTACCGCAGCCAAAGCCAGCGCGGCCCCGCAGCAGGCTTCCACGACATCGACGCAGCCCGCCGCCGCTTTCGCACCCGGACAAGTTACTGCATCATCCGCCCCGTTCTACAAGAGGTGGCTCGGTAGCGCCTCGGCTGAGCAGCCCGCCTCTGCGGAACAAACCGCGCCGGCCTCTGCCTCTGCTCCGGTCACCCCCGCCCAGCGCGGCGCGACAGCGCCTTCGCGCAAGGTCGAGGGCTCTGCCAAGCCCGCGACCCCACCACAGCGCACATCGGAACTACCGGCCGTCATCCGCGGCGCGCAGCCTTTGCTGCCGCAGGGCCTGACGGCGTTCACCTCCCTCAATCGCTAAATCGAAAAGCCCCGCAGCTTGCGCGGCGGGGCTCGTCGATTCTCTCAGAGGCCAAGGATTACTGGCAGACGCGGACCTTGCGGCTCCCTGCGTAATTGCCCCAGTTATCATAGACAGCCTGCTTCTGGATGAAGCACTGCGCGCCGTAGACTTCGCGGTAGCCATAGCCATATCCCGACTGCGCATAGCCACCGCGATAAACGGGCGCCGGGGCGTAGCCGTATCCTGAATCATAGGCGTAAGAGCGCCGCGAGGAGGACGCTGCAAGCGCGCCCAGCGCGAGGCCGCCGATGACGCCCGCGATAACGGGTCCCGCGGAAGTCCCGCCATGATAGCTGTGCGAGCGAACATACCGCTGCCCTGCCTCCGCGCTGCCGACAGCCGCCAGAGCGCCCGACGAGACAGCGAGCGCTGCGACGGCGGCGGTCAGAGTCTTGCGAAGGGTGTTCATGATTATCTCCATCTGTGGAGCAACGTTGCTCTGATGCCAGCGACATTAGGCGGAGATGGCTGAATGGGGTCTGTGCGCGCCGTTCATCTGCAATTCATCGCGCGAGGCTCGACGGGCAAGGTTTATTAAACAGCTTCGCTTACGTTGCCGTCGCAAACACACCCGACTTTTAATCAAAGGAAATCCTCCTTGAAAATTAGCGCCCTTGCCGCAACCGCCAGCTTTATCGTTTGCGCCGTCCCTGCTCTGTCCGCCGATTTGTTGTCCCCGACGCGTGTTTTTACGGCCCCGCAGGTCTGGAACGGCGCCTATATCGGCCTGCAAGCTGGACACGCCTGGGCGTCGACGCCAATCGGGCTCTATGCTGTGGTCCCGCCAAATATCGCCTATGACGACCTCGACCCCAAGGGTCTGACCTACGGCGTGCACGCGGGCTACGACTGGCAATTCAGCGGTCTCGTTCTGGGCGTCATGGCCGACGCCGAACTGTCGTCCATCAAGAAGAAGAACCGGGGCGTGACCATTGGCGCCTTTTTCATTCCCGCGAACGGTGAAGTGAACATCGCGTGGCAGGGCGCTCTGCGCGCGCGCGTTGGCTACGTCGTTGTGCCTGACCTGCTCGTTTACGCAACGGGAGGCATGGCGTTTTCCAATCTCGAAGTTGTGACGACCTTCCCGGCGCCAGGCTCAAATTCTGAAACCATGACCGGCTGGACGGTTGGCGCGGGCCTCTCATACGCGCTCACGCGCAGCTTCTTTGTATCGGCGGAATATCGCTACACTGCCTTTGGCAAGTTCGAGCGGCCCATCGCCGCGCCGTTCATTGCGCGAACGGAGCTCGACTCGCAGAGCGTGCGTGTCGGGTTGAGCTATCGCTTCGGCGGCTGACGCAGGGCGCTAGTTGACAAAGACGGCTGATCTTGTCGTCTTTGTCTCTGCGTTAGCTCAGACCAACACTCCGTGACAATGCTTGTACTTCTTGCCTGAGCCGCACGGGCAGGCCTCGTTGCGCCCGACCTTGCCCCATGTCGAGGCGTCATCGGGATCACGCTTTGCTTGCGGCGCCGGCTCGGGTTGCGCGGCGCCGACGGCTCCGAACAAAAGAGACGTCGGCGCGAACTCGCCGGCCGCGATGCGCGCGTTAATCGCGTCGAGGTCGGACATGCCATCGTCGTCGATCTGCTGGCCATCGAAGGGGCCGCCTCCAGGCGGGGCGTCGAACGAAATTTCAACGCGCATCAATTGCTGCGTGGTCACTTCGTGCCAGCGTCCGATGAGCCCATTGAATAACTCGAACGACTCAGACTTGTATTCGTTCAGCGGATCGCGCTGCGCGTAGCCGCGCCAGCCGATCACCTGGCGCAGATGTTCAAGCTGCACGAGATGTTCGCGCCAGAAGTGGTCAAGAACTTGCAGAACGATCTGCTTCTCGACCATGCGCATGACTTCGGGCGTGTTCTTCTCGACGCGCACGGAATAAGCTTCCTCCGCCGCCTTTTGAACGCGCTCGGAAATCTCTTCCTCGCCGATTCCCTCTTCCTTCGCCCAATCGGCGACAGGAAGCTCCACGCTCAGCAAATCCTGCAACGCCGTATTAAGTCCGGCAATGTCCCACGTTTCGGGATAGGAATCCTTCGGGATATGCTTTGCTACGGTCTCGTCGATGACGTTTGCGCGCATGTCGCCCACGGTCTCCTCGACGGAGGCTTGCGCCATCATCTCGCGACGCTGCTCGAACACCACTTTGCGCTGATCGTTAGCGACATCATCATACTTCAGGATGTTCTTGCGGGTGTCGAAATTGCGCGCCTCGACCTTCTGCTGCGCCTTCTCAAGCGCCTTGTTGATCCATGGATGGACGATCGCTTCGTCTTCTTTGAGGCCAAGGCGCGTGAGCATCGTGTCCATGCGCTCGGACCCAAAGATGCGCATCAAATCATCCTGCAGCGACAGGAAGAACTTGGAACGCCCGGGGTCGCCCTGACGACCGGATCGGCCGCGTAGCTGGTTGTCGATGCGGCGGCTTTCGTGACGCTCTGTACCGATGATGTAGAGACCGCCCGCAGCCTGCGCACGCTCTTTCAGCGCCGCGACGTCGGCCCGGATTTCCTCTTCCTTGGCTGCGCGAGCGGCAGGATCATCAATGTCCTTGCACTCTTGCTGAACCCGCATGTCGACGTTGCCGCCAAGCTGAATGTCCGTGCCGCGGCCAGCCATGTTGGTGGCGATTGTGATAGCGCCCGGCACGCCCGCCTCTGCAACAATCAAGGCTTCCTGTTCGTGGAAGCGCGCATTGAGAATTGCGAATTGTTTTGAAGGCTTGCCCTCGCGTCCCGAAGCATAAAGCTTTTCCAGACCGCGCACGTCTTCGAAATCGATCTGCTTGTAACCGTGCGACTTGAGGAACTCGCCCAATTGCTCGGACTTCTCGATGGACGTTGTGCCCACGAGAAGCGGCTGCATGGTGGAATTCGCCGCCTCGATTTCGCGAATGATCGCCTTCAGCTTTTCATCGACTGTGCGATAAACTTCGTCATCCTCATCGATGCGCGAGACGGGCCGGTTCGTGGGAATTTCGATCACTTCGAGCTTGTAGATTTCCGCAAATTCGTTGGCTTCGGTGGACGCCGTGCCGGTCATGCCGGCGAGCTTGCGGTAGAGCCGAAAATAATTCTGGAACGTGATGGAGGCGAGCGTCACGTTCTCGGGCTGAACGGTCACCTGCTCCTTGGCTTCAAGCGCCTGATGCAAGCCTTCCGAGAAGCGACGACCGGGCATCATGCGGCCCGTGAATTCGTCGATGATTACGACTTCGTCGTTGCGGACAATGTAATCCTTGTCGCGCTGGAACAGCGTGTGCGCCTTCAGCGCCTGCTGGACGTGATGGACAATCGTTACGTTGGCCGCGTCGTAAAGACCGCCTTCACGTAGAAGCTCCACGCCTGTCAGCAATTGCTCGATACGCTCGTTGCCGGCCTCCGTCAGATTGGCGGTGCGCTGCTTTTCATCGATCTCGTAATGCTCTTTCGTAAGCTGCGGAATGAGCTTGTCGATGATCATATAAAGATCGGACTTGTCTTCCGATGGCCCCGAAATGATGAGCGGCGTGCGCGCTTCATCGATGAGGATGGAATCCACTTCGTCGACGATCGCGAAAGCGTGGCCACGCTGCACCATGTGCGCAAGCTCATACTTCATGTTGTCGCGCAGATAGTCGAAGCCAAATTCGTTATTCGTGCCGTAAGTTATATCGCAGGCGTAGGCGTCACGGCGCTGTTCGTCATCGAGACCGTGGACGATCACGCCGACGCTCATGCCGAGGAAACGATAGACTTTACCCATCCAATCCGAGTCGCGGCTGGCGAGGTAGTCGTTCACGGTCACGACGTGGACGCCTTCACCGGCGAGTGCGTTGAGATAGGTGGCGAGGGTGGCGACGAGCGTCTTGCCTTCGCCGGTCTTCATCTCCGCAATGGCGCCTGAATGAAGAACGATGCCGCCAATCATCTGCACGTCGAAATGCCGTTGACCGAGCGATCGCTTGGCCGCCTCACGCACGGTTGCAAAAGCGGGCACCAGAAGGTCGTCGAGCGTCTTCCCGGCTTTCAGTTCCTCGCGGAACTTGACGGTTTGGGCGCGAAGTTCGTCGTCAGTGAGTTTGGCGATCTCGGCTTCCATCGCGTTGATCGCCTGCACGTTGGGCGTGTAGGCCTTGAGACGCCGGTCGTTGGAGGAGCCGAAAAGCTTTTTCGCGAGTGTGCCGAACATGAAATACCCTTCTAGACCGGCCACGCGCCGAAATCCGCGCACCGCGCTTAGCCGGAGGATGAGTGGACGCAGGATGCGCCTGCGACGCCGCACAGCCGCGCTTGCGCGCGGGCGACGCCTGCATTTTTCCGCCTGAAAAGCCGGCAGCAGAGATAAGATTGGGGTATGGCCTTGTCAATCGAGGCTCTCGGAAGTGATGCAAAGCGCGTCAAAGTCACCCCAGAGCGGACCGGCAGGATTTGCTGCTTGATTTGGTTGACTCTGCGGGCCGATTCCGGCATATGAGGCGCGCTCAGCGCGGCGCTTGCCGCGCGTTTTCGGTTGGCCCTCTCGGAACCGTCATGGGATCTGTTGGACCGCGAAACACGGGCATTCACTGGTTAACTGCCAAGAAGTCGGCCGCGGGCTCCTCCGCAGGGCGATATTGAACACGGGATAGAACGATGTTCGCAGTCATTAAAACCGGTGGCAAGCAGTATCGCGTTGCCGCCAACGAGAAGATCACCGTCATGCGCCTCGATGGCGAAGCCGGTGAAAAAGTCACCTTCGGCGAAGTCCTCATGGTGGGCGACGGCGATAACATGCAGATTGGCGCCCCGCTGGTCTCCGGCGCGTCCGTCGCCGGCGAAATCGTCGAGCAGGAGCGCGGACCGAAGGTTATCGCCTTCAAGAAGCGCCGCCGCAAGAATTCAAAGCGCAAGCGCGGCCATCGTCAGGACCTGACGATCGTCCGGATCACCGGCATCACGGCCTGAGCGCGTCGCGGGGCAAGCCCCGCGGATTGTTTTTTCCCGCCTGCTTGAACGCGGCGGATGAATGGATGGAGTGGAGCGATGGCTCATAAAAAGGCAGGCGGCTCGTCCCGCAACGGTCGCGACTCGGATGGTCGTCGACTTGGCGTGAAGAAATTTGGCGGCCAGACAGTTCTGGGCGGCAACATTCTCGTGCGTCAGCGCGGCACCAAGTGGCACCCCGGCCGCAATGTCGGCATCGGCAAGGACCACACGCTGTTCGCGCTTGCGGATGGCGTCGTCGAGTTCAAAGCTGAGCGCACACGCAGCTACATCTCGGTCGTACCGGCCCAGAAAATGCAGGCTGCTGAATAGCGGCGAGCTTCGGATCATCGAGGCGTCGCCGGTTTCCATAACCCCGGCGACCCCACGGAATTTTCCGGATTAGGTCACCTCCGAAAGGAAGCGGGGAGATGGAAACCATCTCTCTTTCTGTTTTGGGCTAAAGGAGCCCAATATCGGAGCACGACCATGTTCCCGGATTTAACGCGTGACGATGTGTTTCGGCTCGAAACTGCGCGTCTCTGGCTACGCTGGCCGCGCGCTCCCGACGCGATGTCCCTCTCAAAACTGGCCGGCGACCGTGAGGTCGCGGAAATGACCGCCAGCATCCCGCACCCCTACACGCCGCAGGACGCCGCACGGTGGATTTTTTCCGCGCGCGCCGGCAATGCGCAGGGTTCGAGCCTGTCGCTCGTCATTGCGCGCCGGGGCAAGCCGCTGGAGGCTATCGGCGCCGTTGGCCTGCACGAGACCCGTCCGGGGTCGGCCTTGCTCGGCTATTGGATCGGGCGGCCACAACAGGGCCACGGCTATGTCACCGAGGCCGTCGAGACGATGATTGAGACGGCCTTCCGTCTGACCAACGTGACCGAGATACACGCGCAGGCGAGGCTCGAGAACGAAGCGTCGCGCCGTGTTCTGACAAAGTGCGGCTTTTCGAGCGAAGGGCAGAGTCGTATAGATCTGCCGGCCCGAGGCGGCCTCGTCCTGTGCGAGCGCTTTCGGCTTAAGCGGGAATTCTGGATCGCGGGCAAGGCGTGCCCGCTCATTGCGGCTGGCGCGCCGCGAGCGGCCATCCTCTAGGCCGTCAAACTGAACCGGAGGCGTCGAAGGGCATTGCTCGTTGAAGAGCATTGCGCCTGGGGCGCCTCGCGGATAGGCATTTGACATGAAGTTTCTCGATCAAGCCAAAATCTACATCCGCTCGGGCAACGGCGGCGGCGGCGCCGTCTCGTTCCGGCGCGAGAAATTCATAGAGTTCGGCGGCCCCGACGGTGGCGACGGCGGGCGGGGCGGCGACATCATCGCTTTATGCGTCGATGGCCTCAACACGCTGATCGACTATCGATACCAGCAGCACTTCAAGGCTGGCACCGGCGTCCACGGCATGGGGCGCAACCGCGCCGGCGGCAAAGGCGCCGACGTCATCATGAAAGTGCCGGTCGGAACGCAAGTCTTCGAGGAAGATAACGAGACATTGATCGCGGACCTGACCGAAGTCGGCCAGCGGGTGGTCATCGCGCGTGGCGGCAACGGCGGTTTTGGCAATCTGCACTTCGCCACATCAACGAACCGCTCGCCGCGCCGCGCCAACCCCGGCCAGGACGGCGACGAGCGCACCATATGGTTACGGCTGAAGCTGATCGCCGACGCCGGACTGGTGGGCCTGCCCAACGCGGGCAAATCGACATTTCTGGCGACAGTGACCTCCGCCAAGCCCAAAATCGCGGACTATCCCTTCACGACGCTGCATCCCGGACTTGGTGTGGTGCGCGTCGACGACCGGGAATTTGTGCTTGCCGACATTCCGGGCCTTATCGAAGGCGCCCACGAGGGCCATGGGTTGGGCGACCGCTTCCTTGGGCACGTCGAGCGCTGCCGGGTGCTTCTGCATTTGGTCGATGCAGGCGGCGAACACGCCGGCAAGGCTTACAAGACGGTGCGAAACGAACTCGTCGCCTACGGCCACGAACTCGACGAGAAGCACGAAATCGTCGCCCTCTCCAGGACCGACGCGGTCGATGAAGAGACCCTGAAAGCGCAGCTTGAGCGCCTCAAGCGTGCGATGCGGACCTATGGTCCGGCCGTCGAAGATGGCGAACGCCGCAAGCCGCCCATGATATTGTCGGCCGCTACCCACACCGGCGTGCAGGAGGTGCTGCGCGCCCTGTCTGGCGCGATTGGCCACGCGCGGGTCGTGGAAATGGCGGGCGTGCCTGCGGACGATTGGCGACCGTGACGCTTTGAACAGCGGCCAATCAGCCTGAAGAGTTGAATTAGGTCGCCGCACCCCCTATTGGGGGCCAGCCCGCGCCCGATCCAGTACGCGGCTATTCCTTGCGTTGTGAAGCCCGTGACCATCGCTCCATCACTCTCGTCCTTCCATCGCGTCGTCGTAAAAGTCGGCTCGTCTCTGCTTGTCGATCAGGCGCGCGGCGAGGTGAAACGGCGCTGGCTTGAAGCGCTCTGCGATGACATCGCAACGCTGCACAAGGACGGCCGCGATGTTCTGGTCGTCTCGTCGGGTTCTATCGCGCTGGGCCGAACAGTCCTGAAACTGCCGCGGGGCGCCCTGAAGCTGGAGGACAGCCAGGCCGCCGCCGCTGTCGGGCAGATCGCGCTGGCGCGCACATGGGCCAAGGCGCTGTCGGACCGCGACATCATCGCCGGACAAATCCTCGTCACTCTGCATGACACCGAAGAACGCCGCCGCTATCTCAACGCGCGCGCCACCATCGGCAAGCTGATGGAGATGCGCGCCGTGCCCGTCATCAACGAAAACGACACCGTCGCGACGACCGAGATCCGCTACGGCGACAACGATCGCCTGGCCGCCCGCGTTGCAACGATGGCGAGCGCCGACGTCCTCGTGCTGCTCTCGGACATTGATGGCCTCTACACCGCGCCTCCCCATGAAGACCCGTCCGCGCAACTTATTCCCGTCGTGCCGCGCATCAGCGCCGAGATCGAGGCTATGGCGGGCGGCGCCGCATCCGAGTTTTCGCGCGGCGGCATGCGCACAAAGATCGAAGCCGCAAAAATCGCGGTCGGCGGCGGAGCGCACATGGTCATCGCCGATGGTCGGGTGGAGCATCCGATCGCGCGCATCGCGGACGGCGGGCGGTGCACGTGGTTTCTCACCTCATCAAACCCGATCACGTCGCGAAAGAAATGGATCGCAGGCTCGCTGGAGCCACGCGGCGCGATCCACGTGGACGCAGGCGCGTCGGCGGCGCTCGGTCGGGGCGGCAGTCTGCTGCCGGCAGGCGTCACGCGCGTGGAAGGCGCCTTCGCCCGCGGCGATTGTGTGCTGATCCGCGATGCGAACGGGGCCGAATTGGGCCGCGGCCTCATCGCCTACGACGCAGCAGAGGCGGGGCAACTGGTCGGCCGCAACTCCCGCGACATCGAATCCGTGCTTGGCGCGCCGGGCCGGGCCGAGATGATCCATCGCGACGACATGGCGCTCGTCACCGACTGACCAACCAGGGCCGCCCTATCGGGGCGCCGGTCTATCGAACGCGCCGCCGACCTGTTATTCCTGTTTCGAGCATTACAGGTGCCGACATGAAAACTGCCGAGAACAGTGCAAGCGCCAGCGTCAGTTTGATGATGGCCGAAATGGGCGCCCGCGCGCGGGCCTCGGCCCATGCGCTCGGGCTCGCTTCGACCGACGCAAAGAACCGCGCGCTCATGGAAGCCGCGCATGCCCTGCGCCAAAAAGCGAAAGACATTATCGCCGCCAACCTGCGCGACTTCGAAGCGGCGGAGACGGCAGGCGCCTCAAAGGCCAATCTCGATCGTCTGATGCTGAACGACCAGCGTGTCGAATCCATCGCGCGCGGCGTGGAGGATATTGCCGCCCTGCCCGATCCCGTCGGCCGTTTGCTCGCAACTTTTGATCGGCCCAACGGCCTGAAGATCGAACGCGTCGCCACCCCGCTCGGCGTCGTCGGCGTGATCTATGAAAGCCGGCCCAACGTCACGGCGGACGCCGGCGCGCTCTGCCTGAAGGCGGGCAACGCGGTGATCCTGCGCGGCGGATCTGATTCATTTCAATCCTCGACGCTGATCCACGAATGTCTTGTGACGGGTCTGCGCGCCGCGAACCTGCCCGAAGCCGCCATCCAGATGGTCCCGACCCGTGATCGCGCCGCCGTAGGCGAAATGCTGAAGGGTCTCAACGGCGCAATCGACGTGATCGTGCCACGCGGCGGCAAGAGCCTGGTCGCTCGCGTGCAGGAGGAGGCGCGCGTGCCGGTCTTCGCGCATCTGGAAGGCATCGTGCACGTCTACGTGGACGGCGCCGCCGACCTCGAAATGGCGACAAAGATCCTGCGCAACGCGAAACTGCGGCGCACGGGCGTCTGCGGCGCCGCCGAAACGCTGCTCGTCGACAAGGCTGTCGCGGCGACGCACCTCAAGCCGCTGGTCTCGATGCTGTTGGATGAAGGCTGCGAAGTGCGCGGCGACGAAGCGACCCGCAAAACCGATGCGCGTGTAAAGCCCGCAACGCAGGTCGACTGGCGCACGGAATATCTCGACTCGGTGATCTCCGCCAAAGTGGTCGATGGACTCGACGCCGCGATGGATCACATCGAACATTACGGTTCGCACCACACCGATTGCATCGTCACGGAAGATCAGGCCCACGCCGAGCGGTTCCTGCGTGAGGTTGATTCCGCCATTGTCCTGCACAACGCGTCCACCCAGTTCGCCGATGGCGGCGAGTTTGGCTTCGGCGCCGAGATTGGGATTGCAACCGGCCGTATGCATGCGCGCGGACCTGTGGGCCTCGAACAGCTCACGTCATTCAAATATCGCGTGCGCGGTTCAGGACAATTGCGCCCCTGAGACGGCGCGCCAGCCGCGTTGGCCTGGGGAGGATTTGAGTTGGAGGCTGCCGCGGACCATGAGCCCTCTTCGCTGGGCGCGCCTCATCATGGCGGGCACGCGCGGCTTCCGCGGCATACGCCCGGCATGCGCATTGGCCTCTTTGGCGGCACGTTCAATCCGCCCCATCCGGGCCATAGACTCGCGAGTCTGATTGCGCTGAAGCGTTTGCGGCTCGATGCGATCTGGTGGCTCGTGACGCCGGGAAACCCGCTGAAAGAAAACGCAGGCCTGACGCCCCTGGAAACGCGCATCGCGGCGGCGCGCAAAATAGCGAAACACCCGCGCATCATCGTCACCGGGCTGGAAGCCGACATCGGCACACGCTTCACGCACGACACGATCGACTATCTGCGCAGGCGTTGCCCGGGCGTGCGCTTTGTCTGGATCATGGGAGCGGACAATCTGCGCTCGTTCCACCGCTGGCAACGCTGGCGCGAGATCACGCGCCTGGTGCCCATCGCAGTGATCGATCGTCCGCAATCGACGCTGAAAGGCGCGCATAGCCGAACCGCGTCCTATCTGGCGCGCTGGCGTCTGGATGAAGCCGACGGATCGCTGCTCGCAACACGCGGCGCGCCGGGCTTCATTTTTCTGCACGGCCCGCGCTCGGATATGTCGTCAACAGACCTGCGGGCGCGAGGACTTGGCTTCGCGCCCGTCAAAAGCTGACCTTAGGCCATCGCCTTGCGCAATTGCGCCAGAACAGCCTCGCCCATCTGCGTCGTCGAAACGGTCGACGCCGCATCGCCCTTGATGTCGGCGGTGCGCAGGCCCGACGCCAGAACGTCGGCGATCGCCTGCTCGATCTTGTCGGCTGCATCGCCAAGGCCAAACGAATAACGCAGGCACATGGCGAAGGAGCCGATCATCGCGATCGGGTTCGCAATGCCTTGTCCCGCAATGTCGGGCGCCGAACCGTGCACGGGCTCGTAGAGCGCCTTGCGCTGGCCGGTCTTGGGGTTCGCCTCGCCGAGCGACGCTGACGGCAACATGCCAAGCGAGCCCGTGAGCATGGCGGCGATGTCCGAGAGCATGTCGCCGAACAGGTTGTCCGTGACGATCACGTCGAATTGCTTGGGCCAGCGCACCAGCTGCATGCCGAGCGAGTCGGCAAGCTGATGCTCCATCTCGACATCGGGATATTCGCGCTTGTGCAGCGCGCTCATCACCTCGTGCCACAACACGCCAGACTTCATGACGTTGCGCTTTTCCGACGACGTCACCTTGTTGCGGCGCTTGCGGGCCAACTCGAAAGCCACGCGGCCAATGCGCTCGATTTCGTAAGTATCGTAAACCTGCGTGTCGATGCCGCGCTTCTGGCCGTTGCCCAGATCGATGATCTGCTTGGGCTCTCCAAAGTAAACGCCACCCGTCAGCTCGCGCACGATCATGATGTCGAGGTTTTCAATGATTTCGCGCTTCAGCGAAGACGCGTCGGCGAGCGCGGGATAGCAGATCGCAGGCCGTAGATTGGCGAACAAGGCGAGATCCTTGCGCAGCCGCAGCAAGCCCGCCTCGGGGCGCACGTCATAAGGCACGCTGTCCCACTTCGGGCCGCCCACAGCACCGAAGATCACGGCGTCGGCGGCCTGCGCCATCGCCATATGCTCCTCGCTAATGGCCTGGCCGTGCGCGTCATACGCGCAGCCGCCGACAAGACCTTTCTCGATTTCAAAGCTCGCGACGCCAGCTTCGCCGAGAAAAGCGGCGACCTTCTCGACTTCGGTCATCACCTCGGGGCCGATGCCGTCACCGGGAAGAAGGAAAAGCTTGTAGGTCGCCATGGCCATATCCTGACTGGAATTTCGAATTCGTCGGGATTGCTAGCCGCCACAGCGCCGATTGGCAAGGCTAGGGCCTTTTTCACATCACCGGGGCGAAGCGGCTGCGGAATGTCCCATGTTGGGACGGTGTCTAAGAAACGTGATCGTCTTATTCAGGGGAGCGGAAATGCCCGGCTGGCTCGGACCTGCTGCGCTTGGATATATTTATCAGAAGACCCGACCGGATCCCTGATGCTCGCTGCGCGGCTTCCCGCGCGGCGTCGTGCAGCATAAGCTTGCGGCGCGGGCGTTTGGTCCCGTTCACGGAATCACTCATGCCGCGCTATCTTACCCTCGCTGCATGCGCCCTCACAGCGGCGCTGGCTTCAGGAAACGCTTTGGCTCAGTCCGTCCGTCTGTTTACAGACTGGCAGGCCGCTTGCGACAACCTGCGCTCGTGCTCCGCAATGGCGATGGGGCCCCTTGATGCCCACAGTCTCGGCTTTATCGATGTTCGGCGCAGCGGCGCACGGGATGCGGACACACAAGTCTCCCTCGCGTTCACATTCGAAACCGAACTACAGGAACTGCCGCTAGAGCTCACATTCGACCCGCCGGGCGGCGACACCGTTTTTCCACGCGACGCCAAAGCGGAAATAGGCCACGACGGACTTTTGCGGGTCGAACTGCCAAGAGAGAAGCTCACCGCCTTTATCGCAGCCCTCCGCCGCGCTGAATTTTTACACGTGCGCCGCCGCGATGACGCTGCAACGGACCAGTCGGCGACGGTAATTTCGCTCAAGGGCGCAATCGCTGCCTTGCGCTGGATAGACGAACAGCAGCACCGCGCAGGCGGCGTGACCGCCCTTGTCGCACGCGGAGAACGCGCCGCTGCAGCGATACCTGCGCCACCGCCCTTGCCGGTGATCGGACGCGCGCCGTTTCAGGTCAGGCAGATCGTCGGAAAAGCTCCGGCGAACGTCATCGGCCAGCGCAAGACGGCCTGCCCTGATCTGGGCGAGGACTCCGAAGGCGATGAGATCGGCTACCAGATCACGTCAGACATTGTGCTTTGGCAAATGCCTTGCAGCCGCGCCGCCTACAACTTTGCGAACGTCTATTACCTTCAAATACGCAATGGCCCGCCGCGCCTCGTGCAGTTTGAAAAACCCGAAGACGGTGCGCTCGTTCGCAACATGACTGAGATCGTCAACGGCGAGTTTAACGAGGACGATCGGTCGATCTTCTTCTTCGCCAAAGGACGGGGGCTGGGAGACTGCGGTGTGCGCGGCGCCTACGTGTGGGACGGCCGCGCGTTCATGCTGGCCAACTGGCAGGAGATGACGGCCTGCCGCGGCGCGCCGCTTGATCTGTGGCCATTTCTTTGGCGCGCCGAAGCCCGCGGCCGCTGAGTCCCGACAAAAGAAAAGGGCCGGCGCAATGCCGACCCCTCTCACCTTTTTCGCCAATACGATCAGGAAGCGGCGAGCTGCCGGATCACGTACTGCATGATGCCGCCGTGCTTGAAATATTCAAGCTCGTCGAGCGTCATAATGCGGCAGTCGAGCGGGATGGTCTTCTTCTTGCCGTCGGCAAAGGTGATGACCGCTTCCATCTTCTGGCGCGGCTTGAGGCCGGCCTCAAGACCAAGGATCGTCACCTGCTCATCGCCTTTCATGCCGAGCGTCTGCCATGACGTGCCCAGCTCGAAGGTAAGCGGCAGAACACCCATTCCCACGAGGTTGGAGCGATGGATGCGCTCGTAGCTCTGCGCGATGACAGCGCGAACGCCCAGAAGGCGCGTACCCTTCGCCGCCCAGTCGCGGGATGAGCCGTTACCGTATTCCTCGCCTGCCAAGATCACCAACGGCACGCTTTCGGCCGCGTATTTCATCGCGGCGTCATAGATCGACATGCGCTCGCCCGAGGGGTAGTGCGCCGTGACGCCGCCTTCCAGAACGTTGCCGGACGCATCCTTGTTGATGAAGTTCTTGATGCGAATGTTGGCGAACGTGCCGCGCATCATCACTTCATGGTTGCCGCGGCGGGTGCCGTACTGATTGAAGTCACCCTCACGGACCTGGCGCTCGGCAAGCCACTTGCCTGCCGGAGACGCGAACTTGATCGAGCCGGCCGGAGAGATGTGGTCGGTCGTGATCTTGTCGCCGAACAGCGCCAGGATGCGCGCGTCGATCACATCCTTCAGCGGGTCTGGCTCCATCGTCATGCCTTCGAAGTAAGGCGGGTTCTGCACGTAGGTCGAGGCGTCGACCCACTTGTAGGTCTTGCCCGCTGGCGCCTTCACCTTGCGCCAGTTGACGTCGCCCTTGAACACGTCCGCGTAACGTTCCTTGAAGATCTTCTTGGTGACGTACTTGCCTTCGAACGCGCGGATTTCCTGCGAAGTCGGCCAGATGTCGCGCAGGAAGACGGCCTTGCCGCCCTTGCCCGTGCCGATCGGCTCGGTCGTGAGATCCTTGGTCACGGAACCGGCGAGCGCATAGGCGACGACGAGCGGGGGCGAAGCAAGATAGTTCGCCTGCACGTCCGGGCTTACGCGGCCTTCGAAGTTGCGGTTGCCCGAGAGCACCGCCGCAGCGATGATTCCGTTCTTGTTGATCGAGTCGGAAATCTCTTCCTGCAGCGGGCCAGAATTGCCAATGCAAGTCGTGCAGCCGTAGCCGATCAGGTTGAAACCGATCTTGTCGAGATGCTTCTGCAGGCCGGAATTGGCGAGGTATTCGCCAACGACCTGCGATCCGGGCGCAAGCGAGGTCTTCACCCAGGGCTTGCTCGTAAGACCGGCAGCAACTGCATTGCGCGCCAGCAGGCCCGCGCCGATGAGGACGCTCGGGTTGGACGTGTTGGTGCAGGACGTGATGGCCGCGATCGCAACGTCGCCGTGACCAAGGTCGAAGGTCTTGCCCTCGACCTTGTAGCGCGCGTCGATGTCGTCAGACTTGCGATATTCCTTGTCCATCGCATCCGAGAATCCGGCGGCGACGCTTTCCAGCGCAACGCGACCTTCGGGACGCTTGGGACCGGCCATGGACGGAACGACTTCGGACAGCTCAAGGCTCACAACGTCCGTGCAAACCGGATCGGGCGTCGTGCGCGTGCGGAACAGGCCCTGCGCCTTGGCGTACTTCTCGACGAGCGCGATACGCGCGGGCGCCCGGCCCGACATTTTCAGATAATCGAGGGTTTCGGGATCGACCGGGAAGAAGCCGCAGGTCGCGCCATATTCCGGCGCCATATTGCCGATGGTCGCGCGGTCGGCGAGGCTCAGCGCCTCGATGCCGGGACCAAAGAATTCGACAAACTTGCCGACGACGCCCTTCTTGCGCAGCATCTGCGTAACGGTAAGAACAAGGTCGGTCGCGGTGACGCCTTCCTTCAGCCGACCCGTGAGACGGAAGCCGATGACTTCCGGAAGCAGCATGGACAGCGGCTGACCGAGCATGCAGGCCTCGGCCTCAATGCCGCCAACGCCCCAGCCCAGAACGGACAGGCCGTTCACCATCGTCGTGTGCGAATCGGTGCCAACGAGGGAGTCGGGATACGCGACTTCAACCGTCGAGGCCTTACCGCGCGCCGGGGTGTACTTTTCCTTGCGCGTCCAAACCGTCTGCGAAAGATATTCCAGGTTCACCTGATGGCAGATGCCTGTGCCGGGCGGCACAACGCGGAAATTGTCGAACGCGCCCTGACCCCACTTGAGGAAGTTGTAACGCTCGATGTTGCGCTGATACTCGAGCTCGACGTTCTTCTTGAACGCCTTGGCGTTGCCGAACGCATCGACGATCACGGAATGGTCAATCACGAGATCGACGGGAACCAGCGGGTTAATCTTGTCCGGGTTGCTGCCGAGTTTTGTCATGGCGTCGCGCATGGCGGCGAGATCGACAACGGCGGGAACGCCGGTGAAATCCTGCATCAGGACGCGGGCGGGGCGGAAGGCGATTTCCTTCTCGGTCTTGCCCTTGTTCTTCAGCCATTCCGCGACAGCCGCTATGTCGGCCTTCGTAACCGAGCGACCGTCTTCAAACCGCAGAAGATTCTCGAGAAGAACTTTCATCGAGAACGGCAATTGCGAAATGCCCTTGAGACCGTTCTTCTCGGCTGTCTTCAGTGAGAAGTAATGGTAG
The DNA here is from genome assembly GCA_030684835.1 of Beijerinckiaceae bacterium. GTDB lineage: Bacteria > Pseudomonadota > Alphaproteobacteria > Rhizobiales > Beijerinckiaceae > Terripilifer. The sequence goes on from JAUXWZ010000061.1 coordinate 38,621, forward strand.
GTCTTCGAACCTACCGTGAGTTTCTTGCGGCATTTGTAGCTGTCGAGAGAGGCCATTGCGTTCCGTCCCGGGGAAAGAGGAATTCGAAAGACGCGCGGCTTATAGATAATTTCTTCGTCTAGGGCTACACGAACATCGTCGAAGTCTGCAGCGCCGGAACCAAAACCGCCGTGTCCACTCGCAAGCGCCCATGCCATTTCTGCTGAGAGTTGAGCGCCTGACGCTGGCGCGCGGCGGGCGTACGCTCGTCGCGGATCTTTCATTCGAGCTGAAAAGCGGCGAAGCGCTTGTCGTGACCGGCCCCAACGGAGCTGGAAAATCAACGCTTTTGCGAGCCCTTGCGGGACTTTTGACGCCGGTGTCAGGGGCCATCGCCATGACGGGCGACGGCGTGAACGCAGATGATCCCGCAGCGATCCATGCACATTATGTCGGTCATTCGGACGCGATGAAAAGCGCACTGACGGCCCGTGAAAATCTTGCCTTTTGGGGCGCGGCGCTGGGCGCACGCAGCGTCAGGCACACAGCGCCGGCGCCCGATGACGTCTTGCGCCGAGTCGGACTTCCACAGGTTGCGGATCTGCCCACAGGCTGGCTATCGGCGGGACAGAAGCGCCGTGTTGCGCTGGGCCGGCTGTTTGTGGCGCCCAGACCCCTCTGGATTCTCGACGAGCCCGCCACGGCCCTTGACCGTGCAGCGCAGGACCGGCTTGCGGCCGAAATGGCCCTTCATCGCGAAGCGGGCGGTCTCATCGTAGCAGCGACTCACGCTCCGCTGGGGCTGGAAGACGCCCACGAATTGCGTCTCGGGGATCCTCAATGACCGCCGCCTTGAGCGCGCTCTTCTGGCGGGAATTGAAACTCGCCAACCGCATCGGCGGCGGGGCGGCGATGGGCGTCGTCTTCTTTCTGATCCTCGTGACAATCGTGCCGTTTTCCATCGGCCCTGACCTGAACTTGCTGTCGCGCATCGGCCCGGCCATCTTATGGATTGCGGCGTTGCTGGCGACGCTGCTTGGCCTCGACCGCCTGTTCCAGTCCGACCAGGAGGATGGCTCGCTCGACGCGCTGCGCATGAGCGAGACGCCGCTGGAGCTGATTGTCGCGGTCAAATGCGCGGCGCACTGGTGCGCGACCTGCCTTCCCCTCATCGCCGCCGCGCCGTTGTTTGGCGTTATGCTGGCGATGGACGGAACAGCCCTAGCGGGCGTCACCGCAACATTGGCGGCAGGCACGCCAGCGCTGACGTTCCTGGGGGCCATCGGCGCGGCGCTAACGGCGAGCCTGCGCCGCGGCGGCCTGCTAATGGCGATCCTGATCCTGCCGCTAGCCATCCCCGTGCTGATCTTCGGCGTGTCGGCGTCCGCCGCCGCTTCGGGCGGGACGGTGCCGTTCCTCACGCCCTTTCTCGTCCTTCTCGCCCTGTCGCTCGCCTCCATCGCCCTGGCGCCGTTTGCCGCAGCCGCTGCGCTGCGCGCCATGAGCGATTGAGGGATCGAGCGATTGAGCTTGCGCCACGTCCGGACGATTGTTGCCGCCCGCGCGGGCGTCCTCTAGCTTCGCCCAAATCATCAACGCGCGAAACGAATCGGCAGACATGGCTTACTGGCTTGTGAAGAGCGAACCCTTCAAGTGGTCGTGGGACCAACAGGTGGCGGCAGGCGCGAAGGGCACGCATTGGAACGGCGTCCGCAATCATCTGGCCAAGCAGCAGATGATGGCGATGAAACTCGGCGACCAAACCTTCTTTTACCACTCCAACGAGGGCAAGGAGATCGTCGGCATCGTCGAGGTCATCAAACTTTTTTATCCTGACCCCAGCGACGAATCTGGCAAGTTTGGCATGGTCGATTTCAAGGCCGTGAAGCCGCTAAAAAAGCCTGTGACGCTAGCGCAGGTGAAAGCCACTCCAGAACTGGCGAAAATGTCGCTCGTCACCTCGATGCGCCTGTCGGTGCAGCCTGTCACCGATGCAGAATGGAAGCTCGTCTGCAAGATGGGTGGACTTTGAACCGCAGCGAGAGGCGCCTATGAACATCGACTGGATTGCTATTCTCGCCGCCGCCATCGCCTCATGGATGTTTGGCGCGCTCTGGTACGGCCTCCTTTCAAAGCAATGGATGGCGGCGATCGGCTTTACGCCCGCTGACATGCAGGGCCCTGACGGCAAGCCAAAGATTCCGCTGACGCCCATGATCGTGTCCTTCGTCGCGGAATTCGTCATGGCGATCATTCTCGCAGGCGTCATCGCACACACCGCAAAGAAGGGCGTCACGATCAACTCCGGCGCGCTGGTGGGCGCCATATGCTGGCTCGGCTTCGTCATCACCACGCTGGCGACAAACCACGCCTACAGCAAGGCGAAAGCCGCCCTCACCATCATTGACGGCGGCCACTGGCTGGGGGTTCTGCTGATTCAGGGAATCGTACTCGGCGCGCTGCTTTAGCATTGCGTATGATAACGCCGTCATACGCGGTTGCGAGAGCGAGCTTCTTTACTTAACCGAGCAGATCAATGAGCGCGGGAATGAGCGGCGCGTCCGCAGGCGGCATCGGATAATCGCGCAATTGAGGCGCCTTCACCCACTTCAACGACTGACCCTCCAGCGGCTGAACAATCCCTTCCCAGCGCCGGCACACCCACAGCGGCATCAGCAAATGAAATTCAGGATACGCGTAACTCGCAAACGTGAGCGGCGCGAGGCAATCCTCTTTCACGTCGATGCCGATTTCTTCTTTTAATTCGCGAATGAGGCAAGCCTCCGGCCGCTCGCCCACATCGAACTTGCCGCCCGGAAATTCCCATAGTCCCGCAAGCGCCTTGCCGGGCGGGCGCTGCGCGATGAGGACGCGATCATCCACATCGATGAGAGCGACTGCCGCGACAAGCAGGATTTTCATGCTCGCCTCAGCTCCGGTAGTCGCCGTTGATGGCGACGTATTCCTTCGTGAGATCGCACGTCCACACTTTTGCTGCGCCCGCGCCGACACCCACATGCACCTTCATCAGGATGGCGTCGTTGCGCATGTAAGCGGAGACCTTGGCTTCATCGTACGTCTGGTCGCGCAAGCCTTTGTGCGCCACGCGATGCTCGCCGAACCAGATGGCGAGCTTATCGCGGTCGGCCTTCTCGCCTGCCTTGCCAACAGCCATGACGACACGGCCCCAGTTTGCGTCCTCGCCTGCAAGGGCGGTCTTCACGAGCGGTGAGTTGGCGATAGCGAATGCGATCCGCTTGGCGGCCCCCGCGCTGGCGGCGCCCTCGACCGCGATCTCCACGAACTTGCGGCAGCCCTCGCCGTCCCGCACAACCTGATGCGCGAGATCCAGCAGCACAACATCCAGCGCACGTTTGAAGTCGGCGAGTTTACGATCCCCCACCTGCGTAATCTTCGGCGCGCCGCGCTTCGCCGCAGCCCCTGTCGCAAACAGCATCAGAGTGTCGGAGGTGGACGTGTCACTATCGACAGTGATCGAGTTGAAGCTGCCCTGCACGGACTTTGAGAGCATCGCCTGCAAGGCGGGGGCGGCGATCGCGGCGTCCGTGAATACATACGCAAGCATCGTCGCCATGTCGGGCGCGATCATGCCAGCGCCCTTCGCCATACCACTGATCGTCACCTCGACTCCGCCGATTATAGCTTTTGCAGTCGCCACCTTTGGGAAAGTATCGGTCGTCATGATCGCGCGCGCCGCATCGAGCAAGCCGTCGGGCGCCGCATTCGCCACGAGCTTGTCCATCACGCCGTTAAACTTGCTGGCGTCCAGCGGCTCGCCGATGACGCCCGTCGATGCGAGAAAGATCTCGCCGATGGGCGCGCCGGTCGCTTTGGCTGCGATCTCGGCGGTGGCTTTGACGGCCTGCGCGCCAACCTTGCCCGTGAACGCGTTGGCGTTCCCCGAGTTGACGACAATTGCGCGGGCCTTGCCGCCCTTGAGCTTCGCGCGACACCAATCCACCGGCGCCGACGGGCACTTTGATTTGGTGAACACGCCCGCAGCCTGCGTTCCCTTGTCGAGCAATGCGAGCATCACGTCCGTTCGGCCCTTGTAGCGAATGCCAGCCTCGGCGGTCGCGAATGTCACGCCGTCGATGGCAGGCAGATCAGGATAGGATGCAGGCGCAAGGGGAGAGACAGGTGCGGGCTTCGCCATCGTTTTTTTTATCCGTAATGATTGAAAGCGCCCCGAGGCGCTTGTGCTTATTTTGGCGCGGCGGGCGCAGCAGCGGGCGCGTCGAGTTTTTCGACCTTCGCGGATTCGCGAAGTTTCATGACGGCGTCGGCCTGCGCCTTTTGCACGACAAAGCGCTCGACCTGTTCGCGAATTTCTTCAAGCTTCGGAAAGGGCTTCTCGCGCCGCTCCTCAACCTTGATGACGTGCCAGCCGAACTGGCTCTTCACAGGCTCCGAAATCTGATTGGGCTTCATCTTGAAGGCAGCCTCCGCAAACTCAGGCACCATGCGATCCTTGGTGAACCAGCCAAGTTCGCCACCGCGCGAGCCGGGGTCCTTGGAAACCTGATCTGCGACCTTGGCGAAATCCTCGCCGCTGCGCACGCGCTTGAGCGCGGCGCGCGCCTGCGCTTCAGTTTCCACGAGGATGTGACGCGCCTTCACCTCTTGCTCGGCCTGCGCCTTGGAGGCTTCGGCGTATACTTCGCGCACGGCGGCGTCGTTGTTGGACTCGCGCGCAACCTTGGTGAGCATGCCTTCCATCAAAGCCTTGTCGCGCAAATACGCCAGTCGACGCACGAAGTCCGCGCTCTCCGCAAGTTTGTCGGCCTCGGCCTTGCGCGCCACAAGCCTCATGTCGATGAGATATTCGACAACGTAGGCCTCCCGTTCGGCGCCTTCGAGTTGCGGCGGGATTTCCGCAGAAATGTCAGCGGTGGCAACCTTCACGTCCTCGTCCGTGATGTCGACGCCGTCAACTCGCGCAATTGTGCGCGCATCGACGGTTGACGCCAGGATCGCCCCCGCGAGGAAGGCGGCGGCGGCGAGGATCTGGCCGCCAAGAAGCGCTCTCTTGAGCGCTGTTCTGCTTGTCATGGAAAATCTCCGACGCCCGCGCTCAGCCAGGCGGGGCGGCGCGCAATCTCGTTCAAAACGCACCGCGGAGCAAGCGGCTGGGTGATGAATTCATCGTCAACTGACGAGGTCTCCGTTAGTCTTCGACCAGCCGCGCCCGCGCCCGCAGTTTTTCCGTCTCGCTCTTCAATTGCCCACACGCGGCAAGAATGTCGCGCCCGCGCGGCGTGCGCACGGGACTGGCGTAGCCGGCGTTGAACACGATGTCCGAAAACTGTTCGATGATGCTCCAGTCGGAGCATTCATATTGCGTGCCCGGCCATGGATTGAACGGAATGAGGTTGATCTTGGCCGGAATGCCTTTCAGAAGCCGCACAAGCTCACGCGCATCCGTCGGCGAATCGTTGACGCCCTTCAGCATGACATATTCAAACGTAATGCGACGCGCATTCGACAGCCCGGGATAATTTCGGCAGGCCTGCAGGAGGTCCGCGATCGGATACTTCTTGTTGAGCGGCACAAGCTTGTCCCGCAGATCGTCGCGCACCGCATGCAGCGAGATGGCGAGCATGGCGCCCGTGCGGCTACCCAGTTCCGGGATGTCAGGCGCAACGCCAGAGGTGGACACCGTGATGCGCCGCTTGGACAGCGACAGGCCGTCACCATCGGCCAGCACGCCCAGCGCGTCGCTGACGTTGTCGAGATTATAAAGGGGCTCGCCCATGCCCATGAAGACGATGTTGGACACAGCGCGGACGCCTTCGCCCGACGGAATAAATCCATTCGTGGGCGGCGTGAGACCGGGAAAATCTCCAAGCTGGTCGCGCGCCACGATCAGCTGCTGCACAATTTCCTGAGAGCTCAGGTTGCGCACAAGCTTTTGTGTGCCCGTATGACAGAAGGAGCAATTGAGCGTGCAGCCGACCTGGCTCGACACGCACAGCGTGCCGCGGTCGCTTTCGGGGATGTAAACGCACTCAATCTCGGCGCCCATCGTCTTGCCGCCGACGATCTGATCGCCCGGCGCGGGCGGCATGCGGATCAGCCACTTGCGCGTGCCGTCGGTTGACACCTGCTCAGTGATTACCTTGGGCCGCGTCAGCGTATAAGCGTCGGCGAGTTTCTGGCGCAGAACCTTCGACACGTTGAGCATGCGGTCGAAGTCGCGCACGCCGTGGAAATAGATCCAGTGCCAAAGCTGGCCCACCCGCATGCGCACTTCGCGCTCGGGCACGTCGATGGCCAGCAACGCGTCGGCCAGCTGGGCCCGCGTGCACCCAACAAGCGACAGGCGCTCCCCGGCGAACACTGGCGCGGCATTGTCGGTGACGTCTTCCTGCAAGGCGGGCATGGGGCTTTATCCGTGAACGGGGCCAAAACTTATGGCCACAACACCGGATATATGTCTATCCGCACCCAGAACGCCAATTATTGCAGTGCCCGCAACTTCGCCTGACGCCAGAACGCGGCGCTTTTTCGCTCAACGCTTCAGCTTCTGGAGGCTGTAGAGAAGGTCCAAAGACATGCCCCCTTGGGCCGAGCCGCCGAAAATCGGCGCAATGGAACTGGTCGCAACACTGGTGTTGGCGTCCCAGATCGCCGTGAATCGCTGCAAGAGCTTTTGCACTTTTGCAGGATCCTTGAGATCAGCGATCTTCATCCGTTGCTCGATCAGTTTCGCCGTTGCGTCCACGTCCGTCTTCTGGCCGACTGGCAGCCCCAGAACCGTTTGGGCGACTTTGAGCAACGCCGGATCCGCCAGGATGCCGTAGGCCGAGGTGACGCTGGAAGCTTTCCGCTGGAAGTAGAGCGCGAGCCTGACGCCCTCGTTTTGAGCGCCAGCCGTCTCCTCCAGCGTCTGACGCACATACCGGTCGACGGCGCCCGCGCGGGTGGCTGCAAAGGTTGTCGTCAATTCGCCATAGCGCGCGAAATTGAATGCTTTGACAAATTCGCCATACCGTTTGTCGGAAAGGCGGTTCGCCATCGCTGTGCGCGATTCCACGCCTTCGGAAAGCATCTTCTTCATGAAGGCTTTTGCATAATTCATGTCTTCAAGTCCGAACGACTTCATCGCAAACTTGAAGACACGATCATTCTTCACAAAAGCGTCTATGCTTTTGATGCTCCCGATCGTCTTGTTGTAATAATCAATCTCTCGCGCCACGACAGGTTGCGACGACGTGCGCGCGATCGATTTACCGAGATCAGACGAAATCAGCCGGAAGCTGGTGAAGGTTGTGAGCACGAGATCTGAATTCCTAAAGACCTCAATATGCCGCCGGAAACTTGACCAACGCTGATCATCCAGCCGCATCAGCGCCCGGTCGACAGGCTTCGGAAACATTGAGGGGCTGGGGGGAGAGGAGGATCAGCCTCCGCACCGAAATCATCGCGCTGGTTCGCCCCATGCAACTGCGCTCACGTTTTCTTCGCCTCGCGTAGTCCTCGAAAATATTTAGCAAGGTCTACTTTAAGGTGAGTGGGCCCGGGCCTGAACTTCTTTTCTTTTGCGCCTCGTGTGCTACTTTCTAAAAAAGCTCAGATAATATTAGACGGGACGAACAGGATGGATCGCAGAATATTCCTTGCTACAGGCTCTGCTTTAGCTATTGCCTTATCTGTGGGCGGCAGCCCCGTCACGGCGGCTGACTTCAAGGGGAAGACCATCACCATGGTCATACCTTTCGGCGTCGGGGGCGGCGCGGACGTCTGGGGCCGTTTCAACGCCAGTTTGTTGCAGAAGCATCTGCCCGGCCAGCCCGTCGTCATCGTCCGCAATGCTCCGGGCGCCGGATCGGTCTCCGGCGCGAATTTATTCGCCGCTACGGCGAAGCCGGATGGCCTCACCATTCTCGGCACATCCGGGTCGACGCAATTCCCCTACCTGCTCGGTGAAAGCAGGGTCAGGTTCGATTACAGGGACTGGATCCCCGTGCTTGCGGCCTCCACCGGCGGCGTCGCCTACATTTCCGCGAAACTGGGTGCGAAATCCCTCAAGGACCTAGGTAAGCTGAAGGGCGTGAAACTGCACTACGCGTCGCAGGGCCTGACGTCTCTCGACCTAGTGCCCCTGCTTGGATTCCGCTTGCTCGGACTAGACGTTCAGCACGTCACCGGCTTCCCCGGCCGCGGCGAAGGCCGGATGGCGTTCGAGCGGGGCGAGATGAATATCGACTACCAGACGACGTCCGCCTATCTGCGGTCCGCCGCGCCGTTGGTGAAAAGCGGGCAAGCGGTCGCGCTGTTCTCATGGGGCGTGCTCGACAAGGCGGGCAATCTCGCACGCGACCCAAACTTCCCGGACCTGCCGCACTTCGAAGAGGCCTACGAGATCGTATTCGGCAAGAAGCCTTCGGGAACCGAGTGGGAGGCGATGCGCGCATTCCTCGTCGCCGGCTTTCCAGGCCAAAAGCTGCTCGTCCTTCCCAAAGGCACGCCGCCAGATATTGTGGAGGCTTACCGCATGGCCGTGCGCAACCTCGTGAAGGATCCCGAATACATCGCCAAGCGCGATGACCTGATTGGTGAGTACGACCAACTCACAGACGAGGAAGGCGAGCAACTCTACAAGGCCGCGACGACGATTTCGCCGGAGGCTCGCAATTGGGTGCGCGACTATCTGACAAAAAACTACGACGTGAAATTCCCCAAGGAATAGTCATGTAGCGACAATGGCGCGCATGCGCCGCTGGCGCTACGAGAATATCCGCCGACCCGGGGCGCAGGGTCGGCTTTACAACGCACGCCGATGACTAACCCGGATTGTAATACGCGCCTACCGGGCGCTGATGCGGTCATCACGGGCGCCTGAGGTCATGGGCTTGCGTCCGCGCGCTTCTCTTGCCATCTGCTCGAAATTTGGCCAAACGATCAAAGAACCGATGAGGGATCTGCGGCAGCGCGCTCGGCAGAGTGATTGGTGATGATGACTTGGGCTGCTCTTTTATTTGCAGGGCGCCGAGCGCGTGTTTCAATCGGAATCTGAACCGGCGACCACCAACAACCACGCGCCAGTGCGGGCTAGTTCCTGTCGAGGGGCTTGCGAACAGAAGTGGTGAATTGGAAGCTGGTGGCTTGTTCCCGCGAGAGCTCAGGCGCGCACTTCAACCGCGCCTCATCAGCTAAATCGAGGTGATTCCCGTTGAAGGGAAGGGCCGGTGAGGAAGTCCTATCGGATTCCGCTGACCCCGCCGAGCGGGCCGGATAAACGCCGGTCGCCAGATCCAACATAGCCATCAAGGCGGCAAAGACAGAAGCCCCGAGCGGCGCGGCGAGCGTAGCGCTCAAGAGGCCGTAGTCCCACATGAAAAACACCGTGAGCGCGCCACCGATGTGCGCATGGATAATCAGCCTTAACAGCATGCCGCCCCGCCCCGTCAAGCCGACCTTTTTGCGACTCATGGTCTCAGATTCGCACAAAAAGAACACAAGCGCGAGTGAACGAATCTACCAGCTAGGCAAACATTCTTTTTCTGCACACCAATATTTGGATTTGATGCCTAATTTGGGGTTACCACCGCGACAGGACCTCCCTCCCGAAGCGATCACGGAGCTAAATTGCGGTATAATGAAGTGTCCGTCCCCAACGGAAAGGAACGCACTAACAGCGCGGGACAACATGCCAAGCCTGAGGCGACAGCTCTTTTCTCGAACGGCGCGCTATCGCGCCTCATTGTCAATGATAGGGGATTCAACGCTGATCTCTCGCATTGCAGCATCTAGCACTGCTGAAATTCTCTGCGGATCGAAAAGCGCCTGGGCGCCCCGCGCGGCTGCCTCGAGCGTGCCGCATTCCTCATCGGACAGAAGCAAAGCCGCCGTCCGCGCGATCATTTCGTCTGCTGACTTGCAGAGTGCGAAAGGCTGGGGACGTATTTCGAAGAGCCCTTGAGCGCCAACCTCCGTTGTCACGATGGGCATCCCCATCGTAATCGCCTCGACGATTTTGATTTTGAGACCGCTCCCGATCCGCAGCGGCACGACGGCAAGTTTCGCCTCATCATAACATGACACGATGTCGTCGACGCGGCCGAGCAACTTCACGGATTCAGAAGACGTCTCCACTCGCGAGCATACAGACCCATAGACCCTGAGCTGCGCGCTTGGGACGCGCGCAAGCACTCCAGGCCATACAGCTTCGAGAAACCATTGCACGCCGTCAACGTTTGGCAGAGCCCCGCTACCCACGAAGATGCAGACAGGATCGCGATGCGCCACGCGCCGCGGAACAGCAGCCATGGGCGGCGGTAGCGCCACTACGCGTGAATTTACAAGCTTGCGTTTAATAAACTCCGCGTCGTCCCATTGTATGCAGAGCATCATGTCCGCACGCTTCAGTACCGCAATCTCATCATCAGCCGTGAAGGTAGCTGGCGTAGTATGATACCCTTGCTCATGTAATGACGAGGCTCGCTCGTGGACAAGGTCATGAACAAGGATCGCTGCCGGGATGCGCGCTTCGGGCAGCTCCGTGTGCAAGAATAGTGAATTGTACAAGATGACGTCTGGCTTGACAGCCTCAACCGTGCGCCTGATTTCGTCTCGCTGCGCGGCTGTTAAGAAACTCCCCAGTCGATGATCTCCGCCACCATCACGCTTCCGAAGTCTGCTCCTTATCCCGGCTGCGATGACTTGAAGCCTTTGCGGAAGACGCTGAAAAACGTTCCAGGCAAGGTGTGCGAAAATCCATTTCGGACTGACAACGACATATCGCCCAAACAACCGGGATACGTTTCTCTTTTCGATCTCGAAATTGAGATCGCTCGTTTTGCGAACAATAAATCCGACCTTATGAGTCGTTGTCGTGCAAACGACGTCGTGGCCAGCGTTGGCGAGGGCTTCAAAGATCCCTGCCAACCATACAGTGTGCCCTGCTTGCTGAAAGCCGGGCAGCTCTTCAGTAACGCACAAAATCCGCTTCGTCTTGCTACCGAACTCTTTGCCGGGTGACGCCTTCACAGACTCGAAGCCAGACACGGATTCACTCATCAAATTTTTCCCGCTTGCTGAAACGCGCATGTACAAACATCCATCTCCATCCGGCGTGACATGCTAGGCATCAGGCCTCGGCTCCTTTGATGGGATGTGTCGGTACTGCTGGGGGGCCAACTTGAAAACAGAGGAAACTCTGCCCACGGCAATTGCAAATGGATGCAGAGCAACAAGGGGATTCTCCCGCCTGAGAATGCGCCACACCGAAGACATCGACGCCAGTGCCAGAATACCGATGTCTTTTACGATCAGCTTTCCAAAGCCTATTTTTCTTGTCCTTGAATCGATCCTCCGGTTGATGGCGCCAATGCGAACGCCTCGCTGCAAAATCCACTTGGACTTGGTACGCTCTGGCGGCACAGTTTCGAGGATCATCGCTCGCTGCTCCCAGTAAAATCTGAAGCCCCTCAACTTGCATCGCCAAAAGAAATCCGCGTCGCCTCCACCAAGAAAGTTGAAGGCTCCGTCCAGAAAGGGTCGCCCCATCGCTTGGAAGACCTCTCTTCGAATGAGGCAATTCCCCGTTCCATAAATGACCGGCACCCTTCCGCTTTCTTGGTATGCTGGCCAGAATACCGGGTGGCCAGAGACGCTCGGATCAGGGGTCTCTTCAAATCTCGGCTGAACGGGTCCGCCAACAATATCCGCGCCGTCGCTCTCGGCAGCAGCAAGCATGTACGACAGCCATTCAGGCGTAGCGACTTCATCATCGTCCATCATCAGAATGAAACGAGACGCCGGAAACAGGTCGAGCGCCGCTTCGAAACCAGAGTTCAAAGCAAACACATTGCCCTGTCGCGATTCTTGAATACAAACGCAGGCAAGTCTGACATCTGCAGCGGAAAATTGCTGAACGGCGGCAAGTCCCTGCCGCCCGGCCGCGTCGTTCTCCACAACAATGACCACAAATTCTTTTTCATGCTGTTCCGCCAGCGATGCAAGCGACCTCACAAGCATTTCGGGACGCCGAAATGTTGGCAGGACGACAACGACGCGGATGGCCCCGACATCAACGCCAGGAGTTTTGTACAAGACGTCCATGGACAGACTTCCTCAACTAGGCGACATCGGTGTTGCGCGACCCATAAGCCAGGCCCCAAACGCGAGAGATATTCTCTCGCCCTCCGGATGTTGCAAGATAAGCAACGACGAAGGCGACGATGAACACTGCGCCCTCAAACAGTAAAAGTGAGAGATGACTGGACGTATCAGGGAATGCGTTCAGTTGACCACGCAGGAAGAAAACAGCGCCTCCCGCAACAGTTGACGCCAAGCACGCCGGAAACAGCGCTACGGCCACATCCTTGAGGCGAATATGGGATCGCCGCGTTGCGAAAAAGATGCTGTACGCTTGAGCCAGCACGGCTCCAAGGCTGTATCCAGCAGCAACGCCCACCGCGCCAAACGGCGCGCCCACAGCAACACCGGCCACAATGAGTGGCGCCAGAACCATCGACAGCCTCAACTGCCGATCCATGCGACCGAGACTCGCAAATATCCAGTATGAAACCGGATTAAACGTGTAAACAACCGCCGCAGGCGCCAGTGCGATGAAGATCGGGACAACTTCGGTCCACCGATCACCCAGTAACAATGGGATAAGCACAGGCGCTTCCAATGTTGAGAACACAACGCCTGGCAAGGTGACGCTCACAATAAGTCCGAGCGACCTCTTGAAGTATCTTCTGTAGGATTCTGGATCGTGCTGAAGTCGGCTCAAGGCGGGGATGCCGACCCTGGTAAGTGGCCAGATTACTTGAGAAAGCGGTACGATCAGGATTGCTTGCGAACGTGAGTAATATCCCAACGCCTGCTCGCCCCAGAAGCGTCCCAGGACGATCTGGTCGACACTGCGGCTCGCCCAGTCTAGCAGACGCGCCACTGTCAGTTGAGAGCCGAAAGTCAGCATCGAAAAGACCTCGGCGCTCCACACCGGAAGCCCCGGACGCCACTTGGTTGCCGCCCAGAAGCCAATCGTTGTGAGCGATACGGCGGTCGCCTGCATTACAACCAGCGACCAGTATCGCCAGCCGAAATACGCCGCGCAGATCGCCGCCAATACGCCCAACACCATTGATGTAGCTTCTATCAGCGACAACAGCCCGAGCCGCATATGTCTCTGCATCAGTGCGGAATGCTGTTGTCCCAGGCTCCCGATGAAGAGCACGAGAGCCAACGCATAAGTAACCTCCACGAGGTCGGTATTGCCATAGAAGCTGGCAATCGCCGGAGCCGCGAAGAACATTGCGCTCGCCAACAGGCCACCGATGAGCACATTGGACCAGAACATTGTCGAGATGTGATGCTGCGTCAGTTCAGGTCGCTGAATTGTAGCAGCGGTGAGGCCGCCATCCTGGATGATATCCACGAGCCGGAAGATCGGAGCGACCATCGCTATCAGGCCGAAATCCGACGGGTTCAGCAACCGCGCAAGTGCGATGAGAGCGCCAAATTGCGCCAGCATCTTGACGAATTGCGCGGCCAGCGTCGCAGCTCCGCCAGATAAGGACAGCGACGGCAGCGAGCCCTTATTTACACGGCCCGCGCCTCCAAGATCGTCGCGTGCTCTCATTCCCGCGGCCGCGGGCGGTGGCGCCGGGGACACTCGCAACTCAGTTGGATGCTGTTGCGGCCGAAGCCGCCGCAGGATCCATCGGTTCCGGCGGAAGCCATATTTCAAGCACGTCGCCGGCCGCAATCATCTGTGCGGAAGACACCAATTCCGTGGCGGACGAGCCCTCTCTGACCAATCTGAACTCCGGCCTGGGCTCCGGTGCGCCGACGCTCATGCCAACGGTACGCATAAGTCGGCGAGCGGACACTTCGACTAAGGCCGCATCACGAAACTGTCTTTCATTCTCGATAAGCGCCTCGGCGACCTCTCTCCTGCGCTCTTCCTCCAATTGTCCGATGTTGCTTTTCGCCGTGGCCAGGACAGACCGCGCACGCGCCACCCCAGTCAGGCTCCCAATTTTGTCTGCTGCAAGGCCGGAAAGGCGCTGCTGCATTTCGAAGACGCGGCTTTGAAGGCCAAAGCCGGTATCCCTCAAGCTTTGGACACGAGACAACTCGCGTGTCAGAATATCTTCCTGTTTCCCCAAGGCTTCGTATTGCAGCTGATACGAAGCAATTTCCTCTCCGGTGAGTCTCACCTGCTCGGTGAGATGAGCGGCCTTCGTGTTCAATTGCTCAGCACGCGCGGTGAGAAACCGCGTTTGTTCCGCTATCAATGCTTTTGCTTTCTCAGCGTTGACAAGCTCGAGAAGCGATTGTGGAACCTCCAGCTTATCCTCCTTCCTCAGCTCAGCTTGTAGCCGCGCGCGTTCAGCCAGCATTTCAGCCATCTGGTCGATCGCCTTGGCGTGCCGCTCTCGCTCACGCAGAACATCCATCCTGAGCCGTGGGTCTGCCGACGAAATTCTTTGCAGCCCCCCGGCCAACGCAAGAGCCTGCATTGCGGTCAGGTTCGCTCGATAAGGATAGGCCCCGGGCGAATTAACGGCGCCAAGAATGTAGAATGGCGCCCTTTCCAGAAATTCGACGGTGACGCTCTGCGGGGAGCCCAAACGTTGCTCCCATGCGACCCCAAGTTCCTTCTCCAGGTCTCGCGCGGATTTGCCGGCCAGATCAATGGCGCCAAGTAAGGGAAGCGAGATGATACGGCCTGGCTGAACGATGAATTTTCCCGTCAGATCCTCTCTGCCGAATGCGAAAATACGTACGACATCGCCAGCCGAAAACTCCTCAAGCTGGCGCACGCTCGCGCGCTTCGGGTCATCAGTCTGAGCCAGACTGGGTTGCCCAAGGCCGATCGAAAGGCTGGCGCCAAGTAGTGTCACAAGTTGAAGAACGCGCCTCATTCAATCACCCTCTTTGGATCGGTTTCAATGATGATCCCACCTATGATTTTGCTCCTCACCACCTTGCCGGACTGTTTCAATGACCTCCGGAATGCGTTCTTTTTCGTGTATTTTGATCGAGCTACTACGAGCAGACCGTCGAGCGAGGGCGCAGTAGACCTGACCTTCGCCGACTCCAGCGACGCGAGGTTAAGAAGCACGTGCTTGTAAAGGGGGCCAAGCAATTTCACGAACTTGACCAGATCATCGGCCCTAGGCCGATCAATCTCGCCCGATATTGGCCCAAGTGGAAGAAACATGAGGTTACTTGAAACGCGCTTCACCACCGTGGTGAGCTGCTGCGTCCCGTCGAAAACCTGACGCAGCCCAGGAAGCTCAATGCTGTCGTCCTCGAGAACGGTGCCTTCGCAATCGATCAACAGAGTAGGTCCGCTCTCACGGGCCAGGATCGTCGCCAAACCCAGGCAAACGCTACTGGCGCCACCCAAGGCGTCAGCGGCCACAACCCCAACGACGGAGTGCGGCTTGTGATTTAGATGCTCAAGCACACTTACAGCAATGTGCTGCAGCGCATCTCTCTCTCCCGCCCCGTTTATGGGCGCCTTCAGTACAACGCCGGCGCCAGATCGGTCGTCGCCCCCTGCCGGGGAGGGGAACGCAGAGATCTGGTTGCGAGAGAACGGCACGACGCCGAGAACTGGGGAACCTGACCACTTCGCCAGATCGTTCACGGATGTGAGGCGTTCATCCCTGCGCCTGATCAGTGACACCCAAACGCCGAACAGGCCGCCCAACAGAATACCGGCCGCATAAGCAATCGTGTTGTTGGGGGAGATCGGTGAACTGGGCGGGGCCGCACGAGTGACCACAATCCGGTCCTCCAACGGTATCGCCTCTTCAAGACCGCGCACCTGCTGGGCCAATTGGCTCGCGATATAAACGCGAGCAGTCGCGTTGGCGATCTGCGCCACCTTATCTGGGTCCTTGCCGCGGAAACTTATGCGTATCGCGTTGCTCGTGCCGATACGATCGACGTTCAGGCTTTTCTGGAAAGCTTCGATAGCAACATTCATCGGATCCGACATTGGCCTGCGCAATCGCCACCACGCCTCTTCCGACGGCTTGGCCATGAAGTCAGGGTCCTCGAGCAAATTCAGCCGTTCTATCACTTTAGACACGGTCTGGGCGGAGCCCAGCACGTGGACTTGAGACTCGACCATCGGCTGATCGATAGTCCGTCCGCTAAAGATCGAATTGGTCCGGAATACTCCGGGCGGCTGCAACTCCAGCACAATAACGGACGAAGCCAGATAGGTCGGCGAGATAAAAAAGAGCACCACCCGGGCTAGGATCAATCCAAGCACGGCAAAAGTAGCAATGACGAGCTTTCGTTGCCACAACGCGCCAACAACAGCGGATATGTCTATATCTGCATCCCGGCGGCGCCGATCCGCCGGCCGAAAGTCGGACTCAAACTGATTCATCAACTCTGCCTTCCCGAAACAGCGGCGCGCAGCACCTCAACGCTTTAGCTTGCCTGTGAGTTCCCTGAGGGTGCGCAAATGGAATCAAGAACCTTGGCAAGGTCATCCTGAATCTGAACCCACTGAAACTTAGCGGCCGCGAGCGCATAGGCGCCGCGGGCAAGCGAGGCGCCATAATCGGGATCATTGCACAGACGAACAATATCGTCAGCTATGTCTTTAGGATTGGCTGAGATCAAAGCCGTTTCGCCGTCGACCAGTTCAAGCCCCTCGGCGCCCACGGGCGTTGTGGAGATCGGCAACATCGCCGCCATAGCATCCAGCAGTTTCAGCTTCGTGCCGCCGCCAAGCCGCAACGGCGCAGCCATGACCTGATAGCTTGGCAATACGGCGCGCAGATCGGGGACATATCCGATGAAGTTAAGGCCGCGCTTCGTCCGCAGCGTCGCAGGGGCCGTTCCGCCGCCGATGACGTCAACGATGAAATCCGGCATTCGCCGATGAACCAGCGGGAGAATGTCATGCACTAGGTACTCAAGCGCATCGACGTTGGGCGGATAGTCTAGATTACCCAGAAAAAGCGCCTTCTTCCGACCACGCTCTTCGCCGGGCGCCCACTCGCCGTCGAGATCGACACCGTTTCGAATTATCCCGACGTTTTTCAGTCCGAAACGGAGCAGGTAATTACAATCATCGTCGCTGCAGACAAACACCTTCCGATACCGGAATGCTTGAACGATCTCCCTGACCGACAAACGCAGCGCTCTTTGAAGCGCATGCAAACGGGCCCCCCCCGTCAACACGTGTCGCGCCTCCCGCACCGCTTTCCTGTGTTCTACATCATCGAAGTCGACAACGGTTTTTCGGGTATGCCCCTTTGCAAGCGCTGCAAGGTGACCACGCTCGACGAAGATGAGGTCAAACTCTTCCAGATTAAGGCTGCGCATGGCGTCGAGATAACTGCGCCAAAGGCGCAGCAGTCCGGGAGGGCCAATGTACCCTCCAAGCAGCATGCGCGCCAAAGCTGACGGACTCACCACTCCGTTTCCCTCAACGAACAACACCCGCTTAAATGGGGTACTAAATTCGGGGCCCTCAGCGTCCGTCGGCCCCGGCCCAAGGTAGGTCACCTCAAACCCGCGAGCACACGCTTCAATAAGCTTTGAAACACGAACTTGCTGCCCGGTTTTGACGGGAAACGGATACACAGGAGAAATAAAAAGCAACTGGCGAATGGCGTCACCCTTCATGAAACAGGAAAAAAGATCGAAGACTACTTCTTTGCGGCGTGCACCATGCCTGCAAGGTACCCCCACACGAGCGCGGGCTCCCGCAATCCATTATTGATCGTGAACTCTGTGAGTTCCGGCGCCATAAAGAATGTCTGAAAAGATTCGTGGATCGGCATCTGGTCGAGACGCATCAGCCCTAGTTGCTGATTGACAAGTTTGTGCCACCATTGTCCATCCGAAGCGCGCACATCTCTCGTTCCAAAGATGGTGATGCCGGGCGGCGGGACGGTTCCAAGAGCAAAAGCGTCCTTGTGAAGGATTTCTCGGGGACTGTTACGATCAAGCCCGGTTGTGTACACGATATTGTCCGGATTGGCCCCGAGACCGAAGAAGGTGCTGGCCGCAAGAGCATCTAGATAAGACTGCGCGCCTGTCAGGTGATGTGCGGGTAGAAGAACCTCGGCGGCGGCTTCTGGGATGTTCGATACATTGCCCCAACCGTAGGGACGCCAGGGATCAAGCACCTGATCGTACGACCCGCGACCCTCGCGTAGATACAATTCCGCGAACCAGATGATGCCATGCGTAATCATCTCGCGCACATCCTGATCTCCGGCGGCAGACGGCGCGCGAAGATAGATGAACCCGGCTTCGTGATACGCGCGGCCCTGAGCGGGCTGGCCCGCAACAAAGCCCAAAGTGGCGCGGAATATTTTCGCGTAAACTGGGTCGGAGGTTGTCGCATACAGGCTTGCTGCACCAAGATTTCGCGCTCTTTGCAAGGGGTCTGCCAGCCTCGGAGCCTTGGCGAGGTATGCTTCAGCCCATGCGTAAGCGCGGATCGCGCTTTCCCTGTAAATGGCCGACAACTCGGCATTGTACTTTTTGAGCACAGCTGACGCCATTGCGGCGCTCGCAGAATATAAGTAGGACGACCACGGATCTGGCGCATACACATACAAGGTCTGCGGATCTGTCCAGCTCGCTTCACCGTGTTTCGAATAGCGGGATCCTTCGATACCCCCGCGTATCGCGCCATCTTTCGTTTGCAGGCGACGAAATACGTCCAGTCCCCATAGCGCTTCAGTAATTGTGTCTGGGATGTTTGGCGCTCCGGCGGGGATGCGCAATCTGGCGGCTTCCACAAACTCCGGCTGGAGGCTACTGAGAGTCAGCAGGGCGCGAACCGCATCCAAGTGCTGAATACGACGATCCCAGTCGCCGGCGTCATGCCAGCCGCCCCACGCCTCAGGCGCAGGTGTTGACGATGCCTTGGCCGCAAGAGCCTTGAAGGACGACGTTTTCTGAAGATTGAGGCCTTGGTCAGTGTCCATCAGCGATGCGCCGGACTGGTAGGCAAGAAATCCGTCGTCGGGGTGAAGTGAGCGCGGTCTCCTCCAATCCGTGTATTGGGCCTCCAGCTCCACACCGCTCCGCTGATGATAAAATCCCCGCATGCCGTGCTTGAATAGTCTTTCCCAGTGGCCGACGGCCACGCGAAACGGCGTGGACGAACCCACGCCGTCAACGACCAGCCGGTAGCGGCCGGGATCTTTCAAGGCGGAAAAATCCGCCCGGTACACCGAGGTTAGATCAAGGTCTGTCTTCAGGGACGACTCCGCCCGCACCATCTTGCCACTTAGAACCGGCTTGTTCGAATTAGTCTCAACAATGGAGAAGCTTGGAGGCGTCTCCAGATCGAACCTCGACGATCGTGGTCCCGGGGCATTCGTGATCCCCGGAACACCTAGCCATGCCGAAAAGTACCCGTACTTTGGGGTCGTCCCCGCCTCGAAGCCGACGCGAGGAATGTGTACGGCACTGCTTTCCGATTCGGATGCGAATCTTGCAGAGGCGACTTTTGAAAAGGAGGGGCCATATTCGACCTTGACCATTTGACCCGATTGGAGCTGATCCTGCAACTTTAGATAGACCGTATGTTGCAATACGGATTTGAATTCCTTTGGAGCAGTGACCCCGCTCCCAGCTATTTTGATCTTGCGTGAAACCTCGACGGGAACGCTCGGGGCCTTCCCATCGACAGTTATTCTATATGACCCCACTTGGTCGACAGCCGCCGCACGGCCCACAGAAATAAGTGGTGGCTTCACAAAGCTTGACAGCTCAGTCTCTTCGAAGCGGTCGAATTCAAGGACAAGCTCGCGATTGCGGCCAGCCTGGAACCCGTACGGGGCCCTCTTCCTAAATATGACGCCTTCCGAGACTCGATCGTCAGCTGTGCTGATGTGGGTAGCTGTTCCGGTCTTGTGAATTTGCCCGGTTTCAAAGACAAGGCCGACGATCAGAGAAGACACAAAATACAGCTCAGGACCCATTACAACCGCTCTCCATCCAAAGGAGCTTGCCCTACAATTTTAATATGAACCGTACGAATTGCGACCGCCGCAAATAGGACGAACTGTATCCAGAGCAGACTGTTGCGTGCCAGAAAAGTGGACTCGGAAACGTTCGCGAGGACAAAACCTATGAAAAAGGCGAGCGGATAATAGCTGGAAATGATGCCCGGCCTTATCATGCGGGAGGCGCGGACCATGCAAGATAGCATCGCCACCAGGGCCGTCATGAGCAAAACAAATCCACCATCCAGGAGCAGCTCCAGCGCACCGTTATGCGAATAAAACGGCACGAATTGGAGGTTCCTGGCGACTCGATGCAGCTCTGGGAGCCCTGACTCCCAAAAAGCGGCATAGCCGTATCCAAGCATGGGTCTTTGCGCGATCACGCTCGTGAGTTCGCTCCACATGGGCATACGGTTCGACATCGTACTGCTGCGACCGAGCGCCCCAATCAGCGCACCCGGGCCATATTGGGCTATTAGTACGATCACAAGCAAAACGCAGCACAGACCTGCCGCCAGGAGAAAGACGTAGAGCCTCGACCAGCCACGACCCAAGCCCACAACAAAGGCGCCCAGGGCCATGGGCAAAACGAGTTGCGACGTCAGTGAATCTGACACTGCGAGGAACACGAGGTTCAACGCTAGTCCCGCCAATGTTACGATGCGCCAAAAGCCTTCAACCACGGTAGTCGCAAATAGCAACGCGAGACACCCAAAGGCGGCGGCGGCGCCGAAGCCGTTTTTATGTCCATGAACTCCGCGCCAGGCGCCGTGCCATTCTTCTTCCTGCGTTATTCCGATCTTCGGTATAGCTACGATCGCAAAAACATCCATGATCGACATGATGAGATGAGCGGCCGCAAGGAGTAGGATTATCGACCGCAGTCGGTAGACTGTTCCAATATAAAGCGCGAGCAGTGAGGGTCCAAGCACTGCAATCGAGCGCTGCAAGGTCTCTTCCTGGTTCACAGACCAAAGGATCGTGAGAAGTGGAAACAGAAGCAAAAGAACGAATACGGGGGACTGACGAATAACCTCGAGTACCCGGCGATAATGAAGGACGCACAACATCCCGCCGGCCGCATAAAGCGATAGGTAGGTGATGCGAACGACCGCGGTATTCTCTCCACCGCCGACAAACAGTCGCAGGAACGATGTCCCGAACATAACAAGAGCGAAGACGATGAAGGATTTTTCCGCCCAATCCCACGTGAGGGAAAGCGGCGCGCGGGACGGCGGCGCAAACGCGGCCATATCCCTATTGACGGAAGAGCTGTACATCTCGTCCTTACGCTTGGTTTAAACGGACCTCGACGAGCAGCGTCCCGAAATATGCTTAATATGCATTATTCTGCGACAAAGACGTAAGCACGGTTTTGCCAATAATTTTTAAATCCAGGGACAACGACCAATTATCAACATACCACAGATCGTGCGAAACCCGGTCAACCATCGCTTCAACTGATTTTGTTTCCCCTCGATGCCCGTTAACTTGCGCCCACCCGGTAAGACCGGGCTTGACCCGGCGACGATGCGCGTAGGTGGCGATCGCCTTGTCATAATAATTGTCGTGAGCGACTGCGTGGGGCCGCGGTCCGATGATGGACATATCACCCGCGATGACATTCCAAAGCTGGGGTAGCTCGTCGATGCTCGTACGGCGAAGAATGGCGCCAACCTTCGTCACGCGCGCATCACCTTTAGTGGCTTGGACGACGACATCTCCATCTTCCATAACGGACATCGTGCGAAGTTTGTAGATTGTGAAAGGCCGGCCGCCGAAGCCTTTCCGCCGTTGCCTAAACACAACGGGCCCCTTCGACTCAAGCCTGATCGCCAGCGCGGCAACTGCAAGGAGAGGGAGGAGGAGAAAAAGCGCCGTGGACGCTGTTGAAACATCCAGCATCCGTTTGACCATGAGTTGCGCGTTGGTGAGAGGCGCCTTTCTGATCTCGAACGTGGAATTAGGCCTGAACATCTCGTGATCTTGCAAGATGTGCGCAAATTCTGGATCGGAAAGGAGCAATACCTTGACAGGGAGGTGACTGGTCGCGGCCAGTAAAGTTCGAATGGTCTCCTTGTCGTTCCAGCTCACGAGAACATGGATCTCGTCGAAAGCCCGCCCGATGAAAGCGTCCTGCAATTGCCGCGATAAGTCATGAGCCCAGCCGGCTTCGGTCCGACTCGAAGGAAGGACCAGGCTGCCAACCAGTTCAGAACCGCTTCTTCGAAAGTGACGCAAAATGCCTCGCGAAGGGTGCGTCTGGGAGGTGCTGACGAGAAAAACTCGCCGAAGCACCAGCTTGCTACTCTTCAAAGCTCCGCTCAGGGAACCAGCAACGGTCATACGTCCGGCTGCGATAGCCGCGAGTCCAAGGAAGAACGAGGCGGTGAGTCCCGCGCGAGAGAAATCCTCAGTGACTTTGAGAAGGAACGCCAGCCAGCCGATGATAAAAAAGACGCTCAGCCACCCAATAGCGGCTGATCGGAGGCTCAGCTTTCTGTCGATATACGCGACAGGCGAGTATGAGCCTTGCAACATTTGAGAAGCCGCGAAGACGACGCTTATTAGCCCGCCAAGCGCTACCACATCGTTGGTGACAAGCGGCCCCCCGATATAAAGTCCGTGGTAAAGCGCATGCGCAACAACCACGACACTCCAGCTTATGGCAACGTCGATGAGCAGAAAGGAACCAGCGAGCGTAGACTCTGAAATTCGTACCTTACCAAATGGGCGGTCAGCATCTCTAGACCGCTCCGCCGAGGCGGCAAAATCTTCCAACCACATAATCCATGCCCCCGGAAAGCAGGAAGCCCCTGCAACGCACGCCCGGTCAAGAACGGCTCAGATTGTATAAAGTTTCATCCCTTTTAATAAATATGCAAGTTTTTTTTAGTCAGAAGTTTAGGCTTAAACGAGCCTTCTTGTTGCGCTTGCGCTCATGCTGGGGTGCGGTTCCAGCTTATGCTGGCCTGCGCTGGCAACAAGTGTTTGTAACACTTAGTTATCCTCCCCGCTCCCGTTTGGCTCTGCTCGTCAATCCTGCAGCGACAGCGAGTCCGAAATGAAAATAGTCGATGCAGTAGCGGCGCCATAATCTCCTTGGCTCTTTATATAAGCGGTAGGCCCAACGCATGTTCATGCGATCAATTAACTGCGGGTAGTAACGAAGTCCGCCTTGCAGCTGGTCGAAATAACCGCCGCATGTGAAGCCTACACCCGTCCAGCCACGCCGCTTCAGCTCCACCAGTAACCGTTCCTGATAATTTAAACCCATCGATGCAATCACCATTGTGGCGCCGCTGGCGATGATGTCGTCCGTTATTTGATCCGTAGGACGAAAGCCATCGCTGACGCCCGCGATCTGAAGCTGAGGCGTTTCTGCCTTGAGCTTTTCCGCTGCCCCAACAGCAACTCCAGGGCGCCCACCGACGAAGAAGACCTTGCTTCCCTCCGCCGCCGCGACCTGAAACACCGGGAGCGCCAGCGACGAAGTATCGAAGCTGATCCTTACCCCACCGCCGCCCAGCAGAAGACGCGCGGCGTAAATGATTCCGATACCATCGGGCAGGACGAGATCGAATTCTGTTAACAGCGCCGCATATGTTTTGTCGCGCTGCGCAAGGTAGGCCGCTCCGGGATTCACGAAGGTGACGAGCAGATTGCGTCTGGCTTGCACAGCGGATCTGACGACACTCACGATATCGTCCAGCGATTCCGCCATATCCACGGGCAAGCCGGCAACCTGTACGCGGCTAAGCCTGCTCATATGAAATCTTTTGCGATGGCTTCGGGTAAGGCGCGGAACAATGACCTTTATATGCTTTCCGCATCGCGCTCGTCCCTCGCATCAGCTTCGCAAATGCGCATCCGCGGGGCATGCGGACGCAAATTACCAGAGCCAAAAGGCTCCGGTACACGCAACGAGCCTGATCGATTTTTGTTCCGCGGAACTCCTGCAAAATTTACTGCTAAGCTAGTAGGCGCCGTTATCTTTCACGGAAAGATCTGCGCATCTGATCGCCAAGGGGCTTGGTGAGATACGTGAGAACAGTTCGCTC
>JAUXWZ010000071.1 GCA_030684835.1 Beijerinckiaceae bacterium
TCGGCCACCTGCGCCGCTTCGCCAGCCCCCAGCGCGCAATCGACGATGACGATGTCCGGCGGGTCGCCTGCCGACAGCAATTCCACAGCGCGCGCCGCGCCTTCCACCTGGTCGGCGCGGGCGCCGAAGGCTGCAAGCCGCTCGCCCAGAAAGGGCGCTTCGAAAGGCGAGCGCCCGACGATGAGCGCGCGGCGCCCCGCCAGCGTGCTCGCGCCCTCTGCCGTTTCCGCCTTGCTGGTACGTAATGGAAACTCGAACGCGAACGTCGATCCCTTTTCGTCGCTTTGCGCGAGTGTCAGCGCCCCGCCCATGCCCTCTGCAAGGCGGCGCGAAATCGCAAGGCCGAGCCCGGAGCCGCCATGCGCGCGCGACGACGTCTGATCGCCTTGGGCGAAATCTTGGAAGATCGTGTCGCGTTGGGATTGAGGGACGCCAGCGCCTGTGTCGATCACTTCGATTCGCACGAAAGCGCCAGCGCGCAGCGCCCGGATTCCGACCCCGCCTGTTTGTGTAAACTTGATCGCGTTGCCGGCCATATTGAGCACGACCTGCCGAATGCGCGCGGCGTCTCCCGCAAGCGCGCGCGGCAGCCCCGGCGCCACGCTTGTCGCAATCTCCAGTCCCTTGTCCTGCGCGCGTGGGGCCAGCAGTTCGGCGGCGCTTTCCAGAAGCGTCACAAGATCGAACGGCGCCTCCACCAGCTCAAGCCGCCCGGATTCAATGCGCGACAAATCGAGGATTTCGTCGATGAGCGAGGCGAGCGCCTGGCCTGAACTGCGAATGGCCTCGACGTAATTGCGCTGCTCGGGATCGAGCGGCGTGTCGGCGAGCAGATCAGCCATGCCGATTACGCCGTTGAGCGGCGTGCGGATTTCGTGGCTCATCGTGGCGAGAAAGCGCGACTTCGCCACGCTGGCGGCCTGCGCCTTGGCCACAGCGTCAGCAGCGCTCTCAAGCTCGGCCGCAATTGGCCCCGCCGACGCGTTGTCAGGAGTCGCGGGCGCGCTGTTCGGTAGTGGAAAGGCGCCGCGCCGTGCGTGCAAAAGCCAGCCGGC
This sequence comes from Beijerinckiaceae bacterium, assembly GCA_030684835.1. Classification (GTDB taxonomy): domain Bacteria; phylum Pseudomonadota; class Alphaproteobacteria; order Rhizobiales; family Beijerinckiaceae; genus Terripilifer. Next base: position 1,056 of record JAUXWZ010000071.1, read on the forward strand.
CGCCGCGCCCGCAGCAGCGACGATCAGCAAGACGACCGCATAAATTGTCAATTCCACCAGCGACATTCCCTATGGCTCGCCCGACATTTCATCTTGCCTGCTCAGAGTTGAGGAAATCTTGCCAACTTGACGCCGCCGCCTTGCCCGCTCAAAGGTGCCCGCGAAATCGCTGAATCACAGGCGACAGGAAACGTCGCCGCAGGATCTGGCAGGAGTTATTGATATGAGCATGCATCGCGACAAAGCGCCCTTCCGCGCCGACCACGTCGGCAGCCTTCTGCGCCCGCCCGCCTTACTCGCCCAGCGCGAGCGCTTTCGCAAGGGTGAGATCACCGCACAAGAGCTGCGCACACTGGAAGACGCGGCGATCCGTGAAGTGGTGAAGCTTCAGGAAGATATCGGCCTGCAGTCCGTCACCGACGGCGAGTTCCGCCGCACCCTTTGGCACGCGGATTTCTTGCTGTCTTTTGACAACGTGGTGTCAGTGAAGACCGGCGCGAGCGCGACATTTCGCACGGCGGAAGGCGATATTGAGCGCCCGCTGTCGGCTTTTCACATCGCGGGCAAGGTTTCGCGGCCCAAGCCAATCTTCGTTGAGCATTTCAAGTTCGTGAAATCGGTCGCCCGCCAGACGCCCAAGCAGACGATTCCCTCGCCTTCGATTCTGCATTTCCGCGCCGGGCGCGGCGGTGTCGATTCGAAAGCCTACCCCGACATGCAGGAATTCTACGCCGATCTATCGCGCGTCTACGCCGAGGAGATCGCGGATCTTGCAGCGGCCGGCTGCCGCTATCTCCAGATTGATGAGACAAATTTCGCTTATCTTTGCGACCCCGCCATGCGCAAGGAAGCGCAGAACATCGGCGAAGACCCGGACGCGCTGCCGCGCACCTACGCAAAGATCATCAATGACGCGGTTGCGAGCGCGCCTGCCGACATGGTGAAGGCGATCCATCTCTGCCGCGGAAATTTTGAAGGCGCATGGGTTGCCGAAGGCGGATACGAGCCCGTCGCCGACGTGCTCTTCAACCAGATCAACGTGGATGCCTATTTCCTTGAATATGACAGCGAGCGCGCCGGCGATTTCCGTCCGCTGCGTCATGTGCCCAAGGGCAAGACAGTTGTGCTCGGGCTCGTGACAACAAAATCCGGCAAGCTTGAATCAAAGGACGATCTCAAGCGCCGCATCGACGAGGCGGCAAAACATTGCCCAATCGAACAGCTTGCGTTGTCGCCACAATGCGGTTTTGCGAGCGGCGAACGCGGCAACAAGCTCAGCGTAGAGGAAGAGGTGCGCAAGCTGCAACTCGTGGTCGATGTTGCGCGTGAGGTCTGGGGCTGAACGCGCCGCTTCGCGTTCTTAGCGCCGGCTCGACTGTGCGCGGTGTTCGGGCGCTGCAAGGCTCGCTCGAAGCGCGCCTCCAGCGCCCGCTCGAGATCGAAACCGATCACGGCCACAACATTATCATGCGCATGGGAATGGGCATGGGGTTTGGCGAGCCGCCGGCAGACGCGGTGCTCTTGCCGCGCGACATGATTGATGCGCTGGTCTTTGCTGGCCGCCTGGCCCCGCGCGTGGTGGATATCGGCGAAGTGGCGACCAGCGCGGTTGTGTGCGCTGGCGCGGCGGCGCCTGATGTCTCAACGATGGACGCGTTGCGCGAGGCGCTCGTGCGCGCTAGCTGCGTGCTGCTGACCACGGCTCCGTCAGGCAAGCACATGGGGCACGCGATAGAAGCGCTGGGCGTCGCGCAAGAAGTGGCGCCCAAAATCCAGCGCTTCGACAGGTCGAGCCAGATCAACGATTGGCTCGCGCGTGAGAAGAACATGGGCGCCCTCGGTTTTGGGCCGGCCACGGAGATCGTCGGCGTGGAAGGCGTGACGCACGCAGGCTTCATCGCGCGCGAGGCGCAAATGGTTTTGCCTTATGCGGCCGCGATCACTGACTATGTAGCGCATGACCCTGCGGCGCAGCAATTTCTGGACTTTTTGAAAACTGATGAAGCGCGCGAGGCTTTCGCAGAAACTGGCGTGCGGTTTTAGCGCCCATCGCCTGCTGCGTAGAGCTGATCCATCCCCTCGCGATAGGTGGGGCAGGCGAGGCGCACGCCTAGTTCCTCGCGCATGGCGCGGTTCGAGCAGCGCTTGCATTCTGAATAGAAGCTGCGCGCCATGGGTGAAAGCTCCGCAGTCTCGAAAGCGATTTCAGCAGGCGGCGCGACGCCAAGCAGGCTTGCTGCATACGTCACCACATCCTGCGGTGGCGCGGGCTCATCGTCGCACACGTTCCACACGCGATCCGCGCACGGATCAGCAAATGCGAACGCGGCCTCTATCGCGCGCGCTATGTCCTCAACGTGAATGCGGTTGAACACCTGACCCGGCTTTATAATACGTTTGGCCGTTCCCGCGCGCAGGTTGACGAGCGCGTTCTGTCCCGGGCCGTAAATGCCGGCAAGGCGCAACACATGCGCGGCGATGCCCTTGTCGCGCGCAAGTTTTCGCCATCCTTCCTCGGCGGCAAGACGCCACACGCTGCGCTCGCTTGAGGGGACGGGCTGCGTCGACTCGTCGATCCACGCGCCAGCATGGTCGCCATAAACGCCGATGGTCGACAGATAAACGATGGAGCGCAGATACGGCGCAGCCTCGATGGCTCCGGCAAAGTGCGCCAGCGCAGGATCGCCCTGTGCGCCAGGAGGAATCGACACCAGAAGATGATCTGCCGTAGCTAGAGTCTCACGCAAGCCTTGATCTGAAGCCTCCGGCGAAAAGTCGAACGCCGCGATTTTCTGACGCGCAAGCGCCGCGCGCTTTTCCGCGCTGCGCGCTGTGGCGGCAACGTGCGCGTAGGAGGCGCGACGTGTTTGCACGTAATGCGTGGCCGAATAGCCGAGGCCGAAGACGAATAGGTTCATGCACGCGCTCCCAGCCCGAGTTCATGCGTCCACTCGGCGCGCACATCCTCGTCTTCTTCTCGTGTCAGTCGTTGGCGTGCAAGTTCCATGAACGACGCACGCTCCATCAGGCGCGCACTCGCCCATACCGCCATGCCACGCACTAGAGAGGACTCATGGTCTAGCGCCGCAAGCGCCTGCGGCAAAAGCGAAACATCGCCGCTGTTGCCAAGGCCAACCAGCACGTTTCGCAAAAACCGCGCATGGCCAACCCGCTTGACGGGCGAGCCGGAAAACAGTGCGCGAAATCCTGCGTCATCCAGCGTGGCCAGCGCGCCAATGCCTGGCGCCTTGAGGTCTTCGCGCGCGACAAGCTTGATCTCGCGCGCTGCGCTCGCAAATTTGTTCCAGGGGCATACGGCCAGACAATCGTCGCATCCGTAAATTCGATTGCCGATGGCGGCGCGAAATTCGCGCGCGATCTGTCCCTTGTGCTCGATTGTCAGATACGAAATACACCGGCGCGCATCGAGCGTGTAAGGAGCGGGAAACGCCGCAGTAGGGCAAGCGTCAAGACACGCGCGGCATGATCCGCAATGGTCAACCTCCGGAGCATCGGTTTCGATGTCGAGCGTTGTGAATATCGTGGCGAGGAACAGCCAGGAGCCGTGCTCACGCGAAACGAGGTTGCTGTGCTTGCCCTGCCAGCCTAATCCGGCCGCTTGCGCCAACGGCTTTTCCATCACCGGCGCGGTATCAACGAACACTTTCACGCCCGCGGCCTGGCCTTGCGCGCCTTCCTTCAACAGCCATTGGGCCAGCATTTTCAACTTGCCCTTGATGACGTCGTGATAATCGCGATGCCGCGCGTAGACCGAAATCTCCGCCGCGTCGCTTGGAGCGGTCTTGCGTGCCTCGAATGGATTTTCGTCAGGTCCATAATTCATCGCAAGCGCGATGATCGAGCGAACCTCGGGCCACAAAACGCATGGATCGGCCCGCCGTCCGGCCGTTTCCGACATCCAGTCCATGTCGCCCTGGGCGCCCTGCGCGAGCCAGTTCATCAGCCGTTCGCGCGCGAGTGGAATGGAATCGGGCGCCGCGACGCCGCAGGCCTCAAAGCCGAGGTCGCTCGCCTTCGCTTGAAGTCTGGCTTTGAAGCGCGCGTCTAGAAGTCGAGGTCCGCGTAGACCCGGTCCGGCGTCATCCCCGGCAGCCGGTCGGTCAGCAGGCTGCGGAAGGACGGGCGCGATTTCATGCGCATGTACCATTCCTTCGCCTCTGCGTTTTCGCTCCATGGCACGTCGCCTACGAAATCCACGCACGACAGGTGCGCGGCGGCGGCGAGGTCGGCGTGGGTCATGTTGTCCCCCGCCAGCCATTTACGCGTCGCCGTCAGGTGCCCGATATAGCGTAAATGATAGCGAATGTTACTGCGCACCGCGCGCACGACGCTCATTTCTGGTCCGCCGCCGCCCTGTCCGGGCCGCATGTAGCGCTTGTAGACCTTCTCGTTCACCAGCGGCTCGCTGACCTCCTGGTAGAACTTCGTGTTGAACCAGTCGGTAAGGCGACGCGTTTCGACGCGCTCGGCCGGCCCCTCCGGCAGCAGCCGACGGTCCAGCCCAAGGCCACGCGTCTCATCAAGGTATTCGGCGATCGTGGCGGCGCCGGGCACGACGAAATCGTTAGAGTCGATCATGACGGGCAGGTCGCCTGCCGGATTTGCGATGAGAAAGTCCTGCCGCCGCTCGAAGGGGCGCTCCTCGATCAGCTCGATTTCGATGCCGTATTCGGCGAGAAGGAGGCGGATGTAACGTGAGCGCGGGCAGAGCGGATGGTGGAAAAGAATCGCCATCGTTAAGTCTTCAACCCTGTGACGCGGAAACTGAACAGCCGGAGAATGGGCTCGGCAAGCCACAAGAAGACTGGTCCATATTAACGATTGGTTTACGCAGCGGTAAATGGACGTGTAATCCACGGCCTGCGCAAATCTCCGTCGAGGCTAGGTCTGGTTACTTTCCTGAAAGCGACCAGGGTGTATTCAGGCGCAAGTGCTGCCTCGCAAACTCGAACCCGGATTTTCCATAATGGACATTTTGAAGGCGCTCATTCTCGGCACGGTTGAAGGCTTGACCGAGTTTTTGCCGGTGTCTTCGACGGGCCATCTGCTGCTGGTCGGACATTTTTTGGGGTTTGAATCTACAGGCAAGTCGTTCGAGGTTCTGATTCAGCTTGGCGCGATTCTGGCGATCCTGCTCGTATATTTCGCCAAGCTTCTGGCCATCGCGAAGGCGTTGCCATTCGATCCAAGAGCCCGCCGCTTCGTGCTGTGCGTACTGGTGGCGTTTTTGCCAGCGGCGATCATCGGAGCCTTTGCCCATTCCTTCATCAAGGGGGTGTTGTTCAATCCGTGGATTGTTTGCACCATGCTTGTTTCGGGCGGGCTTGTCCTGCTTGCGGTCGATGGCATGAAGTTCAAGAACGCCTACACGGACGTGATGGATTTCACCCTCCCCATGTGCGTCAAAATCGGCGTCTGGCAGTGCCTTGCCATGGTGCCCGGCGTCTCCCGCTCGGGCGCGACGATTGTTGGGGCGATGCTATCGGGCGCTGACAAACGCACGGCGGCGGAGTTCTCCTTCTGGCTGGCGATGCCAACGATGGCGGGCGCCTTCGCCTACGATCTGATGAAGAATTACAACATTCTCACGACCGACGATCTCGTGTCCATTGGGGTCGGTTTCGTCGCCGCGTTCTTTGCAGCGTTGATTGTCGTGCGCGGATTCCTCGGCTTCGTCGCGGCGCGCGGCTTTGCGCCGTTCGCATGGTGGCGCATCATCGTCGGCAGCGTCGGCTTTGTGGCGCTTTGGCTGACGAGCTGACGCCTTACGGTATCCGTTTGTCGGCGGACGCGCAGAGGTCAGACACGATGCAGCGTTCGCATTCGGGACGCAGCGCCTTGCACGTATAGCGTCCTTGCAGGATGAGCCAGTGGTGGGCGTGCAGGCGAAAATGTTTCGGCACGCGCTTTTCCAGACCGGCCTCTACCTGATCAGGCGTCTTTCCCGGCGCGAGCCTGAGGCGGTTCGACACGCGAAAGATGTGCGTATCGACTGCCATCGTTTCGTGCCCGAACGCCATGTTGAGCACGACGTTGGCGGTCTTGCGCCCGACGCCTGGCAACGTCACGAGCGCGTCGCGATCCCCCGGCACCTGCCCGCCGAACCGCTCGATCAATTGACGCGATAGTTCGACGACGTTCTTCGCCTTGGTGCGAAAAAGCCCGATGGTTTTCACGTAGTCGCGCACTTTTTCCTCGCCGAGCGCCAGCATCTTTTGCGGCGTGTCGGCGATAGCGAACAAGGGCCGGGTCGCCTTGTTGACGCCCACGTCCGTGGCCTGCGCGGACAGGACCACGGCGACAAGCAGGGTGAACGCATTGACGTATTCAAGCTCGCCCTTGGGCTCGGGCATCGCCTTGTGGAAGCGCGAGAAAATCTCCTCGATGACCTGTGGCCCAATGGCGCGCGGCACGCTCTTGCGAGCGCGAACAGCCTGCACGGCCCGGGGCAAGGCCCGCTTGGCTGCTGAGCGGGGCGCCGCCAAGGGCGCTGGCGCCGGGATGATCGCAGGCGAATTTGGGCGCGCCTTTGCAGATTTGCTGGCAAGATCGGCGCGGCGAGCGGGCGCGGGGGCGTTGGGCTTTTTTACTGGCATGGCGCCGCTATAATAGCTGGGACTGCCGGAGCGTCACGGTTTGAACAATACCAATTCCTGGAACGCACAGATATTCGCGGCGCGCATCAGGCCGCATCGCTCTTTGAGCCAGCAGAATTTTAGGCTTCTGCTGATTCTTTTCTGTGCCGTGGCCTTTTTCACCACCTTGCCCTTCCTGATTCTGGGCGCCTGGCCGGTCGTCGGTTTCATGGGGCTCGATGTTCTGCTCTTCTGGTGGGCGTTCCGGGTGAACTTCCGCGACGCCCGCGCCTATGAGGATGTTTCCGTCACCCCGCTGGAGCTGAAACTGGCCAAGGTCTCGCCGGACGGCGCGCGCGCGGAGTGGTGCTGGAACCCCATCTGGGTGCGCCTCGTGCGCGAGGAAGATGAAGATTATGGCCTGACGCGCGTGGCGCTTGTCTCGCGAAATCACGAAGTCGAGGTCGCAGGCTTCCTGGGGCCAGCCGCTCGAGCTGAATTTGCTGCGGGGCTGTCGCAGGCGCTGACCGAGGCGAAGAGGGGCCCGCGGTTCTCATAAGAGCGTGATCCCGGCTAAGAGCGTGATTCCCGGCGCGGTTACGGTTTTCCGCGAAATCTTCGTTTTCGGGTGGCGCGGGGCGGCGCCCCGGCGCATCTTCGCGCCATGAGCCACGAAGTATCCCTTGAAGCGCTGTTGGCGCCTGCCGCACTGTCCGCGACGGACGATTACGCGCACGTGCGTGCGGCGATCGAATTCGTGTCCGGCCAGTGGAAGCGCCAGCCCTCCATTGAGGACATTGCCGCCCATGTGGGCCTTTCGCCACAGCATCTGACTGCGCTGTTTCGACGCTGGGCCGGGCTGACGCCAAAGGATTTCCTGCAGGCCATCACGCTCGACCGCGCCCGCACTCTGCTGCGCGATTCGGCCTCTGTTCTGGATGTGGCTTACGAGCTGGGGCTTTCTGGCCCCGGACGGCTGCACGACCTCTTTGTGGTCCACGAGGCGATGAGCCCAGGCGAATTTCGGCGCGGCGGGGAGGGGCTGCTAATGCGCTTTGGCTTCCACGCCTCACCCTTCGGCGAGGCATTGGCGGTGATCGCGCCGCGCGGGCTTGCGGGACTGGGCTTTGTTGACGAAGGGGGGCAGTCGGCGGCGCTCGAGGACATGCGCCGACGCTGGCCGCGCGCAAGCTTCATTGAGGATCAGACTGCGGCCGCGCCATATGTCGCCCGCGCGTTCGATCCAGCCGAATGGCGCGCCGACCGTCCTCTGCGGGTCGTCATGATCGGATCGGATTTCGAGGTCCGGGTTTGGGAGTCTCTGTTGCGGATTCCGCTGGGCCGCGCCGCGACATATACGGACGTCGCCCGCAGCGTCGGCTCGCCCAAGGCCGCGCGCGCCGTGGGCGCGGCTGTCGGGCGCAATCCGATTTCGTTCGTTGTGCCTTGTCACCGGGTGATTGGCTCCGGCGGCGCCCTGACGGGCTATCACTGGGGCCTCACGCGCAAGCGCGCCTTGCTCGGCTGGGAGGCTGGGCAGACAGCGAGGAGCTGAAGAAATTACCGGCCAAGCGAAAAAGGCGCGCCGGGGGGCTGCATGTTCTGTTGCTGGCTCTGCACCGCCGGCCGCGGGCGTGGCGGCGGCTTACGTTCCGGCGCGTTGTTTTCAGATTCGAAGGCGGTTGGATTGAGCTGGGCGCGCAGCGCCACGGCCCGCGCTTCCGTAACCCGTGCGGAGCAAAATCCATGAACCTCTTCGCGGTCGTAATCGGAGCATTGCTCGGCGCGCTTTGAAGAAAAGCTCGCCTGTTCCGCCGCAATCGCGCGTATTTTCTGGCGGTCGCCGCCCGCCTGCGAGATCAGGGCGCGATAGTTCGCGAGCGCGTTCTTTTCCGCCGCAGAACGGGATTTCAGAACTTGGTCGAGATCGCCTTTGGAGATTGACGAGCCCGTGGGGCCCCAGACGCCGCCGATATGGACCACGCAATCGGCCTGCGTGAAGGCGCACATTCCTGCGGTGTTGCCAGCGCGATTGTCCGGGCGGGTAGAGGCCGACGGCTGAACCGGGGCGGCTCCCTCCGAAACATTGGCGAGAATCGCAGCGTCCAGCACCACAAAGGTGAACGGGCAGGCGGGAATCGTGACGGCGTAGCGCTTCAGTCCGCCAAGCCTGCTTTGCGGCGTCGCTGTGAAGGGACCGCCTTCGACTTCAACCCGGCAGGTTTCCCGGCGATTCGAAATCCGCTCGCCGCTGAGAACCAGACGCGAAACAGCCAGTGTTTCGCCCTGCCTTTGGAAGTTGATGAGCCCGTGGACACCGTTTTGGCGAAGCTCCCGCCCCAGGAGGCCGGTTTCGACTGGCGCCCGTACTGCGACGCCGGGCAGCGGGGCCTGCGGCGCGCGATCACCTTGGGTTGGCGCGTGGCCCTGCACTGCGCCCGGCAGCTGCAATTGCGCGCGCGAAGGCGATGCGCTTGCGAGCGCCGCAAGCGCAAAAGCGGATATGAAGGCGAAATTGGTGCTCATCAGGTCAGTCCCTCGCCTTCCAAACCATTCCTGACGCAGTTTGTAAACGACTGGTGTGGGGCGTGGGACGCCTTGCGCGCTTCTCATAAACCCGCGCCAAGAGTCTTTCCGCCGCTTGCGACGTAAAAATACGCCTCCTATATGTCGCTTAGCCTTGCGGTTCGCCGCGGCGATCACAATCTCGGGAACATCGGGGACCGGCGGGCCAGCTCTTCAAAAGGGCCCGGGCCTGCCCTCGACCGGACCGCTTCGGGGTCCGGGGTCCTGCGTCGAAAAGGAAATGAGTATGGCTAAAGTCATTGGCATCGATCTGGGCACCACCAACAGCTGCGTAGCAGTGATGGAGGGCTCCACTCCTAAGGTTATCGAGAATTCGGAAGGCGCGCGCACAACGCCTTCGATCGTCGCGTTCACTGACGACGGCGAGCGCCTCGTCGGCCAGCCCGCCAAGCGTCAGGCGGTCACCAACCCCGAGCGCACGTTCTTTGCGATCAAGCGCCTCATCGGGCGCACGTTCGAAGATCCCATGACCCAGAAGGACATGAATCTCGTCCCGTATCGCATCATCAAGGCTGGCAACGGCGATGCGTGGGTCGGCGCGGACGGCAAGCAGTATTCTCCGTCGCAGATTTCCGCCTTCACGCTTCAGAAGATGAAGGAAACGGCAGAGGCTTATCTCGGCCAGACCGTCACGCAGGCCGTCATCACAGTGCCCGCCTACTTCAACGACGCCCAGCGTCAGGCCACCAAGGACGCGGGCAAGATCGCCGGTCTCGAAGTCCTGCGCATCATCAATGAGCCCACGGCGGCTGCGCTCGCCTATGGCCTCGACAAGAAGGGCGCCGGCACCATCGCGGTTTACGACCTTGGCGGCGGTACGTTCGACGTGTCGATCCTTGAGATTGGCGATGGCGTGTTCGAGGTGAAGTCCACCAACGGCGACACGTTCCTCGGCGGTGAAGACTTCGACATGCGCCTCGTCGAATATTTCGCGGCGGAGTTCAAGAAGGAGCAGGGCATTGACCTGACGAAGGACAAGCTCGCCCTGCAACGCCTGAAGGAAGCTGCCGAGAAGGCGAAGATCGAACTGTCCTCCGCAGCGCAGACCGACATCAACCTGCCCTACATCACGGCGGACGCGACGGGCCCGAAGCATCTCGCATTGAAGCTCACCCGCGCCAAGTTCGAGACGTTGGTGGACGACCTCATCCAGCGCACCATTGAGCCTTGCCGCAAGGCGCTCAAGGACGCCGGCCTCACGTCGGGCGAGATCGACGAAGTCGTGCTCGTCGGCGGCATGACGCGCATGCCCAAGGTGCAGGAAGTCGTGAAGTCCTTTTTCGGCAAGGAGCCTCACAAGGGCGTGAATCCTGACGAAGTGGTCGCCATCGGCGCCGCCGTTCAGGCTGGCGTACTTCAGGGCGACGTGAAGGACGTGCTGCTTCTCGACGTGACCCCGCTGTCGCTGGGCATTGAGACGCTGGGCGGCGTGTTCACGCGCCTGATCGATCGCAACACGACCATCCCGACCAAGAAAGGCCAGGTCTTCTCGACGGCTGAGGACAACCAGACCGCAGTCACGATCCGGGTGTTCCAGGGCGAGCGCGAGATGGCGGCCGACAACAAGATGCTCGGCCAGTTTGATCTTGTCGGCATCCCGCCCGCGCCGCGCGGCGTGCCGCAGGTCGAGGTGACCTTCGACATCGACGCCAATGGCATCGTGTCGGTGACTGCGAAGGACAAGGCCACCAACAAGGAGCAGCAGATTCGCATCCAGGCCTCGGGCGGGCTCAGCGATTCCGACATCGACAAGATGGTGAAGGACGCCGAGCAGCACGCGACCGAGGACAAGAAGCGCCGCGAAGTCGTGGATACGAAGAACCAGGGCGAAGCCTTGGTGCATTCGGCGGAGAAGTCTCTGAAGGAATTCGGCGACAAGGTCTCCGAGGCCGACAAGGGCGCTATCGAGGCGGCGATCGCCGGGCTGAAGACGGCGCTCGAAGGCGAGGACGTTGAGGCTATCAAGGCGCGCTCCAACGAAGTCGCGCAGGCTTCGATGAAGCTCGGCGAAGCGATGTACAAGTCCCAGCAAGCCGGCGCGGAAGCCCCGGCTGGCGAGGCCGGCGAGGGCCAGAAACAGGACGACGTTATCGACGCCGACTTCAAGGAAGTCGACGGCGACACGAAAAAGAACGCTTAATACGGCGCTCTATCCAAACGGCCCTCTCCTGACGGAGGGGGCCTATTGCTAGGTTATGGGTGTGGGGCAAAGGTAAACGGCAGGCGCCGCTTGCCGGTTCGATTTGAACGGCTCTTTGTCTTCCATCTTTTGAGAACTGGCCGGGCTGCGCATGTCCAAACGCGATTATTATGAAGTTCTGGGCGTTTCCCGCACCTGCGCCGAGGCCGATCTGAAGGTCGCGTTCCGCAAGGCGGCGATGCAGCATCACCCGGATCGTAACCCCGGCGACGCGGCGGCTGAAGTCAAATTCAAGGAAGTCAACGAGGCGTATCAATGCCTCTCTGACGGTCAGAAGCGCGCGGCCTATGATCGCTTCGGGCACGCAGCGTTCGAGAACGGCGGTGGCGGCGGCGGGGGCTTTGGCGGCGACGGTTTTGGCTCCTCGATGTCCGACATTTTCGAGGATCTCTTCGGCGGCATGATGGGAGGTCGGTCGCGCGGCGGCGGCAATGGCCGCGAACGCGGCGCGGACCTTCGTTACAATCTCGAAATCACGCTTGAAGACGCGTTCGCGGGCCGTCAGGCGGAAATAAAAGTCCCCACCTCAGTCACGTGCGAGCCCTGCGAGGGCTCTGGAGCCAAACCTGGCTCAAAGCCGCGTCCATGCGCAACTTGCGGCGGCCAGGGCCGTGTGCGCGCGCAGCAGGGTTTCTTTGCCATTGAACGCACCTGTCCAACATGTCAGGGGCGTGGCGAGACTATCGACAATCCGTGTGCGTCATGCTCGGGCGCGGGCCGTGTGATGCGTGAGAAGAACCTGTCGGTGAACATCCCGCAGGGTGTCGAGGACGGCACGCGTATTCGCCTGTCGAACGAAGGCGAAGCGGGCGTACGCGGCGGGCCGCCGGGCGATCTGTACATTTTCCTGTCAATTAAACCGCACCCGTTTTTCCAGCGCGATGGCGCCGATCTTTATTGCCGGGTGCCGATCTCGATGGTGCAGGCGGCGCTGGGCGGGGAGTTTACCGTCCACACGCTCGGTGGCGGCGAGAGCCGCGTGAAAGTGCCGGAGGGTACGCAGTCCGGTCGGCAGTTCAAGATTCGCGGTAAAGGCATGCCGGTTCTTCGCTCTCGCGATGTCGGCGATCTTTACATTCAGTCCGTGGTTGAAACGCCACAAAGCCTGACCAAGCGCCAACGCGAACTTCTGGCGGAGTTCGAGTCGGAATCCTCAAGCAAGACCCATCCGGAGTCGGCAGGCTTCTTTGGTCGCATGAAGGATTTTTTTGGTAATCTTAGTGGCGCCTGATTATAGCGACGCCCCTTTGCCGTCGTGCGACTTCGGGGTAAAGCGGGCGGCATGATTATAGCTATCGACGGGCCGGCAGCCTCCGGCAAAGGAACAATTGCGCGCCGTCTGGCGCAGCAGTACGGGCTACCGCATCTGGACACGGGCCTGCTGTACCGCGCAACCGCACGTGTTTTGCTCGATCATGGCGAACGCCTTGACGACACAGAGCGCGCCGTCGCCGCCGCGCGCGGTCTCGCGCTCACCGAGTTCGAGGAAACTCGATTGCGCGGGGCCGAAATGGGCGAGGCAGCCTCCGTGGTTGCGGCCATCCCCGCTGTTCGGGCGGCGCTTCTTGAAATTCAGCGCGCGTTCGCGACGCAGGCCAACGGCGCCGTGCTTGATGGGCGCGACATCGGCACCGTCATTTGCCCGGACGCGAACGCGAAGCTGTTCGTGACCGCGAGGCCCGAGACGCGGGCGCAGCGCCGCGCGCTGGAATTGCGTGGACGCGGCGAAAGCGCGGACTATGCCGATGTGCTGGCCGATATTCTCCGCCGCGATGAACGCGATTCGGGCCGCTCGTCGGCTCCTCTCGTTGCGGCGCCGGACGCCATCTTGCTGGATACGAGCGATCTTGATGTAGACGGAGCGGTCGCCGCCGCCCGCGCCATAGTCGAAAAGGTCGGCGGGGGGCTTTAAGCCGCGCTTTACGGGCTGCGTGTAGGGTTCTGGTCTCGAGCGGAGACCGAGGATGCAGTCAACCCAAGCGGAGCCCGTGCTGGCGCAGCCGGCACACACCCGCAATTCTGCGCAGGTGCTGGCGTTGCCAGTGTTCGCGGGCGCCATTTTCCTGTCCGCGCTGCTGCTGTTTTCCGTGCAGCCCATGTTCACGAAAATGGTTCTGCCGCAGTTGGGCGGGTCGCCGGGCGTATGGTCCGTTGCAATGGTCTTCTTCCAGGGGCTTCTGCTCCTGGGCTATCTCTGGGCGCATTTTCTCGCCAAGAAGTTGCCGCTGGCCGTGGCCGCTGGCGTTCACATCGCCATCTGCGCGCTGGTGTTTGTCGCTCTCCCCATCGCTGCCGTGAGCATGCCGCCGCCGCCGGCTGAGGGGCAGGCGTTCTGGCTCATCGGATTATTCGCAATGAGCGTCGGCCTGCCGTTTTTTGCTCTTTCGGTAAACGGCCCGTTGCTGCAGGCGTGGTTCGCCCGCACAGGCCATGCGCAGTCCAGCGATCCGTATTTTCTGTATGGCGCATCGAACCTTGGGTCATTCGCGGCGCTACTGGCTTATCCATTCCTCATCGAACCATTGTTCGGTTTGTCCGCGCAAAGCCGCATCTGGACGTTGGGCTTCCTCGCGCTGGCCGTGTCGCTGGCCGCCTGCGCAGCAATTGCGATTGCAACGCGCCCGCGATTTGCCTCAATCACCGGCGCTGCATCCGCAGTTGCAAAGCCCGACATTGCGCCTGTGCGCGCAGATTACATGTCGTGGATTTTGCTCGCGTTCGTTCCGTCAGGCCTGCTGGTCGCAGTCACAGCGCACATCTCTACTGACGTCGGCGCCGCGCCGCTTCTGTGGGTTGCGCCTCTCGCGCTTTACCTTCTCACGTTCGTCGTTGCGTTCCGCGACAAGGCCTCCAAGCTCGACGCGGCGACGTCGCGGGCGCACGTGTGGCTGGTTGGCGTTGCGCTGATGGGAGTCGGCTCCGGTTCGCGTTGGGTCGCGCTCGGTCTTGTCGTCAGCCTGCTGGTGTTTTTTGTTTGCGCGCTAGCGAGCCATCGCGCGCTTTATCTGCGCCGCCCCTCCGCTGGGCATCTCACGTCTTTCTACGTGTGCATGTCGTTTGGCGGCGTGCTCGGCGGCCTGTTTGCTGCGCTCATCGCGCCGCTGATCTTTTCAAGCCTTTATGAATACCCCGCGCTGCTCGTCGCTTCGCTGCTTTGCCGCCCCGGCGCATGGGAGACGATGAAGAGCGCGCCACGCCGCGAACTTGCGCGTATCGCAGCGATCTGCGCCTTCGCGCTGGTTGTGGCCGTCGCTATGGGCGCCTTTGTTCCAGATGCAAAAACGCTCGCGACAGGCCTCGCCATTGCGTTCTCCGCTGGCGCGATGCTGCTTTGGCGCGACATGCCGAAGGCGGTGACGCTGGCCGTGTTCGCTGCATTGTCGGGCTCTATCCTTCATGCAGCACTCGCGCAGCAGGACGTGCGTCGATCTTTCTTTGGCGTGCACAAGATTTTTGAAACGCAGGACGGATATTTCCGCCTTCTGGTTCACGGCACCACGATCCATGGCGCCATGCGTGTGCGCGAGGCCGATGGCAAGCCAAGCGAGGGCCGCCCTGCGCCGACCACCTATTATGCATTTGATGGCCCGCTCGGGCAGGCGATTTCATCCGTGCGGGAAAGGAACGGCGGCAAGCTGTCCCACGTGGCCGCCATCGGCCTTGGCGTCGGCTCGCTTGCCTGCCACGCCAAGCCCGACGAGCTGATTACATTTTACGAGATTGATCCCTTGGTGATCGACATAGCTCGTAATCGCAGTCTTTTTCGTTATCTGAGTGATTGCGCGCCGGGCGCGGAGACGGTGCTTGGCGACGCGCGCCTCACCATCGCCGACCAGAAGGAAAAGAGCGACGTGGTCGTGGTGGACGCGTTTACGTCTGACGCGATCCCCGCGCACCTGATGACGCGCGAGGCTGTTGCGCTCTTCCGGGATCGGGCGAAGGACGACGGCGTCGTGGTCTTTCACATTTCCAACAACGTCATGGACTTCTCGGGGATACTGGCGCGCATCGCCAGTGACCTTGGCCTCGTTGCGCTGCGCAATCACGATCGCGTGGCCCGGCCCGATCATCCCGATTTCCGCACGCCCAGCGATGTGGTTGCCCTGGTGCGCGATCCCGCGCATATGGGCCAGAAAGCGGTGGCCTCGGGCGAATGGCTCCCTATCGCCCCCGACGCCAGCGCGCGGGTGTGGACCGACGATTATTCGACGATCCTGACGCCCATCCTCGCCAAGCTTCGCCTGCACTTGTGAGCGTTCCGCGGCGGTGCGGTTGACTGGACCGGCCGCCTCGTGCGTTCTCCCGTCAGGTCTGAAGCCCGCAGGGAGCCTTTCATGTCGCTCAAAGTCGCCGTCCAAATGGATCCCATTGAGAGGATCAACATAGCGGGCGACTCAACCTTCGCGCTGCTGCTTGAAGCGCAGGCGCGCGGGCACAAGCTTTTCTATTACACGCCGGACCGCCTCTCGCTGAGCGGCACAAGCGTCGTCGCTGATGTAGAGCCGCTTGAGGTTCGCGATGTTGCGGGCGACCACTTCACGCTGGGCGAGCGCAAGCGCACGGACCTTGGCTCAGACATGGACGTTGTGTTGCTTCGGCAAGATCCTCCGTTCGATCTCGCTTACGTCACCACCACGCACCTTCTGGAGCGAATTCACCCGCAGACGCTGGTGGTGAACGATCCGCGCAGCGTGCGCGACGCGCCCGAAAAGCTGTTCGTGATGCAATATCCCCACCTCATGCCGCCCACGCTGATCACGCGCTCGCGCGGCGAGATCGAGGCTTTTCGCGCAGAGCACGGCGACGTCGTGATGAAGCCGCTTTATGGCAATGGCGGCGCGGCGGTGTTCAAGGTGTCGGTCAAAGACCCCAACTTCGGCTCGCTGTTCGATCTCTTCTCGGTCACGTTTCGCGAGCCGTGGGTTGTGCAGCGCTTCCTGCCGCGCGTCAGCGAAGGCGACAAGCGCATCATTCTGGTCGACGGTATAGCGATTGGCGCGGTCAATCGCGTGCCAGCCGAAAACGATATCCGCTCGAACATGGTGCGCGGCGGCGCGGCGCGCGAAACCGACCTGACGCCGCGCGAGCGTGAAATCTGCACCACGATTGGCCCGGAACTCAAGGCGCGCGGCCTGATCTTCGTGGGAATCGACGTGATTGACGGCAATCTCACCGAGATCAACGTCACGTCGCCAACGGGTGTTCGCGCCATCAAGCGGCTTGGCGGCCCCGATCTCGCCGCCGCCATCTGGGACGCAATCGAAGCGCGGCGCGCCACGGGTTGAGGTTGTCCAGCCTCGCGCCGCCGTTTGTGCTAGGATTGAACGATGAGCCTCGCTGCTGAACCCGCCTCCGCGCCTCCGCGTCCCCGGAAGGGCCCCCGTTCCCGCGTCATGATTCTTGATCGTGCCGGGCTGAACACCCGCCTTGACGCCATCGCCGTCAGGCATGCGCACGACAAGACGGCCATGCGCGCGGATGCGGTGCAGGAGTTCCGCACCACGCTCGTGGCAGGCCGCGCGCTGATCCGCGAGTGGCTCGAAGCCGACGGCAAGGGCTACGATTGCGTGGTCAACATGAGCTGGCTGCAGGATGAAATCATCCGCGCCATCTACCGGTTCGTCACCCATTACGTTTCGCCGGCTGACAATTCATCCACCCGTGAGCGCATCGCCATCGCGGCGACCGGCGGCTACGGACGCGGCACGCTGGCGCCCGGGTCCGATATCGATCTGCTGTTTGTCCTGCCCTACAAAAAAACCGCGTGGAGCGAGAGCGTCATCGAGGCGATCCTCTACTTTTTGTGGGATCTGCGCCAAAAGGTTGGTCACGCCACCCGGTCCGTCGATGAATGTCTGCGCCAGGCGCGCGAGGACATCACCATTCGCACCTCGCTTCTCGAAGCGCGCTACATTTTGGGCGACGAGGCTTTGTTCGAGGATATGCGCACCCGTTTCGAGGCGGAAGTTGTGCGCAAGACCGCCGCCGAATTCGTGTCGGCAAAACTCGCCGAACGCGATGCGCGCATCGCACGCGCGGGCGCCTCACGCTATCTCGTCGAGCCCAACGTCAAGGAAGGCAAGGGCGGTCTGCGTGACCTCAATACGCTCTTCTGGATCGCGAAATACGTCTACCGCGTGCGCGACGCTGATGAGCTTGTGACCGCCGGCCTGTTCACGCAGCGCGAGTATCGCACCTTTCACAAGTGCGAGGAATTTCTCTGGACGGTGCGTTCGCATCTGCATTTTATCACGGGCCGCTCCGAAGAGCGCCTGACGTTTGATTATCAGCGCCAGATCGCCCAGCGCCTGGGGTACGTGACGCACAACGGCTTGTCCGATGTCGAGCGTTTCATGAAACATTACTTCCTTATCGCAAAAGACGTCGGCGATCTCACCGCAATCGTTTGCGCGGCGCTGGAGGAAAAGCAGGCCAAGCCTCGCCCGATGCTCGATCGCTTCATGGGCCGCCTGTTGAAACCGGCGCAAAAGAAGCTTGGGGCAGAGGGGTTTTCTGTTGAGTTTGATCGTCTCACCGTGGCCTCGCCCGATGTGTTCGAACACGATCCGATTAACCTGATCCGGCTTTACTGGCTTGCTGACCGGCATGCGCTGCCGATCCATCCGGATGCGACGCGGCTGGTTACGTTATCCTTGAAGAAGATTGACGACCGGCTCCGCAAGAACGAGACGGCCAACAAGCTTTTCATCGAAATTCTCACGTCGAAGAATGCGCCCGAGCAGGTTCTTCGCGCGATGAACGAAGCTGGCGTGCTAGGGCGATTCATTCCGGATTTTGGCCGCATCGTCGCGATGATGCAGTTCAACATGTATCATCACTACACTGTGGACGAGCATCTCCTGCGCGCCATCGGCATTCTCGCGGCGATCGAATTCGGGCGGCTGAAGGAAGAGCACCCGGTTGCGAGCGAGATCATGCCCTCGGTCTCCAATCGCCGGGTTCTCTACGTTGCGCTGTTGCTGCACGACATTGCAAAGGGCAGGCCGGAAGATCACTCGATTGCGGGCGCTGTCGTCGCCCGCCAATTGTGCCCGCGTCTTGGCCTCACCTCCGCCGAGACCGAAACGGTCGCATGGCTCGTCGAAAACCATCTCGTCATGTCGAACACCGCGCAAAGCCGCGACCTGTCCGACCGCGGCACGATCAGCGCCTTCGCGAACACTGTGCAGACCATCGAGCGCTTGCGCCTGCTGCTGGTGATCACCGTGTGCGACATTCGCGCCGTGGGGCCGGGCGTGTGGAACGGCTGGAAGGGACAATTGCTGCGCACGCTTTTTTGGGAAGCGGAGCTGCTGCTGACCGGCGGTCATTCGGCGATTGACCGCAAACAGCGCGTTGAAAAGGCGCAGTCGGAATTGCGGCGTGCGCTGCCGTTGTGGTCCGATCCGGATTTCGACGCCTACGCTGCGCGTCACTATCAAGCCTACTGGCTCAAGGTCGATCTCGCCCACAAGGTGATGCACGCGCAGTTGCTGCGTTTGTGCGAGGCGGAGATGAAGTCGCTGGCGACGGAAGTCGCGACCGACGCATTTCAGGGCGTTACGGAACTGACGGTCGTGGCGCCCGATCATCCGCGCCTGCTCTCGATCATCGCCGGCGCCTGTGCAACGTCAGGCGCAAACATCGTCGACGCGCAGATTTTCACGACGACCGACGGGCTTGCGCTCGACACGATTTCCATCAGCCGTGCGTTCGACAGGGACGAGGACGAATTGCGCCGCGCTGAACGCGTCGCCAAGGTCATCGAGAAGGCGCTCCGTGGCGAAATCCGGTTGTCCGAGGCGATGGCCGACAAAACGATGGGGCCGTCAAATCGCGAAAAGACGTTCCCTCTCGCGCCCGAAGTGACAATCGATAACAATCTGTCCAACCAATATACGGTCATTGAAGTGTCCGGGCTCGACCGGCCCGGGCTGCTCTACGATCTCACCGCTTCGCTGTCGCGGCTCAATCTTAATATCGGGTCCGCGCATATCGCGACCTTCGGCGAAAAGGCCGTGGACGCATTCTATGTCACCGACCTCACGGGACTGAAGATCACAAACCAGACCCGTCAGTCGGCCGTTCGCCGCGCGCTCCTCGAAGTTCTCGGGGCGCCTGCTGCGCCCGCGCTGGTGAAAGGTCCAGTGCGCCGAAAGCAGGAAAACGCGGCAGCGGCGCCACGGCCCGACCCTTCGGCCGGCGCCTGATGCGCCTTCACGCTTGATTTTTAGACGGCCCGACCTGATATCCGGCGCGGCCCCAGAATTTTTGGATTGATAATGACCGACCAGGAAAAGACGCACGACGCGGCGAATGAAGCTGCCGAACAGACCGAGGCGGGCGCTCATCCCGCCGACAATGTGGAACCGCACCCGGCGGTTGTGATCGAAAAACTCAACGCCGAAAACGTCGAGTTGAAGGATCGCGTCCTTCGCACGCTTGCCGAGATGGAAAACCTTCGCCGGCGCACGGAGAAGGAAGTCTCGGACGCCAAGAGCTATGGCGTAACCAATATTGCGCGCGACATGATCGCCTTCGCCGATAATCTGCGTCGCGCCATCGAGAGCGTCCCTGCACCGGCCCGCGAGGAGGAAGGCGACCTTCGCACTCTGGTGGAAGGTCTTGAACTCACCGAGCGTGATTTCCAGTCGCGCCTCTTGCGCTACGGCGTCAAAAAGCTTGAGCCGCAAGGCCAGAAGTTCGATCCAAATCTGCACGAGGCGCTGTTCGAGATCCCTGACCCCAGCGTTCCCAATGGCACGGTGATGCAGGTCGTCGAGTCCGGTTATTCCATCGGCGACCGATGCCTGCGTCCGGCTAAAGTGGGCGTCGCGCGCGGCGGACCGAAGGGTGCGAACGGCCAGGACAACGGCGCCCAGACGGAGTGAGCGCGCACTTTCCGCAATGGCTGGAATGGATCGGCGTTGCGGTGTTTGCGCTTTCGGGAGCCTTGACGGCCGCGCGCAAGCGCATGGACCCGTTTGGCTTCGCGTTTCTGGCGGCAGTGACGGGCGTGGGCGGCGGCACGCTGCGCGACGTTCTTCTCGGGCGTCCCGTCGCCTGGGTTCTTGACCCCACGAGCCCGGCGATTTGCGTGATTGTGGGTCTTGCGGCGTTCATCATTGGCGCGCGGTTTGCGCCCGCCAACGCCAATTTTACGCGGCCCCTCTTGTTTGCCGACGCGGGGGGCCTCGCTATTTTTGCCGTCAGCGGCGCTCAAACGGCGCTGCTTGCCGGAGCACACCCGCTTACGGCGGTCGTGCTGGGCACATTGAGCGCAACCTTCGGCGGAATTGCGCGCGATGTGCTTGCGGGAGATCCGCCGCTGGTTTTCCACAGGGAAATTTACGTCACAGCGGCGGCGCTGGGCGCAATTGTCTATGTCACAGCGGCCTACGCGGGTTATCCGGCCACATATGGCGCTCTGGCGGGCGTGGCGGCGGGCTTTATCCTGCGAGGCCTCGCCATCCTGCGTGACTGGACTCTGCCGGCGTTTCCGGGCTCAAGCCGTCAGGGCTGAGTGACGCGCCGAAGCGTCAGGTTGATCCGTCCGCCCCTTTGCAGCAGTGTTGAGGATCTCGCCATGATGCGATCGACGCCATGAAAGCACAGCCGCGACGTGCCCCCAATCACCACCACGTCGCCGGAATGAAGCCGCACCGATTTGGTGGCTTCCTTGCGCTGCGTTCCGCCAAAGCGGAAAAGGCATGAATCGCCCAAAGAAATCGACACCACGGGCGCCTCGAGCGCGGCTTCGTCGCGATCCTGATGCAGGCCCATGCGCGCCGTCGCTTCATAGTAATTGACGAGGCACGCTTCCGGCCCGTGTGCGTATCCTGCTGTTTCCCAAGCCTTAAGCGCCAGCGCGGGAATGTCCGGCCAGGCCTCGGCCGTTTCAGGATGCGTCGTCTGGTAGCGATAACCCCCGCGTGTATCCGACACCCAGCCGAGCGAGCCGCAATTCGTCATCCGCACCGAAAATGGCTTGCCCGTGCGGGGCATGAGCGGCGTAAACAGCGGCGCGGCTGCGACCACGTCTCGCAGGTCTGCGACGAGCGTTTCCTGCTCAGCCCGACTGAAAAAGCCGGGAAAATGGAGGAGGCCGGAGCTAAGTTCGATCATAAAAAGCAAAATAGCGCGCGCGGGCCACCTGACGCCATCGGCATCCTCCCCTATGTCAGTTTAGAATCCTGTTTTATTCCCGTCCGGGATTACCTGTGACGCTTTCTTGACGAAAGTTCGATTGTAGGCGAGTAGTGTCCCTCCCTAGGGAAGCGTTTTCTGAGGCCCACCGTCCAGTGCGTACCCAAAACAAAACGAACGGCCCAGGCGGCAAATCACGGATTGCGCTTGCGTTTCAGGAACGCTTCGCCGACGAGGCGAGCTTCATCAAGGCGTGGTTCGAGAACCCTGTCGCCACGGGGGCGGTCTCGCCGTCCGGGCGTTTTCTCTCCCGCGCCATGGCCCGCTACGTTGATGCGGCCTCCGAAGGCGCCGTCGTTGAGCTTGGCCCCGGCACTGGCCCGGTGACGCAGGCGCTGCTTCAGCGCGGCGTCGATCCGTCCCGCCTTGTCCTCGTGGAATATGATCTGGCCTTCTGCCGGCTACTCGAACGTCGCTTTCCCGGCGTGCGCGTCGTGCAGGGCGACGCCTACAATCTTTCGAAGACGCTGGCCGGCGTTCTGGATAGCCCCGCCGCTGCAATCGTGTCCAGCCTGCCCTTGCTCAATCGGCCGGAGCCGGACAGGATCGCGCTACTGGCCGACGCTTTCGGCCTGCTCGGGCCAAACGGCGTGTTCGTCCAATTCACCTACGGCATGGTTTCGCCGATTCCACGCCGGGGCGCGCAAAGCATTTCGTTCACCGCCGAGGCGTCGCAGCCTGTGTGGCTCAATCTGCCGCCGGCGCGCGTCTGGTGCTATCGCCCTGCGTCCGCGCCGTTGCCCCGTAAGGTCAACGCTGCCCAGCGCCTGGTCCGCAACATCAAGAAGCACACAAACCGCGTGCGCGACGAAATTCTCGAAACGCGAGACCGTCTGGAGACGGAAATTCGCTTGGTTAAAGACCGTGTGCGCATTGACATCGCCGGCCACGGAACACGCGTGCGCGACGAGGTTCGCGACAATCCAGCGCTCGAGATGATCCGCAAGTTCAACGAGCGCCGCGAGCGCTGAGCGCCTTGGCGTGTTGACCTTGCCAGGTTGACCTTTGCCGGGTTGACGTTGCCAGGTTGACCTGGCGCGCTGGTCGCGTGAAACACCCTCACTTGCTATTTGAAGCCGCGCCATCGCGCGCCCGCCCGAGGTGGCTCCATGTCTCGTGAGATGTCCAATATTTCCGCAGTGGTTCGCGACAAGCTGATCGTCGCCCTCGATCTGCCGTCGGTCTCCGCCGCCTCCGCCATGGTGGAGCGCCTCGGCGACGCCGTGAATTTCTACAAAGTAGGCATGGAGTTGACCTACGCCGGCGGTCTGCCGCTTGTGAGCGAACTGGCCAAGGCTGGCAAGAAAGTCTTTCTCGACCTGAAATTGCACGACATCCCCAACACGGTCGCGCGCGCAACCGAACAGGTCGCGGAATTGGGGGCGACCTTCCTCACCATTCACGCCTATCCGCAGACGATGAAAGCCGCCACTGCCGCCGCAAAGGGTTCTGGCCTCAAACTCCTCGCGGTCACGGTGATGACGAGCTACGACGATTCTGACCTCAGGGACGCGGGCTACGCCTTCGGGGTGAAGGATCTTGTCGCCCGCCGCGCCGCGCAGGCGAGGGACGCTGGGGTCGACGGATTGATCCTTTCGCCCGAGGAGGCCGCCGCCATGCGCGCTTTGCTGGGCCACGACATGTTGCTCGTCACGCCGGGCGTGCGGCCCGCTGGCGCTGATCTGGCGGACCAGAAGCGGGTGATGACCCCCGCCCGCGCCATCGCGCAAGGCGCGAATTATCTGGTCGTTGGCCGTCCGGTCACGCAGGCCCATGATCCCAAGGCGGCGGCTGAGGCCATCGTCGCCGAGATCGCAGGGCAGATCACCCGGGCCGCAGACTAAAAAAAAAAAGACGCCGGGCGTACATCCGGCCCGGCGCCCAAGGTGTGCGCGCTTGGAGGCGAGCACACCTGACTTCAGTCGTCGCCGGGGGGGACGCGGTGTCTTTGGGGGACCGCGGGTCGGCGACTAGGCAATGACTTAAGCGACCATTATCACAGCGGTGTGACAGGGGCTCAAGCGCCCGAAACAGGAGAAAATCACATGCCCAAGGGCTATTGGATCGCTCATAACGACGTGACCGACCCGGAAACCTACGAGAAGTACAAGGCCGCCACCGGCGCCGTCTTTCAGAAGTTCGGGGCCAAGTTCCTTGTGCGCGGCGGGCGCTACGAGGGCCTTCAGGGTCCAATCCGCAGTCGCCATGTGGTGATCGAGTTCGAGACTTTTGAGCAGGCGCTGGAGTGCTACAACTCCCCCGAATACCAGGAGGCGGCCAAGTACCGCCTGGGCGCGTCGGAAGGCGAAATCGTCATCTGCGAAGGGCCCTGAGGTTCGCGCGCGCCGCGCTTTCCAATATGTGCCCGGGGGGCTATAGACCCCCCGATTGGGTATTCACTTTTTGGGAGACGGTCATGAGCGAAATGCGGCTCGTCGTCGCCGGCGCCGCCGGTCGCATGGGGCGCATGCTCGTGCAGGCGATTCATGCAGCGCCGGGCGCCAAGCTCACGGGCGCGCTGGAGCGTCCGGGCTCGTCCTCGCTTGGCTATGACGCCGGTATTCTGGCTGGCGTTGGCGCTCTTGGCGTTCCTGTCACGACTGATCGCTTGAACGCGCTGATGAACGCGGATGGCGTCATCGATTTCACCACGCCTGATTCAACTGTCGAACTCGCAGGCCTTGCGGCGCAGGCGCGGATTGTCCATGTGATCGGCACAACGGGATTGGGCCAGGCCCACATCGCGGCGATCGCCGCCGCCGCCCGTCACGCGACAATCGTGCGCTCGGGCAACATGAGTCTGGGCGTGAATTTGCTCGCAAGCCTTGTGCGCAAGGCCGCCGCCACGCTGGGCGTCAGCTACGACATCGAGATTGTGGAAATGCATCATCGCATGAAGGTGGATGCGCCGTCCGGCACGGCGTTGATGCTGGGTGAAGCCGCAGCGCAGGGCCGTGGCGTGAAGCTCGCGGAAAACGCTGTGCGTTCGCGTGACGGCCACACAGGCGCGCGTCGCGATGGCGACATCGGTTTCGCGGCCTTGCGCGGCGGCACCGTCGTCGGCGATCATGACGCAATCTTTGCCGGCCCCGGCGAGCGGCTCATTCTGGGTCATCGCGCGGAAGACCGCAGCATCTTCGCGCACGGCGCCGTGCGCGCGGCGCTGTGGGCGCGCGACAGCAAGGCCGGCGAATACACGATGGCCGATGTGCTCGGCCTCTCTGACGTTTGAACGAAATCATCTCCCGGCCGCCGCCCGGCGGTCTTTCTCATGGAGCGAACATGGACCGCACACTTGTCCTTATCCGTCACGGCCAGAGCGACTGGAACCTGAAGAATCTTTTCACTGGCTGGAAGGACCCCGGTCTGACGGAGGTCGGAATTCACGAAGCGCGCGAAGCAGGCGTCCGCCTCAAGAAGATCGGCGTCACCTTTGAGAAGGTCTTCACCTCCGCGCTCAGTCGCGCTCAGCACACGACAGAACTCGTGCTGGAGGAACTTGGTCTTTCTTCGCTCGATGTGGTGAAGGACGCGCAGCTCAACGAGCGCGATTACGGCGATCTCTCCGGCCTCAACAAGGCGGAAGCCGCGCTGAAATGGGGAGAGGAGCAGGTGATGATCTGGCGCCGCTCCTATGACACGCCGCCCCCCGGTGGCGAAAGCCTGCGCGACACG
>JAUXWZ010000072.1 GCA_030684835.1 Beijerinckiaceae bacterium
ATGGTCGTGCGCCGCGTCGAAGCCCTCGGCCTCTTCCTCGACACCGACGACGGCAAGAACCTGCTCGCGGGCTACAAGCGCGCGGCCAATATCGTGCGGGCGGAGGAGAAGAAGGAAAAGGGCGCGGACTTTGGCGTCAGCTACGATCCGGGCGCGTTTGTCCTTGGCGAAGAAAAGAGTCTCGCCGCCACGCTTGAGGGCGCAAAAGCCGAGGCCGCGAGCGCCGTTGTGCGCGAGGATTTCGCCGCTGCGATGACCGCGCTCTCGAAACTGCGCGCGCCCGTGGACGCCTTTTTCGATAAGGTGACCGTGAACGACGCCGACCCCGCCAAGCGGCGCAATCGCCTCGCGCTGCTTAACGCCTTGCGCGGCGCGGTCCACACCGTCGCCGACTTCTCGAAAATCAGCGGCTAGCAGCAAGCGGAAGCTTGGCGAAATACGAGGACATTTGGGGCCAAAATGCTCTCGTGGAAATACGGCTCTGGAAATCCGTAGAACTGCGAAACATGGCCTTTGCAGGCTTCATTTACCGACTTAACAGGCAAATTTCGCCGCTGAACCTTGATCTTGCCCCCACTTTCCCTTATAACGTCGCCATCGAACTTTGGACGACCTGGCTGCTTCGCCTTTCTAAGATCGGCGCACGACTGTTTCTACCAAAACTCGACTACCCCGGGTCCGCGCGTACGCGCGCGCGCACCCATGCGCAAATCTAAAGAAGGATATTCCCATGGCTACGGGAACTGTGAAGTGGTTCAATAGTGAGAAAGGTTACGGCTTCATTCAGCCGGATCAGGGCGGCAAGGACGTGTTCGTTCACATCTCCGCTGTCGAGCGCGCTGGCATGCGCACTCTGAACGAAGGCCAGAAGGTCTCGTTCGAACTCGAGACGGATCGCCGCTCGGGCAAGGAATCGGCAGGCAACCTCCAGGCCGCGTAATAAATCACTGTCTATCAAGACAGCGACCCCTTCGCGCCCTGCGCGGAGGGGTTTTTCTTTTGGGGCGCAGCCTGGCTCTCTAGCGCTCGCGGATATCGACCACGTCGAGATCGATCTCGAGGGTGCGCGAACCGCGCATGACGCCGATCCGCACGCTTTTTCCAACGCCTACGTCCTGCAGCACGCGCGCAAGCTCGGCAAGGCGGCGCACGGGTTTTCCGTTCGCGGAAACAATCACGTCGCCCAGAACCCCGGTGCGCTGATCGACGCCCCGCAGCCCCGCGCGCGCAGCGGGCGAGCCCTCCACCGTGCTCATCACCACCAGACCATCTATGCCCATCTGCGCGGTGACGCCCTCGTGGCCAACGAGCACGCCGATGCCGGGCGTTGGCACAGAGCCGCGCTTGATGAGCTGCGGCACAACCCGGTTGACCACATCCACCGGAATCGCAAACCCAATACCGGCCGAAGCGCCGGAGGGCGAATAGATCGCCGTGTTCACGCCAATCAGCCGGCCGCTGGAATCCAGCAAGGGCCCGCCGGAATTGCCCGGATTGATGGCCGCGTCGGTCTGGATCACGTCCGACAATTCGCCGCCGTCGTCCGTGGGGAGACGGCGCTGCAGCGCGCTGATGACGCCGGTCGTGAGCGTCTGATCGAGTCCGAAAGGATTGCCGATGGCGAACACCGACTGGCCAACCTTGAGGTCAGCCGACGCGCCAATGGCGAGCGGGGGCGGCGGCGCGGATATCCGGCCGAGCCGCAGCACAGCCAGATCATAGGCCGCCGCGCGGCCGACCAGCGTCGCCGAGACGGTTTCGCCGCTAGCAAGCCGCACCTGATAGGATGATGCGCCCGAGACAACGTGGTTGTTGGTCACGATGTGACCGGCGACGTCCCACAGGAAACCGGTGCCGGACTGGCGCTGCTGTTCGTCCGAGCCAAATCGCTGGCGCAGGCCCGACATGCGCGGTTGCGCATAGACATGCACGACCGAGGGCGATGTCCTGCTGAACAGCTCGATCGTGTGCTGTTCGGTGGCCGACAATCCCACGGACGGCGCAATGACGCGCGGCTCGGTCGCGGAATACATGAGGCGGGCGACGTAGGGTTCTGCCACAAAGAAAGCGAGCAGCAAAAGCGCCCCCGCCATGATCCAGCCGCCAAACCTGCCCATGCCGCGCTCCGCTCAAGTCGTTCAGCACAAATAGGGGCCAAAATCGATTGGCGCCAGCGCCGCTATTGTGGCTCGATCACCTTCCTGAACGCGCGCAGGTCGGTCCATGCGTATTTCTTGTTGGCCGGCTGTTTGAGAAGATAGGTGGGATGCAACATCGCGAAGGCGCGGATATTGCGCGGCTCGCGGTCCCCGCCAAGCTCATATTCGTAGGCGCGGGCGCGCGCGCGGCCAATCCCGTCCTTGGCGCCAAGCAGCGCCTGCACAGCGCCAGCGCCGAGGCAGACGAGATAATCGGGTGCAACGAGTTCGATTTGCCGCCGCGAGAATGGCAGACAGATCGCCGTCTCGTGGGGGGTGAGCGCGCGATTGCCGGGCGGGCGCCACGGCGCCACGTTGGCGAGATAGACCTTCCCCCGGTCTAACCCGATAGAGGCGAGCATCAGGTCGAGCAATCCGCCCATGCGCCCGCAGAACGGCTTGCCTTCGCGGTCATCGTCCTCGCCGGGGATGTCGCCCACCAGCATGATGCGCGCCTGCGGATCGCCATCGGAAAACACCAGCCGCGACGCCGTGCGCTTGAGGGCGCAACCGTCGAACGCCTCCAGCGCAGCGCGCAATTCATCCAGCGTGGCCGCGGCGCCGGCAGCTTCCTGCGCGGCGCGAACCACATCCTCCGCACTGGCGGAGAGCGCTTTCTGGATGGGATCGCGCATTGGCGCGGGCGCCAAAGCGACCTTGCGCGCGGGCTCGCCCAAGGCTGCGCGCGCTGGCTGAGAAGCCATTTCGCGAGGCGTTTCGCGCGGCTTTGCCGCTTCCGCAGCAAACTCGGCGAACCGGTCGTGGGGCTGATCGTCCACCGCGATCTCGACTCCCATCGCCTCGTACCAGCGCAGCAGCGCGTCGAGTTCTGGGTGCGTCATCTGCCCGGCGTCCATCATGGCCCCATTCTAGAGGGGAGAGGCCATCGCCGAAAGGCGGCGTTTGCCCCTCCACCGGAATAGTTTAATCAGCGGCGACAGAAGTGCAGCCACTGGGAACATCATGGTCGACCTAACCGATCTGCCCGAACGCGAAGGCATGGACTACGACGTCGTCGTTGTGGGCGCGGGGCCGGCGGGCCTTGCCGCCGCAATCCGGCTCAAACAGGTTGCGCCGGACGCCACCGTCGTGGTGGTCGAGAAGGGCTCGGAGGTGGGCGCGCACATCCTCTCGGGCGCGGTCATCGACCCCAAGGGGCTTGACCGGCTTTTGCCGGAATGGCGCGAGGACGCCGACCGGCCGCTCAAGACGCCCGTGACAGCAGACCGCTTCTACTGGCTCGGGCCAGCGGGCGGCGCACGGCTGCCCAATATGCTGATGCCGCCGCTGATGAGCAACCACGGCAATTTCGTCGGCTCGCTCGCCAATGTCTGCCGCTATCTCGGCGCCAAGGCAGAAGCGCTGGGCGTTGAAATCTATCCCGGCTTTGCGGCGTCCGAACTGCTCTACGACGACAAGGGCGCCGTGCGCGGCATCGCAACTGGCGACATGGGCGTGTCGCGCGAGGGCGCGCCAAAGGACGCCTTTACGCGCGGCATGGAATTGCGCGGCAAATACACGCTGCTCGCGGAAGGCGCGCGCGGATCACTGTCCAAGCAGGCGATTGCGCGCTTCGCGCTCGACAAGGATCGCGAGCCGCAAAAGTATGGCATTGGCTTGAAGGAACTCTGGCAGATCGAGCCGGGCAAACATCGCCCTGGCCTTGTGCAACATTCGTTCGGCTGGCCTCTGGACAACAGCACGGGCGGCGGCTCGTTCTTGTACCATCTTGAAGATGGCCTAGTGTCCGTTGGTTTCGTTGTGCATCTCAACTACGAAAATCCGACGCTGTCGCCGTTCGATGAATTTCAGCGCTTCAAGACGCATCCGATGATTGCGCCGACGCTGGAAGGCGGCAAGCGCATATCGTATGGCGCCCGCGCGATCACCGAGGGCGGCTACCAGAGCGTGCCCAAACTCGTTTTCCCCGGCGGCGCGCTGATTGGTTGCTCGGCGGGCTTCGTCAACGTGCCGCGCATCAAGGGATCGCACAACGCAATTCTCTCCGGCATGCTTGCGGCTGAAAGCATCGCAAAAGCGCTTGAAGCAGGACGCGCCAGCGACGAGCTCACGGACTACGAAGACAGCTGGCGCGACGGCGACATCGGCGCTGACCTCAAGCCCGTGCGCAACGTCAAGCCGCTATGGTCGCGGTTCGGCACGCTGGCCGGTATCGCGCTGGGCGGGCTCGACATGTGGACACACTCGCTGGCGGGCTTCTCCTTCTTTGGCACCCAGCGCCACGGCAAGCGCGATTGCGACACGCTAAAGCCGCTCTCGCAGGTGAAACCGAAGATCTATCCAAAGCCTGATGGCAAGCTGTCGTTCGACAGGCTGTCCTCTGTGTTCATTTCAAACACGAACCACGAAGAAGACCAGCCGGTTCACCTGAAGCTCGCCGACCCCACCCTGCCCGTGCGCGAGAACCTGCCGATGTATGGCGAGCCCGCGCGGCTCTATTGCCCGGCGGGCGTGTATGAAATCGTTTACGCGGATGACGCGACGAAGAGCGATCCGCGCTTTGTCATCAACGCGCAGAATTGCGTGCATTGCAAAACATGCGACATCAAGGACCCGGCGCAGAATATCACGTGGGTTCCGCCCGAAGGGGCTGGCGGGCCTAATTACCCCAACATGTGAGCGCGACGCGCGGGCTCACAAACCCGCGCTGCGTATCAACGTCGCCGCGCCGATGCCGCCGAGCAACGCAAGCAATTCACTGCGCGTGAGAAACATGATGGCCGCGACAATGGGCGTCGCGATCAATCCCGCGGGACCGCCCTTGATGGCGAGCGGCACAATGGTCGCGGCAAAGAGCGCGAGAGGCAACGCCTCCAGTGCGCGACGCAGACGCGGTCTCAACGCAAAACGTCCCACGATCCAATAGCCGGACATGCGCAACAGCAGGGTCACCGCGGCCATGGCGAAGATCGCCGTGTAACTTGTAATTTCAAAGCCCGCATTCATGTGCGCGGCCCCACGAGCGCGGCGGCCAGAGCCCCTGAGACCGCCCCGATCGCGATGAACCAATAGCCGTCCAAGAGAAGCATCACCGCGACTCCAACGAGCGCGCCGACGATGGCGGGCAGAAAGTCGCGCGAGCGCGACAGGATCGGCGTCAAGATGGCGGCGAAGGTGAACGCGATGAAGAGATCGAGTCCATATGCGCGCGGGTCGCTGATCAGAGATCCGATGAAATAGCCGGGCGTGGAGGCGACCAGCCACGTGAACCACAGGAAAAACGACGCGCCTGCAATAAAGCCAAAATCGCGACCGCCTTCGGCGTTGTAGCGAATGGACGCCGCCCAGGCGGGATCAGTCAGGACGCCAAGGACCGGATACACAAAGCCCGCGGGCACAGGCGCCAGCCACGGTCGCAGCGATGCGCCAGAGAGAACGAATCGCAAGTTGACCATGAGCGCGACGCCCGAAACGGCGGCGATGTGAAACCACGTCCAGTCGTTCGTCCACAATTGCAGAGCGACCATCTGCGCGGAGGCGGCGCAGACGAGCGCATTCATCATCACGGCTTCCGTAAACGTAAGCCCCTTCTGCGCGGCGAATGCGCCCACCGCCGCACCCATGATGAAGTAACCGGGCACATAGGGCAGGCACATGCGCACGCCCTGCCGCACGCCTGCCATCGTTATGGGAATATGACTTGTCATGCGCTATGCCCTGCTTAAGCATGCTATAGCAGGGTGTGAAGTTCGGGAACACGCGCATGGCCAAAGCGCTCACTATCGAATGGCTCGACGCCGCCGCAGCGAGCAGGGTCGAACCCGCGCGCCCGCCGTTCGCACGCGTTCTAATTTGCAACTTGCATGATCCGGCGCTGGCGACGTTGCGGTCAGTCGCGCCCAACGCGGGCGATCTCGCAGATGCGCATTACCCCGGCGCCAGCGGACGCTCCCATTTCATCGAGCGGCGTGTCGTGCTGCGCGCCTTTGCCGCACGATGTGCGGGCGCGGACCCGGACGCCATTCGCATTAATTACGACGAACATGGCGCGCCGCGCGTGGACGGCGTCGATCTGTTCGTATCCGTTTCCAGCCGGGGCGGACGGGTCGCTTTGGCGGTGGCGTCCTCGCCGGTCGGCGTCGATCTAGAACCGGTTGAAGTCGCCGGCCCGGTGATTGAAGACGTTCTGGGCAAGCGCGAGCGCCAGGTTCTCGAGCGTTTATCCACCGACGCCCGCACGCGCGCTTTTGTGCAGATCTGGACGGCCAAGGAAGCGTATCTGAAGGCCATCGGGCGCGGGTTCAAACGCGACCCAACGCTTGTAAACATCAACGTGCGCGAGAACATGTTCACCGTGGAGGACACGGGCTTTCCAGCCGAGCTTGCGGCAGGCGCGTATATGACTTTGGCGGAGGAAATCGTCGCCTGCGCGGTCCTACCGCCACGCGTTGCTGGAACAACGTTCTAACCGCCACGTTGTCGCGCCACACAGCGTTGAACACTGGCGCGAAAATGGACAAAGGGTCGGAATCACCTGCCGAACTGAACGAAGCCGAAGAGCAGGCTCAGGACGCAGCCGTGCGGGCGGGACTTCGTTATGTGAGTGACGACGAACCGGGGATCATGCGCAAGCGCAAGGGCAAGGGCTTTGTCTTTCTGGATGCGCGCGGCAAACAGGTGAAGGACGCCGCAACGCTCGATCGCATCCGCAAGCTCGCGGTGCCGCCGGCCTATGAGAATGTGTGGATCTGCGCCGACGCGGACGGCCACATTCAGGCGACCGGTCGCGACGCGCGCGGGCGCAAGCAGTATCGGTATCATGCACGCTGGGGCGAAGTTCGAGACGCCAACAAGTATGAGCGCATGATCGCCTTCGGCTCGATGCTGCCGCGCCTGCGCCGCAACATTGCGGCGCACATGCAGCGCAAGGGGCTGGGGCGGCGCAAGGTGCTGGCGACCGTAGTTCATCTACTCGACACCACGCTCATCCGCATCGGCAACGCTGACTATGCGCGCGCCAACGACAGCTATGGCCTCACGACGTTGCGCAACAAGCACGTCGCCATCTCGTCAAGCGAACTGCGCTTCGACTTCAAGGGCAAAAGCGGCAAGATGTGGAAGCTGAAAGTGCGCGACCGCCGCATCGCGCGCATCGTGCGGCAAGTGCAAGAATTGCCGGGCCAGCAACTCTTCCAATACATCGATCGGGACGGCGTTATGCGCGGCGTCACGTCCAGCGATGTCAACGAGTACCTGCGCGAGATCGCCAACGAGCCCATTTCCGCGAAGGATTTTCGCACATGGGCGGGTACTGTGCTCGCCGCCATGGAGCTTGGCGAGCGTGACGCGTTCACCAGCGCCACGGCTGCGAAAAAGAACGTGCGCGACGCAATCGCGCGTGTCGCCGCCCGGCTCGGGAATACGCCGACGATTTGCCGCAAGTGCTACGTTCATCCGCAGGTGCTTGATTCATATTTTGCGGGCGAACTTGCACAAGGCCTGCGGCGAAAAGGCCGCGCGCCTGCAAAACTTGAACCTGAGGAAGCAGCGGTTCTTGCATTCCTGCGGTGCAGTCTTGCGGAGACCGCAAAAGGTCCAAAGCCAAAACGCGTCAAGCGCGCGCCGCCCTCGCTGCGTGAGCAGATCAGTAATAGTCTTGCGAGCGCTTGAGAAATTACCGGCGACCGAACAGCCGTTCCACGTCCGCCAGCTTCAATTCCACATAGGTTGGGCGGCCGTGGTTGCACTGGCCTGAGCCGGGCGTCGATTCCATTTCGCGCAGCAGCGCATTCATTTCTTCAACGGTGAGTCTGCGGCCCGAGCGGACGGAATGGTGACAGGCCATAGTCGCCATCACCTGATCGAGACGACGCTCCAGCGGCGCTGACGGCGATTCATCAGCGAGCGCGTCCGCGACATCGCGCACGATGGCTGCAAGATCGCCCTTGCCGATCAGCGCGGGCGCTTCGCTTACAGCGATGGCGCCGGGGCCAAATTTTTCGATCACAAGGCCTGATTGCGCCAGCGCCTCGCCATTGTCCATGAGCCGCTCAATGTCGGCGGCGGGAAGATCTATGACAACTGGAATGAGCAGCATCTGGCGCGCAACGCCATTTTCCGCGCGCTGGCGTTTCAGCTTTTCATAGACAAGACGCTCGTGCGCGGCGTGCTGATCGACGATCACCATGCCGTCGCGCGTCTGCGCGATGATGTAATTATCGTGCACCTGCGCGCGCGCGGCGCCCAGTGGCGCCTCAAGCGTCTGCGGTTCGATGGGCATGGCGTGGGCACGTGCGTCAGCCGATGGCGGCTCATGCAAAAACCCTTGCGCCCCAGTCTCCGCGAGCCCGCCGGAAATTGGCGCGGAAGGCGAGGCCCGCCAATCCCAATTGCCGGGCGCGGCGGGGCGCCAGCCCGTGCGCATGAAAGGCTGCGCGGCGTTGCGCGCAGACATCGCGCCCAAACCATCGACGCCCGACGATGCGCTGCGATGCATTGCGCCGGCCAGCGTTTGCTTCAGCGCGCCCACGATAAGCCCGCGCACAAGGCCGGGATCGCGAAAGCGCACTTCGGCCTTGGCGGGATGCACATTCACGTCCACTTCGCGCGGGTCGAGATCAAGATACAGCGCAAGCGAAGGATGGCGGTCGCCCGGCAGATAATCCATGTAGGCGCCGCGCGCCGCGCCGTGGAGAAGCTTGTCGCGCACGGGCCGGCCGTTGACGAAGAGATATTGCTGCAACGCATTGGCGCGATGCCACGTCGGCAGGCCCGCGAACCCCGCAAGGCCCACGCCCTCGCGCTGAGCATCCACGCGCAGCGAATTTTCGCGAAACTCCGCCCCCATCGCCTGCGCAAGGCGCGCGGCCAGTCCCTCAGCATCTTGCGCGCAGGCGGTCCAGTCGAAGCCAGAAAGGTTGTCGCCCCCCAGCGCAAACCGCACATGCGGATTGGCCATAGCAAGGCGCCGCACGACGTCGGCGACCGCCTGCGCCTCGGCGCGCGGGCTTTTCAAGAACTTCAGCCGCGCGGGCGTGGCGGAAAACAGATCGCGCACCTCCACGCGTGTGCCGAAGGGATGAGCGGCAGGCGTCACGGGATGCTTGCGGCCCTGATCGACGCGGATGCGGTGCGCCTGCGCCGCGCCGGGCGGACGCGACACGATGTCGAGGCCGGAGACAGAGCCGATGGAGGGCAGCGCCTCGCCGCGAAACCCGAGCGTGGCGATGCGTGACAAATCGCTGTCGGGAATCTTCGACGTCGCATGACGGTCCACCGCAAGTTGCAGATCATCCGCGTCCATGCCCGCCCCGTCATCGGTAACGCGGATGAGTCGGCGCCCGCCGTCCTCAATGACGACGTCTATGCGCCGGGCGCCTGCGTCCAGCGCGTTCTCCACAAGTTCCTTCACCGCCGACGCCGGACGCTCCACAACTTCGCCAGCGGCGATGCGGTCAACGAGCACAGGATCGAGACGACGGATGGCCATGGAGTCCATTTGGGCGAATAGCCGCCCCGTATGAGAATCAGCCCGGCATTATGCGCTCGCGCATGAGAGCCATGCAAAATCGGATTGGCCGTCGGCAAGTGGCCCCGCTATGGTGCGGCAAATTGCGCAAGGACGCGCGCTTTGCATCGCGGGAGCAGGGGAATGGCCGGAATACCCTCGGCGGGACAGACACGTCGATCGAAGTTCCCTCCCGAGGTGGTCGTCATCGCCGGGTGTCTTATCGCGGTCATCACGTTCGGGCCCCGCTCCGCCGTGGGCCAGTTTCAGCTTCCCATTCTGGGCGATTTCGAGCTGGGCAGCGACGTGTTTTCGTTCGCCATGGCGCTGCAATATCTGTTCTGGGGCTTGGGCCAGCCCTTCGCGGGCGCGTTTGCCGACAAGTATGGCACCGGCCGCGTCCTGACGTTTGGGGCGATCTTCTATGCCCTTGGACTTTCGCTGATGGCGTGGGCCTCCACGCCGCTCTCGTTCACGCTCACCGCTGGCGTGTTGCTGGGGCTGGGCATTTCGGCCTGCTCGTTCAACCTCGTCATTGGCGCGTTCTCGAAATTGTTGCCGCCCCAGCGCCGTTCGTTCGCGTTCGGGCTTGGCACGGCGGCTGGGTCATTTGGCCAGTTTCTGTTCTCGCCGTTCGCCGGCTCGATGATCGCGGCCAATGGGTGGATGACGACCGTTTTCGTCTTCTCCGCGATCATCCTGCTTTGCATTCCGCTGTCCTGGGCGCTCGCCACACGCAATGATGGCGTGACAACGCCGCAAGCGGGCGATGCGCCCAAGCAATCGTTTCGCGAAGCCATTACGGAAGCATTCGCGCACCGCTCCTATTTGTTGCTGGTGCTGGGCTTCTTCACGTGCGGCTTCCAGCTCGCCTTCGTGACGGTTCATTTTCAGCGTTACGTTGTAGAAGCGGGCTTGCCGGCACACTTCGGCTATTGGGCGTTTGCCCTTGTCGGCATTTTCAACATCGTTGGCTCGCTCACCTCCGGCTATCTGGGCGACAAGATGCCGAAGCGATACATTTTGAGCTTCATCTATCTGTCGCGCGCGTTCGTGACGCTGGCGTTCATCATGCTTCCCATCACGCCATTCTCGGCGTTCGCGTTCGGCATTTTCACCGGCCTGCTGTGGCTTTCGACCGTTCCGCCCACGTCAGGCCTCATCGGCATCATGTTCGGCACGAAGCATTTTTCGATGCTTTACGGCTTTGCGTTCCTCAGCCATCAGGTCGGCGGCTTCATTGGCCTGATGCTGGCGGGCGTGCTGCGCGAAAGCACGGGCTCCTACGACATCGTCTGGTACCTTTCGATTGCGCTTGGCGTGGCGTCCGCGCTGATCAATCTGCCGATCATTGAAAAGCCCGTTCATCGACCGGCTGCCGTCGCGGCCTGAAGCCAAGAAAAAACTCGAGGAAACGCATGACGAAAGCGGCTGGCGCCGTGCGCCGCATCCCGCCCGAGATCGCGATTATCGCGGGCTGCCTGATCGCGATGATCACGTGGGGACCGCGCTCGGCCGCTGGCGCGCTGCAATTGCCGGTGCTGGAGACATATGGCTGGAGCACGCAGACTTACGCATTCGCGTTTGCGTTGCAGAATCTTTTATGGGGCCTGTTTCAGCCCGTCGCGGGCGCCATTGCCGACCGTGTGGGCACTATGCGCGTGCTGGCCAGCGGCGGCGCGCTTTATGCGCTCGGCGTCGGCCTCATGGCCTATTCCACGACACCGGCGACATTCACCTTCACGGTGGGCGTGCTTGTGGGGCTGGGCTATCGGGCTGCTCGCTGAACCTCGTTGTCTCGGGCTTTGGCAAGATTGTGCCGCCGCAATGGCGAGCATTTTCGTTCGGACTTGTCACCGCGTCGGCCTCCTTCGGGCAATTCGTGTTCTCGCCGGTGAGCGGCGCGCTGATCGACAATTTCGGCTGGCAGACGGCGTGCCTCGTTTTCGCGGTCATGGTCACGCTCATCGTGCCGCTGGGCTGGTTCATAGCAAGCAAACCGCTGGCGGAGACCAACAAGGCGGCGGGGGATGAGACGCTGGGCGTGATGGCGACGCTGCGCGAAGCGTTCTCGCACCGCTCTTACGTGCTCGTGGTGGTGGGCTTTTTCACCTGCGGTTTCCAGCTGCAATTCATCACTGTGCACTTTCAGCGTTACATCGTTGAATCCGGCCTCACGCCGCAGGTTGGTTACTGGGCCTTCGCGTTCGTCGGCCTGTTCAATGTGTTCGGCTCGATCTTTTCGGGCTGGATGTGTTCATGGGCGCCGCGCCGCTATGTGCTGTCCTTCATCTATTTCGCGCGGGCGATGCTGACGCTCGTCTTCATCATGCTGCCGCCATCGCCCTTCAACGCCTACATGTTTGGCGCGTTGAGCGGCCTGCTCTGGCTGTCCACGCTGCCGCCGACGTCGGCGATGGTGAACCAGATGTTCGGGGCCGGAAACTTCGGCATGCTCTACGGCTTCGCGTTCTGCTCGCACCAGATCGGCGGATTTCTGGGCGTGCTGCTGGGCGGCGTGCTGCGCGAACAATTCGGCTCCTATGACGCCAGCTGGTATCTCTCGATCTTCTTTGGCGTGGCGTCCGCGCTCATCACGCTGCCCATCGTCGAGAAGCCCGCGCCAAAACGCGTAGCCGCCGCGCCTGCGTGAGCCCGCCGAAAGGCGCGCTTGAGCACGGCGAGGCTTGTCACTACAGGATTTAGAACACTCACCGGGAGGCTTGCCATGTCCACGTTTCGCGCCGTTCGCATCTACAAGACTGACAATGGAACCAGCGCCCAATGGGCGGACTTCGACGAAACCGAGTTGATGGAGGGCGACGTTGACGTCGCCATCAAGCACACGACGGTGAACTACAAGGACGGGCTTGCGATCACCGGTAAAGCGCCCATCGCGCGACGCTTTCCGCTGATCCCGGGCATCGACTTTTCAGGCGTCGTTGAAAATTCATCTTCGCCGCAGTTCAAGCCCGGCGACAAGGTTTTGCTGACTGGCTATGGCGTCGGCGAAGGACACCTCGGCGGCTTTGCACAAAAGGCGCGGGTGAAGTCCGAATGGCTCGTGCCCCTGCCGGAAGGGCTTGGCCTTGATGACGCCATGGCCATCGGCACAGCAGGTTTCACCGCGATGCTGAGCGTGCAGGCGCTTGAGCGCTTTGGCGTGAAGCCCACTGACGGAGCCGTTGTCGTCACAGGCGCGGCGGGCGGCGTCGGCTCGGTCGCCGTGGCGCTGCTCAAGAAGGCCGGGTGGCATGTCATCGCCTCCACCGGTCGGCCTCACGAGGCGGACTATCTCAAGGGCATCGGCGCTGACGAAATCATCGACCGCGCGGAGCTTTCCAGCCCCGGCAAAGCGCTGGGCAAGGCGCGCTGGGCGGCGGGGGTGGACACGGTGGGTTCGCACACGCTCGCCAATGTGCTGGCGCAAACGAAGATGCACGGCGCGGTGGCCGCGTGCGGCAACGCGCAGGGGCTCGATCTGCCCGGCAGCGTGGCGCCCTTCATCTTGCGCGGCGTTTCATTGCTCGGCATCGACAGCGTGATGTGCCCGATGGCGCAGCGCCTCGCGGCATGGACGCGTCTTGCGTCAGATCTTGACCGCAACGTGCTGAAGGCGATGACGACGCGTATGCCCTTCGATCAAGTGATGGACGCCGCGCGCGACATCATCGCGGGCAAGGTGCGCGGGCGCGTTGTGATTGATGTGGGGTGACGCGAGAGAGCGCCACCCCCACACGCCCCTACTCCGCAGCGATCTGGTTCGCCGCCGGAATCGGCTTGCGCTTTGTCCAGCGCAACACGGGCGTGCGGGCGGCGCGGGTTTCGTCCAGCCTGCGGCGCGGCGAATAATACGGCGCGCCAGAGAAGCGCTCCGTCTCGCCCTTCTGCACGCTGAAGGCGAGATCGCGCAGCGCCATGATGAAAAGATCGAGC
This sequence comes from Beijerinckiaceae bacterium, assembly GCA_030684835.1. GTDB lineage: Bacteria > Pseudomonadota > Alphaproteobacteria > Rhizobiales > Beijerinckiaceae > Terripilifer. The sequence goes on from JAUXWZ010000072.1 coordinate 13,603, forward strand.
GAGGCCTTACTCTCTGATTCCGTCGGCTCGATCAGCATTGCGCCGTGAACGACGAGCGGGAAATACATCGTCATCGGATGATAGCCCTCATCGATCATCGCCTTGGCGAAATCGAGAGTGGTGACGCCCGTGCCCTTGAGCCAGCGATCATCGAACAGCGCTTCGTGCATGCACGGCTTGTCGCCAAAGGGCGCGGACATCACATCCGACAAGCAGACGCGAATATAATTAGCGTTGAGCACCGCATCTTCCGACGCCTGACGGATGCCGTCGCCGCCATGAGACAGCATGTAAGACATGGCGCGCACAAACATGCCCATCTGGCCGTGGAAGGCGGTCATGCGGCCGAAGCTTTGCGTGCCTTCCGCATGTTCGACAAACGCGAATTTGTCCGCGTCCTTGCGAATGAAGGGCACAGGCGCAAAGGGCGCGAGCGCCGCCGACAGCACAACCGGGCCGGCGCCGGGACCGCCGCCGCCGTGGGGCGTCGAGAAGGTCTTGTGCAGGTTGATATGCATGGCGTCGACGCCCAGATCCATCGGACGCACCTTGCCGACAATGGCGTTGAAATTAGCGCCGTCGCAATAAAAATACGCGCCGGCTGCATGCACAGCTTGCGCAATCGCAACGACCTCCGGCTCGAACAGGCCGCAGGTGTTGGGGTTCGTCAGCATCAGCGCGGCGACCTCGGGGCCGAGCGCGGCCTGCGCCGCCTCAACGCTCACTGTGCCGTCGTCGCGCGCGGGGATCGGGCGCACGTCGTAGCCGATGAGCGCAGCTGTTGCGGGGTTTGTGCCATGCGCGCTTTCGGGCACCAGCACGACGCGGCGCTGTGCGCCTTCGCCGCGCGCTTCCAGCGCAGCCTTGATCGCCATCATGCCGCACGCTTCGCCGTGCGCGCCGGCTTTTGGCGACATTGCGACGGCGGACGCGCCCGTCATCTCGGTAAGCCAATCAGCAAGCGTGTCGATGAGTTCGAGCGCGCCCTGCACGGTCGAGACAGGTTGCAACGGATGAATGTCGCCAAAGCCTGGCAAGCGCGCCATGCGCTCATTGAGCCGCGGGTTGTGCTTCATCGTGCACGAGCCGAGCGGATAGAGCCCGAGGTCGATGGCGTAATTTTTCTGCGACAGGCGCACGTAATGGCGCATCGCCTCCGGCTCGGAGAGGCCCGGCAGATCGATGGGCGTGGTGCGTTCAAGCTTGCCGAGGCGCGGCGTGAATTCACCCGCGTCGTCAACATCGACGCCGGTCACTTCGGCGCGGCCGATCTCGAAAATCAGCCCTTCTTCCATCGCAAGTGCGCGATGACCGGTGAATGTCTTGCGCACGTGCGGCGCGACGGCTTCAACGGGCTGCGTGGGTCGGCCTTGATTGTTCAGCATGTCGTGCCCCCTACTGCTTTAGCGCGGCGACGAGCGCGGCGCGATCTTCGTCCGTGTTCACTTCCGTGCTGGCGATGATGAGCAGATCATCGACGCCCGCATTCGGCGACAGGCGCGAGGCGGGCACGCCGCCAAGCACGCCCTGCGCCGCCATGCGCTCGACAAGCGCGGTGGCGTCGCCCTTCACGCGCACGGTGAATTCGTTGAAGAAGGTGTCGTTGACGACTTCGACGCCCGCAGCTGTCAGCGCATCGGCGAGCTTCACCGCGTTGGCGTGATTGAGGCGCGCGAGACGGCGCAGGCCTGTTTCGCCGAGCAGCGTCATGTGAATCGAGAAAGCCAACGCGCACAGGCCTGAATTGGTGCAGATGTTCGACGTCGCCTTCTCGCGGCGGATGTGCTGTTCGCGCGTGGAAAGCGTGAGCACCCAGCCGCGCTTGCCTTCCGCGTCCACCGTCTCGCCCGCGATGCGGCCGGGCATCTGGCGCAGATATTTCTGCTTCGTCGCAAAAAGCCCCACATACGGGCCGCCAAAAATAAGCCCGTTGCCGATCGACTGGCCTTCGCCAACAACAATGTCCGCGCCCATCGCGCCCGGCGGCTCGATGAGGCCAAGCGACACAACTTCCGTGAACACCGCAATCAGCAACGCGCCTTTGGCGTGGCACGCGTCGGCGATCGGCTTCAGGTCGCGCAGATTGCCGAACACGTCGGGCGATTGCACGATGACGCAGGACACGCTGTCGTCGATCTGTGAAAGCAGGTCTTCGTTCGCGCGCGCGTCTGCAGGCATCGAGACGACGTTGTCGCCAGTCATCTGGGAGAGCGAGCGCACAACGTCCGCATAGTGCGGATGCAGACCGCCGGACAAAACAGCCTTGCGGCGGCGCGTGATGCGATGCGCCATCAGCGCGGCTTCGCCGCAACCCGTTGAACCGTCGTACATAGAAGCGTTCGCGACTTCCATGCCGGTGAGGTTGGCCACCTGCGTCTGGAACTCGAACAGCATCTGCAACGTGCCCTGCGAAATCTCCGGCTGATAGGGCGTGTAGCTTGTCAAAAATTCCGAACGCTGGATGAGATGATCCACGCTCGCAGGCACATGATGCTTGTAGGCGCCCGCGCCCACGAAGAAGGGAACGGAGCCCGCGGACACATTGCGCGCCGCCATGCGCGACAACATGCGCTCGACTTCCATCTCGCTCTTGTGGCGCGGCAGATCGGGCGGCGCCTGCAACAATTTGTCGGCGGGCACGGCGGCGAACAGCGCGTCGATGTTTTCGGCGCCAATGCGCGCGAGCATGTCGGCGCGGTCATCGGGCGTCAGAGGCAGATAGCGCATTTGATTTCCTTCGTCGCGGGCCAGCCGCAATCAGTCGAGCGTCTTGAGGTAATCGGCGTAGGCGGCTTCATCCATGAGAGCGCCAAGTTCGCCCTGATCGGTGATGCGCAATTTTACGAACCAGCCTTTACCGACGGAATCTTCGTTGACGAGCGCCGGCGCGCCTTCGAGTTCGCTGTTGATCTCGACCACTTCGCCCGAGACAGGCGCGTATACTTCGCTCGCGGCCTTCACGCTTTCCACGACAGCGGCCTGCTCGCCTTTCTTGAAGCTTTTGCCCATCGTAGGCAGTTCGACAAACACCACATCGCCCAGCTGCGCCTGCGCGTAATCGGTGATGCCTACAATGGCGACGTCGCCATCGACGCTGATGTATTCGTGATCCTTCGTGTAACGAATGGTCGACATGGCGAAGTCCTCTTTAGCGAACATAACGGTGGGGAAAGAAGGGAAAGGGGACGACGCTTGCGGACAGCGGCTTGCCCCGCACCAGCGCGTTGAGTTTCGCGCCAGGCGCCGCGTGCGAGGCGGCGACGTAGCCCATGGCGATTGCGCGATCGAGACTCGGCGCGAATCCGCCAGAGGTGATCTTGCCAATGACGGCGCCGTTCTCGTCCGCGATTTCGGCGCCTTCTCGCGCGGGCTGGCGGCCATCAAGCAGAAGGCCAACACGCTTGCGCGAGGGGCCGTTTTTCAACTCGTGCGCAATACGCTCAAAGCCAGGAAAGCCGCCATCAGCGCGACGCCGCTTGCCGATGGACCATGTGAGGCCGCCTTCCACTGGCGATGTCGTCTCGTCGATGTCATGCCCGTAGAGGCACAAGCCTGCTTCCAGCCGCAGCGAATCGCGGGCGCCAAGTCCAATCGGCTTGACGCGCTGATCGGCGAGAAGCGCCTGCGCAAACTGCACGCCGGTGGCGGGAGGAAGCGAGATTTCGAATCCGTCCTCCCCGGTGTAGCCCGAGCGCGAGACGAAAATATCGGCGCCTTCGTAAGCGGTCTCGAGGAAGCCCATGAAGGGCAGCAGTTCAACGCCGGGGATGAAGCCCGCGACGACCTCCGCAGCCTTCGGCCCTTGAATGGCGAGCAGCGCGCGGTTATCAACCGTGGTGATCGAAACGCCAGAGAGGTTTGCGCGCAAGTGCGCAACGTCGGCATGCTTGCAAGCCGCGTTGACGACAAGAAACAGACGATCCACGCCAGCCTCGCGCGAAGGCAGTCGCGTCGCCATCAGGTCATCGAGGATGCCGCCGTCCGCGTTGAGGAATTGCGAATAGCGTGTGCGATATTCGGCAAGGCCGATGATGTCAGCCGCCAGCAGGGTTTCAAGCGCGGCGGCTGCGCCCGCGCCTTCCAGAATTACCTGCCCCATGTGGGACACATCGAAGAGGCCCGCGCTTTCGCGCGTCCATTTGTGCTCGCCCAGAATGCCGAGCGGATATTGCACCGGCATGTCATATGCGGCGAACGGCGCCATGCGCGCGCCGAGCGCGACGTGCATCGCGTGCAGCGGCGTGAGGGCGAGAGGGGGATCGATCTCTTGCGTGCTGGATTTTGAGTCAGACATCAGGTCGCCCGGGCGCGCATGGAGGCCGCGAATCAGGCGCGCTCCGCGCATGCGAAGCCGTCTGTCCGCGCCCCCTCTGTCCCGGGACCTGAGAGATTTCCCGCGCATTCCTTGAAGAAAGGAGCGCAGTTACGCCCGTCGGTGGGCTAGCGCCGCGAGAGCGCTAAGCCGCTTTCCAGAGTGTCATCCCGCTGCGGTCCATTTTGCCTGAGCGTTTCCGGGGCGGTTGCGCCTTCGGCGCCGACGCTAGCGTGCGCCGGTCTCTTCCGCAGTGGGTCTTGGTCTGACGGTGTGGAAACTAGATGCTGCAGGCGCCAAGTCAAGCGGCGTTAGGCAGCGTTCCACAGGCGACGACGAGCGCCGGTTCAGCGACGTCGACGCGAGGGCTGTGTTCCGGTCGCTGCCGAGGCGCCGTCAAAGCCCACGTAAACGGTGTAATCATCGTTGGCCGCCAGACCCTTGAAGGGAATCGCGATTTCCTCGGACACGACCGCGAACGACGTGTTCGCGGCGCCTTGCGCGATGCTGGCTGCGACCCGGTAGGTGCGATTGGCGACATATTGCCTGGTTTTCTCGTCACGTACGGCGATCGACACAGGCACAGTGAAAGAGCCCGGCGATCCGGCCGGCCCCAGCAGCACCCGGCCTTCAACGCCCATTTTCAGGACGATCTGGTTGCCGGACATGCGGCACTCGCGAGCGATTTCGCCCATGGAATACTGGTAGCGGACGTTCGCGTTCGAGGGCGGGCCCGCGTAAACGCGATGGGCGGCGGCGCCTTCGCGAACATCGACAAACGGGCACATCAGTTCGGTCGGGCCGGTGGCTCTAAAAATTGGCAGCACTGCAGATTGGGTAGCGCCGTCTGCGGGCGCCTGCCCGCTGGCCACTGGCTGCGTGGGGGTGGAAGGCGTTGATGAACCAGAGCCAAAAAGGGAACCGACGTAACTGCCGCCGCCGCATCCCGAGAGAGCCAGAAGGGCCACAAGGGCGACCGGCCCTTTTGAGAGGGCGGCAAAACGCGAAATTCCCTGACGCATTCGAAAACTCCATACGGCCGACGCTCCCGTTGGAACCCCGACGGCCTCCCGTACGCCGCAACAGCGTGGCGGAACCTATACCAGCAGGCGACATCGCGCCAGCGGGCCCCAAGCCTAATCAAGCAACCTGATCAGGGCAGCTTGCCGAAGCCCTCGCCGAAACCCGCCAGGGTGAGCGGAATGCCCGTTCCCTGCTCGGGCGTTTCGAAGACGATGAAGGTCGCCACCTTGCCGACGCCCAACTCTTCCAGCAACTTATCGTCCATCACGACCTCGGCGACGCAGCCCGAGGGCAGGCACCGCACGAAGCCCGCGCGGCCCTTGTCCGCACCGTCGACGTTCAGGCCCAGACCTGCGGGCAGCAGAACGCCAAGCGGAGCGATCACTCGCAAAAGCCGGGACTTGTTGTCCGCGGTTTTCAACACGATAACCACAAGGTTCATGTTGGGCTTCTCTTCGGACGCGACCGACTGAATGATCGCGCATTGCTCGCGGCTGGCGCCCGGCGGCGTCTCACACCGCATCTCCCAATCGCCAAACTTTCCCCGAACCTGCACTTGCGCATCCGCCTGCTGGACGGCGCCGGCGAGCAGCAACGCTCCCACGACAGGCGCAAGCGTGGCCAATCGGCGGCTCAACGCTCCAAGCGGGTTCTTCGAAAGCAGGCGCATGTCGTCTCCGTAGGTTCGTCTTGCCGACGATGGCGAGGCGGTTGTGGGACCGCGACGCGCCGACGATTGTGGTTTTTTCGACCGAATCGCATCGCCCGAATTTATGGACGGAATGGGGCGCTTGGCAAATTGGCGAGGCAAATTGGCGTCTTGGGAGGGGTATCAGTAGAGTTACGCGCCCTTATGCCGCATAGATCACGGCGAACGGCTGTGTTGCGCTCATGGCGGCTTTATGGTTGGAACGGGACGCGGCGGACCATACGCAAATGGCCGCGCGTGGACGGCTAGGGGGCCGTTCATCAGAAAGGCGAGCGGGAGCGACGTGTTCATGCTTTTCAAGTCAAAGGGCGCCAGCGCCCGGCGCATCCTTTCCACCGCCGGTGCGGCGATTGTCACATGGGCGGCCCTTGCAGGCGTCGCCTCCGCGCAATTTGTCGGCGCGCCGCGCCCTGGCCAGTTGGGAATGCCGGAAGCGGCCAGCCCGATCATGCGCGAGATGGTGTTTTTCCATGACGCCATCCTCCTGCCGATCATCACGGCGATCAGCCTGTTCGTTCTGGCGCTCATCGTCATTGTTGTGAACAAGTTCAACGAGAAGGCCAATACGACGGCTTCGCGCACGACCCATCACACCGGCCTCGAGGTCGCATGGACCATCATCCCGGTTGTGATTCTGCTGGTTATCGCCATTCCGTCCTTCCGTTTGCTGAATCACCAGCTCACGCTGCCTGAGGCTGACGTGACGGTGAAGGTGACCGGCAACTCGTCGTGGGCATGGACGTGGACCTATCCGAAAGAGGAAGGCGGCGGTTTCGAGTTCCAGTCGCGCCTGCTCGATCAGGACACGCTTGCGGCTGGCAAGCTCCGTCTTCTGGACGTCGACAACGAGGCGGTTGTTCCTGTGAACAAGAACATCCGCGTGCAAGTAACGGCCGATGTCGTCGGCATCATTCACGGCTTCGCCCTGCCGAACCTGGGCGTGCGTATTGACGCGATCCCCGGCCGGCTGAACGAGACCTGGTTCCGCGCGGAGCGCGAAGGCGTTTACTACGGCCAGTGTTCCGAATTGTGCGGCAAGGACCACGCCTACATGCCGATCGTCGTGCGTGTGGTGAGTGAGGACGCCTACAAGGCGTGGCTCGCCAGCGCCGCCAAGCAGTTCGCCTCCACCGGCGCCGAGCCGCTGCGCGTCGCCGACGCCGCCGCAACCCGCTGACAAACGAATCCAGTCTGAGGAATAACGAGATGGCAACGAACGCAGCGGCCCATCACGACGACCAGGCCCACGGCATTCCGACGGGCTGGCGCCGCTACATGTATTCGACCAACCACAAGGATATCGGCACGCTCTACCTGTACTTCGCGGTCTTCGCGGGCCTCATCGGCGGCGCGATGTCGATTGCGATGCGCATGGAGCTGGCAGGCACCGGCGTGGGCGTCTTCCCCTGGATCTCCAGCATTCTGGCTGGCGACGGCTCGCTCGACGCCGCCAAGCACATGTATAACGTGTTCATCACGGCGCACGGCGTGATCATGATCTTCTTCATGGTCATGCCCGCGCTGATTGGCGGCTTCGGCAATTGGTTCGTGCCGCTCATGATCGGCGCGCCCGACATGGCATTCCCGCGGATGAACAACATCTCGTTCTGGCTGTTGCCCGCCGCTTTCCTGCTGCTCGTCTGCTCGATGTTCGTCGAAGGCCCGCCCGGCATGCAAGGTTTTGGTGGCGGATGGGTGATGTATCCCCCGCTGTCGTCCAACGCTGGCCACCCCGGCCCGTCGATGGACTTCATCATTCTGGCGCTGCATCTGGCCGGCGCTTCGTCGATCCTGGGCGCGATCAACTTCATCACGACGATCTTCAACATGCGCGCGCCGGGCATGACCCTGCATCGCATGCCGCTGTTCGCGTGGTCGGTGCTGATCACGGCCTTCCTGCTCGTGTTGTCGCTGCCGGTTCTCGCGGGCGCCATTACGATGCTGCTGACGGACCGCAACTTCGGTACGGCCTTCTTTGATCCGGCTGGCGGCGGCGACCCGATCCTGTTCCAGCATCTGTTCTGGTTCTTCGGTCACCCGGAAGTGTACATCCTGATTCTGCCAGGCTTCGGCATCATCAGCCACATCATCTCGACCTTCTCGCGCAAGCCCGTGTTCGGTTACCTCGGCATGGCCTACGCGATGGTGGCGATCGGCGCAGTCGGCTTTGTCGTGTGGGCGCACCACATGTACACGGTCGGGCTGTCGCTCAACACGCAGCGTTATTTCGTGTTCGCGACCATGGTCATCGCGGTGCCGACGGGCGTGAAGATCTTCTCCTGGATCGCGACGATGTGGGGCGGCTCTGTGTCGTTCCGCACGCCGATGCTGTGGGCGGTGGGATTCATCTTCCTGTTCACCATCGGCGGCGTGACCGGCGTCGTACTGGCGAACGCGGGCATCGACCGCCACTTCCACGACACGTATTACGTGGTGGCGCACTTCCATTACGTGCTGTCGCTGGGTGCGGTGTTCGCGATGTTTGCGGGCTTCTATTACTGGTTCCCGAAGATGTCGGGCTACATGTACAATGAGGGCCTCGGCAAGGCGCACTTCTGGATCATGTTCGTTGGCGTGAACCTGACCTTCTTCCCGCAGCACTTCCTTGGTCTTGCGGGCATGCCGCGCCGCTATGTCGATTATCCCGACGCCTTCCTGCTGTGGAACCAGGTGTCGTCCTATGGCTCGTATATCTCGGGCTTCGGCGCGCTTCTGTTCATCTACATCGTGTGGGAAGCCTACGCGAAGAAGCGCCTCGCTGGCGACAATCCGTGGGGCCCCGGCGCCACGACGCTGGAGTGGACGCTGTCCTCGCCTCCGCCGTTCCACCAGTACGAGACCCTGCCACGCATCACGGGCTCGAACCACTAAGGTTCAACACTCCGGCGGCCACGGCCGCCGGAGCCTTCCTTCGAAAAGCGACTGGGCGCGCTTTTCCAAAGAGGGCTCCACACCAGCGCGGCGACGCGCGGCCAACCAGCAGGTTTGCGAGAGACGATGAGTTTCGTCACCGGACAAAACGATTTCACCGATCAGGCGCGTCTTTCGCTCGCCGAGCCGCGCGATTTCTTCGCGTTGCTGAAGCCGCGCGTCATGTCGCTCGTCGTGCTCACGGCTCTCGCTGGGATGATGGTGTCGCCTGCCCCGGCGCATCCCGTGCTGGCGTTCGCCTCCCTGCTCGCCATTGCGGTGGGCGCGGGCGCCTCGGGCGCTCTCAACATGTGGTACGACGCCGACATTGACGCGTTGATGACGCGCACGAAGACTCGTCCCGTTCCGTCCGGTCGCGTCGCGGCAGGTGAGGCGTTGTCGTTTGGCCTCGTTCTGTCGGTGCTGTCTGTCTTAACGCTGGGCGTTGTGTCGAACTGGCTGGCGGCGTCGCTGCTCGCCTTCACGATCTTTTTCTACGCTGTCGTCTACACGATGTGGCTGAAGCGCTGGACGCCGCAGAACATCGTGATCGGCGGCGCGGCAGGCGCCTTCCCGCCGGTGGTGGGATACGCAGCCGTAACCGGCTCGGTGTCGATTGAGTCGCTTGTTCTGTTCGCCATCATTTTCATCTGGACGCCGCCGCACTTCTGGGCGCTCGCGCTTGTAAAGAGCGACGAATACGCGCGCGCCGGCGTGCCGATGATGCCCAACGCCAAGGGCGAACGCCGCACGCGAATTGAAATTCTGGTTTACTCGATCCTCCTGGCGCCCGTTGGCGTTCTGCCCTGGGCCATGGGGTTCGCCTCCATCGTCTACGGCGTGATCGCGATGGCCGGCGGCGCGGGCATGATTTGGTATGCATGGCGCGTGCTGCGCGACACCGATGACGCGAGCGCCCGCAAGGCGTCCATGTCGCTGTTTGGATTTTCGATCCTCTATCTCTTTGCGCTCTTCCTGACGATTGTCGCCGAAAACGGCCCAGCACAAATGCTGGTCCGGGCGTTCGGCGCGGTGTTTGGCTGAGACGCGGCATGGAAGGCTCGTTTGCAGTGAACGATAAGCAGGGCGATCAACCACAGGGCGCGCACGAGCCCGGACGACGTCTCACGCCTGAGGAGGCGAAGAGCCGCCGGTCGCGCAACGTCGCCATCGCGATTGGCATTTGCTTTCTGATCGTCCTTTTCTACGTCGTGACCATCGCCAAACTCGGCGTTGGCGTTGTCGTCCGGCCTGGGATCTAGGAGCTGCGGGATGAGCGAATCGGCAAACCGCAAACCCCACGCGACGACACCGCGCAATCACAAGCGCACGGCCGTGGCCGTGGCTTGCGGCGCGTTTTTCATGCTGGGAATGAGTTTCGCGGCGGTGCCGCTTTACGACATGTTCTGCCGGATGACCGGATTTGGCGGCACGCCCATGGTCGCCGACAGTGCGCCAGCCATTCGCGGCGAGCGCACGATCCGCGTGTCGTTTGACGCGAACGTCGGCGCCGGCCTCAACTGGACGTTCGAGCCTGAAGTCAACTCCGTTCGTGTGCAGACCGGCGAAACGAAGACCGTTTTCTACCGCGTGACCAATCGGTCGAACACGGCGCAGACCGGGATGGCGACATTCAACGTCACGCCCGATCAGTTCGGCGGCTATTTCAACAAGATCCAATGTTTCTGCTTCACGGAGCAGACGCTCGGCGCGGGCGAGAGCATGGACATGCCGGTCGTGTTCTTCCTCGATCCGGCGCTGGAAAAACAGGAAACCCTGAAGCGGATGCACAGCGTCACGCTGTCGTACACGTTCATGTCTGTAAAGAATCCGAAGCCCCTCGCAGCGGCGTTGGGTGAGAGCAAACCGCGCCTGTAAAGGGCGCATGAATTTCCGCCGCCTTGACAACGGGCGCGGCGGATGGCGAAACGCCCCCGGGGGCGGCCGTGCGAGACGCGCGGTCCGAACGACGAACGAGGTAGGACATGGCTGACGGCCACTCGAAACCCAATCACGACTACCACCTGGTAGAGCCGAGCCCGTGGCCGCTCATCGGCTCCATTGCCGCGTTCATCACTGCCGTCGGCGCGATCTCGTGGATGAAGAGCATGCCGATCTTTGGCATGCAGGTGGGGCCCTACCTTTTTGGCGCGGGCTTCCTTGGCATTCTCTACACTATGGCCGCGTGGTGGACCGACGTGGTCCGCGAAGCGCAGAGCGGCTACCACACGCGCGTGGTGCAGATTCATCATCGCTACGGCATGATCCTTTTTATCGCCTCGGAGGTCATGTTCTTCGTCGCGTGGTTCTGGGCGTTCTTCGACGCCAGCCTCTTCGCCAACGAGGCGATTCAGGAAGCCCGCGTCCAGTACACCGGCGGCATCTGGCCGCCCAAGGGCATTGAGGTCTTCGACGCCTGGCATCTGCCGCTGCTGAACACTCTGATCCTGCTCACCTCAGGCACCACCATCACGTGGGCGCATCATGCGTTGCTTCACGGCGACCGGGAAGGCTTGAAGAAGGGACTCATCCTCACGATCGTGCTCGGCGCAGTGTTCAGCGGGGTGCAGGCCTACGAGTACATGGTGGCGCCGTTCGCGTTCAGAAATTCGCTCTATGGCTCCACGTTCTTCATGGCGACCGGCTTCCACGGTTTCCACGTTCTGGTCGGCACGATCTTCCTCGCTGTCTGCCTGGCGCGCGTCTACATGGGCCATTTCACGCCCAAGCAGCATCTCGGTTTCGAGTTCGCTGCCTGGTACTGGCACTTCGTCGACGTGGTGTGGCTGTTTCTCTTCGCCGCCATCTACGTGTGGGGCAATATGGGCGCTGTGGTCGCCGCGCACTGACGGGCCGCTGCCTGCTGGCTTCAGGGGCGGCCGACGGCCGCCCCTTTTTCGTTCCCGAGGACATGAGCCCAAGGACTTGAGCCCCAAGGACTTGAGCCCAAGGACATGAACAGATGAACGAAAACTTTCCCCCGCAATCCCCCTACTCGACCGGACTGGCCGGCCGCTGCCCGCGATGCGGGGAAGGCCGCTTGTTCAAGGGTTTCCTGTCCGTTGCGCCGGCGTGCGACCATTGCGGGCTCGATCTGTCGTTCGCGGACGCGGGCGATGGCCCAGCGGTTTTCGTGACGCTCTTCGCAGGCTTTATCGTGCTTGGCATGGCGCTGTGGGTCGAACTGTCCTACGAGCCGCCGATGTGGGTGCATCTGCTGATCTTCGCGCCCATGACCGTGATTGTATGCCTCGGCGCCCTGCGCCCGCTCAAGGGCCTGCTCGTCGCAATGCAATACGCCAACAAGGCCGAACAGGGCCGGCTGCACGACCGATGACGAACGCGGGGCAAACGCGCACGGGCAATTGGCGCGGGCTTATTCTGCCCGGCCTCGTCACACTGACAGCGCTCGCGATTCTCGTTTCACTTGGCGTCTGGCAATTGCGCCGTCTTGAATGGAAAGACGGCCTGATCGCGCGCATGCAATCGCGCGTTCATGCTGCGCCGCAGCCCCTGCCCGCACGCGAGAGCTGGCCGAAACTGCAATTGGCGGACTACGAATATTTACGCGTCATCGCGCGCGGCGCGTTTGAACACGAGTACGAAACCGTCGTTTTCCATGCGGGCGGCGATGGCGTGCTGGAGGCCGGGTGGCTGGTGATGACGCCGCTGCGGCTCTCCTCAGGGGGGCGCATCATCGTCAATCGCGGCTTTGTGCCGATGGCGTTGCAGGAGCCCGCCACACGTGCGGCAGGGCAGATTGCCGGCGAGACGCAGATCACTGGGCTGTTGCGCGCGCCCGAGCCGCGCAATCCCTTTACACCCGACGACAAGCCCGACAGCCGCGTGATGTTTGTGAAAGACCCCGTCGCCATAGCCGCGCGCTTTCAGCTGGAAGGCGTTGCGCCGTTTCTGATTGACGCTGACGTGTCGGATGCGCCGGGCGGCTGGCCGAAAGGGGGACAGACGACGATGTCGATCCCCAATAATCATTTTTCCTATGCGCTCACTTGGTTCGGGCTGGCGATCACGCTGGTCATCGTGTTCGGGCTGTTCGCCGTGCGGCGCCTTCGCGGCGACTAATCTAAGCGCGTCTTTTCCACGTCACCATCGCCACCGCCACGACGACCAGCGTCATGCCGACGAAGGACAAGGCGGCCAGCTGCTCCCCAAAGATCAGCCACGCGAGCACGGCGGTCGTGGGCGGCACGAGGAAGAACAGGCTAGCGACTTCCGCCGCCGCGCCGCGCCGAATCAGCACGAATAAAACCGTGATCGTGCCGACCGACAGCACCAGACACAGCCAGCCCAGCGCGAAAATGAACGACGGCGTCCACTCGACGCGAAACCCCTCGAGCCATGCGAGCGGCGCGACCACGATCGCCGAGGCCGCGAATTGCACGATGGAGCCGGTGCGCAGATCCATCGCGCCGCCAAATTTCTTTTGCCAAAGCGTGCCCGCCGTCATGAAAACAACCGCCATGAACGAGAAGAACATGCCAAGCGGCGTGCCCAACCCTAGACCCAGTTTTTCCCAGACGACCAGGATGACGCCCAGAAAGCCCAGAACAAGGCCCGTCCATTGCCTCGCATTGACCCGCTCGCCGAGAAACGGCGCAGCGAAGACTGCCGTGAGCACTGGCTGGAGCCCCGCCATCAGCGCGCCGACGCCCGCCTCCACGCCGAAGGAAAGCCCGGCAAAGACTGCGCCGAGATAGCCCGCATGCACGAGCACGCCGCCGATGGCGATGGGCAAAATCGCGCGGCGGCTCGGCCATGGCGCGCGCCAGATGATCGCGAGCGGCAGAAGCAACGCGATGACGATGAGGAAGCGATACAACAGGAAGGTGAACGGGCCGGCTGACTGCAAACCAAGTTTGCCGCCGATGAAGCCAGTAGACCAGAACAGGACGAAGATAGCAGGCATGGAGGCGTAGAGCAGCGTCATGCCGCGCGTGTCCTGGGGTATATTCTTGTCGGTCATTCATCATACCCGCAGGCGCGGCTCCATCGTCCGCGCACGTCATAGGCGGGCTTGACCCGCGTATGACGGCTGAAGCAGCCTCTTCACTAAAGAAAATTATTCGGCCAGACGATGCTGCGCCACATGTGCGAAGCGGGCGAGGCATCAAAGCCAAGGCCCTCTTCGGGCTGACGGAAGCAACGGCCGATGACGTCCTCGAACTGCTCGATCTGGACGTTCATGTCCGGATCGAATGAATAGAGATCGTTGGTCGTCACAAGGCGCGCCGCTTCATACCATTTGTGATTGCGCGCGAACTCTGCGTCGCGCGCAACATAGGCGGGCGGTACATATTCCTCGCCAAACGCACGCGTGTACAATTCAGGATATTCGTAGCCATAGGCGGCGTCCGGATAGAAGCGCAACGCCTGATGATATTGCACGGCGAAGGCCGTTTCCTCATCCACATAAGGCGCGATGAGTTGCGCTCCGTAATAGCCGTGGTCGCAGCGCACATGCACTACCACCGCGATATCATGTAAAAGGCACGCCAGCACGAGCTTGTCGGGAAGACCGTTCTTCATGGCGAGCGCGGCGCTTTGCAACAGGTGCGTGCCAGCACGTTTGTTGAGCAGCACGCGCTTGCGGAAATAATCCATCAGCGTCGGCTTTGCGGGCATTGCGGGGAGGCGCGGCTCCTCGTGCATATAATATTGGCCCTGCGAGCCCTGAAAGCCGCCCGCCGCATGCTGGCCCACGCGCGCGAAGTACGGCGTCATGGATTGGCGGTCGAGCAGCGACATGAAGCTTTCTTCGAGCAGATCGTCTTTCTGCTGCTGAGTCATCTGCGGCGTCACGCCGGCGGCGGCGATGCGCAGCGCCTCGGCGACAAGCTCCTCCTGGGTCATGTTCATCTTCTCCCGCAGAAGCGCATGTGTCCGGGTCGTCAACTGCGCCTGCGCCAGCTATACATCCTTTGCGGGCGAACCTGCCAGTCAAACGGCGCCCAACCGGAGTGAAGCATGCCGGACCTCGTGCAGCTGGGCGACGATCTTCGCAAGATTGACCGCCTCATCATGGATCTCGTCAAACGACGCATGGACGTCTCGCAACTGGTCGCGCAGGAAAAACAGCGCACGGGCGGGGTGATGTATCGCCCGCTGATCGAGGACCAGCGCATCGCGGCTATTGGCGATCATGCGCGCACGATCGGGCTCAACCCGCACATGGCCCGCGCGATGCTTTATTTTCTCATCGCCGAATCCTGCAAGGAGCAGACAATCCTTCTCGAATCGCAGGCCGGCGCCGCCCCGCGCCCCGAGGCCGAGCGGCTCAAGGACAATCTCTTGCGCCTGACCGAACAGGTCGCCAGCCGCTATGACGAGCGCGACGCGGGGTCGAAATTCGCCAGCCAATTGTACGCATCCTACGAAGCCGATCTCATCCTTCGCGACGCGGAGACCGTTTCAGACCGCGCGCTCGCGCTCGATCTTGGCTGCGCCACGGGGCGTGTAGCGCTGGAACTTGCGGGCGCGTTTGAAAACGTCGCGGGTTATGATGTGAGCGCGCATATGGCCGACGCAGCGCGCGTGAAGGCGCGCCAGCGCGGCATGACCAATGCCCGATTTGCAACGCTTGATCTTGACGCCGCAAGACTGCCCGAGGCCGATGACGCAGCGTCTTTCGTCGTGATGAACCTCGGCACTGCGAGCGACGTGTCTAACCTCCCGCATGTCCTTGGCGAGATTGCGCGCGTGCTGAAGCCGGGCGGGCGCTTCTTCCTCACGTTCTACAACGCGGATGCGCTGCTTTATAAAATGGGCTTCCTGCCTTGGGTCGCTAGCCTCGAGGCGGTGGTCAACCCCTACACAATGTGCCTCGACGTGAAGATTGGCGACACGCTGGCGCCCGTTCACGCACAACTTTATTCTGAAAGCGACGTGCGTGCGGCGCTGCCTGCAGCGCTTGTTGCCGATCACGTCACGAGCTACCCGGAAATCGCTGCGATCCTACCCGACGAAGTGCTGGCCGACGCGAAGGTGCGGGCCTCCATCGACCGGCTCGACCGCGAGCTGGCCAAAGGCGCGGAAGGGCGCGGCGGGGCCTATCTCATCGTGCGCGGCGCCAAAAGCTGAGCTGATCTCGCGATACGGCGATTTGCAAACAGGTGACCTGAGCCCCCGGCTGCGCTAGAAAACGCGCCAATTCTCCAAACAACGAGCATACGGCCTTGCGTTACATCTCCACTCGCGGCGAAGCCCCAGTCCTCTCGTTCACCGACGCCATGCTGGCTGGGCTGGCGCGCGATGGCGGCCTTTACATGCCGGAGAGCTTTCCGGAACTCTCGGCCGCAGAAATTGCAGGCTTTGCGGGCCAGTCCTACTGGCGGGTGGCCGAGCGGGTGATCGGCGCTTTCGTGGGCGACGAAATCGCGCCCGCCGCCTTCCGGCACATGCTGGAAGACTCCTACGCCACCTTCCGGCATCCGGCCGTGACGCCGCTGACGCAAATCGGCGACAATCTGTTCGTGCTCGAACTTTTCCACGGGCCAACGCTGGCCTTCAAGGACGTGGCGATGCAATTGCTCGCCCGCATGATGGACCATGCGCTCAAAGTACGCGGTGAGCGCGCAACCATCGTTGGCGCCACATCCGGCGACACGGGCGCGGCAGCCATCGAGGCTTTTCGCGGCCTTGAGCAGGTCGACGTCTTCATCATGTATCCGCACCAGCGCGTGTCGGACGTTCAGCGCCGCCAGATGACGGGCGTTGATGCGCACAACATCCACACCATTGCGCTTGAAGGCACGTTCGATGATTGCCAGTCGATCCTGAAGGGCCTGTTCAACAATCACGCCTTCCGCGATGGCCTTGCCTTGTCAGGCGTGAACTCCATCAACTGGGCGCGCGTCGTAGCGCAGACCGTGTATTATTTCACGAGCGCCGTTGTGCTTGGCGGGCCGCACAGACCTGTCTCCTATACTGTGCCGACAGGTAATTTCGGCGATATTCTCGCCGGGTGGATCGCCAAACGCATGGGGCTTCCCATCGACCGGCTGGTGATCGCCACCAACGAAAACGACATCCTCGCCCGCACGCTCGTGACCGGCGCTTATGAGGTGACGGGCGTCATGCCCACGACCTCGCCTTCCATGGACATTCAGGTGTCGTCGAATTTCGAGCGGTTGCTGTTTGACGCGTGCGGACGGGATGCGGCGGTTGTGCGCCGGTTGATGAACAGCCTGAACCAGAGCGGGCGGTTCGAGCTGCCGCCCGGACCGCTCGCCATGATTCGCAACGAGTTCGACGCCTACCGCACCGGCGAGACCGGCACGCGCAAGGAGATCGAGCGCGTGCATAAGGAATGCGGCGTGCTGATTGACCCGCATACGGCGGTGGGCGTTCACGCCGCGCGCAAGGCGCTGGCCAAGGCGCCGCACGTCCCCATGGTTGTGCTGGGCACCGCGCATCCGGCCAAGTTCCCGGACGCTGTCACTGCGGCGGTGGGCGCCGCCGCGCCCCTGCCGCCCCATCTTGCGCAATTGATGGCGGCGCGCGAACATTTCAGCGTGCTGCCCAACGATCAGGCCGCCGTCGAGCGCTTCGTCAGAGAGCGGGCGCGCGCGGCCAAGGCCTGACGGGCGGTCTGGAAGGGCGGAGACATCGCATGGCGCTGTTTGGGATTGGCGCGAGCTCGGAAGAGGTCAATTTCATTCGCGGCGACGGGTTTTACCTGCGTCCCGGCGAAATGCGCGATCACCAGCAATGGTCGGATCTGCGCGAGCGCAGTCGCGCCTTCCTGGCGCCATGGGAGCCGGTGTGGCCGGCTGACGACCTCACGCGGCCCGCTTTTCGCCGGCGTCTGCGCCGCAACACCGAGGAAATCGAGCAGGACGAGGCTTATCCCTTCTTCCTGTTTCGCGAGAGCGACCATGCCCTTATTGGCGGGCTGACGCTGGGTCAAATCCGGCGCGGCGTCGCGCAGGCAGCCACGCTGGGCTATTGGATGGGCGTGCAATACGCGGGCAAGGGCTACATGTCGCAGGCCGTACGGGCCACGGTCGCCCACGCCTTTGGCCCCATGCGGCTGCACCGGGTAGAGGCGGCCTGTATCCCCACCAACACATCCTCCGCCAAGCTGCTGGAGCGCTGCGGCTTCATTCGTGAAGGCTATGCGCGCGCCTACCTGCGCATCAACGGCGCCTGGCAAGATCACATCCTTTTTGCGCTTTTATCGACCGATCCCATCCTGCAACGCCGTCCCGATGCTCGTTAATCACATGAGCAGGGGCGCTCAGCCTTGCCCGGCGGGGCGTCTGGTCTTACCAATCACATTTCCGACACGGTCGAAGTTCACGGCTTCGGCGTTGCGGGCGCCGGACCGAAAGGCGTGAGCGATTTCGAGGACATCGGTGCTCGGACCATGAAAATGGCCGCTCCAGTTTACTGCGGGGCGGACCGTTCTAATCGACCCGCGGCGCCCCGCCGCCGAGACGACAGGAAAATTGTGCGTCGGCTGATCCACCTACTTTTGGCGATCCTAACCCTCGCGGGCGCGATGACGTCGGCGCTCGCGGTGGATTCCGTTCGCGTGCCGCTAGACGCTCGCGCCATCGACCTGACGCGCGCCATTGATCGCTATTCTGGTCAAGGCGATCGCCTCCAGGTTTCGACTGCGCCGGGCGTCGACGGCATCGTGCGGCGCATCGAAGTGTCCGCCCGTGAAACCGGCACGCAGCCTTCATGGATTGTGTTCGCGCTCACCAACGACACGAATGAGCAGTTCGACCGGCTCATCGTCGCGCCGCATTTCAGATTGTCTGGATCGGGTGTGATCTGGCCGGACCTCGGCTCATCGCGCATCGCGGCAGTCACGGCCAGCCAGGGCTTCCCGCCCGAACGCGAAGACAGTGCGGAAGCGGACGTGTTTCGCTTGACGCTCGATCCGGGCGCGACCGTCACCTACGTCGCCGAACTGCGCACGCCCGAGCTGCCGCAAATCTACCTTTGGGAGCCGGACGCCTACCGCGACAAGGTCGCCAATCTCACGCTCTACAAGGGCATCGTGATCGGCGTTGCGGGTCTGCTGGCGCTGTTCCTCACCATCGTGTTTGTCGTGAAGGGCGCGGTGATTTTCCCCGCCGCCGCCGCGCTTGCCTGGGCCGTGCTTGCTTACGTCTGCATCGACTTTGGGTTCTGGAACAAATTGTTTGGTGTCGAGGGAGAAGCGGATCGCGTCTGGCGCGCTGGCGCCGAGGCTATCCTCGCCGCCACACTGCTTGTGTTCCTGTTCGCCTATCTCAACCTCAACCGCTGGCACGTGCGCGCGTCTCATGTGGCCGCTGTCTGGCTGGCGTTTCTGGTCGCGCTGGTTGCGCTTGCCGTTTACGACGCGCCGGTGGCGGCGGGCGTCGCGCGTATTTCGCTGGCGGCGATTGCAGCCGCTGGTTTCGCGCTCGTCCTCTATCTCGCGTTGCATGGCGTCGAGCGGGCGGTGATGCTCATCCCGACGTGGTTCCTGCTACTGCTGTGGCTGACCGCAGCCGGCCTGACAGTGACGGGTACGCTGCATCACGACCTCGTGGCGCCCGCGCTCATCGGTGGCCTTGTGCTGATCGTGATGCTGATTGGCTTTACGGTGATGCAAAACGCCTTCGCGGGCTCCGGGCTCGCCCACGGCGGCGTCTCGGACGGCGAGCGCCGGGCGCTGGCGCTCATCGGCTCGGGCGATATCGTGTTCGACTGGGACGTGACGGCAGATCGCATCTATGTCAGCCCGGACGCTGAGATCAGCCTGGGCCTGAAACGCGGCGCACTGGAAGGCCCGGCCGCCAGTTGGCTCGAGGCGATCCATCCCTTCGACCGCGACCGCTATACAACGTGTCTGGACACGGTGCTGGAACAGCGGCGCGGACGCATCAATCTTGATTTTCGCCTGCGCGCCGCCGATGGGCATTATCTTTGGTATTTCCTGAAGGCCCGGCCCGTTGTCGGCGCCGACGGCGAAGTCATTCGCGTCGTGGGCACGCTTTCGGACGTGACTGAAGCGCGAACCGCCGAGGAGCGCATGCTGCATGACGCTGTGCGCGACAATCTCACCGGACTGCCCAATCGCGAAATCTTCTTTGACCGGCTCGATATAGCCCTTGAAGTCGCGCGCGCGAACCGCGACGAGCGCCCAACAGTCATAGCGATCGACATCGACCGCTTCCGCCAGGTGAACGAATCAATCGGCAGGCCGGGCGGCGACTCGATCCTCCTCACCATTGCGCGGCGGCTCCTGCGCCTTGTCCACACCCATGACACCCTGGCGCGCGTGTCGAGCGATGAATTCGCGATGATCGTGCGCTCGGAAAACGACCCGCAGGCCATCATCGCCATTGCCGAGGCAGTGCGCAAAACCCTGCTCACGCCGATCACATTCAATGATCGCGAGGTTGCGATCACCGCGTCTGTCGGCATCGCGCTTTACGACCCCAACCTCCATCAGCAACGCGACGACATGTTGAAGGACGCGCTTGTCGCCACCGCGCACGCCAAGAAGAGCGGCGGCAACCGCGTCGAGTTTTTCCGCGCGGGCATGCGCACGCATCATTCAGATCGCCTCTCGCTGCAGGCCGATCTGCAACGCGCGCTGGATCGCGGGGAAATGAACGTCGTGTTTCAGCCCATCGTGCGGCTTGAAGATCGCACGATTGCTGGCTTTGAAACGTTGCTGCGGTGGGATCATCCCCGCTTTGGCCGCCTCAGTCCCGTTGACTTCGTGCCGATGGCCGAAGAGGCCGGCCTGATCATAGAGTTGACGCTGTTTTCGCTGGAACGCACCGCGCGCGAACTTGCGGCATGGCAACGGGCGCTCGATGTTGTTCCGCCGATTTTCGCCAGCGTTGATTTGTCCTCGCGCCAATTGCTGCGACACGATCTGCTTCATGATGTGAAGGGCGTCATCACCCGCTCGGGCGTGCTGCCCGGAACATTGAAGCTCGAAATTGGTGAGCGCCTGCTCATGGAGAACCCGGAGTATTCGGTGCAGATCCTGGAGCGCCTGCGCGAATTGGGCGCCGGGGTCTGCCTTGATGAGTTTGGGGCGGGCTACACGTCCTTTTCGTATTTGCAGCGCTTCCCGTGCGACATGGTCAAAATAGATCGCGGCCTCGTGCGGCCGGAGTCCTCGGGGCTACGTCCGCCCATTCTTCGTTCGCTCGTGCTGCTCGCGCGCGATCTGGGAATGGATGTCGTCGCGGAGGGCGCAGAGACGGAAAGCGATACGATTGAGCTGTTCCAGATCGGTTGCGAATTCGCGCAAGGGTACGCATTCGGCAATCCGCTTTCCGCCACTGACGCGCGCCGACTGGTCGGCGCGGCGCCCGATCACGTGGAAGCCAAAGCGAGCTAGAGGCGACTAGGCGTGGCCTGCATCGCTCACGAGCAAAGCGGGATCAATGCCGAGCTTGCGCAACGCGCGGTCGTATTTCGACGCGTGGTCCTCGCCGAACACAAGGCTCTCGTCGGCTGCGCAGGTGAGCCATCCATTTTGCTGGATTTCCTGCTCAAGCTGGCCGCTCGCCCATCCCGCATAGCCCAACGCGAGCACGGCGCGACGGGGGCCATGCCCGGCAGCAAGCGCGCGCAGAATATCGACGGTCGCAGTGAGCGAAACATCCTGATCAATCGTCAGTGTTGCGGAAGAGGCGTGATAGTCGGGCGAATGAAGAACAAACCCGCGCCCGCGTTCGACCGGCCCCCCGCGCAGCACCGGCACATCGCCAACACGCGGCGGAAGGGCGATCGCATCACCTTCCCCGATGACCTCAAGCTGAACCAGCAATTCAGTGAATTTGAGGCTACGCGACCGCTTGTTGACAATGATGCCCATCGCCCCGTCCTCTGAGTGCGCGCACAGATATATCAGGGAGCGCGAAAACCGCTGATCGCTCATCGTGGGCATGGCGATCAGCATTTGCCCTTCCAGGCGTCCTGCTTCGGCTGAGCTTGTGAGTAGGTCGGACATGTTCATACCATGAAGGTAAGGCGGTGCCCGGGCATGAACAAGACGCGTTCTGTGGTCACGGAATCGTTTCTGGCGACAGAAGGCGCCGCTAGCTATATTAAGTGCATGATTTTTCCATTTTTCAGGACTTTCACAGCGCTTTCCGGCGTAGTTGCGGCGATTGCGCTGTTGCTGGCGGCAGAGCCTGCGCGCGCGCAACAGAAAAGCGAGCCAGGGGCCTCCACCTGGTCGCCATCGCCAAAGTCGCGGGCGCGGCTTGTTTCGGCTGGTCCGCTGGAGAACGGGGTTTATCGCGCCGGCGTTGAGATAGCCCTTGATGGCAACGCCCTCACATATTGGCGCAACCCCGGCGACGCTGGCGTGCCGCCCGAGTTTGATTTCACAGGCTCGACCAATCTCGCCAAAACGGAGATCGCTTATCCCGCGCCCGAGCGCCATGACGAGGACGGGTCTGAAGTCTTCGGCTGGCGGCGCAGTGTCATTTTTCCGCTTCAGATTGCGCCAGTTGATCCGGCCAAACCGGTCATTGTTACGCTGGCGCTGCGGTATGCGGCTTGCGAAAAAATCTGCATCCCCTCCGACGGACGGATGGAGTTCACTTTTGCGCCCAAAGCGCCGGGATCGCCCCAAGCTGAGCGCATCGCGCGTTGGGCGATGTTGGTCCCGCGCCCTGCGGCGCAGGCAGGCGCGACCTTCGCGCTGGAAAACATCGCCGGATCGCCCAAGCCTCGGTGGCGCGTGAGCGTGTCTCCGTCCGAGGCCGGAAGCGATCTATTCGCCGAGGGAGAAGACGGCTGGTTTTTTGACACGCGCGTGGTCGCTGGCGGCGGCTTCAAGCTCGCGCTTGCCGAGCGCCCCACAGGATCTGCGAACGTCACATCTGTCAGACTGACATTGCGCCTTGCGTCGGGTGCGGTAGAGTTCGAAACCAAACTCGACGCGGGCGAAGCGACGCCCTAAATGTCGATGTTGAGAGCCACAGTTCAGTAACGCAAACGCATTACAGGGAGAGTTGAATGATTAAGGTCGGCGATAGCTTGCCCAGCGCCACGTTCAATATGATGACGCCGGAAGGACCCAAGCCCCGCACCACCGAGGAAGTCTTCGGCGGCAAGAAGGTCGTGCTGTTTGCACTGCCCGGCGCTTTCACGCCAACCTGCTCGAACAATCACGTTCCCGGCTACCGCGACAATTGCGATGCGCTGAAGGCCAAGGGCGTGGACTCGATTGTGGTCACTGCCGTGAACGACGCTTTCGTGATGGGCGCATGGCAGAAGGCGCAGTCCTGCGAGGGCAAGATCGATTTTCTCGCCGACGGCAGCGCGAAGTTCGCCAAGGCTCTCGGGCTTGAACTCGACCTCACCGAGCGTGGCATGGGCGTGCGTTCGCGCCGCTATTCGATGCTCGTCGAAGACGGTGTCGTGAAGACCCTCAACATCGAGGAAGGCGCCGGCGCGGAGGCCTCCGGCGCTACGACGATGCTCGGTCAGCTTTGATCCGACTTATCTAGCCGCGAACGCATGACGCCCGGCTCAGCCGGGCGTTTTGCATTTTACTTCTTGAACGGCGCCATCCCTTGCCGCGCAAGTTCGTCGGCGCGTTCGTTCATCGCATGGCCCGCGTGGCCCTTCACCCAATGCCACGTCACCGTGTGACGCTGGGCGGCGGCGTCAAGCTGCTGCCAGAGGTCGACGTTTTTTACCGGCTTCTTGTCGGATGTCTTCCAGCCGTTACGCTTCCAGCCGTGAATCCAGCCCGTCACGCCGCCCTTCACATATTGTGAATCAGTGTGCAGATCGATCTCGCACGGGCGTTTCAGCGCCTCGAGCGCCATGATCGCGGCCTTCAGCTCCATGCGGTTGTTGGTGGTCAGTTGCTCGCCGCCGCACAGATCCTTCTCGTGCCCATCCCACGTGAGAATTGCGCCCCACCCCCCTGGGCCCGGATTTCCCGAACACGCGCCGTCCGTCCAGATCACAATCTTGGTCATTGCTTGGTCATTGCTTGGTCATCGCTTGGTCATCGCATGTAGCCGTAATCGCGGGCGCTGCTCGCCTGCTGGTGGAAGCGCAGCTTCTTGAGATATTCTACGGGGTCTTTTTTCTTCACCAGCGCGCCATCGCGCGCATCAAGCCAGTCCACGAGCCGCGTCAGCAAAAAGCGAAGGGCCGAGCCGCGCGCGAGAATCGGCAGCGCATCGACTTCAGCCTGACTGAGCGGGCGGGCGCGCGCGTAGGCGTCGAGCAGCGCCATCCCCTTTGTGACGTTGAAGGAGGAGTCCTGTTCAAAACACCATGCGTTGAGGCAGATGGCGAGATCGTAGGCAAAGAAATCGTTGCAGGCGAAGTAGAAGTCGATGAGGCCGGACAGCGCGCCGCCCAGAAAGAAAACATTGTCGGGGAAAAGATCCGCGTGAATGACGCCGGCGGGCAGGTCCGTAGGCCAGTTCTTTTGCAGATACGCAAGCTCGCCCGCCAGCGCGATGGCAAGGCCCGGCGCGACTTTATCTGCGCTGGCCTGTGCATTACCCAAAAGTTCTGACCAGCCCTCCACCGATAACGCATTGGGGCGCGACAGACCAAAATCCGCGCCCGCGCTGTGCAGCCGCGCAAGCGCTTCGCCCACCATGGCGCAATGGCGCGCTTCGGGCCGACGCACCGACATGCCCTCCAGAAAGGTGACGAGCGCCGCAGGCCTGCCGCCAAGCCGGCCCAGCGCAGCGCCCCTTGCGTTGTGCACGGGCAGCGGGCAACTCACTCCACGCTCCGACAGATGCTCCATCAGGCCGAGAAAAAAGGGCAAATCGCCCTCTTCCACGCGCTTTTCATAAAGCGTGAGGATGAAATGCCCGCGCTCCATGTGCAGCAGATAATTGGTGTTTTCGACGCCTTCCGCGATGCCTTTGCAGGACATGACGTGGCCGAGATCGTAGCCCGAGAGAAAGGCCGCGAGTTCGTCGTCGCTGACTTCAGTGTAGACGGCCATGGGTTGATTCCGCGCGGGGCTTGGGTTGGTGTTAGCCACGCGGTGGCGCGGGGTCAAACGCGGCCCGGTTTTGGCGAACGGCGGCGGACTGATAACGTGTGCGTCGCCTCATGTTCTCCGCCCTCGCCGCATCCGCCTGGATTATTTTCACGCTATCAGCTTCCGCCGCCCAGACGGCGCGGAACGCGATGCAGCGCGACCTCATCCGCGATCTTGGGGCGGCGGGAGCGACTCACGTCCGCTTCCTGTTCAGCCTGCCGTTCATCGCCGCGCTGTTTGCGTTTGAAACGCTGGCATTGGGCATGGAGCCGGCGCCCGTGCGCGCGGCCACGATTCTGTGGATAGCGGGCGGGGTGATCTCGCAGGCGCTCGCCACGGCGCTGATGCTGCTGGGGATGCGCACGCGCTCATTCGTGGTCATGACGGCCTACACCAAGATTGAACCCCTCGTCATCGCTATGTTCGGGGCGGCGTTTCTGGGCGAGCGGCTCGGCTGGAGCGCGATCAGCGCCATCATCGTGGCGACGTTGGGCGTGACGATTATTTCCTGGCCCGCGTCGCAGACCAAGGGCAGCGAAAGCGCCGCGCGCGATTGGCGGCCCGCCGCGCTCGGCCTCTCGGCAGGCGTGCTCTTTGCGATGTCGGCGACGTGTTATCGCGGCGCGCTGCTCGACATGGGCGATCATTCGATTGTGATGAAGGCGACCACCGCGCTCATCATCGGCCTCACAATTCAATCGGCGCTGATCCTGGCGTGGTGTCTGGCGTTCGACCGGGCCACGCTGCGGGCCATTCGGCGCGATTGGCGCCGCTCGCTGTTTGCCGGGTTCATGGGCGCGCTGGCCTCACAGTTTTGGCTGATGGCCTTTGCGCTGGCGAACGCTGCAAGCGTGCGCACGCTGGCGCTGCTGGAAGTGCTGATGGCGCAGGCGGTGTCGCGCAGATTGTTCAAGCAAAGCACGAGCGCGCGCGAATATGTCGGCATGGCGCTTTTGCTCTGCGGGATCGCGCTGCTGCTCAACGCGCAGCGCTGACGATCACGCCCTCTCGCGCAATTCGCGCGGCAGGGGAAAGAAAACGTCTTCGGTGGCGGTCGTCACCGTTTCGATGGTCACATCGTAGCGCGCGCGAAATGCGTCGATGATTTCATCCACCAGCACTTCCGGCGCAGAGGCGCCTGCTGTGACGCCGAGACTTTTAACGCCGTCCAGCGCCGCAAAATCAATCTCGGCGGCGCGTTGCACGAGAAGCGCCGTGGGGCAGCCGTATTGTTCGGCCGCTTCGCGCAGGCGCTGCGAGTTCGACGAGTTGGGTGCTCCCACCACGATGAGCGCGTCGACCTTCGAGGCGACGGCCTTCACCGCCTGCTGACGGTTCGTCGTCGCGTAACAGATGTCGTCCTTGTGGGGCCCCACGATGGACGGGAAACGCCGCGTGAGCGCCTCGACGATGGCTGTGGTGTCGTCCACGGACAGCGTCGTCTGGGAGGCCCAGGCAAGGTTGGCGGGGTCGGCAGGCGCCAGCTTGTCGACATCGGCAACAGTTTCGACAAGCATCACGGCGCCGTCCGGCAATTGCCCGACCGTGCCCACAACTTCCGGGTGGCCCTTGTGACCGATGAGCACGATGGTGCGGCCACGGCGATGATGCAGCTCGGCTTCGCGATGCACTTTCGTGACGAGCGGGCACGTGGCGTCGATGGCGATGAGATTGCGCGCCTTTGCGTCGGCGGGCACGGATTTGGGCACGCCGTGGGCGGAAAAAATGACCGGCGCGCTGGTCTGCGTCGCCTCATCAAGCTCCTCGATAAAGATCGCGCCCTTGGCCTTGAGGCTTTCGACAACATATTTGTTGTGCACGATTTCGTGACGCACATAGACCGGAGCGCCATAGAGCACGAGCGCCTTTTCGACCACATCGATGGCGCGTACGACGCCCGCGCAGAACCCGCGCGGCTCGCAGAGGATTATTTTAAGGGGTTTTCGGGGCGTCATTGCTCGAAATGTGGCTTCGGACAGCGCCGAGTCAAGCGCCGGGCAAAGCTTGGCTGATTGAAGGCGGCTCCGGGGCGCTCGCAATCCCGGCCCGGGCCATTATGTTGGCAAGGCCGCGCGAAGAGTCCCATGCCAGATCCCAGCCATTCGGGAAGCTTTCTGCTTCCCATCCTCATCTTTCTCGCCGCGGCTGTCGTCGCTGTGCCGCTCTTTCGCCTGTTGGGCATGGGGGCCGTCATCGGCTACCTCGCCGCAGGCGTCGTCATTGGCCCGCATGCGCTGGGCCTGATTGGCGGTGCGGAAAGCACCATTCACGTCGCCGAACTGGGCGTCGTTCTTCTGCTCTTCATCATCGGACTGGAGCTTAATCCCTCGCGCGCGCTCGCCCTGCGCAAGGACATGTTGGCGCTCGGCCTGACGCAGATGGTCTTATGCTCGGTCATTATTGGCGCCGTGCTTTGGCTTGCGGGCCTCGACCCGCGCGGCGCCGCGCTCGCCGGCATCGCGCTGTCCTTCTCGGGCACCGCCATAGCCTTGCAAATTCTGGAAGAGCGCGGCGCGGTGAACAGCGCCTACGGGAGGCGCTCGTTCGCAGTTCTCATCGCGCAGGACATTCTGGTTGTGCCTGTGCTGGCGATTGTGCCGCTGCTGGCGACCGGCGGCTCGGGCGGCGGCGACTGGCGGCAAAATTTGCTGGCGTTTGGCGGCATCATCGCGGCGTTTGCGGCGGTGATTTTTGCGGGACGCTTCGCCATCAACCCGTTCTTCGGGCTGCTTGCGCGCTCGGGCGCCCGCGAAGTGATGACGGCTGGCGCGCTGCTTGTGGTGCTGGGCGCGGCGGTGCTCATGAACTCCGCCGGCATGTCGATGGCGCTGGGGGCATTTCTTGCTGGGCTTTTGCTGTCAGAGTCTCATTTCCGGCATCAGCTTGAAGCTGACATCGAGCCGTTTCGCGGCATGCTGATGGGCCTGTTCTTCATGTCGGTCGGCATCGCGATTGATCTTGGACTGGTCGCCTCCAATGCGCTGTTGCTGACGGGGGCGATGATTGGTGTTCTCGCAGTCAAGGCGCTTGTTGTGTTCGGGCTCATGCGCAGCACAGGCTCGACGCGGTGCGAGTCGATTGCCGGGGCCAGCACGATCACGTCGGCGGGCGAATTTTCATTCGTCGTGTTTCCGCTCGCAGCGGGCGCGGCGCTTCTAACCCCGCCGCAGGCCGCAATCCTCACAGCCCTCGCCGCGCTCACGATGGTCGCCGGACCAATAGCGGCTGGCGCACTTGAAAAACTTGCGATGGGCATGCGCAATCAGGGCGAGCCGCCGCCGTCGGAGACGCCCCCCGAAGGTCTCACGGGCGCCGCGCTCGTCGTCGGGTTTGGCCGCTTCGGTCAAATCGCCGTGCAGGTTTTGCTGGCGGGTCGCGCCGATATCACCGTGATTGATCACGATGTGCAGCGTATCCGCAACGCAACGCGTTTCGGTTTCAAAGTTTATTACGGCGATGGAACGCGGCTCGATGTGCTGCGTGCTGCTGGCGCTTCGCATGCGCGCGTCATCGCGGTGTGCGTCGACAAGGCCGATGAGGCGAACCGGATCGTGGCCCTGTGCAAGGCGGAGTTTCCACTGGCCGAAATACACGCGCGCGCTTACGACCGCATTCACGCGCTGGAGCTTATCCGGCTTGGCGTCGACTCCTTCACGCGCGAAACATTCGACGCTGCGCTGGTGTTTGGACGGGACGTTCTCGGCAAGCTTTCCGGCGATGCAGACGCCGCCGCGCAAATCACGGCCGACGTGCGCCAGCGCGACTTCGACAGGTTCGCCATACAGCAGGCGGGCGGGGTTTATGCGCCCAACGCATCGGGCGAACCTGCCGTGCGGCCTGAGCCGCTGACAGCGCCCACCCGGCGCGCGCAGGCGCTCAACGAAGAAGCGCGCGACATTGTGCAACAGGAGGAACACGCATCCGCCCGCACGGACGCGCCGCGATGAACGCCCCCGCATCGCCCGAACGTCACCGCGGAATTTTCACCGAAGGCTCGATCATGCGGCACGTGGTCGTGATGACCGCGACCGGCTCGATTGGCCTGATGGCGATCTTCGTCGTCGACCTCCTGACGTTGATGTACATCTCCTGGCTCGCCGATCCGCATTTGACAGCCGCCGTAGGCTTTGCGGCGCAGGTGTCTTTCTTCCTGGTGTCGATGAACATCGGCCTCAG
Source organism: Beijerinckiaceae bacterium (assembly GCA_030684835.1). Classification (GTDB taxonomy): domain Bacteria; phylum Pseudomonadota; class Alphaproteobacteria; order Rhizobiales; family Beijerinckiaceae; genus Terripilifer. The sequence goes on from JAUXWZ010000072.1 coordinate 42,730, forward strand.
CATAGCAGTGTCGGCGCTGATGGCGCGCGAGATTGGCTCGGGCCGTCGCGAGCGGGCGCGGCGGCTGTGCGCATCGGGCATTGTGCACACGGTGATTCTGTCTGGCGTGGCGACCTTCGCCGCCCTGCCCTTCCGGCGCGACCTCCTGATGCTGCTGGGGGCCAGCGGGCAAACGCTCGAGGTCGCGGACACGTTTCTCCTCATCACGATGCCAGCCAACATCTTGATGGCGGTGGGCATGGTGATGTCGGGCGCGCTGCGCTCGGTGGGAGACGCCAAGCGTTCGATGTATGTGACGCTGTGGGGCGCGGCGGTGATCGCCGTGCTCGATCCGTTGCTGATTTTTGGCTTCGGGCTCGGCGTGCCGGGCGCCGCCATCGCCACCTGCGTCTCGCGCGCGACCTTCGCCGTCGTCGGCCTGTGGGGCGCCATCAAGGCCCACGATCTGGTCGGTCGCCCGCGACTGGCGCACGTTACCGCCGATCTGCGGCCCCTGATGAGCATCGCCCTGCCCGCCATCGCGACCAACCTGGCGGCGCCGCTTTCAACAGCTTACGCGCTGCGCATTTTTGCGGGCTTCGGCGAGCCGGTCGTGGCCGCGTTCGCGATCATAGACCGACTCGTGCCCGTCGCCTTCGGCGTGCTGTTCGCTCTGAGCGGGTCCGTCGGCCCCATCATCGGGCAAAATCTGGGCGCAGGGCATTATGCGCGAATCACGCGCACGCTCACCGACAGTTTCATGCTCGTTGCCGGGTACTCGCTCGTGGTCTGGGCTCTCCTGTTCATCGCAGCGCCCTATTTGCCCGCTGTTTTCGCGGCGGAGGGGCGCACGGCGGACCTGATTGTTTTCTTTTGCAAATGGGGTGGCCTGCAATGGATTTTCCTTGGCGGGCTCTTTGTCGCCAACGCCGCCTTCAACAACCTTGGCTACGCGTTTCTCTCGACTGTTTTCAACTGGGGGCGCGCAACGCTGGGCACCATTCCGTTTGTGACCCTGGGCGCGCACCTGGGCGGGCCCGAGGGCGGCCTTCTGGGCATGATTGTCGGCGCGGCCATCTTCGGCGCCGGGGCCATCGTGACGGCGTATCTCATCACCGGGCGGATCGCAGCCCGCGCGACAGCGCCCCCCATTCATCGGCCTGGGGGGCAATGATGCGTCCTCAACAGGGCGGGTTTGCCTCATTTCACGGCGCAGCATATGAAGGCGCTGGTCCGAATTTACTGGCTTCCTGAAGGTTCCATGGCGCGCGACGTCACCGACACGACACCCATCACCTCGCGCGACGAACTCGTCGGCTGGCTGGAAGCGGGCTCCAAGGGCGCCGAGCCGCTGAAGCTCGGCACGGAGCACGAGAAGTTTCCCTTTTACGCCGACGACCTCACCCCCGTGCCCTACAAGGGGCGCGACGGGCGCGGCGGCATCGAGGCGATCCTGCAGGGCGTGCGTGAGACCACCGGATGGTCGCCCATTGAGGACGCGGGCTCGCTAATCGGGCTCTTCGACGAGAAAGCCGGCGGCGCAATTTCGCTGGAACCGGGTGGGCAATTCGAATTGTCCGGCGCGCCGCTCGACAACGTTCACGAGACCGATAGCGAACTGGCCGCGCATCTCGAACTGGCGAACCGCATCGCCGCCAAACATGGCGTTGAATTCGCGAGCCTTGGCATGAGCCCCTTGTGGACGCTCGAGCAGACGCCGCGCATGCCCAAGAGCCGCTACCGAATCATGACCGCCTACATGCCCAAGGTCGGCACGCGCGGGCTCGACATGATGTACCGCACCTGCACGGTGCAGGTGAATCTGGATTATCGCTCGGAAGCCGACATGGTGCGCAAGCTGCGCGTGTCGATTGCCCTGCAGCCTATTACGACCGCGCTGTTCGCCAATTCGCCGTTTACGGACGGCAAGCTCAATGGCCTCCAGTCAGCGCGTTCTGAAATCTGGCGCGACACCGACAACCAGCGCGCGGGCATGACGCCTTTCGTCTTTGACGATGGCTTTGGCTTCGAGCGCTATGTCGATTGGGTGCTCGACGTGCCGATGTATTTCGTCAAGCGTGGCGAGACCTATCACGATGTCGCCGGCGCCAACTTTCGCGATCTTCTCGATGGCAAGCTCGCTGCGCTGCCGGGCGAGAGAGCGACGCTTTCGGACTGGGCAAATCACGTTTCGACAATCTTCCCGGAAGTGCGGCTGAAGCGGTACCTCGAAATGCGAGGCGCCGATTCTGGCTCGCGTGAGCACATCATTGCGTTGCCCGCCTTTTTTGTGGGGCTGCTCTATGACGAGGATTCGCTGACGGCGGCGTGGGATCTCGTGAAGGACTGGAGCGCGCAACAACGGCAGGTCCTGCGCGACGACGTGCCCAAACTGGGCCTCGATGCGATGATCGGCGGTCGTAGCGCGCGCGACATTGCGCGTGATGCGCTCGAAATATCCCGGGCGGGGCTCAGGCGCCGCGCCCGCCTCGACTCGCAAGGCCATGACGAAGGCCGGCACCTTGCCGTGCTCGACGCACGCGTCGCGCGAGGTCGCACGGCCGCGCAGGATCTAATCGATCTTTACACCGGCGCATGGGGCAAATCGGTGCTCCCGGCCTTCCGCCATTGCAAAATCTGAGATCGTGTAAAATTCGATGCAATCGGGTCATTAGTGGTTTGCCACGCCCGGCGTTTTCACTGCAATAACAATCGTTTCAGAGGCTATTAACCACCGGCGTTAGCAAAGCGCCGGGTGTGCCTGACCCATCATGCGCTTAACGGGGCGACGATCCCCGGCCGCAGGACAGGTTGCGCCATGAATGTTGCATTTCAAGACATCGAAGCTCCCAGAGCAGCCGCCGCGTATCGCGATGCACGCGCCGATGGCGGCGAGCGCGACGTCACACTCACCTGTCAGCAGGTGACCATCGGCCGGCGCCTGCGCGGCGTGCGCATGAAGATCCGCGTGCCGGTCAACGCCTACACTGGCGTGACGCTCGGCCTTGAAAACACGGCGAGCGGGCGTCCCTGCTACAAGGTTTCCCTCCGTCACGTTGACGCCGATCTCTCCGTGCTGCTGCTGGAAACCTTCGACGAGATTGAAGCCCGGCAGATGTGGCAGGGCTGGGCGCAGCATTTGTCGCTGGCGCGGATGGTCGAGGGCGAAGACGGCGCGCTTGAACTCTTTGCCACCGCTCAGCGCGGCGTTCAGACATTTGATCGCAGCCGGGCGAACGTGGCGACGACGCGCAGCCGCGGACGCTTTGCAAGGCGCAGGCGAATGGGCGTTGCGCGGGAAGCCGCGACCATTTCTGAGGATGCGGACGAAAATATCGCCTGCGAGTGATCTGTCCTCAGGTCAGCGTCTTCAAAAGTCCGTCGAGCGCGAGGCCTGCAAACAGGATCAAACCCGCGTCGCGATTGGCGCGAAACAATCGCAAAGCCAATGGCGGATCGCCGATCCGCACGACGGCGAGCTGCCACACCAGATGCGCGATGAAACCGGCAAGCCCGGCATAGGCGAACAAGCCGCCGCCTGCGAGCGCGATGGCCGTCGCAGCCGTGCAAATGGCCAGCGCATAAAAGAAGCCGACGCCCAAACGCACATTGTCGCCAAAGAGCCGCGCGGTGGAGCGCACACCCACAATGGCGTCGTCGCGCGCGTCTTGCAGCGCGTAAATCGTGTCGTAGCCAATGGTCCAGAAGATCGCGCTGGCGTAAATGAGATAGGCGGGCGCTGCGAGTGAACCCAAAGACGCCGCCCAGCCCATTAGCCCGCCCCACGCGAACGCAAGACCGAGCACGGCCTGAGGCCAGAATGTGAAGCGCTTGGCGAAAGGATAAATCGCGACGACCAGCAGCGACGCAAGGCCGACTGCGATCACAAACCAATCAATCGTAATTGCTGCGTCTGACCAGCGCAGCGACAATAACAGAAGCACAAGTGCGCCCACGACCGATTGCGCAACCAAAAAGGCGAGCGCCTGTTTGGGGCGAACACGCCCCGACGCAAGCGGGCGATGGCGCGTGCGTTCCACCTGTGCATCAATCTTGCGATCGATGAGATCATTCCACGTCGAGCCTGCGCCGCGCATGGCGATGGCGCCGACGAGAAAAAGCGCGATATGCGGCCAATTGGGCCCGCGCCCCTGCGCAACGCCTGCAAGAGCGTCGGACCACCAGCAGGGAAGAAGAAGGAGCCACCAGCCAATCGGCCGGTCGATGCGCGCGAGCTGGACGTACGGCGTCCACGACGACGGCAAGGCGCGCAGCAGGATATTGGGAGCGACAGCGTCAGGAAGAGCCGAGGTGGACGGCGCAGGCGGGCGCGCGTCCGTTTGCCTCAAAGCGGCCCGCGGGGGAGAGCCGGGGCGGCAGGCCCGGCTGATGATTGCTGGTTCTGCATCTGACGCGCCTGCGCGGCGATCTTGCAGGCCTGTCCCGCAATCTGCGAGGTTCGGCCAGCCCCGGTCTTCACCTGTTCGATGATCTCATCGGGAATTGTGCACCAGCTCTGGTTTTTTTGCATGTAGCCAAGCATTTCGCGCTCGAGCGTAGCCAAAGCTCTCAAACGCGGGCAAGCGCTGATCGGCTCCAGCTTGCCGCCATTCGCCTTCGTAATCTTGTTCAGCGCCGCAAGGTGCCCGTTACGCTTCGCCTGGAGCGCGCCAATGTCGTCGTTGCAACTTTGCGCCAACGCGCCGACAGCGCCCAGGGACGCGAAGGCGGCAATCGCCGCTGCGGTGCGGACCAAGGCGCGCGCCAAACGCGGCGTCGAACGTACGGAAGCTGCGATCATCTCAAACACCTGTACAGATAGCGCCGCGGACTTGATGGCCTCCAGCCCTGCGGGACGACAGTTTTATCAAGCAGGAGCGTGAATTAGCAAGGGCGCCCACATGGAGCGCCACAAGCGTCGCCAGAAGACCTCTTGAATGCGGCCCCATGATGACGCAAGCGCAACGCTCTGCCATGGTGGCGCATTCTCGTAGAACGACGGAAGGGCGGAGAGTTTGGCGCGCTACGATTTCAATGCGCAGAGGCTGTACATCGACGCTGACCTGCAACAGGGCGCGCGCGCTGAACTGACCCGCGAACAGGCAAACTATCTGCTGAACGTCCTGCGGCTGCGCGATGGCGAGCCTCTCCATGTATTCAATGGACGGCAGGGCGAATGGTCTGCCCGGGTGAGCGCCAGGGGACGGCGCGATGCGGGGCTGGACATCGGCGAAATCGTGCGCCCGCAAGACGCGCCGTGCGACCTTCACTACCTGTTCGCGCCGCTCAAACACGCGCGCCTCGACTACATGGTCCAGAAGGCGGTGGAGATGGGCGCCTCGCGTTTACGCCCCGTCCTGACGCGGCGCACGCAAGCTACCCGCGTTAACACCGAGCGCATGCGCGCCAATACGATAGAGGCGGCCGAGCAATGCGGCGTGCTCAATCTGGCAGACGTGGACGAACCGGTGAAATTCGAGGCCGTGATCGCGCAATGGCCGCAGGACCGTCTACTCGTTTTTTGCGACGAGGATGCGCCGCCCGGCGATCCTGTCGCGGCGCTCCGGGCGGCGTGGGGCGAGGAGGCGCGCGCACCGCTGGCGGTGCTTGTGGGGCCTGAGGGCGGGTTTGATCCCGCCGAGCGCCGGATGTTGCTGAGCCTCGACCGCGCGATCGCGATTTCGCTTGGCCCGCGCATCCTGCGAGCGGACACGGCCGCCGTCGCGGCGCTGGCCGTTGCGCAGGCCGCGCTGGGCGACTGGCGCTGACTGTCGCCCATGCGCAACACATAGCGTTGTGATGAGAAAAAAGGCGGACGGAACATCGCTCGCCATGATCCCGCCGCGAGCGCGCGGCCATATGATCGCAGGTATTGATTCGCGGATGGTCCTCATGAGCGCAAGCGCTGTCACTTCAAACGTATGGCGCGGGTTTACATCCCTCGGCCTTGCTGCAGGGGGCACTCTGTTTCTCGCGGCGTCGGGCGCTTCTGCCCAATCAAACCCCTGCGCCATTTATGGATCTGGCTTCGTTTCGCTGAATGGCACCGACACTTGCGTGCGAATTGGCGGGCGTGTGCGCGTCGACGGCGTCATTGTGCCCTCGCAGGACATCTTCGGATCGAACGGAAGTCTCAACCTCGCGCCGGGCGCGCCGAATGGGGTGGATGGACCGGACCGCGCGCACTTGCGCCTCCAGGGCGGCTCATCGGGCGGGATGCCCCGAACCCGCTGAGGTAGATTCCGGCTGACTAGGCCTGCTGGCGATTTTGTCGAGCTTCTGCTCCGATTTCGCCAAAGCCTGGCCCGGCCCTTGCTCGCTGGCCAAGCGACAGATAGGACGACGCGTCCAGCCACGAGGCACACCAGCCATGCTTACGCGACCCGAGACCGGGGAGCTGCTTTCCTTGATGCGAACGGCCGCGACGCAGGCGGGCGCGATGGCGCTCGACTGGTTTCGCGCCGGCAAACCAACGCCCGCCCGCATCGAGTGGAAAGGCGGCGTCTCGCCTGTCAGCGAAGCTGACTTTGCGGTGGACAACTTTCTGCGTGAGCGCCTCGGGGCGCTGATGCCGGAGGCGGGCTGGCTGTCCGAGGAGACGGCGGACAATGCCGAACGCCTGAGCCGCAGCCGGGTTTTCATTGTCGATCCCATAGACGGGACGCGCGCCTTCATCGGGGGCGATCCGCGCTGGGCGGTGTGCGCCGCGCTTGTCGAAGATGGCCGTCCCGTTGTCGGCGTGCTCCATATGCCGGCGGCGGGACTCACCTTCGAGGCGCGCGCCGGGGAAGGCGCCACGCTGAACGGTCAGCGAATCACAGCTTCCGGCCAGCAGCTTCTGGCGGGCGCACGGATTGCGGGGCCGCCGCGACTGATGGACAATATGGCCAACGCGGGGATCGCGTTTCAGCGGGAAGCGAAGATTCCCTCCCTCGCCTACCGCCTGGCCCGCGTCGCCGCTGGCGAGATCGATGTGGGGATCGCCTCGACCGACGCGTGGGATTGGGATATAGCGGCCGCCGACCTCATCATTCGCGAGGCCGGTGGCCTGCTGACGGATCTGGATGAACGTGAGCCCGTATACAACAGAGCTAACCCACGTCACGGAATTCTCGGCGCCGCGCCCGCCCGCTTGCACGGCGAACTGATCGCCGCCCTGCGCGACGCAGCAAAAGCGCCACGATCATGACGACCCCCTCAAGCCAGCAAGAGCCCTCAACGATGTCCGACCATCATCCGCGTGAATCCAAGCAGCTTCTCCACATCGTGTTCGGCGGTGAGCTCGACAGCATTGGCGGAACGACCTTCAAGGACCCCAGCGCGCTCGACATTGTCGGCATCTATCCCAATTATGCTGCCGCCGAGCGCGCGTGGCGCGGCAAGGCGCAGCAGACGGTGGACAACGCCATGATGCGATATTTCATCGTCCATCTGCATCGCTTCCTCGATCCGGCCTGATCGAGCAAAAAAGTAAAGGGCGGGCATGCTCAAGAGAATTGGCCGTTCGCGCGCCGCACAAGGTGCGCTGGCCTTCTTTGCAGCCCATTATCTGCGGCTGGTGGAGCGCACAACGCGCTTTACTATTGAGCCGCCGGACTTTCGCGACCGTGTGGTTGCGAATGCGCCGGTCATCGCCGCGCTCTGGCATGGCCAGCATTTGGGCGCTCATTTCGCCTGGCCTCCTGGCATCAAGGTGGCGGCGCTGATCTCGCGCAATCGCGATGCGGAGGCCAATGCTCTTGTGCTGCAGCGACTGGGCGTCATCCCCATTCGCGGCTCGGGCGGGCGCGCGGAAAAGATGCGCAAGCGCGGCGGCTTTCAGGCGCTGCGCGAAATGTTGCGGCAATTGCAGGCGGGCGTTTCGCTGGTGCTGACAGCCGATGTGCCGAAGACCGCGCGCGTCGTTGGCGTTGGCGTCGTCACGCTCGCGAAGCTTTCCGGACGGCAAATTTATCCGCTGGCGGTCGCCAGCGCGCGCCGCGTGGATTTCAATTCGTGGGACCGCGCCAGCGTGCCGCTCCCCTTCTCGCGGGGCGCTATCGTGGTGGGTGAGCCCATCAGTGTCGCCGCCGATGCGAGCGCGCAAGACATCGAAGACGCGCGGCAACGTGTGGAGCGCGCACTCGACGCAGCCCACGCACGCGCCTACGAAATATTGGGCTCGCAAGACCCAGGGGCCGGGCTGCGCGAAATGCGCGCTGCGCAAGCGGAGCGTTCGACGTGAACCAGACGACCCTGCCCATCAAGGCCTATCGGTTCGTGACGACGGCGCTGACGCCGTTTGCGCCGCTCGTGCTTGCATGGCGGCGGCGCACGGGGCGAGAGGACCCCACTCGCGCACGCGAGCGCATGGGTTTGCCCGCCATCAAGCGCCCGCGCGGACGACTGGCCTGGGTGCATGGCGCGAGCGTGGGCGAAGGCATCGCGTTGCTGCCGCTCATCGTGCGTTTGCGCGAACGCGGCTTCCTGGTGCTACTCACGACAGGCACCGTGGCGTCTGCGAAAGTGCTTGGCGAACGCGTGCCCGACGGCGTGCTGCATCAATACGCGCCGCTCGACGCGCCCCGCTTCATGCAACGCTTTCTGGAACATTGGCAGCCCGACATCATCCTTCTTGCGGAATCTGAATTGTGGCCCAACCTGCTCATGGAAGCGGACGCGCGCAAAACGCCCGTCGTGCTGGTGAACGCGCGGATGTCGCATCGCTCATATGAGCGTTGGAAACAGGCGCCGCGCTCGATCCGCGCGCTTTTGAAACCGATTCATCTGTGTCTTGCGCAAAGCGTCGCGGACGCCTCGCGGCTCACCGATCTGGGCGCTGCACGCGTGCAAGTCGCGGGCAATCTCAAATACGACGTGCCCGCCCTTCCCGCCGACCCGCAGGAGCTTTCCGAGCTTCGCGCACTGATCGGCTCGCGCCCTGTGTGGCTCGCCGCCTCGACCCATGACGGCGAGGAGCGAATGGCCATGACGCAACATCAAAGCTTGCTGAAACAATTTCCCGATCTGGTCACCATCGTTGCGCCCCGCCATGCCCCGCGCGGACCCGACATTGAGCGCGAAGCCAATAAAGTGGGCATTGCATGCGTGCGGCGTGCGGCAGGACAGAAGCTTCCTGCAAGAGGACCGCAATTCTACATCGCCGACACGATGGGAGAATTGGGCCTGTTCTATCGCCTCGCCAGCATCGTGTTTCTGGGCAAGTCATTCACAGGCGGCGGCGGCGGACACAATCCGATCGAGCCCGCGAAACTTGGCGCCGCGATTTTGCATGGGCCGGATGTGTCCAATTTCATTGATGTGTACGCGGAGTTTGCGCGGCGCGGCGGCGCGCGTCAGGTCAACGACATGGAAGATTTTTCGCGCGCGCTCAGCCAGCTTCTGGGCGACGCGCGACGCATGCGCGAGATGTCGCGCGCGGCGGGCGAGGCCGTCGACTCGCTGGTTGGCGCCTGCGACAACGTGATGAACGCGATCGAGCCCTATGTGCTGCAGATGCAGCTGAGCAACCAGTGATGCGCGCTCCGGCGTTCTGGTGGAAGCCGGCGCCGGACGTTCTCGCGCATCTGCTCTCACCGCTGGGCGCGCTTTATGGCGCAGTCGTCGCACGGCGCATGGAGCAGGCGGGCGAACGGGTTGGCGCGCGTGTGATTTGCGTCGGAAATTTCGTGGCGGGCGGCGCGGGCAAGACGCCGACAGCCATCGCCCTCGCGCATGAACTCATTAAACTTGGCCAGACACCTTTCTTTGTTTCGCGCGGCTATGGCGCGCAAGCACCCGTCACGACGCCTGTCGTCGTCGATCCCGCGACCCATGACGCGGCTAATGTTGGCGACGAACCGCTGCTTCTGGCGCGCGTCGCGCCTGCCATTGTGTGTGCGGATCGCGTCGCGGGCGCGCGGCTGGCGGTAGCGCGTGGCGCGAGCGTCATCATCATGGACGACGGCTTGCAGAACCCGGCGCTGGCGAAGGACTTCCGCATCGCGGTCGTCGATGGGGTGGTTGGCGTGGGCAACGGAAAATGTATTCCGGCAGGCCCGTTGCGCGCCCCTCTTGGCGCACAATTGAAGCAGGTCGATTGCGTCGTGGTGATTGGCGCAAATGCCGGGAGCGATTTGATGGGGGCGGAGGCAAAAGCCAGCGGCGTCACCGTTTGCCGCGCCCGCCTCACGCCAGACGCGGATGCAGCGGCGCGCTTGCGAGGCGCACGCGTTTTTGCTTTCGCCGGGATAGGCCGTCCTGAAAAGTTTTTCGATACGCTGTCATCGCTCGGCGCCGATGTGGCGGGAGTCTGCGCTTTTGCCGATCACCACACATACTCGCCAGCCCAGCTCGCAGAGCTTCAAGCTCAGGCAGACGAGATGGGCGCAACGCTGATCACCACGGAGAAGGATCGGGCGCGGATCGGTTCGGCCTGTGCGATTGACGTGCTGCCAGTGTCGCTTGAGTCTGAAGAGCCGGGCTTGTTCGCCAGGCTTGCGCACGCAGCCCTCACGGGCCAGCGTTTCAAAGCCTGACGTTAACGCCAAGACGCTCCAGCTTGGCCTGCGGGGTGCTATATGCCTCCTGCAAATCAACGTCCCAATAACGCAGCTCTTCAAGCGGGATCGACTCGCCCGTGACGGCGCAGCGCACGTATGAGCCGGGGCGCACCACACGGAAGTCGCCATCCAGATAGCGCAACTGCGCTTCGGTGCCGGTTTGCGGCAGATTGCGGTCCATCAGGTTCATTGTTTGCCACCTCGTTTGGCTACGCGGGCAACATAGGCGCCGGGGCGCGCAGAAGGAAGCGGCAAGGCAGGAACTTGGCAAAAAATTAGGCCTTCACCTCAAGTCGCGCCGCTCGCCTCCGCGATTTCGGAGGCCGATTGCTTGCCTGCGCTCGGATTTGGGGCGCGCACGAGCGTGACCGTGCAGGGCGCCCGCGAGGCGACTTCCGACGACACGGAGCCCAGAAACCGGCGCATTTGCGAGCTGCCACGCGCGCCCATCAAAATCTGGTCGGCATGGTTTTTCTCCGAGAACTCGAGGATCGCTTCGGCCGCGTCCATGTGCTCGAGCACGTGATAGCTCACCTTGTTTGTTGCGAGGCCGAATGGTCGCGCCCAGTCCTTCAACTCCACGAGGCGCTGGATATGAATGTTGCGGCCCTCGGAATCGAAAGGATCGTTGATAAAAACCGAGCTAAGCTTGAGCACGTTGACGCACGCCAGGCGCACGTCGTCGGTTGATGTCAACGCGCGCTGCGTTTGAATTCGCAACGCTTCGGCCAGGTACTCGAAGCCCTCGGACAGATCGACAGCAACGACGATAATGGCCCCAGCCTCCGCGACATAGGGCGATGGTTCTGGCGGGGGCAGCGCGCGCGTGCGCAGCCAGCGACGCAGCGCCACCGGCAATGAATCGCGCTTCTTGCGTTCCGCACGGGCGGTCAGCAACACCGCATCAGGATTTTGCAATGCGAAGGCGAGACGCGCCGGCGTCTGGTAGCGCTTGGCGGGATCGACCTCAAGACAGCGCAGGATGATCTCCTGCAGCCAGTTCGGAATGTCTGACCGGATGGCGCGCGGCGGAACAGGATCGCGCCACAGCCGTGTGCGCAAGGCTTGCTGCGAACGCGGCAGGCCGAAAGGACGCTCGCCTGTCGCCAGATGATAGAGCAGCACGCCCAGCGCAAAAATGTCGGAACGCGGATCAGAGCGGTTCTGCCGCACCTGTTCGGGCGAGATGTAGGGCGCGGTGCCCATGGGCAGTTGAAACTCGGCCTCCAGAAGGTCGGGCATTTCGAGGTGCCGCGACAGGCCAAAGTCGATGAAGCAGACCTCGCCGCTCTCGCGGATCATGATGTTTGACGGCTTGAGGTCGAAGTGGATCACCTTTTGCCGATGCAGATCGACCAGCGCAGTCGCGACCTTGGCGCCAATATCGGCAACGTCCATCGGCGGAATCGGAGAGCGCTCGAACGTCGGGTAAAGGGTATCGCCCTTCACGAACTCCATCGCGATGTAAGGTCTACTTGAGTAATCGCCTATGGAGTAGACCTTTGGCACATGCACGCCGCTCAGGCGCGGCAGGATCATCATCTCCATTTCAAAGCCGACGATGACGGTGGGATCATCACCATCGAGAATTTTCGGGACCTTGAAGAGGACCGGGCCTTCCACATCCGGGTGCGAAGCGTGAAAGATGATCGCCATGCCACCGACGTGGATACGCTCCTCTATGTGGAAGCCATCGATCGTCTCGCCAACATTGACGTCCATCTTGTTCATGCGTTCACCGTCCGATGTAGAGCCGCGCGGCAAGAATTTGCGGCAAGCCTGCCTGGTGAATTTTCCGTGCGGCGCCCTCGATGTCGTAAGGCACGCGCATGTAACTCATCTCGTTGCGCTTCACATCGAGAAGTCCGTATGCGGCAGCGGGATTCCTGTCGCGCGGCTGCCCCACCGCGCCCTGCACCATGAGCCATTTGCGGCTGCCGACCAAAGGGACTGGCGAATTGTTCTGCGGCTTGAAACCGACCGCCGGCTTCTGCGGCGCCATGTGATAAAGCTGAGGCACGTGGATGTGGCCGCAAAACGTGAGACGCCTGTCGGTCGCCAGCAGTGAACGCTCTGCGCCGGCGGCCTCGGTCACGTAACGCCACTCAGTCGGCGCCGCGGCTTCCGAATGAACATAGAGACGATCATCCTCCTCTATTTTCATCGGGAGCGTCCTGAGCCAGACGCGTGCGTCTTCGTCAAGTTCGTCATAGGTCCACGTGATCGCCTTCGTGGCGTATTCATTCATTCCGGCAGCGACGCCGGACGCCGCCGCCATATCGTGATTGCCCTTGATGACCACGCCGCCACGCGCTGCAAGCTCACGGACGCGATCAACCACGAAAGCGGGATCGGCGCCGTAGCCGACCAGATCGCCCAGAAACACCCAATGGTCGGCGCCGGCGCGCTCGGCATGGGCGATGCACGCCTCAAGCGCCTCCTTGTTGCCGTGTATGTCCGACAGAAATGCTATGCGCATGAACGAGCCATTTCCCGGCGACCCTTACTGCTTTGCTTGTCCCCAGCATTGACCTGCCACAAAGCCCACGACGGAGTCACCCTGCTTTATGCACGTCAGCGCAGACGAAAATTACCTTGTTGTCAGCACTTTAAAATTTACAGTTAAAAATCCCAACGGTGGTTTCGACGGTGCGCGCATTGAAACAAGGTCGCAAGTTCATTTTGCCCCCCTCCCTCCTGGCTGCACTGTACATAGGGCTAATCGCGACCGCCCTTGTCGCGACGGCCGCGGCAGCGCCGGGATCCGGCTCTTTCGCCGAGGAAGCTGCGCGCGGGATGGGCGTCGCCGCCGCGTCGATGCTGACGGCGCAATTCATTTCATCGGGACGAATAAAGGCGCTTTCTTCGGGCGTAGGGCTCGACGTTATCCTCGGCTTTCATCGTTTTGCGGCATCAATGCTGCTCTGGTTCGTGGCGCTGCATGTGTTGGCGTTCGTCGCGCCGACGCTGGCGCAGGGGCCAGCGCGCGCTGGCCAGCACCTCCTGACATTACTGACGTCGCCGCGGATGCTCACGGGCGTGTTCGCCGTGGCGGGAATGCTGGCGATCGTCGTCGCCAGCGTAAAGCGCGACGCGTGGATGAAATACGAAGTCTGGCGGCTGACCCACGGCTTGGGCGCGCTGGTCGTGCTCGCGCTGACAGGCCATCACGTCATGACGACGGGTACGGCCTCATTCGCCCCGGGGCTGTGGGCGTTTTGGCTTATCGTCTTTGGCGCCGCAGGCGTAGCGTTCGCTCACATCTATGTGGGGCGTCCCCTTCTCGCTCGCCGCGTTTCGTGGCGTCTGGACGCCGTGACGAAGCTCACGCCCAGGCTCCTTGAGGTGACGCTGACCCAGACGCGGGGCCCGGCGTTTTCATTTATCGCGGGGCAGTTTGTCTGGCTGAACTTCCGGCCCGGCTTTGCGCAGCCCTTTGACAACCCTTTTTCCATCGCTTCAGGGCCAGAGGAATTGCCGCGCATGCGATTTCTCATCAAGGCGGTGGGCGACCTCACCCGTTCATTGCCTGACCTACCTCCCGGGGCCGATGTCAGCGTCGACGGGCCGCATGGCGATCTGATTGTCGAGGGGCGCGCTGCGAGGGCGATCCTGCTCGTCGCGGGCGGCGTTGGCCTCGCCCCGCTGATCGGCGTGTTGCGCTCGCTTGCAGCACAGGGCGACAAGCGGCCTATCCGCGCCATCTACGCGGCGGGCGTAAAAGAAAACCTCGTTTACGCCGAGGAAATGCGCGCGATGGAATCGCAGCTCAACCTCGTCAATTTCTTCACTGTCGATGAAGCCTCACCGGACTGGACCGGCGGCGTCGGCCCCATCGACGCGACGCTGATCCGTCGCGCGCTGGATGGCATCGACCGCGATCATACGCTGGCGCTCATCTGCGGGCCCACGCCCATGATGATTGCGACCGCTGACATGATCGCAGAGGAAGGTGTGCCGCTCTCAAGCATCATCTATGAGAGGTTCGCCTATGACTAGCAAACGCAGCCGCCGCGACAATCGGATCGTTCTTGGCTACAGACTCATCGCGGCAGGCGTTGTCGGGCTTGTGCTGCTCTATGCGCTTCGGCCCTTCTGATCGCTATTTTGCCTGATAGAGAAAATCAATCACAGCAGCACGCTTTTCGGCGTCGGGCGCATAATGCTTGATGAGAAATTCGTCGAGCTTGGTCCGCGCTTCGACGGTGTTTGCGAGCCGCGCGGAGAGTCGTTGCGGCTGTTTGTGACAGGACAGGCAAAGCTCGTCATAAGCAGCCTTGGAATTGGTCTGCGCCATGGCGGGAGCGGACAGGACAAGCAAGGCGACCGCAAAAAAAACTCCGCTCCTGATCATGATCTTCTCCTTCGCAGTTTCAATGGATGATAACACGCCGTCGCGACGGCGCTTGCGCTTTGATCAGTTGAACACGACGGCTCTCATCATCACATGATGTAGAACAAACGTTGGAGCGGTCCATGAGCGAGTCATCCAGCACGTTCGTTTGCCAGCATTGCGGGTCGATCAATCGCGCGCCAAATGCCCGTCTGGCCGCTGGCGACAAGCCCGCCTGCGGGAAATGCGGCGCGCAAATCTTCGCAGGCAAACCCGTAGAAGCGCGTAGCGACACTGATTTCGAGCGCCACATCACGCGCACGCAATTGCCGGTTGTCGTCGACTTTTGGGCGGAATGGTGCGGTCCGTGCCGCGCGATGGGGCCGCAATTTGCGGCTGCCGCGCAGGCGCTGGAGCCGCACGCGCGTTTTCTCAAGGTTGATACGGAAGCGTTGCCGGGCGTGGCCGCACGCTACAGTATACGCTCGATCCCGACGCTGATCATGTTCGCAGCCGGCAAAGAAGTCGCGCGTCACTCGGGCACGATTGATGCGCGAGAGTTGGAGCGCTGGATCGCTCGCAACCGTTAGCGGCGCACGCGTACGCGCGCCGGCGTGGGCACGGGGACAGGTTGAAGCATGTTGCTTCGGCCGCCGTCGTTGTCGTCGTCTTCCTTGATGAGCATGATGGCGGTCGCGGCGACCACTCCACCAAACGTGATGGCGAAGCCGCCAAAAAGCAACGCAATCGCGGTGATCGAGATGTTGTGCCCCAACATCAGCGAATGCATGCCGCCGACATCTGCTGCCAGTATGACCGCCGCAAAGGCGACGCCCAGACAGGCGCCTACAATCCAGTTGACGATCACCATGCGGATAAACGGATCACGCCCTGGGGGCGGACGAAGAACAAGCGCCATTTTAGATCCCTCTTAGGGGGTCATACTGAAAACCGCTCGGCGCCTGTCTGTTCCATGCAGAACCGCTTCAAACGTACATCAGCGGGAAGGCGCCGCGCGGCGCCCACGCCTTTAAGCCTTGGGCACGCCTTTAAGCTCTAGGCGCCTCTAAGCTTTGGGATGAAAGGCAAGCGCGACGCCATTCATGCAATAGCGGAGCCCGGTGGGCTGCGGGCCGTCAGGAAACACGTGTCCCAGATGACCGCCGCAGCGGCTGCAATGCACTTCGGTGCGCGTCATGAAGAAAGCGCGATCCTCGGACGTTTCGACCCCGCCTTCGAGGGGCTGAAAGAAACTGGGCCAACCCGTGCCGGATTCGAATTTAGTCCCGGTCTCGAACAATTCCTGTCCGCACCCCGCACAACTGAACATGCCGGGGCGCTTTTCCGCATTGAGCGGACTCGTGCCCGCGCGTTCCGTGCCGTGCTCGCGCAGGACATAAAATTGCTCAGGCGTGAGATCCCGCCGCCATTCGTCGGGGGTCTTTTCAACCGCGAAATTTTCGCCTTTGTCGACTTTGGCCGATTTGCCAAACAGGGAACCGATGCCGGACATGAGAGCCTCCATAACGTCAAGATAAGCGTTTGTCCGTCGATGAACAGCGCCCACGCGCGAAATCGTGAACGAGTCAGAACAGGGAACCCTGATTTGCGGGCGTTTTCGCGGCGGGCTTCGGGGCCCTGATCGGTTTGGCCCTCGCAGCAGAATCATCTGCGCCAGGGCTCCGCTCCCCGCCGTCTGCGGTGGCGGCAACCTTGCCATCCGCAAATTGCAGCGTGAACGCCTGCCCGGCGGCAATTGCCGCGGCGCTGCGGATGGGCGGCCCATCCGCACCGTCGCGCACCAGCGCAAAGCCACGCGCCAGAACGCTTTTGAAGCTCATCGAGTCGATGAGCTTCAAAACGGATGCAAGGTTGCGACGCCTACCTTCAATGCTGTTTCGCAAAGCGTTTCGCATGCGCGACTGAGCCGCCTGGAGCCGTTCGCGCTGGCGCTCACACGTCGCCTTTTCGGCATCGCGTCGCGTGATGAGCGCCCGCCCGAGGCGAACGCCAAGACCCTGCAGCTTCTCGCGCCGGCCCCGCAACTCCGCCTGAGGCGAATGACGAGCGACGAGCGCGCCAAGGCGATTGACCTTGAGATGGCGGTCGCCCAGCGCGGCGGAGATGCGGCGGGGAAGATTTTCCCCCGCGCGGTCGAGGCGCTGGCGCAGCATGGCCAGTACATCCTCAGCCGACGGCAACGCGCGGATCAGGGCGCGCACATCGGAGCGACGTTGCTCTGACAGGCGCAAGGTCACTGCCAGCAGCCGCCGCGCAAGGCCATCGGTCTGCGCCGCCATTTCGGAGCGCACGGGCACGGTCATTTCAGCAGCAGCGGTGGGCGTGGGCGCGCGCCTGTCGGCGGCGTGGTCGATCAGCGTCCAGTCAGTTTCATGGCCGACAGCAGAGACCAGCGGGATCATGCTGGAGGCCGCAGCGCGCACCACGATCTCTTCGTTGAAGCCCCAGAGATCCTCAAGCGAGCCGCCGCCGCGCGCTACGATGATGACGTCGGGGCGCGCAATCTTGCCGCCCTCGGGCAGCGCGTTGAACCCTTCGATGGCGCGGGCCACTTCCGCACCGCTCGTGTCGCCCTGCACGCGCACTGGCCAGACGATGACCCGCAACGGGAAGCGATCCTGCACGCGGTGCAGAATGTCGCGGATCACCGCCCCGGTGGGCGAGGTGATGACGCCCAAAACGCTAGGCAAGAAGGGCAGTAATTGCTTGCGCGCATCGTCGAACAAACCTTCGGCGGCAAGCCGCCTGCGCCGCTCTTCCAGTTGTGCGAGCAGCGCGCCGACGCCGGCGGGCTCAATCGTTTCGATGACGATCTGGTAGGTCGATTTGCCGGGATAGGTCGTCACCTTGCCGGTTGCGATGACCTCCATGCCCTCCTCGGGCTTCACGCGCAGGCGCTGGAAGGCGCCCTTCCACATGACGGCGTCAATCTTCGCGCCCTGATCCTTTAGGCAGAAATAGACATGGCCGGACGAATGAGGCCCGCGCCAGCCAGAAATTTCGCCGCGCACACGCACATAGCCAAACTGGTCCTCAATCGTCCGCTTGAGGGCGGAAGAGAGTTCGGTAATCGTGATTTCGGGTGTGTTCGTATCCTTGTCGGCCATGGGGTCATTTGAACCGATTCAGGCGTCCGCGCCAACAGTTGATGGGCCATGCGGTGAGAGCCCCTTGCGCCTGAAGCAACTGAGTGCTTCTGAAGGACCAGCTCTCACGCAGGCCCTCGCGCGTTATCCACCCTCGGCAGGTACGGGACGCGGGCGCCCCTCCTCGTCAATGGCGACAAAGGTGAATGAGGCGACCGTGACCTTTTCGCGGGTGTGAGTGCGAAACCGCCTCGCCCACGCCTCGATGTGAATTTTCATCGAGGTTCGCCCCACGGACTCGACCTGCGTGTAAACGCACAGAACGTCGCCAACCTTGACCGGGCGGATGAATGTCATCGCGTCCACCGCGATGGTCACCACGCGGCCTTGCGCCCGCTCGACGCCGGCAATTCCGCCCGCCTGATCCATTTGCGACAATACCCAGCCGCCAAATATATCG
>JAUXWZ010000073.1 GCA_030684835.1 Beijerinckiaceae bacterium
AGAACGTCGCCAACCTTGACCGGGCGGATGAATGTCATCGCGTCCACCGCGATGGTCACCACGCGGCCTTGCGCCCGCTCGACGCCGGCAATTCCGCCCGCCTGATCCATTTGCGACAATACCCAGCCGCCAAATATATCGCCATTGGCGTTCGTGTCCTTGGGCATGGCCATCGTACGAACAGTCAGTTCGCCGCAGGGTTCATCTGTTTGCGTCGTCATTCCGGCCTCGCTAAATGTCTCGTGATGTCCATCCAAACCCGCCCGGGCGCGGGTGGCAAGCCATTCGCCTGTGCGGGCCGATGCCCTGCCAGCATTGCAGCAAACGCATACCTTACCGCGCGGCGCTTGACCCGGCATGCATAACAAGCGATTTCTGTCTGAATTTAAATCGCAAGAACCCTGTATCTGCGGGAGAAATCATGACGGCCATCGTCAGCGCCTCCGATAAGGAAGCCAAGTCCGAGCGTTCATTTCTGGAAGTCTGGGTCATCACGATCGGGCATTCGCTGACGCATTGGTATCCCTCGACTTTCTACATCCTGCTGCCGCTCATCGGCCTCGAACTAGGGCTCAGCTTCTCCCAGATCGGCATGATCCTGACGGCGCAGGCGCTGGCGGGCGCGGTGTCGAACATTCCCGGCGGCATTCTCGTCGACTCGGTAGCCCGCAAGGGCATCCTGATGGCGGCGTCGCTGTTCTGGATCGGCGTGCCGTACTTCGTCATGGGTTATTCGAACGCCTATTGGGTGCTGCTCACCTGTTCGGTCATGATCGGGATTGGCAATAATCTTTGGCATCCCACAGCCATTCCGTGGCTTGGCCGCCGCTTCCCGGATCGCAAGGGCCTCGTGATGGCCTATCACGGGATGGGCGGCAACGTCGGCGACGCGCTCGCGCCGCTGGCCGCCGGCGCCCTGCTCACCACCTTTGCATGGATGACGTGGCGCGACGTGGTGATTATCAACATCATACCCGGCGTGGTGATGGCGGTCGCGATCCTGTGGTTTCTGGGCAGGCTTACGGCTGAAAAACCCGGCGCAACGGCAAGACCGGAGGCGCAGAAGACACTTGGCGAAGTGCTGAAGGCGCTGCCAGATCTTTTCCGCAACAAGACGCTGATCTTCTTGTCCACCAGCTCCGCCTTCCGCGCCATTACGCAGGGCGGCATCATGGCGTTTCTGCCTCTCTATCTGGCCAAGGATATTGGCTACAACCCGTTGTGGATCGGGATTTCGATGTTTGTGCTGCAGGCGGCAGGCTTCATCGCCGCGCCCATCGCGGGGCACCTCAGCGACAAGTTTGGTCGCCGCAATGTCATCATGTCGTCGATGATCATGACGGGAGCCGTGCTGGCGATGATGGTCTTTGCAGGCGGCACCTCACTGTTCGTGTTCTTCGTCGCATTGCTGGGCTTCTTCCTCTTCGCTATCCGTCCCGTGCTTCAAGCATGGCTTCTCGACTCCACGCCCAAAGACATGGGCGGCTCGGCCATCGGCGTGATGTTTGGCGTCCAGTCGCTGGGCGCCGCCGCTGGCCCGCTCATCTGCGGCATAATCGCTGACCAATGGGGGCTGCTGATGACCTTCTGGTTCCTCGCCTTCACCATCATCGTGGCCAACATGCTGGTGTTCTTCATGCCGAAGCAGGATGAAAAAGCGACGCTCAAAACTGCCTGACGACAGGCTGCGGCGCAAATCACGGGCGGGCCTTTGCGGGCTCGCCCTTTTCTTTGGGCCGCCGTGCGCTCAATGCGGTTTCTTCGCGCAGACCGGTTCCCACTTCGCTGAGAAACGCTATAGACAGCGGCAGCAGGAGAGACGTGCATGAACATCCTTCTCATAGGGTCCGGCGGTCGCGAACATGCGCTCGCTATTGCGATTGCAGCGTCGCCGTTGACGGGCGAACTCTTCGTTGCGCCGGGCAATCCCGGGACGGCGGCGATCGCCGCAAACGTCGGACTCGACATCGACGATCACGCCGCAGTCGTGGCCTTTTGCCGCGCGCGCGCGATTGGCCTCGTCGTGGTGGGGCCGGAGGCGCCGCTTGTCGACGGCATCGCGGACGCGCTGGAAGCTGCGGGCGTGCCGGTTTTTGGTCCGAGCAAACTGGCCGCCCAGCTTGAAGGCTCGAAGGGATTTACCAAAGACCTCTGCAAGGAAGCCTCAATTCCCACCGCCGCCTATGAGCGGTTCACGGACCCGGCGGCGGCAAAAAGCTATGTTCACGGCCGCGGCGCGCCCATCGTCGTGAAGGCCGACGGGCTGGCCGCCGGCAAGGGCGTCTTCGTCGCCGAGCATATGCCCGAAGCGGAAGCCGCCATCGACATGATCTTTGGCGGCGCATTCGGAGCAGCGGGCGCGGAAGTCGTGGTCGAAGATTTTCTGGAAGGCGAGGAAGCCTCCTTCTTCGCGCTGTGTGATGGTGAGCGGGCGGTCGCGCTCGCGTCGGCGCAAGATCACAAACGCGTAGGCGAAGGCGACACGGGCCCCAACACGGGCGGCATGGGAGCGTATTCGCCAGCGCCCATCATGACCGATGAGATGGTCGATCGCACAATGCGTCAGATCATCGACCCCGCCATACGCTGCATGAAGGAGCGCGGCACACCTTATCGCGGCGTGCTTTTCGCGGGCCTGATGATTGGGAAAAAGGGACCACAGCTCATCGAATTCAACGCACGCTTTGGCGATCCCGAAACGCAGGTCATCCTGCCCCGGCTCGATCAAGATATCGTGCCGCTGCTGCTCGCCTGCGCGCTTGGAGAATTGCCGGAGGCGCCGGTGAAACTAAAGGATCAGACGGCGCTCACCGTCGTCTTCGCCGCCAAGGGCTACCCGGATGCGCCTGAGCGCGGCAGCGTGATCGGCAACCTCGAACTTGCTTCAGGCGTGAGTGACGTGACGATCACCCATGCGGGCACGAAGGTTGATGGCGACAGGCTCCTCGCCAATGGCGGGCGCGTGCTCAATGTCACGGCGCTCGCCGGCAATGTTTCAGACGCGCGAGAGAAGGCCTATCAGGCGTTGGCGATGATCGACTGGCCGGGCGGCTTCTTCCGCGACGACATCGGCTGGCGCGCAGTGAAACGCGAACGCGGCGAAACGTAAAGCGCTGCAGGGCAAGGCTATTTCGCGCGGGACTGGGCTGCCTGTGGCTGCCGCCCTTCGTTAGCGGCAGGTCGGAGAGGCCGCACTTGCGCGCGGCCCCTTTGGCAAAGCGGAATTCAACTAGAGCGCATCTTGCCACGGCAGCATGTCGAGCCGGTAGCCAGCGCCGTCACGGGCGACCTGTCCGACGGCTGGAAACGGCCCGTGATAAAATGCACAGCGGATCTTGTCCGCTGACGCCATGTCCAGAATTCGCTTGCGCGCCTCGATCGCCTTCTGCGCATCCATGTCGAACATGACCTGCCATTCCGGGTTGCGTGCGAACAGGATTGGCGTGTTGGTGATGTCAGCGACATACATCATGCGCGCATTGCCCGAGGCAATGAGGAAGGCGGTATGGCCCGGAGAGTGACCATCCGCGCGCACAGAGGTAATACCCGGCACGACTTCCTTGTCCCAGTCAAAGCGCGTCACGTCCTTGATCGGCGCGAACACGCGGCGCGCGTTCTGGAACGCGCCCTTCATGGCGTCGGGCGCATTGTTCATGCGTGCGTCGTCCATCCAGAAGGCCCATTCGGCTTCCGGCGCCAGAACCTGCGCTTTCTTGAAGACCTGCTCGCCATCCTTGTTGCGCAGGCCGTTAATGTGGTCGCCGTGAAAATGGCTGATCACCACGTCCGTCACTGCTTCTGGCGTGAAGCCAGCCGCGCGAAAATTGCTCATCCACTGGCCGGAATTGGCGCCGGGCGCGAACTGGCCGTTGCCGGTATCGAGCAGAATAACGCGCGAGCCCGTGCTCACGACCAGCGAGGTGTAGGGCACGCGAATATGCGCAGGCGACAAGCCTTGATCGGTCAGCGCCTTCTGCACATCGGCCACGGACGCGTTGCGCACGAAGCCTTCCAATGGACGCTGCACGAAACCGTCGCCAATTGCAGTCACCGTGATGTCGCCGACCTTGTGCCGGAACCAGCCGGGCGATTGCCCGGACGGCGCGGTGGGCGCAGCCTGCTGCGCGAAGGCCGAGGCGGTGGGCAAGGAGGGAATCGCCGCAACGGCTGCGCCAGCGGCGAGCATGTGTCTTCTGCTGATGGTCATGAAGTCCCTTCCCGGATGTTCCGTTCGACAGACGGATTTTTACGCTCGCGCAGCACTCCCCGCGCGTAGCTGGATATCAACTTGCCACGTAGGTGGAGCAGGCGCCACGGTTTGCCAGAGCGCCTGACGCACGCCATGTTCACAAATGCGCGAAACAGCGGGCCGAAGGAGCGAACATGACAGCCGCCGATCTCTTTCCCGGCTACTCGTCCCACTGGATTGACACCCAAGCAGGCCGCATCTTCGCCCGCAGCGGCGGGTCTGGTCCGCCGCTCGCGCTGCTGCATGGTTTTCCGCAGAACCATCTGATGTGGGCGAAAGTGGCGCCCCTGCTCGCGGAGCGTTTCACCATCGTCGCGATGGACCTGCGGGGCTATGGCTGGTCCTCGGCGCCGCGCAGCGAGGGCGGCGAGCAATACACCAAGCGTGCGATGGCGGCCGACCTCGTCACCGTCATGGGGCATCTGGGGCATTTGCGGTTTTCGCTTGCCGGGCATGATCGGGGCGCGCGGGTCGGGTATCGCCTCGCGCTCGATCATCCCGGAAGAATCGAAAAACTGGCTTTGCTCGACATTTTGCCGACCAGCGAAGTGTGGCGCGCCATCGAGGCCGGCGATACGCCGCCCGCCCATTGGGGATTCCTCGCGCGTCCGGAGCCTGAACCGGAGGAAGAGATCAGCCGGCAAACGCCAGACGCATACTTCACCCAGCTGATCAGCCAGTGGGTAAAGGGCCGCAATCTGCGCGCGTTCGATCCGCGCGCGCTGTCAGCCTATCGCGACGCATGGCGCGATTCTTCGCGCATTCACGCGTTTTGCGAGGATTATCGCGCGGGCGCGGGCGCCGACCGACAAGCCGACGAGGCGGCCCTTGGGGCGGGACGGAAAATCCAGTGCCCCACTTTGATTCTCACAGGCGATTTCGCCTTCACACGCGGCAAGCTGTCCGCGCTGGACGTGTGGCGCTCCACATTTGCGCCGCAGGCAGATGGCGAGCGCATCGACGCAGGCCATTTTATTGCTGAAGAGAACCCGTCCGACACCGCACACGCATTGTTGCGATTTTTCTGAACGCGCGATGGATGAGCAGAGGCTTTTGAAGCACATGAATTTACAGGACGCGACGAACAGCGCAGCGCGTGGCGGCGCCAGCGAACCCGGCGTTTGCGTGGCGCTGGGCGCAGGCGGCGCGCGGGGCCTCGCCCATATCCTTGTTGTAGAGGCGCTGGAAGAAGTGGGCGTGCGGCCCAAAGCCATCACAGGCGCATCCATGGGCGCGGTCGTGGGCGCAGCGTGGGCGGCGGGGGTGCCGGCAAAGGACATGCGGCAACATCTGCTGAAACTGCTCGCCAGCCGGGCGGACGTGATGTCGCGCGTCTTGATGTGCCGCGTCGGTCGCCTCTCCGATATGTTCGGCGGCCAATTTCAGAATCCGATGATGCTCGACGGAGAGCGCATCCTCGACCTTTTCTGGCCGAAGGCCGTGCCGGACCGTTTCGAAGATCTCGCCATCCCTTTCACCGCCGTCGCGACGGATTTCTTCGCCCGTAGCGCGCGACGGTTCTCGAAGGGGCCACTGGCGCCCGCCGTCGCCGCGTCTATGGCTATCCCCGGCCTCATCAAGCCCATCGAGATTGACGGCGTCGTTCTGATGGATGGCGGGGTGACAGACCCCCTGCCCTATCGTTCGCTCGTGGGCAACGGTGACTTCGTCATCGCCTGCGATGTGACCGGCGGGCCCGCCCCGGAGTCGAAAGGAAGCCCGTCTGCGTTTGAGGCGATGTTCGGCGCCGCGCAGATCATGCAGGGCGCCATCACCGCAGAGATGCTGAAGGCAGCCAGGCCGGACCTGCTGCTGCGGCCTGCTGTGGACCGCTACCGCGTGCTGGATTTTTTCCGAGCCGCGGAAATCCTCGTCGCTGCAGAACCGCTCAAAGACGAAATCAAGCGTGAACTGGAACGGCGGTTGACCTGACGGCGCATCTACGACGCTCATATTGACAGCATACATACAAATCGTATGCTTACGATATAGCCGCGCCCACAAATGGCGCGCATGCGGGAGCGACAAGGATGAGCGCAGCAAGCGACAATCGAATTATCGTGGTGGGCGGCGGCATCGGCGGCATGGCCTGCGCGCTGGGTCTCAACCAGGCCGGGTTCGACGTCACGGTTCTTGAACAGGCGCCCGAGATTGGCGAAATCGGCGCAGGCATCCAGCTCGGACCCAACGCCTTCGCGGCCATGGATGCGCTGGGGTGCGGCCCGCGCGCGCGGGCCCGCGCGGTGTACACCGATGATCTCATCATGATGGACGCGGTGGACGAAAGCGTCGTCGGGCAGGTGCCGGTGGGCGAGGAGTTTCGCACGCGCTTCAACAATCCTTATGCGGTGATTCATCGCGCCGACATTCACCTGTCGATTTACGAAGAGGTGCAGACAAAGAAAAACGTCGAGGTGCATACGTCAACGCGCATCAGCGACATTGAAGTGGGCGACAAGTCTGTGCGCGTGACCGCGCAGGATGGCCGCGTCTTTGAAGGCGCCGCCCTGATCGGCGCCGACGGCGTTCATTCTGTTGTGCGCAAGAAAACAATCGGCGACGGCATCGCGCGCGTGCCAGGCCATGTGGTTTATCGCGCGGTGACGCCGCGCGAGGAATTCCCCGAGGATCTGCGTTGGAACGCGGCGGCGATCTGGGTGGGACCGCACTGCCATCTTGTGCATTATCCGCTACGCGGCGGCGAGCAATTCAACATCGTCGTCACCTTCCACAGCCGTGAAAAAGAAGAATGGGGCGTGCGCGAAGGGTCGCGTGAAGAGGTCATGTCTTACTTCACGCACATTGCGGACAGGCCGCGTCAATTGCTCGACAAGCCGACATCGTGGAAGCGCTGGACCATCGCGGATCGCGATCCCGTGACGAAGTGGGGCGAAGGCCGCGCCACGCTGCTTGGCGACGCAGCCCACCCCATGTTGCAATACATGGCGCAGGGCGCATGCATGGCGATAGAGGATGCTGTGACGCTACGCGAAGCGCTGCGCGTCTGCGACCGCGATATTGAAAAAGCCTTCCGCCTATACGAGACGAAGCGGATTCCGCGCACGGGCCGCGTTGTTCTTTCAGCGCGTGAAATGGGCCGCATCTTTCACGCTGACGGCGTTGAGCGCCTGATCCGCAATTCATGGTGGCAGGGCCGCTCGCCCAGCCAGTATTACGATGCGATCGAATGGCTCTACGGCTGGACAGTCGAAAAATGTCTCGACTGAAAACAGGCGCGCAGCGCGCGAGTCACGAGACGCCCGACTACGCGGATACGGCGGCCAGCGATCTGCCGCTGCACCGCATGCCGGGCCATCACATTCGCCGCTTGCAGCAGGTCGCCGTGCGGCTGTTTGCGGAAGAGGCGAATGTTGATCTCACGCCCGTGCAATACGCGGCTCTCTTCGCGGTGGCGCAACGGCCGGGCGTCGGGCAAGCGCAACTGGCCGCGCTCATCGGTTACGATCGCGCAACCATTGGCGGCGTGATCGACAGGCTCGAACAGAAGAAATGGCTGGCGCGCGTGGCCTCCGTTGAAGACCGGCGCGTCAACCTTCTCACCATCACAGATGAGGGCCGCGAAGCTTTATCGCGCGCGGCCGCGTCCGTGCGGCGGGCACAAGAGCGAATCATCGAGCCACTCAATGAGGACGAACGCGCCGCCTTCGAGCGCATGTGCCTCAAGATGCTGGCGCATCATTTAGGGTAAGGGGGCTCCTTTAGCCTGCGGCGCGTCGTGCGGGGCCGCAGCGAAACGCCGGCATATTCAAAATGAGGGGCACATCGTGCGAGGGAGTTATGCAAAATTATTGGCCAATCAAAATTGTGCGTAATTTTGTTTATTTATTCAAAATATTTGAGCTTGCGCATTACAGGCCAGATTAGCCCGTATTTACATACCTACACTTTTTATTTTCGCCGGGCGCTTGCGATCCTTCAGCGGACTTGATTGTGCGTCCTTGTCCCATCGAGGCAAGGACATCCCCAGAAAACGCCGGTAATCGGCCTCTGCAAGCCCGTAGCTGCCAGATGCACGCTCGATGAGCTTGTCCCGGTTCAGGATGATCACACGTGCGCGCTTGGTGGCGATGGCGCCCTCAGATCGCAGTTCGCTGAGCGCATTCGTGACGCCAGACCGACGGACCGCCAGCATCCAGGAAAAGAAGTCGTGCGCCAGAGGCAATTCATCGCCCTCTGCACGATCGTGAGCCATCAATAACCAACGTGCTAGCCTTTCAGAAACGGAAAGGCTGCCGTGGGAAAACGCCGTATAGGCGAGTTGAGCCAGCATTGCTTGATGATACCGCACGGTCAGGTCGGTGAGGCCCGGGCTCGCCTTGACGGCGTCAGCGAAAAGCTTGGCGTCGATCTTGTGAGCCTCTAGATCCAGCTGCACGACGGTCGTGAATGAGGCGCGGAAATCCGGCGACATCTCAGTCATGCCATCAACCCCGAACAGACCTATTTCGATAGGCTCCGAGGTCGGCACTTTGACGATGACGGAGAACTGGCCCTTTTCAGGAAAATAGACGTGCGAAATGGAGCGCCCGGCTTGAATCGTCGTATTCCTAAGCTTCAGCTGAATTGGCTCGAAGTGCGGTCTAAGGAGGTCAAAATCCGCCGCCGGAATACTCCGGATCAGCATGTTTTTGAATTCCGATTGGAGCATAGGAAATCCTCCCTAGTTGAAAACATATGCCTTCGACGGTGACTATCGGTTATGACCGGGCGTTCGTGAATAGCCTACTAAAAAAGTAAGGTAATCGAAGCGCGTCAATCGTAAATGTCGGTCGCAATAGCCGACATCGTAGATTTGCCTACGTTCCTCTACTTTCTCTCTTCCTAGCGTAGAAAACGCTGCGGCGGCCCGGCGCCGGCGAGGGTTAAGCATCCATCGCGTCGGACGCTCGCCACGGGCCCCATAGGTCTTTTGCAAGTAAAAATCATTATCAAGACGAAGAACTACTGTCGTATTTCGTCAGCGCCGAATGTCCAAGAAGTGTGCGAATACCGACACATTTACGCGTTGACTAGGAGGTTCAAGACATGGTTTTTATATAATGGAATTACGTTTATCGTGGCTTCGAAATACTGTCTGTGTTGTATATTATATATAATAATACTACTTAAAAGCGATCTATTAATGTTGTACTCTGGGCCGCGCGGCTGCGCGGTAAAACCGTAGCGGAGGAACTCATGAGTGAGCTAGCGTCCGAGCAGCAGTCTGCGTACGTTAATCCTAAGATGGTCAGTCCTTTCAGCTGGCCGAATCCGCTTGTCGACAGTCGGCAGTACCTGAAGACACAGGATAAAATTCTTAGTCGCGCCGACGACTTCGCAACTCAATGGCTTGACCGCAGGCAAATCGGCGCGCATGCGGCTGTCGAGGCGCTGCGCAGCATGAACAGAGCGCCGTCGCCGCTACAGGCTTTCGTAGAATATCAAAACTGGGCTCGCGGGGCCGCTGAGCGGTTGGCGGCCGACGCTGCGGCAACCCAGTCGTGCGCGCTGAGGATCATCGGCGAGATCGTTACACAGCTTCAGAATACGGCGACAGCCTCCGATCAGGACAAGGCCGGGAGTGATAGGCGCTCTGCTTAGCGTCAGTTACCAAGTCTTCTCCGCTTGTCCTCTGCGCCTTCGTCCCAGATGCGAAAGGGTCCATTCATCATGGAAGTCTTCCGAATGCGGCTACTTGGTCCTCAGGGCGAGATGAGCGCAGAGCGTGAGGTGGTGTGCGAGGGCCCTGAAGTTTGGAGTTACGCTGCAGTATTTGCGGACGCCGGCAGACCAGCGGATCGCCTGCACATTATCGATGCAGAGGGGGAGATTGTTGCGATCGTTGGAATGCGGTCCGCTAAAGCCTCGCAAGTCGTTCGGGCAGTGGGGTAGATGGGGTCGCTCGGAGTGAGACGTGACTGAGGTTTTGATTGTCCTCGTCATTGGTGGATTCGCCGAGGCGGCGCTCATCATTTGGATGGCGCGCAAATGTTGATAGCGCCTCCGGGGGCGATATAGGCGACGGCATATGCCGGTGATCTCAACCCGCCAAGAAAAACTGCCGAGATATTTCATCAAAATCGGCAAGTGGTGACTGCAAAAATCGGGAATCGCGCAACCATGCGCGATTCTTCCTATCCCACGCTGTTCTTGCCAAGAAGCCTTCAGCTATCTGACACAAGGCCCGGAAGCGCTGCCAAATCGCGCCTTACGGCTTCGGCTTGGCGACGCTGGCCGCCGGCCCCGCAGCCATCACTTCCTTCGCGCGCGCCAATACCTCTGGCGACGACTTGTAAAGATCAGCCATCAGCTTCTGCACCTCGGCGCCCGAGACGGGCTCGATTTCAAGCTTCAGCTTGTTGGCCTCCGCGAGAAATTCCTTGTCCTTCATCGTCGCGTCAAACGCAGCGCGCAGTGCGGTTATGCGATCCGCAGGAACATTGGGCGGCGCCGCGAAAGGCCGCGCCATCGTCTGACGGCTGACGATGAGGCGCACAACCTGCTTGTCAGCGTCCGATGTCGCCTTTTCATAGATGGTCGGCACGTTTGGCATTTCGGGGCTGCGCTCAACCGTCATTTGCAGCAGCACGCGCAAGGCGTCTGGCCCGCTCACCCATGTGGGCCGCGTGGCTTTCACGGAGCCCCATGACCAGCCACACCGTCCATCCAACTCGCCGCGCTCGGTCGCCAGCGCCATGTCATTGCCGCCCGGATAACCCGTGACGAGTTTCAGCTTGGCGCCTGTGAGCGCGCGCACAAGGTTGGCGTAGGTGTCGGGATCAGAGCCCCCACCCTCGCCGCCCATCGCGATCTCCGTGGTCAACATGTCCTCGTAGGTGTGCGCTTTCGATTTTTGAGAGACGGCGCAGACACTGAGTTCGGTAGACGCGCTGCCGATCCAGTTGAGCTTGGTCGCATCGAACTGAAACTTGCCGACGCCAATCAACGGCTCCATCGGAATGCCGCGGCCGAAGGTCGCCATCGACGTGCCGTCCTTGGGCGCGATGTTGTAGAGGTAATTCACCGACGCCAGAGAGCCTGCGCCCGGCATGTTCGTGACGATGACGTTTGGATTGCCGGGAATTTGCCGGTTGATATAGCGCGCAATGGCTCGCGCATACACGTCATAGCCGCCGCCCGCGCTGTAGCCGACGATAATTGTGAAATTCTTGCCGCGATAAAAGTCCGCAATCGGATCGGCCTGCGCAGACAGCGAAGAAACTGCCGCGAGTGCGAGCGCGGCGGCGCCGAGAATTTTCGTGACAGGCGTGGTTTTCATTCTGGCGGTCATGCGTGAAATCTCCGGCATTCAATTGGCCTACACCAGACTAGCCAAATACAAGTGCTGTGCCAAATTTGGTACTTTTCCCTTGTCTCGAGACGAAGGGGACGCCAGTATGCGGCGCACGCGTACGAACAGAATTCAGGGTCACCCGCTTGAAGCCAGCCCCGTTTACCTATCACAGGCCTTTGAACATTGATGAGGCTGCGCGCATCCTCGCCGATGTCGCCGAGCACGATGGGCGCATCATCGCGGGGGGGCAGAGCCTTGCGCCCATGATGGCCTTTCGCGTTGCGCGACCACAGCATCTTGTCGACATCGACGAGATCGTCGCGCTCGACGTGCTCTGCATTGAGGACGCAACGCTGCGCATTGGTGCGCGCGTTCGCCATTCGCGCTTCGTCCCTGGCGCAATCGCGGGACCGACCGGCGAGATCTTCGCCAAGGTCATGCCCAACATTGCGAATTACTCCGTGCGCTCGCGCGGCACCTTTTGCGGTAGCCTCGCGCATGCCGATCCCGCTTCCGAATGGTGCGCTCTGGCGACGCTTTTGGACGCCGAGATCATCGCGCGTAGCGTGCGCGGCGAGCGACGCATTCCCGTGAGCGCCTATTTCGACGGCGCTATGAGCACAACGCTGGCGCCTGACGAAATTATTATCGAGGCGCGCATTCCAGTGCTGCGCGAGGAAACGCGCACAGGCTTTTATGAATTCAGCCGGCGGAAAGGCGACTTCGCCATCGCCATGGCCATCGTCGCATTCGGCGTTGAAAATGGTCGCATTACATCGCCGCGCGTGAGTGTCGGCGGAGCGGAAGCGTACCCGCGTCGCATCCGCGAAGCTGAACGCGCGCTTGACGGCGCCGCGCCTGGAGCTGACGCGTTTGCAGCCGCCGCTGAGGCTGCAGCCGCTGCTGTTGATCCGATGGAAGACGCCGTGACGGACGCGGCCTACCGCCGCGACATCGTTCGCGCGGCCACGCGGCGCGCACTCGAACAGGCCATGCAATGACAAGGCATACGATCCAGCTCAAAATCAACGAACAGACGCGCACGATCAGCGTCGACGCGCGCAAGACGCTGCTCGATGCGCTGCGCGAGGACTGTAACCTCACTGGCGCACACGCGGGCTGCGAGCACGGGGTGTGTGGCGCGTGCACCGTGATCGTGGAGGGCGAGCCGGTGCGCTCGTGTCTCATGTTCGCCGTGCAGGCGGAAGGAAAGACAATCCGCACCGTGGAAGGGCTGGCGCAAGGTGGCGCGCTCCACCCGATGCAAAAAGCGTTCACCGAGCAGCACGCTGTGCAGTGCGGCTATTGTACGCCGGGCTTTCTGATGCTCACCGTCGCGGCGCTGGAAAAGACGCCCGATATGGATGATGATGCGCTGCGCGAGGTCGTCGCATCCAACCTCTGCCGTTGCACCGGCTATGAAAACATTCTGGCCGCAGTGCGCATTGCCGCTGACGACATGAGGCGACGCACATGAACGCGAAGCCAAAAGGCGTCATCGGACAATCGGTTCAGCGCATCGAGGACCGGCCGCTCATCATCGGCAAGGGCATGTTCGCGGGCGATATCTCGTTTGCGCACCAATTGCACATGCGCATTGTCCGTTCTTCCAGCGCGCATGGGGTGATCAAGCGCATTGATACGCAAGCTGCGCGCGCCCTGCCCGGCGTACACGCGGTGTGGACCGCGGCGGATATTCCCGAGATGGGCCCCATCGATTTCCGCGAAGGCAAGATCGAAAAGCTTGAACCGTATCGCCAGCCTGTGCTCGCAATTGATCGCGTGCGTTATGTTGGCGAGCCTGTTGCGGCAATCTTCGCCAGCGACGCCTACACAGCGGAAGACGCGGCGGACCTCGTCGAAGTCGAGATTGAAGATCTGCCCGTTATCATGGACGCGCGCGCGGC
Source organism: Beijerinckiaceae bacterium (assembly GCA_030684835.1). GTDB lineage: Bacteria > Pseudomonadota > Alphaproteobacteria > Rhizobiales > Beijerinckiaceae > Terripilifer. Next base: position 13,451 of record JAUXWZ010000073.1, read on the forward strand.
GACGGGCGAGTTCGCGCCGGGACTTTCAAGCGAGGCGGCGGTTATCACGCAGGGCTTTGGCGACACGGCAAGCGTGTTTGCGACGGCCCATGCCGTGGTTGAGATCGACGTTACTGTTGGCCGCCACTCCGGCGTGCCGCTGGAGACGCGCGGCGCCATCGGGCGCTACGACGCCGCGCGCGATGTGCTGGAATTACACGGCGCTGCAAAAGTGCCGCACAAGAACAAGGAAACGCTGGCGCGCCTGTTTGGCCGGCCTGCTGCAGCGCTGCATCTTTTTGAGACGCATGTAGGCGGTGGCTTTGGCGTACGCGGCGAGATTTATCCCGAGGATATTCTCGTGCTCGCCGCCGCGCTGCGTTTTGGCGGCGCGGTGAAATGGATCGAGGATCGCCGCGAACATCTGATGGCCGCCAATCAATCGCGCGAACAGCATCACAAAACGCGCGCGGCGGTCGACGAAAAGGGCACGCTGCTCGCAATCGAGAACGAGTTCTGGCACGACCAAGGCGCTTATCCGCGCACCCACGCCATGCGCGTGGCTGAAACCACCTGCGGCATCCTGCCAGGGCCCTATCGCGTCGGCGCCTACAAGGCGCTCGGGCATTATCGCCTCACCAACAAGACGCCCGCCGCCACGTATCGCGCGCCGGGCCGCTATGAAACAAATTTCGTGCGCGAACGTCTGCTCGACGCCATAGCGGCAAAGCTCAACATTTCGCGCGTGGATGTGCGCAAGCAAAACCTCATCCGCTCCGATGAAATGCCCTACGCGCGCCCGCTGTGCGTGCTGGAAGACGACGTCTCGTATGACTCGGGCGATTACGCCGGCCTGCTGGACAAATCGCTAAAGGCGATCAGGTGGGATGAACTGCAAAGCGAACTCGCCGAGCGCCGCAAGCGCGGCGAGCTCGTCGGCGTTGGCCTCGCAACATTTGTGGAAAAAAGCGGATTGGGGCCAACGGACGGCGCGCATGTCTGCGTGGACACCACGGGCGCCATAGAAGTCATCACCGGCGGCGCGTCTGTTGGCCAGGGCTTTGAAACTGTCATGGCGCAGGTCTGCGCCGAGGCGCTTGGCGTTGACTATCGCAACATCCGCGTGGTGCATGGACGCACCGACCGTATCGATTTTGGCATCGGCGCGCACGCATCCCGCGCCACCGTGATGACTGCGAACGCGGTTCATGCCGCCGCACTCATCGTTCGCGAAAAGGCGCTGTCGTTTGCGGCTGAACTCCTGCAAAGCGAAGCAGCGACGCTCGACATCATCGACGGCCGCGTGATCCGCCGCGGCGAAAGCGAAGGTCCTTCCATCACGCTGGGCGAGATCGCGAACCATCTGCGACCAGCCGCGAAATTGCGCCGTGGGCGTGAACCGGGCCTCAGCGCCGACGGCTGGTTTGACACGGATCACCAAGTGTATCCGTACGGAAACCAGATTGCAGTCGTTTCAATTGATCGCGAGACCGGCGCGGTCAACGTCGAGCAATATGTGATTGCGTACGACATTGGCCGCGCGATCAATCCTGTGCTCGTGCGAGGGCAAATTCTTGGCGGCTTTGCGCAAGGACTTGGCGGGGCGCTGTACGAAGAATTTCTCTACGATGAGCGCGGCGAGCCGTTGTCGGTCACCTTCGCTGACTATCTCATGCCGACAGCCAACGAAGTGCCGAAGGTAGACGTCATCATTTCGGAAGATGCGCCAAGCCCGCGCAATCCGCTAGGCATCAAAGGCGCTGGCGAGAGCGGCATCGCCGCTGTGGGCGCGGCGATTGCGTCTGCGGTCGATGACGCGCTGGGAAGCCCCGGCGCAATCACGCGACTTCCGATCACGCCGCAACGGCTGAAGAGAATTCTGAACAGGTTGGCAAGCGCCTAAAGTTGGGACGCGCCTGAACCTTAGGCCGCAGGCGTCTTTTCACCGCGCAACACGGCGGCCGCATCGAGCGCGGCCTTCACGATGCCCGCGTACCCCGTACAGCGGCAAAGATTGCCAGAGATCGTGATCTTCACGTCCTCCTCCGTTGGCGACGGGTTATCGGCCAGAAGCTCCATGAGCGTCGTCAACATGCCGGGCGTGCAGAATCCGCATTGCAGCGCATGGCGCCGCTGAAACGCTTCCTGCAAGGGATGCAGAGTTCCATCAGCGTTGGCGATGCCCTCAATAGTGAGAATTTCGCAACCGTCCGACTGCACCGCGAGCATCAGACACGAGCGCGCGCTGCGCCCATCAACCAGCACGGTGCAAGCGCCGCACACGCCGTGCTCGCAGCCGACATGGGTGCCGGTAAGCCGCAATTCGTGACGCAGAAAATCTGACAGCAGCATGCGCACAGGCGCGGTGCGACGATGCTCGACCCCGTTCACCTTGACGATGATGGTGCGCGTATCGAGGGTTTCGTTCACGAGCGGCTCCCTTGGGCGCGCAAGGCGGCGGTTTCCAGTGCGCGCACAACAAGCGTGCGGCAGAGGTGCTTTCGATAATGCACTGGCGTGTAGGGGTCGTCGTCAACCTCAATCGCGCCGCACGACTCGGCGGCGGCCTTGATTGCGATTGCGTCAAGCGTTTTACCGATCAACGCGTCTTCGACATCATGCATACGCATGGGTCCAGAACCGACGCCACCGAGCGTAAGACTTGCGCGTTCGACTGCGCCATCCGCGTCCATCGCCACGAGCGCCGCAACGGACACGATCGCAAAATCGCCGTGGCGCCGCGCAAACTCAACGAAGGCTGCGCCTGTGCGCGTTGGCCAAAGCGGAAAGCGAATGGCGCGCACCATTTCACCCGGCTCCAGCGACGGCGTCAGGTAACCAAGTGGAAACTCCGCAAATGGAATTTCGCGCGCGCCGTTTTCGCTGACCACGTCCACCACAGCATCATGAGCGGCTGCAACGCACGGCAGTTCTGCGGCAGGGTCGAGGTGGCACAAGGAGCCTCCAATCGTGCCGCGATTGCGCGTCTGACGATGCCCCACAAATTGCAGCGCCTCGTGCATAATCGGCAAATGCTCGCGAATGACGGGGCTGAATTCCAGATCGCGCTGTCGCGTCATGGCGCCGATCACAACTTCGCCGTCGCGAACGGCGATGCCGGTGAGGGCGGGAATGCGGTTGATGTCGATGACATGATCAGGCGTTGCAAAACGCATGTTCAACATGGGCAGCAACGATTGCCCGCCCGCGAGCACGCGCGCATTCTCAAGCGAGCCCAGAAGGGCGACGGCCTCCTGCACGGAGGTCGGCGCATAATAGCTGAACGGCGGCGGCTTCATCTCGTCTCCCGGCGTTTCATCACCAGCCCAGAATCTGCGCCGCGCGCTTTAACACGTCGGGCGGCGTCTTTGACGCTCTTGCGACCATGTCTTCAAGCTCCGCACCGCTCTTGTAACGAATATCGAGCGAGATCTTCTTTGCTTCCGCCAGCAGCGCGGGGTCTTTCAGCGTGGCCTCGAAGCTCTTGCGCAGCGCCGCCACGCGATCAGCGGGGACTTCCGGCGCCGACCAGTAATTGTAGCCAATTTCCACGGGCAGCGTAACGAGCGTAGCGATCTGCCGATCCTGTTCGTTGGTGACCAGATCAAGCAACCTCGGTACGTTGGGAAGGTCGGGCTCCTTTTCGAGGCCGATCTGCACCAGCAGAGAGATTGTGCCATCCTTCAGCCATCTGGACTGCGTCGTCTGGAGGCTTGAGTACGACCCACCGCCGCGGCCCTGCACTTCTCCACGCTCAAGCGCGAGGTTGCTCTCGTTCGTGCCGGCGTAACCATTGATGATTCTGAAGCGCGTGTTGAGGAGGCCGTTCATCACGTTGGGATAGATATTGGCGTCCGAGATCACGCCGCTGCCGGCCATGATCACTTCCTGCTTCTTTGCATCTTCAATGGTGCGCACGCCTGACGCCGTCCACGTGTAGGCGACGTTGTTGGACGACGCCATCCGACCGATCCAGCGAAACTTGCCGGGGTCATACAGCGCGCCCTTGCCGCCGAGCTGCTGGAACAACGCCGCGCCCTGGTTGACGCCAGCGATGACCGTGCCGTCCTTGGCTGCGGTATTGTAGACAAAGTTTGCTGCGTTCACACCGCCCGCGCCCGGCATATTTTGCACGATGACGTTGGGTTTGCCCGGAATCTGCGCCCCGTAATAGCGCGCGAGCAGGCGCGCATACAGATCATATCCGCCTCCCGGTCCGAAGCCGACAATGATGCCGATGTTCTTTCCCGCGTAGAAACTGGCTGCATCTTGCGCGTGCGCGGCGCCCGAGAAACTGGCGCCTGCAAGCAGGCTCGCCAACGCCGCCGTTGTTACGTTCATCGATATCACCCGCATCATGTCAGCAACTCCCGATCGAGAAGATAATTCCGTGCAAGATTACTCCGTGGAGGACTTCTTGCGAAAAGCGTCCTTCCCGGCGCTCCACAAACCTTGCGCGACAACTTTCGCGAGCGAAATGTCGCCGGCAGGCGTCGATTGCCCGCCTGTCAGATCAGCTTCGAGATTTTTTGCGAACTGATTCATGATGGCCTGTGCAGTGCCCTGGATCAGCGCAGCGCCCCGCCCGTACTGGGCGATGAAGCCGGCTAATTGAACATCACTCTCGACTACAATTTTCGTGCCGCCATTATCATCGTGCAACTGAAAGACGACATCGGCGGAGGCCGTGCCGCGCGCTTTTTCTTCCGCGCCTTTAGCCTTGGCGACCACGCGGCGCGCGACTTCATCACGTTCGGTGAATTGAACGCTGCCCTTGAACTGAAGCGAGACAGGCCCAAGCTTGACGCCGATGCGGCCTATGCACGTGCCGTCATCTTTCTGCTCGAGAAGCTCAGCGCCCGGCGCACATCGGGCGACGCGCGGGATATCGTCGAGCGTCGCCCAGACGGCGTCGAGTGGCGCAGCTATCTTGATTTCATTTTTTATCTTCATCAGGCGACCTTCACCTTTGGCTTGCTCTGGTCAGCAGCATGCGCATCGCTGTCTTCCTGACGCTCAAGCGCGTACCGGATAAGAGCTGCTGAACGATAAAGGCCATGCACCATCTTGCTGTAGGGAATGGCGATAAAGAAGGCGAGTACGAAACCCAGATGAATCGCCAGCAAGATGCCCATGGCGCCGGTTTCGCGGAGCCCGAGAAGCAGCAGGCCTGTGACCGAGACGAGGAGAAGCAGCATCAAGAGAGCGTAATCGCCACCAATCATCTTCTTCGACAGGGGCGCGGGATCACTGATAATTTTGATCCAGATGAGCCCCACCGGCCCAATCACGAGGCCAATGCCGCCGACCGTGCCAAGCAGCACGGGCAAGCTGAAGAATCCATACGGCGCCTGAAGCCCAAGCACGTGATCATAAATGGTCGCCACGGACGTGGCCGCGAAACAGAGCATGAATCCGTAGAAGGTGAAGTGATGATAATAACGGCGGCGCATCGAGAAGTGATCGCTTACGTCGTTGCAGCCATGACCGCCACCACCGAGGTATTTCAGCGTGAGGACGTCATGCATCGCCTGCCCGAGCGTGCGCGGACGCACGATGTCTGATGCAGGCCGCTGCGAGGCGCGCCAGAAATTACGGAAACTCATCACAAGCGAGAGAATAGCGAAAAGGAATGTCGCACCGGCGAAAGCAGTCATCACACCCCACGGGATGACTTTGTAAAAGGCGCCTGGTCCCACATGGCTTGCGAAGACAACCTGGGGGTCCTGAATGAGCATAAGCGCGATGATCACGCTTGCAACACAGAGCGCAGTCAGCAACGTGACGAGCGTTCCGTTGCGATCGAAGAACTTCGCCATCGGCTGCGGCCATGCATAATCGGCGTACGTCTGCAGGCGCAATTCAGCGAAGGTTTTCGGCACGTTGATGCCGAATGGGTGGGGCGGCGCGTATTGGCAAGAGTGGAAACAACCCTGACAATTGTGACAAAGGTTGGCAAGATAATCGAGGTCGCCATCGGTAAATTCGCGGCGCAACTCCATTGCGGGGAACACGGCGCAATAGCCTTCGCAATAGCGGCAGGCGTTGCACACTTCCATAGCGCGGCGTGCTTCGTCGCGCACATTGTCTTCCGCGAGATCGATCAAATTAATTGAGGACACGTCGTGCTGCCTCCCGTCCTGCTATGCGTCCGAAAACAGTTCCGATCGACATGCCAAAGCCCGCCAGATAACCCTTGCTCAGAATATTTCCGGCCATTATCTCGCCCGATGCATAGAGGTTTGCAGTGGGTTCATTGTTGGCCATCAACACCCGCGCGCGGTCGTCCACCTTAACGCCAAGATAGGTGAAGGTGATGCCCGGACGCAGCGGATAAGCAAGGAAAGGCGCCGTATCGATCTTCTGCGCCCAGTTTGTCTTGGGTGGTGTGAGGCCGGCGGTGGTGCAGCCATCGAGTTTTGATGAATCGAAGACGCCGGGCTGCACTGCCTCGTTATACGCGGTGATCGTCTTTTCAACCTTGTCGGGATCAAGCCCCAGCTGGCCTGCAAGTTCCCTGATCGAGTCCGCCCGGTAAGCGGGGAAGACCGAAGGCATGAAGAGTTTCTCAGCCTTGGAGTCGACAATTGAATAACCGATCTGATCGGGTTGTTGTGCGATGAGGCGGCCCCAAATCGCGTAGCGTTTGGGCCACACATCCTCGCCCTCGTCATAGAAGCGATCGCCGTTCTGGTTGAGCATGACCGAGAAGGGAACGGAGTCGAGACGCGATGCGATTCCGCCGTCAAACTTGGGCGCGCGTGCGTCGATGCCAACAGCATGGCACTGCGTTGGGTCGCCTATCTGATGGACGCCCTGATCTAGCAGGCTGCGCAGGACGCGGCCCTTGGCGTAGGGCGTGCCGCGGATAAGGAAGTTCTCAGCAGGCGCGCCCCAGTATTCTTTCAACCATTCAATGTTGGCCTGAAAGCCGCCACTCGACGCGACAACCGCCTTGGCGCGAACAGTCGCGGGAAAGCCCTTATTCACGATCTTCACTTCGCGCACGAACCCATCGTCGATGATGAGATCCGTCGCCTCGGTATCGTAGAGTACTGCGACGCCGATGCGCTCGGCATGGTTGAAGAGCGCATTGACCAGCGACTTGCCGCCACCAAGAAAGAACGCGTTCGTGCGCGACAGATTGAGCGTGCCTGTCAACGATGGCTGAAAGCGTACGCCGCGCTCCTCAAGCCACGGCAGGGAACCTTCAGTTTCGCGGATCGTGATGCGAGCCAGCTCTTCGTTGGTGTTATTTCCGGTGACGCGCTTGAGGTCGTCCCAATATTCATCCTCGAGATAGGACTCAGTGAGAACGGACGTCGGCTCGGAATGCATGGCGCGCAGGTTACGCGTATGCCGCGTGTTGCCGCCGCGAAACGCTTTTGGCGCCCATTCAATAAGAAGCACCGACGCGCCAGCTTCGCGCGCAGTGATTGCAGCGCACAACGCTGCGTTGCCGCCGCCGATGACAAGAACATCATAAAGTCGCGTGAGTGACGCCATTCAGATCGACCTTTTCCCCCAGGCGCATCGCGCAGGCGTTGAAACGCCGCCTTGTGCGCGATCACGCAAAGAAACGTATGGCGCGCCTTTGCCCAGTGTCAAACGACCATGCGTCGCAGCTGGATATTGGCGCAGTTGCATTAGACCTCAGCCTTCGGCGTGAGAATCACGCGATCAAGCGTCGTGCGCTGTTCGACCATGCGCATCGCCCCCGCAAATTGCGACAACGGCATCTCCACAACCGGACCGGGATCGATGAGCCCACGCTCGTACATGCCAAAGATATCACGATAGCAATCCTGCAGCATATCAGGCCGGCGCTTTCTGTAATCGCTGATCTGCAGGCCGCTCACCTCCATGTTTTTCAACATGAGGTAGTTGACCTTGAGCGTGGGAATGCGGCCCGATGCAAACCCCACAATCACAACACGCCCGCGCCACGCCACAGCGCGAATGGCAGCGTCGAACAAGTCCCCGCCGAGCATGTCGATCACGACGTCTGCGCCGCGGCCATCAGTGAGAGCAAACACTTCCTTGCGCAGATTCTCGCGCAGGTCTTCCGCCGCAAGATTTACAACGCCATCTGCGCCGCCCGCGTAAGCGGCCTGCGCACGCGCGGGCGAGGAAATCGCCGCAATCACGCGCGCGCCCATCGCCTTGCCTAGTTGCATGCAGGCGCGGCCCACGGCGCCTGTCGAGCCCAGCACAAGAAGCGTTTCACCTTTCTGCAGGCGGCCCCTGTCCGTCAACGCAAAATAGGCGGTGTCATAAGCAAGCGACATGGCGCCCGCTTGCGAGAACGAAAGTGCATTCGGGATGCGATAACAGTCTTTCGCAGCGACTTTCGCGTATTCCGCGTAGCCGCCAACTTCTGCCATAGCGAGCACACGGTCGCCGACCTTGAGGTCCACGACAGAGGCGCCCGTTTCAACAACGACGCCGGCCGGGCCCTTGCCGGGCGTGAAAGGCAAGGGCGGCGAAAACTGATACTTGCCTGCTACGACGACCAGATCAACATAGTTGACAGGCGCCGCATGAACCTCGACCACAACATCGTTGGGGCCCGCCGACGGTCGCGGAACTTCCGCAACGCGGGCGTCTTCGAAAGAACCGAACTGATCGAACACCACCGCGCGCATGCTGTGCCTCACTTTGCCTGCGCGAGCAGCGCGCTGAAGACAGCGCGGCCCACGGCCACCAGCTTGCCTGATGGATCAGTAATCTCCACATCCGCGCGGCCAATGGAGCGGCCAAGGCGCAGCAGTTTACCCTTCGCTACAAGATCGCCGCGCGCAGGCGCGAGATAATCAATCCGCAGATCAATTGTTGGCGCAAAGTCGCCTAGGCGCACTGCGACAGCGGCATGCGCAGCTATGTCGCACAGTGCCGCGATGACGCCGCCGTGCCAATCGTCACTGTCATGCGCGCGGCGAAAGTCCGGCTTGGCGCGAAACAAGATGCTGACTTCGCCGGCGGCTTCATCGACGCTCACGGGATCTGGTTCAAGAAAAGCGTGATACGGCGCCCGCGCGATCTCCACTTTCAAACGCTCAAGGAGTGCTTGCGACATCACGCGCGCTCCTTGAAGCGAACGGGCTGAGGCGTAACCTCGCCATCTGCGATGGCGCGAACAAGTTCGCGCTTCAGGATCTTGCCGCTGGCGGTCAAGGGGAGATCGTCCATCGCCAGATAATACTCAGGCATGTCGAATTTCGACAGTCCGCTCGCATCAAGATGCGCCAGCACCGCGTCGGCTTCCAGCGCCTGACCGGGGCGGAACGCCACGGCTAGGCAAAGCTTTTCACCCAGACGTTCATCGGGCACTGGCACCGCGGCGGCGCGCATGATGGAGGCGTGCCGCAGTGTTAGGCCTTCGATCTTTGCAGGGAAGATATTATGTCCGCCGCGAATGATGATGTCCTTCTTGCGGCCTGTGACGCGCAGACAATTATCATTGTCGATTAAGCCAAGATCGCCGGTAATGAACCAACCGCTTGCGTTGAAACTGCCTTCCGTCGAGGCCTGATCGTCAAAGTAACCAAGCATCAGGCTGGCGCCGCGTCCGCAGATTTGTCCAGGCTCGCCAGGCAAAGCCTCTTCATCAGGATTCTCAGTTTTGAAAATCTTGATTTCATAGGAAGCGCAGACGCGACCCGATGTTTCGCAGATGGTCGCAGCGTCATCGTGGGGTAGCGTGTAATGATGCGAGCCGGCTTCCGTCATGCCAAAGCCGCTCTGCGGCTTCACGCCATGTTCAAGAAGCCCGGCAGCAACACTTGGCGGCACGGAAGCGCCTGATATGCGAAAACCCTTTACGCGGCCCAGGCTCGACATGTCGCGGCGGCGCAGTTCCGCCAGCATGTCGATGGCGTGCGTGGGCACGCCGATCACGAAGCTGGCGTTTGTTTCGACGATGCGATCAACAAGGCTGGCGCCGCGCGCAAGATCATGCACCACAAATTCGCCGCCGCGGGCCAGCGTCATCACGAGAGCGCCAAAGCCCAGATTGTGGCTGAGCGGGCTCATCGAATACGTCACGCCATCCGCGCCCAAGCTCCAGTCCGCCGACATGGCGAGCGCATTGGCGAGCAGCGTATTGTCCGAGTGCATCACGCCTTTGGGCTCACCGGTCGTGCCGGATGTGAAAGCGAGATAGACAATCGAGTCGGGATCATCCGCGCGCGATGAGGCGCCATCGTGCCGGGGCAAGACATCCTCTTCAAGATCGTAGACTGCGCGCAACGATGCGATCTCTTTGCTTGCGTCGAAGATATTGTTGCGCTTCGCGTCGGCGCCATAGCCCCCCTGCGCAAAAAGCACACTCGCGCGCATGCGCGTCAACAGCGCCGCGACATCGCCCACGGTGTGATCGCGATGCAGCGAAGGGCAACACACATAGCCATTGCGCGAACACGCCAGAACGATGGCTGCGATTTCGACACGACTTGGCAACCAGACGGCAACGCGCTCGCCGGGGCGCACGCCGCGCGCATGCAAAGCGGCGGCAAGTTCATCGGCGCGTGCAAGCAAGTGCGCATACGTCCATCGATTGGCCGCGTCGCGAATAGCGAAAGCGTCTGGCGCACGCTGCGCCTGCTTGCGCGCATGTTCGTAAATGCTGTCATCGCCCCAGTGTCCCTGACGGCGAAATTCCAGCGCCTGCTTAAAACCGAGCAGCGTCAGGGTCGTATTGTTCATGGGTTAAGTTCCATGCGTATGGAGGCTGTGTGCTGCATCCAGAGCGCTGCTCGCAGAAGCATAGTGTCATCTCCCGCTGGCGCGACCAATTGGATGCCGACCGGCATGCCGTTTGGACCACGGTGCGCTGGCAATGTCATGGAAGGAACGTGCAGAAGGGTCCACAACGCCTGAAAGGAAGGATCGCCAGCGTAATGCAGTCCCACCGGGGCCTCGCCGTTGACGGCCGGCGCCACAACGACATCGTATCGCCTCAAGACGGTATCAGCCTCCAGACGCGCCGAAGCGACCTGCCGAAGGGCGTCACGATAATCACTGTCAGGTATGGCGATCCCGCTCTCCATCGTTTTCACAAGGACGGGGCTGAGCTTGTCACGGTGCGCCGTCCATTCCCACGCGAGCGAACGGGCGCGCTCGACATCGTTAATGATGGCGCGCGCTTTCGTGAGACCGGCAAAGTGTGGGGGCAATTCAAATTCTTCGACGCGCACGCCAGCCGCCTCGATCTGCGCTACGACTTTGGCGACGGAGTCTCGCGTTTCGCTCTGCGCGAGGCTCCACATGTAAGTGCGACAGAGCCCGACGCGGGGGGCTTTTTCGAGCGGCGCTAGCACCGATGGAATTGCGCCGCGCAGCACGTGGTCGCAATAGGCGACGTCTTCGATTGTGCGCGAAAGCAGGCCGATGGTGTCAATGCATTCGGCTGCAAAGCGCAGCCCTTCGCGGTTGTAGCCGCCAAATGTTGGCTTGAATCCCACGAGGCCGCAGAATGAGGCGGGCCGAAGCACTGAGCCGCCTGTCTGCGTGCCAAGCGCTATGGGCGCCATGAAGTCTGCGACGGCTGCAGCAGAGCCGCTTGAGGAGCCGCCGGGCGTGCGCGAAGCGTCGAACGGATTGGTTGTCACGTTGGGATGCGTGCCAGCAAATTCGCAGGTGATCGTTTTGCCCAGCACGACGGCGCCCGCGTTGCGCAGCATTGCGACGCAGGCTGCGTCGTTGCGCGATTGCCAGCCATCGTAAATCGGCGAGCCCATCTGCGTGGGATAATCGAACGTGTTGAGCACGTCCTTCACGGCGACAGGCACGCCGCGAAGCGGTCCGCTCGCCTTGCCTTCATCGCATGTGTGCGCCTGGGCAAGCGCATGATCTGCGTCAAACGACGCCCATGCGCGCACGACGCCCTCGCGCGCCTCGATGCGTTCAATCAACGCGCGCACAAGCTGCCGCGACGTGATCTGGCCGCGCGCAATCGCGCCGGCAGCCTCGACGACGGAGAGCTTTTGAAGATGCGCAGTGTCGAAGGGTTCGCTCACGCGGTCACCACTTTCCACGGGATTTGCTCGCCTCCACGATAGATCAGCGCGCGCTCTTCTGGCCCATCGAAGATAACTTCTTCGGGCGCTGTCCACGAAGTTTTCTCGAGGGTGATCGTGTCAGAATTGGGCGGCAGTCCATAATGCCGCGGGCCGTTGAGAGAAGCGAACTTCTCTAGGTTCTCGAGCTTTCCATCCTCATCAAAAATCTGCGCATAGGTTTCTATGCAGACGGGAGAGTTAAACAGACCAGCCGCGCCAACGACACCAAGCTTTCGCGCGACAGGGTGCGGCGCAGAATCTGTGCCCAGAAAGAAGCACGCTTCGCCCGATGTCGCCGCCTGCCGGATGGCGACGCGGTCCTGCTCAGTTTTAATGACGGGCATGCAATACATGTAAGGACGATTGCCCCAGCCCAGCCAGTCCGTGCGGTTGAGTTGCATGTGATAGGGCGTAACGCTGGCGCCAACTTGCGGCGCTGCCGAGCGCACGTAATCGATGCCGATCTTCGATGAAATGTGCTCGAAGACGATCTTCAGGCCGGGAAACTTTTGCGTCATTGGAATGAGACGGCGGTCAATAAATACCGCCTCGCGATCAAAGACATCAACTGCCGGATCAACCTCCTCGCAATGGATCAGCAACAGCATGCCGATCTTTTCCATGCGCGCCAGCACCCGCTCGATTTTTGCGTAATCAGTCACACCAGCCGCAGAGTTGGTCGTGGCGTTGGCGGGATAGAGCTTCACAGCCGTGAAAACGCCCTCCTTGAAGCCGTGTTCGACGTCGTCTGGATCGGTGTCGTCGGTGAGGTAGCACGTCATCAGTGGCGTGAATTTCGTGTCCGCGGGCAATACAGCCAATGCTCTTTGCCGATAGGCGGCGGCGTCAGCTGCGGTCAGCACGGGCGGCACGAGATTGGGCATAAGAATCGCGCGGCCAAACGCGCGCGCTGTGAAGGGCAGCGCGGCTTTCAGCATGGCGCCATCGCGCACGTGCAGGTGCCAGTCGTCGGGCCGGGTGATCGTGATGCGTGTCGTCATGGGGAGCCTTCTCTCAAACTTTCTGCGCTCACGCGGAGCGCCCCTCCACGAATGCAATAATGTCGTGCGGCAAGATGGGCGTGCGCACAACGCGCGCGCCGAATGGCGTAAGCGCATCATCGACTGCCGACGAAATCGCCGCTGTCATGGGAATGACGCCTGTTTCGCCGACACCCTTCACGCCAAGTTCGTTGAGCGGCGTTGGCGATTCCTGATGCAGGAGCTTGATACGCGCTGGCGTTTCGGTCGAAGTAACCAGTAGATATTCAGCGAGCGTCATCGAAAGCGGCTGTGCGTTTTCGTCATACGACATCTGCTCAAAGAGCGCATTGCCGATGCCGTGAATGATTCCGCCAATCACCTGTCCTTCAACGATCTGCGGATGAATGACGCGTCCGCAATCGTGGGAGAAGGTGATGTTGACGATGTGCACCTGCCCGGTCGCAATATCGACTTCAACTTCGACGACCGCGGCGCCATTGGCGTAGGTCATGTCGTTGATGATGACGCGCTCGGTGGCCTCAAGGCCCGGCGACACGCCGCCCGGCATGTAATAGCCTGGCAATCCCGCAACAGCGCGTGAGATTTCGCCCAGCGATAGCGAGCGCCCATCCGCGCCGCGCACGCGCACACGATCGCCTTCCAGCTCGAGCGCCTGCTCGCCAACGTCCAGCATCGCGCTTGCAACCGTCATCGCCTTCTTGCGCACGGCGAGCGCGGCTGCGTGGGCAGAGGCGCCAGCCATCACCGCCTGTCGACTGTTGAAGCCGCCCATACCAAGCTCAATCGCCGCGGTGTCGCCTGTTGTGATGACAAGATTGTTCACGTCGCCGCCGAGCTGTTCGGCCACGACCTGCGCAATCATTGTCTTCGTGCTCTGCCCCATGGCTGCGGCGCCGGTGGCGACGTGAATACGGCTGTTTTCCGCCACGCGTACGCTCACGGGCTCGAAAGGTCCGCGCCCCGTGCCTTCGACATAGTTTGCAATGCCGATACCGATGTATCGACCCTGTTTGCGCGCCTGCGCCTGGCGGGCGGGAAAGTCATCCCAACCTGCGGCCTCAAGCGCTTCAGCCTGGCTGCGCGGATAATTGCCGCTATCAAGGATAACCTGCATGCCGCCGCGCGTCTTCATCGGCGTGGCGTAGGGCATCTTTTCAGCCGGCACCAGATTGCGGCGGCGCACCTCTGCGCGATCAATATTCAGTTCGCGCGCCACCTTGTCGAGCAGTCGCTCCATCACGAACACGGCCTGCGGTTGGCCTGCGCCGCGAATAGGCGTCACCGGCGTCTTGTTGGTGAGCGCCAGCTTGATATCCAGTTTCAACGCAGGCACGACGTAGGCCAGCGTCAGCGCTGCCGCCGAGCCGTACGGGACATTGACGCCGCGCGCTGTCCAGGCGCCGTGATCGTGCACGAGATCGCCGCGCAGGCCCAGGATGCGTCCATCGCCATCGACGGCTATTTCCATCGTCCAGATCTGATCGCGCTCCTGCGTCGTGGAGACGAAATGTTCGCGACGGTCCTCAATCCATTTTATGGGCCGCTTGAACAACAGCGCGGCCAGTGTGATGGCCACTTCTTCGGGATAGAAGACCAGCTTGGGGCCAAAGCCGCCGCCAACGTCAGGCGTGACAACGCGCAACTGGTTTTCATCAAGGCGTAGAATGTCGAGCAGATAACGCTTGGCCGCATGGGGCGTCTGCGTGGAGCTCCAGACGGTGATCTTGTCGTCCAGATCATCATAGGCGGCGACGACGCCGCGACCCTCCAGGCTGTGCGCTACGCCGCGATGCTGCGTCAGCGTTTCCTTGAACACATGGGCGGCATTTGCGAACGCCGCGTCAGCATCGCCGTAGTTGAAATCAAATTGTGCGCAGAGATTGTGCGGCGAGGCCGCGTGCGCGGTGGGGGCGCCGGGCTCGAGCGCAGCGACGCAGTCAGACACGGCAGGCAATGGATCGTAGTCAACCAACACCATCGAGGCGGCGTCCTCGGCGACATACCTGTCGCATGCGATAATCATCGCGATGGGTTCGCCTACGTGGACGACTTCGTCCTCGACGAGGATCGGACGATCCAGCTCTTGCCGGAAGGCAGGGCTGGGCAGCGCCACGCGCAGCTTGTTTTCACTGACGTGGGGCAGAATGTCCGCAGCAGTCCAAATGGCAAGGACGCCGGGCAAGGCGCGCGCAGCGTCGCAATCGATGGACAGGATTTTCGCGTGCGCAAATGAACTGCGCACGAACGCGACATGAACCATGCCGGGCAGCGCAATGTCGTCGACGAAGCGACCGTTACCGCGCAGCAGCGGCGGATCTTCCAGCCGCGCTATGCTTTGCCCGAAGACACTGGCCATGAAAACGAGATCCTCCTCTGGCCTGTTTGCCATCCAGGCTGGATTTAAGTGAGTTAGCAAAGCCCCGGAAGCTTGTCACGAATTTTGTTGCTCGTCACATTTTCTGGACAATTCCCTAAAATCGGACTACCTTGTCAAGAGACATTGCGGACGCTCCAATAGGGTCGGCGGGCGATCGCTACTGCATATTTTTTCATACCAGAGGAGACGTCGGTGGACGCTATCGTACGCAAGGCGCAAAGCCAGGATCTGCGGGACTGGATCAAGCAGATGGAGGCGGCCGGTGAATTAATTCACGTAAGTGGCGCTGACCGTGAAGCGGAAATTGGCGGCATCATCGATATCGCGATGCGGAAAATGGGGCGCCCGTCCGTCCTGTTCGACAACGTGCCCGGATACAAGCCCGGCTTTCGCGTCCTCTCGAATTTGCTCACCTCGGTCCGGCGCATTTCATTGACGCTCGGCCTGCCCGCCAACACGTCGGAAGTCGATCTCGTTCGCTTTTGGCGCGACTACATGCGCGATGCGCCGACCATCGAGCCGAAGGTGGTGAACACTGGCGCGCTGCTCGAAAATTCCTTTGAAGGCGACGACATCGACCTTCTTTCCATTCCCGCGCCGCGCTGGCATGAGGGTGATGGCGGCTATTTCATCGGCACCGGCTGCATGGTGATCATGAAGGATCCCGAATCGGGCTGGGTGAACTACGGCGCCTATCGCGTGCAGGCGCACGACAAGAAGACCGCCTCCGTGATGATCTCGAAGGGCAAGCACGGCGATATTTTGATGCGCAAGTATCATGACGCCGGCAAGCCCTGCCCCATCGCCGTCGTCGTCGGCGTGCATCCCGGCCTCTTCGCTGTCGCCGGCCTCGAAATCCCTTACGGCAAGAACGAGTTTGACGCTGCGGGCGGACTTTTGGGAGACGCCGTGCGCGTCATTCATGGGCCCGTCACCGGGCTGCCGATCCCCGCCGAAGCGGAAATCGCTTTTGAAGGTTATGTGCACAAGGACGATCTGGTCGAGGAAGGCCCGCTCGGCGAGTGGACCGGCTATTACGCTGGCGGGCGCGCCATGCGTCCGGCGATCCGCATCGAGCGACTGTGGCACCGCAACGACCCGATTCTCACGGGCGCCATTCCCGGCATTCCGCCCAACGACGACACGTTCTATCGCGGCACAGCGCGCGCCGGCGTGGTGTGGCACGAACTTGAGGCAGCCGGCGTGCCGGGCGTCAAGGGCGTGTGGTCGCATGAGGCGGGCGGCAGCCGCATGTGGCTCACCGTGTCCATCAAGCAGATGTATGCCGGCCATTCAAAGCAGGCTGGGCTCATCGCATCGCAATGCCATGCGGGCGCTTACGCCAACCGCGTCGTGGTTGTGGTGGACGATGACATCGATCCCGCCGACATGGACAAGGTTGTCTGGTCGATCTGCACGCGCTGCGACCCGCGCGATGACGTGCAGATTCTCAACGGCTGCTGGAGCACGCATCTTGATCCGATGTCGTATCCTTCCGACAAGCACAACATGAACTCGCGCGTGGTCATCGATGCGTGCACGCCGTGGAACCGTCTGGACACCTGGCCGGAAGTGGTGAAGAACAGCGACAAGCTCGAAAAGCAGGTTCGCGACAAGTTCAGCTCCTTCCTGCCCACCGATTGGTGATCTGACGCTCGCGGTAAATAGACATGGCGTTTCGTTTTGATGAAATTGGAAACAGGCTCCGTGCCTATCGCATGGGCTCGGGCCTGAGCGCGGACGAGATCGCCAAACAGCTTGGCATCTCGCGCACAGCGCTCTACCGGTTTGAAAAAGGCGAACTCGCCAAGATTGAAACGCTCGACAAGCTCGCCGAGCTGCTGGGCGTCTCCATTCCCACGCTGCTTGGCGTGGGCATCGAATACATCCCCTCCGCCGTCAGCTATTTCGAACGCGTGAGGCAAATTGAGGAAACCGCCGAGCATATTGTTGTGCTCGCGGGGCCAATCTCATTTTTGCTGGCCTCTGACTCCTTCTTGCCGACGCTGCAAGAGGTGTTGACCGAGAACATCAGTAAGAATGCCCCCGAACGCTCAAAGGCAATGGGCGATATTCCCAAGATCATCGACATTCTGCAGGCGCGCAAACGGTGCTATCGCGAGCGCACGCCTCATGTCGTGAACCTTATTTCCGCTTTCGAGATCGAGCGTTTTCTCAACCACGGATTTATTGGTCGCGCGGGCTTGAGTGATTCCGTGCTCGCCAAGCGCAAGGCTCTCGCACGTCGCGAGATTGAGCATTTCGCCAATCTCATCGAAGATCAGCCCATGGGCGTGCAAGTCGGCATCGTGCTCGATACGTTGCCGCACACTGGCTTTCAACTGATCCGTCAGCCAGACAAGCGCTGCCTGGTGCTCAGCCCGTTTCGTCTTGGCGGCGAACCCAATGTCAGCGTCGGCGTTGCGATGATCACATCGGCGCCAGACGCCATTGCGCTGCATGAAAAAGCCGTCACGGAAATGTGGTCGCGCGCGCTGAAGGGACCAGCGGCGCTTGCCTGCATCCGGCATCTGCTCGACAACGCAAGCGCTGGCAAGCGCGTCAATGTCGAAGACTTCAGCAAGTTTCTGTCCGCACGCCAGGGAGTGCGGAGCGCCTGACCGTCAGGTCAGAACGCCTTCCGCCCGCATCGCGCGCAATGTCTGCGCCTTCCACAACTCCCACGGGCGCCCGACGCCCGCCAGATTGACTGCGTCCGCAAGTTCGCCTTCGCGTGCGCTCAGGGGCTTCATGCGTCCGCCCAGGAGCTTCGCATTAAGTTGCAGCTTGGCGTTTACCTCGGTGTAAACGGCGCGCATCACTGCATGCTGAAGGCTGGGGCCGACGGCCACTGAGCCGTGGCCGCGCATGAGACAGATGCTCTTGTCGCCCAAGGTGCGCGCGAGGGAGGCGCCCTTCAGGCGGTCACTGATCAGCATGTCGGTTTCGCCGAACTCGTCCTCGATGTCGAAGACCGGCGCGCCCGCTGCAACATGAGCCGCTGTGTGGAAAATCGCCCGCATCGGCTCTTCCACCACTGTGAAGGGCACAACCGACAACGAATGGCTGTGCACGATGGCGTTCACATCCGGCCGCGTCTTGTAAATCTCACCGTGGATGAAGCGTTCGAGGAAGAGCGGCTTCGTGTTGCCGGCGCAACCGTTGGATTCAAGATCGAGCTCGACAACATCATCGCTCGTTGCGAGCGCAGGCGGCATCGAGCGCGTCATCAGGAAACGATCCGGCGCGTGGGGATGACGCACTGAGAGGTGGCCATAGGCGTCAAACACGTCTTCGGTTGCGCAGATTCGGCTGCCAATGGCGATATCGAGTTTTAGAGAAGGATCGATAGCGCCGCCAGACACCGGGCCATGAGAACCGTCCGACGAAATCGGCGCCGCGAACTGGGCGCCGTGACACGGGCAAAAGGAAATACGCATCAGGCTCGCCTTGCGTCAGGATGAATGATGAAGCGGGCGCCTGCCCGCCTCATCATGATAGCGGATTTTTACTCCGCCGCCTTCTTTGCCTTTGCAATCATCTCCGGCGGCACAGCATAGACGCGCGCGGCGATGCTCTCGGCCTCGGCGCCCGAGATGGGATAGACCGGCATCAACGACTTGCCAGCCTCCGCCAGATAGTCCTTGTCCTTCATCGTCGCATCAAAGGCCGCCCGCAGCGCTTCAACGCGATCAGCGGGAACCTTTGGCGAGACGATGTATGGGCGGCCCAACTCGCCTGCGGCCGTCAATACATCAAGAATCGCCTTCTGTTCGTCAGTCTTGGCGAAGGTGCCGATGTATGGAAGATCCGCCGGCATGTCAGGCGCGCGCCCGGTCGTGAAGAGTACGAACGGCACAATCTTCTTGTCGCGAATCCAGTCCCCGGGAATGCTGCTCCATGAGTTGCAGTCCGCGTGCAGCTCGCCGCGCTCCAGCGCAAGACGGGTTTCCGCACTGCCTGGATAACCCAGGATCTGGCGCACTTTCAGGCCAAATACATTCCGCAGAATGGCGCCGTTGATGTAGACGCTTGTCCCCGGCCCCGTTGTGCCAAAAACAACTTCGTTGCGCTTGGCGACATCGTCCCAAGTCTTCATGCCCGTTTCGTGCCACGTGTAACAGACACGGAAATCGCGCGTAATCGATCCGATCCAGCGGTATTGCGTGAAGTTGACGCTGGCTTTTTCGGGATGTGTCAGAGACTCAGTAATGAGCCCATAGTTGAATGTGACGATGTTTGTCCCGTCAGTCGGAAGAGACGCATCGAGACGCTTCACCGCTGTCAGGCTTCCGGCGCCGGGCGCGTTCTGCACAATGACGTTCGGCTTTCCAGGAATATGCTTGTCGAAATGCCGCGCGAAGACGCGTGCATACTGATCGTATCCGCCGCCAGCCGTGAAGCCGACAACAAGATTGACGTTCTTGCCCTTGAAAAATTCGGCAGGCGTCTGGCTAAACGCTGCAGAAAAACCAGATGCCGATAGGACCGACGCAAGCGCCAGCGATCGTAGCCATGTGTCACGCATGATGTCACCTCATCAGCGCGCCGCATGACCGCGAGGCGCTGTTGTATGGAATCAAAACTTCATCGTGCACGGCGAAGAGTGGTCTTCTGACCACTTTTGAAAAACTACGCCAATTTTGGTACGGCAGCAAGAATGTTAGTTGCGCAAATTGCTTCACTTTTTTGCAGACAGGATGCACTTTGCCCAAGCGTGATGCGCATTTTGCAAATTTGTAGGTTTGCGAGAGCGCGCAAAAAAAGGCCCCGCTAATTTGCGGGGCCTCCTATTAAAACGGATTGATTTGTTACGCGCGGACGCGCGCATCCTCGATCATTTCCCAAACACGCGAGGGCGTGAGCGGCAACGTCTTCGGCTGCACGCCAAACGAAGACAATGCATTGGCCACAGCGTTCGTAACAACGCCGCCGACAGGAATGATGCCGCCTTCGCCCGCGCCCTTGGCGCCAAGCGGATTTGTGGGTGACGGAAACTGCTCCATCGAAACGCAGCGCACGACCGGGTAGTCGCTGGCGGTCGGGATGAGATAATCCGCGAGAGATCCCACAAGCAATTGGCCTTCTTCGTTGTAAATCAGCTCTTCGCTGAAAACGCTGCCGAAGCCCTGCACGGCTGCGCCCATCACCTGGCCATGCAATGTCATCGAGTTGATGATGCGGCCAACGTCGTCGACCACCACATAGTCAACAACGTCCACATGGCCGGTGCCAGGGTCCACCGCAACGTGGGCGAACGCGGAGCCGTAAGTGTATGTTGGCGTCTGGTTCTTGAAGCTGCCGTCCACCTCAAGATGATCGGACGCAACTTCCGCCAGCGGCACGGAGCGGCCATCGGCTAGGCGCGCGACGCCTTCAGCAATCGTGATCGCCTCGGGCTCGACGCCCAGCCTCTTTGCAGCAGAGATACGAAACAGCGCCAGCAGTTTCTTGCACGCGTCGATGACCGCGGAGCCGCCCATCACAGTCGCGCGCGATCCGTAAGAGCCCCAGCCTTTCTTGAGAAGGTTTGTCGAGCCATGGAATACGGTGATGCGCTCCATCGGAATTTCGAGATAGTCCGCAGCGATCTGCGCAAGGATTGTTTCGATGCCCTGCCCGATGCCCGACGAGCCGGCGAAGAGCGAGATGTCGCCGTTTTTCTCCAGCACCATGCGGGCGTTTTCCTGCGGTCCCGATGCGCCACCCTCAATGAAGCAACCGATTGCGATGCCGTGGTAACGGCCATCGATGAGTTTGCCCTGCAGCTTGGACTTTTCCGCCCAGTTCGCTTCTTGCACGCAGGCGTCGAAGCAAACGCGATAATCGCCCGAGTCGCATTGCGTGTCGGCGCGACCATCGCTCGGCAACACAGTCGCGAGCGGATAAGGCATCTCTTCGTGCGTCAGCAGATTGCGCCGACGGATTTCAAGCCTGTCGACGCCAAGTCCCGCAGCAGCTTGATCAATCAACCGCTCGATAAAGAAATTACCTTCGTAGCGACCGGGCCCGCGATACGTGCCTGCGGGCGTCTTATTCGTCACGCAAGCGTAAGCTGCAATGTGAATGGCAGGCATACGATACGGACCGGACATGAATTGAGCCGCGTTGCGCACCGGCGTCATGCCGTTGGGCCGCACATAGGCGCCGATGTTGATGAACAGATCGCCGCGCATGCCGAGCATCACGCCGTCCTTGCTGAACGCAAGTTCGACGTCGCAGGACGCCTCGCGCGAATGGCCAATGGCCATGAGATGCTCGCGCCTATCTTCAATCCACTTTACAGGCCGGTCAAACTTACGCGCGCCAAAAGCGACGAGAAAGTCTTCTGGATAGAATTCGCCGCGTGCGCCAAATCCGCCGCCGACATCAAGTTCGATGTAATCCACCGCCGTTTCCGGCAGGTTCATCATCGCAGCCATGGTCGTGCGGTTGAAGAACGGAAGTTTTGCGGCGCCGGAGACGGTGAGTTTGCCGTTCTTGGCGTCCCATTCCGCCAGAAGGCCGCGCGTCTCCATGGGCAACGCGGTCTGGCGCTGTGTGGAAAGCTGATCGCGAATGATGAAGTCCGCGGAGGCGAACGCCGCGTCCACATCGCCCTTGTCGGCGTTGAAGATAGAGGCGAGGTTTGAGCCGGTAACGTCGAACAGGAGCGACTTGTCCTCCATCGCTCTCTTGCAGTCGATCATGACTGGCAATTGCTCGATATCAGCGACCACACCCTGCAATGCGTCCTCCGCCAGCTCGGGCGAGTCCGCGAGGATCATCGCGATCGGTTCGCCAAAGTAGCGCACTTTGTCGCGCGCAATGATGGGCTGCGCGTAAGGGCCGATGGTCGGGTTGGGGCGACGAAATGGAATGGTCGGAATGTCGCCTTCGATATCAGCGGCGGTGATCACCGCGCGCACGCCCGGCATGGCGAGCGCCTTGGAGACGTCGATCGAGCGGATCTTGCCGTGCGCGATCTGGCTGCGCGCAAAGGCGGCGTGCCATTGGCCTTCGCGTGATATGTCGTCGAGATACTTTCCCTCGCCGCGCAGGAAGCGATAGTCCTCGACGCGCTCAATGTGGGCGCCGATGTAGCTGTTGCTCGTGTGAGCGCCGTGATGCGGTTTCATTCTTTGTCACCCCGGCTATGCTGATAGGACGCGCGCGCATCCATCGCCGCTTCGACAATTGTGATGTAGCCCGTGCAGCGGCAGAGATTGCCGGAGATCACGTCGCGGATACGGTCTTCATCGGCGTTCGGCTCTTCGCTCAGCAAGGCATGAATGGTGGTGAGCATACCCGGCGTGCAAAAGCCGCATTGAAGCGCGTGGTGCGTCTTGAACGCAGTCTGCAGCGGCGAAAGACCTTCTTCTGGCGAGAGGCCTTCAACCGTCGTTACCTTCGCGCCATTCGCCTGCACCGCAAGCATTAGGCAGGAGCGCACGGCGTCGCCATTTACGATAATTGTGCAGGCGCCGCAGACGCCATGTTCGCAGCCGACATGCGTGCCGGTGAGATGCAATTCGTGACGCAGGCAATCGGCCAGCGTCGTACGGGCGGAAACGTCAACGGAAACGGCCTTGCCGTTCACCTCGAAGCGGACGGTCATGTTACCTCGCTGTGCGGGCGGCGGCGCGCGTGAGCGCACGGCCGAGGAGAGTGCCGACGAGCGCTTTGCGATAACGCGCGCTCGCATGGATGTCGCCAGCCGGATCGACCTCTGCCGATGCGGCGGCGGAGGCGGCCTTGATTGCGTCCGCATCTATTGCGCGGCCTTCAATCGCAGCTTCGGCGGCCTTGAGGCGGATCGGCGTATCAGCGATGGAGAGCGCCGAGACGCGCACGTTTTTAGCGTGGCCCTGCGCGTCAACATCGTAACAGGTCGCTACGCCCGCCAGCGCAAAGTCGCCGCGGCGGCGCGCAAATTCCTCGAAGGCGTAGCGCCGCGTCGCGGGCCATGCGGGGAAGCGCACAGCGACAATGATCTCGTCATGAGACAGCGACGTCGACAACGAGCCTGTGAAGAGATCCGCAGCGGCTATGTCGCGCGCGCCTTTCGCGCCAACGACTTCGATGACGGCGTCCAGCGCCAGCGCCACGGCGGGCATTTCAGACGCGGGATCGGCATGCGCCAGGCTGCCGCCAATGGTGCCGCGATTGCGCACCTGATAATGGGCGACATGGTCAACCGCTTCAGGCAGAAGCGGCAGCGCATCTTTCAGTTGTGCGTTGTCGAGAATGTCGCGCCAGCGAACCATCGCGCCAATGCGCACGCCAGCCGCGCTGACTTCAATCGCGCGCAGATCCGGGATGTTTCGAAGATCGACGAGCAAACTGGGCTCGGCGAGGCGAAACGCCATCACTGGCAAAATGCTTTGTCCGCCGGACAGCGGACGGGCGTCACCCTTGCCCGCCATCAG
The DNA here is from genome assembly GCA_030684835.1 of Beijerinckiaceae bacterium. Lineage (GTDB taxonomy): Bacteria > Pseudomonadota > Alphaproteobacteria > Rhizobiales > Beijerinckiaceae > Terripilifer. Next base: position 37,278 of record JAUXWZ010000073.1, read on the forward strand.
AAGCGCGACGGCTTCGATGAGGCTTGTGGGCGCCTGGTAGTCGAATTGCGGAAGTTTCATTCTCTCTCGCGCCGTTCGAAGGAAATGAGCGGCGCGCTTGACGCGCCGCGGCGTCGTATTGGATCACACGCGGAAGACGTGACCGCGCTTGTGTCCTTGCGAAACTGGCAGGAACAATTCTTCCAGCGGAATTTCGCGGCTGAGCAATCCTTGCTCGTGCGAAAAGCGCACAAGCATTTCGAGCTGATAGCGATTCTTCTCGGTGAGGCCGTATTCCCACGGATCGGAACCAAGGATTTCTTCCTGCTCTTCCCACGCTTCACGATACCAGGCGAGCGGTGCGACGCGCGGATTCTCCATGCGCTTCATTCCAACACTCTTGGCGGTGTTGAACGCGTGGAAGAGATTGAGCGGCACCCAGGGGTATTGCTCGACGATCTCTTTCTTGATGCCGACGACGTGCATGATCGGGAAGATCTGCGTGCGCTTATAGAAGTCGACCTCTTCCTGCTTGTAGTTGGGAAATAGACGGCCGACACGTGGATCCTTGTCCAGCAACGGCTGGATGAGATCGGGATGAATCAGCGCGTCAATCTCACCTTCGGCAAGCATCGTCTCGATCGACTTGTCGTCGGGAATACGCTGGAGGCGAAGGCCTTCCGGCTTTTTGAAGTCGATCGCTTCTTCAAGCTCAGTGTACCAGTCGATAGACTTGAACGGCACGCCATATTGGTGATCGAGCAGGCCACGAAGCCAGAGGATCGCGCTCGATTGATATTGCTTGAGGCCAACCTTCTTGCCGATGAGATCCTTCGGCTCCTTGATGCCCTTCGTCGTGTTGATGAAGATGAAGCCGTGACGGAAGCGGCGATGCAGGAATACGGGGATCGCCTCGAACGGGAAGCCCTTGTCCTTTGATGCGATGTATGACGAGCAGGACACTTCCGCGATGTCGAAGTCCTGATTGCGCAGGAAACGCCAATGCCGCGTCGTGGAATCCATCGCGGTGAGCACGTTCAGCTCGATGCCGTCGGGCGTGACGGTTCCGTCCTTCAACGGCTTGGTGATTTCGTAGTCGCCAACCGCGAGGGTGAGTTTGAGCTTGCCCATCCGTTATGATCCTCCCTCGGCCGACAACCGTCGGCACGTGTCCAAAGCATGCGCATGCTGCGCACACCAATCCATCTTCTTTTTTAGGACATACCCCAGAAATGGTACGATCGCAACTGCCGCGATGCGGTTATAAGATGCGCAACGGGCGCACATCATTGAGGTGCCGTAAGTGAATTCCAATATATTTCAGTTACTTGCTATATTTCCATTCGCAATTTGTTTGACGTTGACGCCAACCCGCGGGCGTGGTCCAATTTTGTTACAAATTACGTGCGCGCCAATTGTCTTCTACATCAACCTTCGGAAAGGTTACGGATGCTGACGAAGAACCTGACGTTTGCAGCGATAGCTGCCTCACTTACCGCGCCATTCGCCCTCCCCAATGCCGCTCTGGCGCAGGTTTTCTATGAGGGCAAAACCGTCCGCATGGTCGTCGGCAGCGACGCCGGCGGCGGCTTCGACACATTCGCGCGGTTATTTTCGCGACACCTCGACAGGTTTGTCCCCGGCGCTCCCACATTCGTGGTGCAGAATATGCCAGGCGCGGGCAGCGGTAATGCGGCTGCCTATGTGGCGCACTCGGCGGCGAAAGACGGCACGGTTATCGCCGCACTAAATCCCGGTGGGTTGATCGCGCCTCTCTTTGCGGGCCGCAGTGCGAAGTTTGACGCTGCGAAGCTGCAATATCTCGCCAGCGCGGACACCACCGCGCGCGTCTGTTTCACGATGAAGAACAGTCCCATTAAAACTGCCAAAGACGCGCAGACCAAAGAGGTCATCATCGGCGCGGGCGCTGTCGGCTCGTCTTCGTTCGATTACGCTTACATGCATCAGCGGCTGAACAATATGAAGTTCAAGATCGTCGCCGGGTACAAGGGCATGGCGGATATTCTGCTTGCGCTCGAACGCGGCGAAGTCGAGGGCATTTGCGGCTACGATTGGTCCGGCCTCAAGGCGGTGCGTCCGCAATTTGTCGCCGATGGCGCCTTCAACTATTTGCTGCAGGCGCCTGTGGAGCCTGTGGCCGATCTGGATGACCTTAACATCCCCAAAGCAGCCGATCTAGCCGCCTCGGCGGAAGACAAGGCCGCCCTCGAATTGCTGGTCGGTCAACAATTGTTCGGCCGCCCTTACGCCGTTGCGCCAGAGGTTCCCGCCGACAAGGTCGCGCTTCTGCGAAAGGCATTCGCGGATGTGATGACGGACAAGACGTTTCTTGCCGAAGTGGAAAAGCTGAAGCTCACGGTGTCTTATGCGCCGGGCGATCAGGTGCAGGCGCTCATTCAAAAAATGTACGCGTCGCCGCCCGCCGTCGTGGAGCGGGCTAAAAACGCCATCAGGCCCTGAGAATGGAAAAAGCCCCGGGGTTTTCACCCGGAGCTTCCCAAACGCTCATCAACTCCCGCCAGTACATCCGTGGTCGAATAATCAAGAGCGCCGCGGTCGCTGCAGCTTGCGGGGGGCAACGCCACGCGACCGGGTGAGCTGTATTTGGTGGGCGCCTTGCGGACCTGCAAGGGGCGCCCACAGGTTTTCTACACGCCTCTGTAAAGCTTACTCTGCGTCAGGCTGCTTCTCAGGCGCGGCCGCGGCGAAGGCGGGATGGGCGAGACATGCAGCCTCAGCTTCAAGAATCCGCTTGAAGCCGCTCACGTCAGCGCCAAAGCGGCGGGCGTTGACCAATTGGGGAACGAGACAAATGTCCGCAAGCGTGGGCTCGGCCCCAAAGCAGAACGGGCCCTTTTCTTTCGCAAGCATAAGCTCGCAGGCCGCCAGGCCGTCGTAGTTTGTTTCCTTCGCCCATTGATTGGCCTTCGCCTCATCAAGACCGTAAGCCTTGAGCTTGTTCAAGACACCCAAATTTTGAACGGGGTGAACATCGCATGCGATGGCGAGCGCGAAGGCGCGGACGCGCGCGCGCTGCAGCGGATCTTTCGGCAGGAAGGACGGCGTGGGGTGCGTCTCGTCCAGCCACTCAAGGATCGCGATGGATTGCGTGAGCGCCTCGCCTGAATCGGTGAAGAGCGTGGGCACCAGACCCTGCGGATTGACCGCCAGATAGTCCGCCGCCTTGTGCTCGTTCTTGCGCAGGTGGCGGAAGGCATGTTCAGCGGTGAGGCCCTTGAGATTGAGCCCAATGCGCACACGATAAGATGCGCCGCTCCTGAAAAAGCCGATCAGCTTCATAATCTCTTCCATCCTTGATATGTGTCCGCGCTCGCAAGAACGACGCAGAATAGTTGCGCGCCCGTGCGGGTCAACGGCGCTTACTGGGTTCGTTTCGTCTCAAGCGCGGTGATCATTGTCCGGCGCCTTGGCGCCACGAGCAAGCCTGCCACAATGCACGCGACGCCGGCCGCCGCAAATGTCCAACGCAAGCCCACGAACTCGGCCATTACACCAAACCCAAGCGCCCCAATGGCGGGCAGACCGCGAAAAATCAGTGTGTAGAGGCTCATCACGCGGCCACGCAGGGAATCATCGACCGCCGACTGAATTAGCGCCTGCACACTGGTGGACAGCGTATTGAGAGCATAACCCGACAGCGCAGCAAAGCCGAGGCCGATCCAGAGCGAGGTCGTGGACACCAGCCCCACCAGGGACAGGCCCGACAACGCGCCGCCAATGAAACACATATTGGTCAAGCCGCTGGTGCGCCCGTGAATAGCGACCCACAATGCGCTCACCATCGCGCCAACACCCATCGCGGATGTGAGCCAGGCGAGGCCGGACGCGCCGGCGCCATAAATCTCTCCCGAAAAGGCGGGCAGCATATCCTGCAAGGGGCGCACAAAAACAGAGGCGACGGTCAGCATGATCATCAGCGGCCAGATGCCGGCATGGGTGCGCACATACGTCATCGACTCGCCCACGTCGCGCAGCAGGTTGCGTGAACGGTGATGCGTTGCGACCCGCGCGGGCTGCGTCATCATGTGCATCAAAATTGCGAAAATGAACGTGCCTATCGCGTGAGCGACGAATGTTCCCAGGACGCCCCACATGGGGATCGTCAGCGCTGCGATAGCAGGGCCCACGAAGCGGCTGGCCTGAAACGACGCCGAGTCGAGCGATATTGCGGTCGGCACAAGTTCGCGCGGGACAGTGAGCGGCACGAGAGCATGCCGGCCTGCAGATGAAAACGCGTGCACCACGCCCAGCAACAACGTCAGGATTAAAAGCACCTCGATCGTCACCATGCCGGCCGCCATCAGCCCCGCAAGCAGCGCCGCCTGCGCAAACTGCAACCATTGCGTAATGCGCACCATCGTCAGCGCCGACATACGATCCGTCATCGCGCCCGCAAAGGGCGAGAGGATCAGGATCGGCACAAGATCTGCGGCGGCGATAATGCCAAGCCAAACAGTGGAATTGGTCAACTCCCACGCCAGCCAGCCGATGCCCACGCGTTGCATCCAGGAGGAAACAGCGGCCGGGGCGAGACCCGCCATGAACAACGCGTAATTGCGATGCCGCCAGACGGCGCTTACACGGCTTGAATGCTGATGCTTTTGTGGTGAGTTCATGCGCGCTCGCAGGACCGCGCTCAGGCAGATGGGCGCTGTTGAAGGTCAATACCCGTTGATGCCAGCATAGAGCAACAGGAACCTCTGTCTGGCGACGGCGCTGATAACTGTCCTTGCGCGTGTCACGAAGACCCGCTCAACTCGGGCGCTGATTCAGTAGATTGCGAGACGAACAACCTATGCAGCCGATTACAACTCTGACGTTGAACCCAGCCATCGACAGCGCCAGCGAGGCCGACGAGGTGCGCCCCATCCACAAGGTGCGCACCCGCAACGAACGCTTCGATCCGGGCGGCGGCGGCATTAACGTGAGCCGTGTCGTATGCGAACTGGG
>JAUXWZ010000090.1 GCA_030684835.1 Beijerinckiaceae bacterium
GGGCCAGCAGTTCTCGGTGACGCGTGAACGTATTCGCCAGATCGAGGCGAAGGCGCTGCGCAAGCTGAAGCACCCAAGCCGCAGCCGCAAGCTGAGAAGCTTCCTCGACAATTGATGTCGGTGAACGAGTGATGACGTCCCGGCCGCTTCAGGCGCCGTCACTCACTGTTTTCTACAATACGCGCTGCCCCGTCTGTGACTATGGCGTCTCGCGGCAGGCGTCTCTATTGCGTCCGGCGGTCGAATCCGGCGAGGTCGCCTTTCGCGACATCAACCTTGAGCCACAGGCACTTTGCGCGTTTGGCGTCACACTCGAAGACATCCGAAAGCGGCTTCATGCAATTGACGGCAAAGGCGATCTGCTTGTGGGCGCCGATGTGGCCATCGCGCTTTGGCGGCTGACGCCGGGGCAGGCGTGGCTTGCGGCCTGGTTCGGCAATCGCCTCTTCCTGCCCGTCACGCGTTTGACGTACGATGGTTTTGCACGCGTTCTATATTCCTGGAACCGGCGCAAGGGCCATTGGTGAGCGGAGACCTTCATGTCCTTCCTGAAAAAGCTTTTCGGCATAGGCGGCGGCGCGAAGGCCGACGCCGAGGTTTCCGGCCCCTCTGAGGAGCACGCGGGCTACACCATCACCGCGACGCCCTACGAGGCGAACGGGCGCTGGCAGCTGTGTGGCGTCATCTCGCGCGAGGTGGACGGCGCCGTGAAGGAACACAAATTCATTCGCGCCGATAATTTCGCCAGCCGCACGGAGGCCGAAGAGATGGTCCTGTTCAAGGGGCGCCAGATCATCGACCAGTCCGGCGGACGGCTGTTTGGCGGTTGATGCTCGGCGCTGACCTTGTGGCAAGCTTTCGTATCGCCGCGTCCCGCATTGCGCGCCGCTTTCGTTTCGCTATAACGCATGCACCCCCGGCGCTTTGCGCTGGGCAATCCCGGCGCTTCGCGCGCTTGGTCTTTCCCGGCGCTTCGCGCTCCGGGCCGGTAGCTCAATGGTTAGAGCCGGCCGCTCATAACGGTCTGGTTGCAGGTTCGAGTCCTGCCCGGCCCACCACATTTATTGCCTAGCAACGTGTGCATAGAAAGGACTTAGGACCGCCAACCTTGTCCGGCGCCTTGGCCTGTCTATACTGTGGGCAGCGTTCGTGAGAGGCGCCTCGCGCGGGCGCTTGCCCATCGAAGTTCTCGCGTTTCGCGCCCACAAGGACACGACCTCCCATGACGCCTATTGACCGGCTCATCGCCGAACAGGACATCGCCCGGCTCATCAACATGTTTGGGCTGCTCAATGACTCAGCCGACTGGGCAGGGGTCGCCGCCATGTTCACGGAAGGCGCCAAATTTGTGCGCCCTGCGGGCGGCGATCCATTGGTGGGGCGCGACGCGATACGCGCGGCGTTTGAAAGTCGCCCGCCCCGCAAGTCCTGTCATCTCATCACCAACATAATTGTCGATGTGACCTCGAACGACGAGGCGACGGCCCGCTCCACGCTGGTGCTTTATGCGGCGCCCGCGGGCGCGATGGATGCGGGTTCGCCCGCGCTCATCGGCGGTTTCAACGATCGGCTGGTGCGCACGGCGGACGGCTGGCGCTTTTCAGAGCGCGCCGGCTTTCTCGATCTCAAGGTCTCCTTCGCATGACGTTTATCCACACCACGCATGTTGGCAGCATGCCGCGCTCCGCCGAGTTGGCCGCAGCTTTGCTGAAGCGCGACCGGGGCGAGGCGGTGGACGAAGCGGCGTTCGACGCGCTTGCGACAGCCGAAATCGAAAAGGTGGTGCGGGCGCAGGTTGACGCGGGCGTGTCAATCGTCAGCGATGGCGAGCTTGGCAAGGTTGGGTACTCGACGTACATCACCAAGCGCCTTTCGGGCTTTGGCGGCCATGTGGACCGCACGCCTGCGAAGGATCTCGCTGACCTACCGGAGTTGCGCCAAAAACTTGCGGCCATCATGGGCTCGCAAACATTTACGCGCGCGGCCTGCATTGGGCCGGTTCGGCTGGTCGATGCGCAGCCCGGCGACGATGATATTCGTCGGTTCAAGATTGCGATGGCGAAAGAAGGCGCGAGCGTGCGCGGCTTCATGAACGCCGCCTCGCCCGGTCTTGTGACCGCTTTTCAGCCCAACAAGTTTTACCCCACGCACGAGGCGTATCTCGCTGATCTCGTGGACGCGATGCGGCCGGAATACGAAGCCATCGTGGCTGCCGGGTTCGATCTGCAACTCGACGCGCCGGACCTCGCGATGGCTGCGCATACGGGCTTTCAGGATTTGAGCGAAGCCGAGTTTTTGAAGCGCGCAGAGCAGAATGTGGACGCGCTCAATGCGGCGACTGCAAACATCGATTCCGCGCGTCTGCGCATGCATATCTGCTGGGGCAATTACGAAGGCCCGCACGATTTCGATATTCCGCTGGAAAAGGTCATGGCGGTCATTTTGAAAGCGCGGCCGACGCAGCTTTTGTTCGAGGCGGCCAATCCGCGTCATGAGCACGAATGGATTGTGTGGCGCGACGCGAGGCTGACAGCCGACAAAGTGCTCGTGCCGGGGCTTATCGACACGTGTTCGAACTACATCGAGCACCCGGAATTGATCGCTCAGCGCATCGAGCGCTTTGTCGGCATCGTTGGCCCCGAGCGCGTGATCGCGGGCACCGATTGCGGGTTCGGCACCTTTGCCGGCTATGGAAAAATCGATCCCGCCGTGACGTGGAAAAAGCTGCGGGCGCTGCGGGCGGGCGCAGACATCGCCGCCGCGCGCATTTAGCAATCACGCGCCGCGCGCGAGGCGCAGCGCGTGATCTAGACCGGCAAGCAATGCGCGCACGGTGTCGATGGTGGGCGTTGCGACGCCGTGCTCGCGCGCGAAATTTTGCACCTGCGTCATCAACGCATCAAGCTCGACAGCGCGGCCTGCCTCGACGTCCTGCAACATCGATGACTTGCCGCCTGAACGTCCGCGCGATGGCGTCACCATCCCCTCGGGCGTGATCTCGCCGGTCAGATCGGAGCCTTCGGCTTTTGCGACCAGAAGCGCTTCGGCAATGAGCTTCATGGCGACCTCGTCGAGACCTTTCTCTGCGTGCATGTCGCGCGCAGTCAAACGTGTGAGGCCCGCGATGGGGTTGCCGCTGATGTTGGTCATCAGCTTTCGCCAAATTTCCCGGCGGATATCATTTGTAACAACGCCTTCCATTCCCGCTGCGTTGAAAACATCGGCCACGCGCTGTGCGCGTTCGCTCATCGAGCCATCAGGTTCGCCGATGGTCCA
>JAUXWZ010000091.1 GCA_030684835.1 Beijerinckiaceae bacterium
CGATGGCGATAGCCTTCAATCCCTTGCGCATGGTCCCTCCCTCCAACTTGTCGTCACCGCGGTCGTAAGCGCCGCCGTCGGAGGGAGTTTTAGGGAAAACGCAGCTGCTGACAACCCCGCCTGTTGCCGGATGCAGTCAGACAGCCGCGGGATAGTCGATGTAGCCGCGTTCGCTCCCGCTGTAGATTGTCGCAAAATCAGGCTCCGCGAGCGCCACGCCATCGCGCATGCGCCGGGGCAAATCCGGATTGGCGATGAACGGTTTGCCGAATACGACCGCGTCGGCGCCGCCACCCGCCAAAATGGCCTCGGCGCTCTCGCGATTGAAGCCGCCGCCCGCCGCATACACGCCCGCATAATGGCGCCGCATCTCGGCGTGGACGTCATAGTCGCCCTGTTTGGCGCCATGCAGATAGGCAAGCCCGAGGCCCGAAAGAGCGCGCGCAAGATGCGGATAAACATCGCTGACGTCAGGCTCGACGACATCGTTGAACTTGATGCGCGGCGAAACCTTGATTCCCGTGCGGTCGGCGCCAACGGCTTTGATCACGCCGTCAGTCACTTCAAGCAGGAAGCGGCAGCGGTTCTCCACCGAACCGCCATACAGGTCATCGCGCAGGTTGATCGTGGAATCGAGGAATTGGTGAATGAGGTAGCCGGAGGCCGCATGAATCTCGACGCCGTCGAACCCCGCCGCCATCGCGCGCCTGGCCGCACTTGCGAACTCCGCGACGACGCCCGGGATTTCATCGGTTTCAAGAGCCCGTGGGACCACGAAGTCCTTCTTGCCATCGTCAGTCTTATTCTGGCCCTTGATGGCGATGGCCGATGGCGCAACGGGTTGGGCTCCGTCTGGCAGAAAGTCTGGCAAGGCGACGCGCCCGGTATGAAAGAGCTGCGCAAAAATGCGGCCGCCCGCCGCGTGGACGGCCTTGACGATCCGCCCCCAGGCCGCCTGCTGCGCGTCGTTCCACAGACCCGGCGTGCGGACGTAACCCTTGGCCATGGGCGACACGTAAATCGCCTCGGTCAACATAAGCCCGGCGGCAGCGCGCTGGACGTAAAAATCAGCGACGTAATCCAGCGGAACGCCCTCGTTATCGGCGCGCGAGCGCGTCATGGGCGCCATGATGACGCGCGAGGGAAGCTCAAGCGTGCCGATGCGCAAGGGTGTGAAAAGACGGTCCATGTCGTTCCTGATTATGATCGTGGCCATGCAACGTTGGGAGCATACAGGTTGATGTCCGTAAAATTCCAAGGTTTCTGGCGGGCGGGTCCCCTATTGACCCCCCTCTCCCTGCGACTAAGATCGCGATCAACAAAATTTACGGGAGGAATACGCGATGGCGCAAGCCACGACGGCACAGAAGATCACCGTAACGCCCCTGTCGCACGCGTGCGGAGCAGAAATCTCGGGCGTGGACCTGACCAAGGATCTGACGGCTGACGTGATTCGCCAGATTCAGGACGCCTGGAACGAGCACATCGTGCTCACGTTCCGCGGCCAGAACCTGTCGCAAGAAGACCAGCTTCGCTTTGCTTCCCATTTCGGCCCGCTCGGCAAGCGCAAGCAGGCGCCCGATCAGTTGAAAGAGCGCACCGAAGGCGTGCTGCAGCTCGACCCGCACGTGCTGCTTGTGTCGAACAAGAAGGTCGACGGCGTGCCGGTCGGCGCGTTCGGCGACGGGGACATGTGGTACCATATCGACAGCGGCTATACGGAACGTCCCTACGCCTACACGTTCCTTTACGGCGTCGAGCTTCCCACATGGGGCGGCGATACGCTGTTCTCGAACATGTACATGGCCTACGACGCCATGCCCGCAGATCTGAAACAACGCATCCACGGCAAGCGCGCCCTGCATGTGCATGAGTACAAGCGCAACGAAAAGGTCACCGTCGGCACGGACCTTTCCAACACGCCGCACTGGTATCACCCCGTAGTGATCACTCACCCGAAGACGCGCCGCCCGTCCCTGTTTGTGGACCGCCTGATGACCGCGCGCATCGAGGGCGTGTCGCAGCAGGAGAGCGACGACATTCTCGGGCAGCTTTACGAAATCGGCGAACGCGAGGACTTCGTTTACGCGCACAAATGGCAGTTGGGCGATTTCGTGATGTGGGACAATCTCGCGACGATTCACGCGCGCACCTACTTCCCGAAAGAAGAGACCCGTCTATTGCGCCGCTGCACGGTGGATGGAGATCTGGTCAGCGCCGCCGCGTAACCGCTAAGTAAAACTTGAATCGACGATAGAAAGCCGCGCAAAGCGGTGAAACGAGGGGGAAATTCGATGGCGTTTAATGGCCTTGTTTTGGGGCGCGCGGCGTTTCTCGCGGCCTGTCTGACAGCAAGCGGCGGCGCGCTCGCGCAGGATAATTCAATCCGGCTTATCGTCGGGTTTTCGGCCGGCGGCGGCTTTGACATGTATGCACGCCTCCTTGCGCGTCATTTCGGTCGGTATTTGCCGGGCAGCCCGAGCGTGATTGTGCAGAACATGCCGGGCAGCTCCAGCCTTAAGGCCGTGCAATATCTCGATCAGGGCGCGCCGCGCGACGGCAATTATATTACGGCCTTCAATCCCGGCTTGATGACGAACTCGCTGCTGGATCCGGAAAAGGTCACGTACAATTTTTCCGATCTGGGCTGGGTCGGCAGCATCACACAGGATTATCGCGTCTGTTATTCCTGGAATCGCGATGGCAACGCGCGCTCATGGGAAGATTTCACAAAGCAAGCGCGCTTCAACATGGGCACAACGTCCATCGGCTCGTCCGCTTATCAGAACGCAGCCGTACTCAAAAACATCTTCGGCGTGAAAATCCATCACGTTCTCGGCTATCCCGGCAGCGCGGAAGAACGCATCGCCATCGAGCGGGGCGAGCTGGACGGCGGATGCGGCGCCTGGGCCAGCAATCCGCCAGATTGGATAATCAACAAGCGCATCTCGCCCATCGTGACCTTCACCAAACCTTCGAACGCCGATCCGTCGGTCAAGGCGCCTTACATTCTCGATCTTGCCAAAACGCCCGAGCAGAAGGCGATTCTTGAAATCCTCACAGCAGCTGATCTTCTCGGCCGACCTTATGTCGTCTCGAAGGTCGTGCCCGCGCAACGGCTCGCCGTGCTGCGTAAAGCGTTCGACGCGACGATGCTCGACAAGGAATTTCTGGCCGAAGCCGAACAACGCATGCTTCCCATCGCCGCCGTATCTGGCCCGGAGGCCCAGCAGGTTGTCGAGCGTCTCTACAAGGCTTCGCCGGATATGGTCGCCAAGGCGCGAAATGCAGTAAAGTAACGTCCATAACTGCAGGAGATATTGCATGAACGTCCACTCGCCCGCGTCAGGCGCCAACCGACTGCCGGTCCTCCAGACCTTCATCGACGAATTGCGCGAGATCTGGGGCGCCGATCCGGACATTGGCAGTTGCATGGAAAAAGCGCGCGGCGTTCTCGAAAAGCTCGTGCGCGATCCCGACCTAAAAGCGCGCTCCGCCGATTGGCCGTCCACCGAGGGACGCAAGAATTTGCTTCTCTATGTGGACGAAGAATACGGCTTCGCCATCAACGCAGTGGTGCGCGTGCCGGGCCGCAAGGGCAGCGTGCACGACCATGCGCACGCCTGGGTGCTCTATGGCGTCCTCCACGGCAGCGAAAGCCTTGAGCGATACGAGCGCATCGATGATCGATCACGCGAAGGCTACGCGAAGGTGCGCATGACGTCCGTCAGTCAGGGAGCGCCAGGGAAGGTCGATCTCGTGCCCCCGTTCGACATTCACGCAGAGCAAGGCGGCGATGGTCGCTCAGTCGCGATCATTTTGCGAAGTTGCAGACTGGGCGACATCACCCAGAACCAGTACGATCTGGAAACCGGCGCGATCCGCCCCGGCCCGGGCCCAACCCAGATACCGTTTGAACTGACGGTCTGAAATCTAGAAGGTCATCGCGATGTTGCAGACCAACGGCTTTGTACACTTCACGATCCCCGTGAAGGAACTTGATCGCTCGGAAGAGTTTTACACGAAGATCATGGGCTTCCGGAAACTGCGCCGCAACGCGCATATGGTTTTCATTGAGACGAACGGGACTTCGTTCGTCCTCACGTTGTCGGAGAACCCGATTGATCCCAATAAGGGCGACAAACACGACATTCACACCGCGTTTCGTGTGACGTCGGAAGAATACGACCGCGCCAAGTCGTTTCTGGCGGAGAATGGTATTCGCATCTTCAAGGAAGAAGATCGTCCGACCGGCACATTCCAGGGCCGCAGCGCTTATTTCCACGACCCGGACCGAAACGTGATCGAAATCATCGATCTTATTCGCGGTCCTGTCGCCGACGGTGAGTGACGCGCCTCAGGGTTCCTGAGCGTCGATCAGCACAAAAGCGATGCGGCACACCTGCGTGCCACGATTAACCCAAGCGTGGTTGGTTCCTTGCTGAACAACCACGTCGCCGGCTTTCAGGCGCACCTCGCTGTCGTCGAGCAGCATGTCGACCTCGCCTTCCATGATGATGGCGTAGTCGATCGTTCGCGTGGCGTGCATGAGCGGATGGCGCGGCGGCATATGGCGCTTGGGCGTGGAATCGCCGTGCTGCGATGCGTGGTAATCAACGGGGAGCGTCTCAACGTCCGGCGTGATCGGCGGCAGATCCACAATGCGGAAGATCGACCCGCCGCGCGGCGGCGCGATCCCCACCTCGACCGCCGCGCGGTCGACGGGCTCATTGATTTGCGCGGGCGTCTCGTTGGTCACCCAAAGCAGGCGTGACACCGTACCGCGTTGAGGACGCACGCGCTTGTGCGGATTGTCGCCATCGAACAAGGCGACAGCCTTCCCCTCCTCGTTGACGTAGGTAACAAGTCGCCGGACTTCCGCGCTTAACGTCATTTGCTTTCCTCCCGATTTGCCAAAACGCTATGCGGCGCGTGCGCCCCGGTCAAACGGGCCCCGCTCGAATGCGCGCAGCGTCAAGCCTGCTCCGCGTCTGGCCCCTTGCGGTAGCGCATCGCGCGAGAGTAGATTGCCGCCAAACCCGGTACGGGGTGGAAAGAACAAGCCGGAGGGACATTATGCTCCAGACAAAAAGCCTGCTCGCCTGCGCGGCTGCGTTCGTGGCCACCGCCATGATGGCTCATGCACCCGCGCGCGCCCAGGATGGCGCCAACTTCTACAAGGGCAAGACGATCAACATCGTCGTGGGGATCGAGCAGGGCACTGGCTTCGATCTCTATGGGCGTGCGCTGGCGCGCCATATGGGCAGGCATCTCCCGGGCGCTCCCACGATCATCGTTTCCAACATGCCAGGCGCGAGCGGGCTCATCGCCTTCAACTGGCTGGCCAATGTCGCGCCAAAAGACGGAACCACTTTTGGCATCGGCTCTTTCTCCGTGCCCTTCGAGCCCATGTTCGGCAATGAAGCCGCGCGTTTCAAAGGCCCGCAATTTGGCTGGGTCGGCAATATGGATTCAGGCGTCAGCGCGTGCCTTACGCGCGCCGATTCTGGCGTCACCGAGTGGAAGAACGTGTTCCAGACTGAGGTGACGATGGGCGCAGCCGGCCGCGGCGGCGCCATCAGCCAGGCTCCGCGCGCGCTGATGGAACTCAGTGGCGCGAAAATCAAACTCATTGAAGGCTATGTGGGAACCGCCAGCATCAAGCTCGCAATCGAGCGCAACGAATTGCAAGGCATCTGCGGCATCTCCATGTCCACCGTCCGCTCGCAATGGGCTGACCTGCTGCAGTCTGGGCTCGTGAAGACGGTCCTTCAGATTGGCCCCATTAACGACCCTGCCCTCAAGGGCGTGCCCAACGCCATCGACTTCGCCAAGAACGATGAGGATCGGCAGGTCTACAATCTGCTTTTTGGCCCGCAGGGGCTTGGCCGATCGTTCGCCGCTCCGCCGGGCGTTCCGGCCGACCGCTTGAAACTGCTGCGCGACGCCTTCACCGCAACGATGAATGACGCAGCCTTCATCGCTGACGCAAAGAAATCGAAACTCGACATTTCGCCCCAAACAGGCGCGGAGGTTCAGGCGTTCGTGGAATCAATTTACGCGTCGCCGCCCGACATCATCGCGCGCGCAAAGACGGTTCTTGGACGCTGAAGTTGCGAGCGCGGCGAAAACCTGAGGGTTCAGCCGCGCCTCGCGTAAGCGTTACGCGTCGGCTTTCGCCTCACCGGAAAAATCCAGCCCCTCGCGCCCGCCCACCCACGGACAGCTTGTGACTCCCAGCTCCGCAGGATCCATTTTCATGGGGCCCGCAACCGGGCACAGCTGCGTGAGGCCGTCGATGTCCTCATCGCCTGCGCTGCGCATCGCGCCGACGCGCGTCCAGACAGCCTCGAGCGCATCGAGCAAGTGGTCGATGTCTTCATCGCTATGCAGGGGCGAAGGCGTGATCCGAAGACGCTCAAGCCCACGCGGGACCGTCGGATAGTTGATCGGCTGAATGTAGACCCCAAACTCGTCCATCAATAGATCGCTGATGAGCTTGCACTGCACGGGGTCGCACACCATCACGGGGACGATGTGGCTCGGGTTGTCCAGATGCGGAATCCGCCGGCGATCAAGGCCATCGCGCACGCGCCGCACACGGTCCTGATGACGCTCGCGCTCAAGGGACGAATCCTTGAGATGCGAAACAGCCGCGCAGGCGCCCGCCGCCAGGGCCGGCGGCAAGGCTGTCGTAAAGATGAACCCCGAAGAGAAACTACGCACGTAATCGCATAGCGCCGTCGACGCAGCGATGTATCCGCCCAGGACGCCATAGGCCTTGGCCAGCGTGCCTTCGATGACGGTCAACTTGTGGCGCACGTCCTCGCGTTCGGAGATGCCGCCGCCGCGTGGGCCATACATGCCCACGGCATGGACTTCATCGAGATAAGTCATCGCGCCATAGCGCTCCGCAACGTCGCAAAGTTCGTCGATCGGAGCGATATCGCCATCCATCGAGTAGACCGATTCGAACATCACGATTTTCGGACGAGCCGGATCGAGATCGCTGAGACGGCGCTCAAGGTCGCGCGGATCGTTGTGGCGGAAGATGCGCTTTTCGACGCGTGAATGGCGGACGCCTTCGATCATCGACGCGTGATTGCCAGCGTCCGAGATGACAATGCACCCCGGCATGCCGGCTGCAAGCGTGCCGAGCGTCGCCCAATTCGAGACGTAACCCGACGTAAACAGCAGCGCGGATTCTTTCTGGTGAAGATCGGCAAGCTCCTTCTCCAGCAGGACGTGATGGTGATTTGTGCCGGAGATGTTGCGTGTGCCGCCAGCGCCGGCGCCGCAGCGCGTGACTGCCTCGCGCATGGCCTCAATGACTTTGGGATGCTGACCCATGCCAAGGTAATCGTTGGAACACCATACGGTGACGTCGCGCAGACCATCAGGCCCATGATATTTCGCGCGAGGAAACGCACCCGCGACGCGCTCCAGGTCCGCAAAAACACGATAGCGCCCCTCGGAGCGCAACGCGTTGAGCTGATCGGTGAAGAAGCGTTCGTAGTTCATGGCCTGCTCCATTGTGGGCCCGACTCAAGACGGCTGGACACCGCGACGCATCCGAGCGGCGCGGGACGTGTTTGCGGCCTGCGTTGTGCGTCGTAAGAATCCAACGCAACTGGTTTTCCGACGCATCGTAGCGCGGGGATAGAAATACGGGAAAACGCTGTCACAAGCAGAGCGCGGAAGTAAGAGCCAAGATGCCGCAGGCGGGTGGACAAAAAGTCGTACAGCGCATGCTGAAGGCGCAGAAAAATGTTGATTTTCAAGCTTATCGCGAATGCGAAGCTATTTCTCCCCTGCCAAAGAAGATCACCAGGCCAACCCCGGGGAGAATTGCGTCGCCCCGCCACTGAAGCGTAGCAAGAGCGCCCGGGAACCATCTACCCCGAACCCTCATGGAGCAGTCGATCCCGCTCGCATTTCGCAAGAAGGTCGACTCGTCTGGCAAGAAGAAGTGAATCCGCATAGGGTCCGCGCAGCGATACGCGAGCGGCGGATCTTTGGAAATAAACTGAGCCGGATGGTGGGAATGAATAGTGGTCGAGCGGCTGCGGGCAGGTTCCTGCGAGTTCTCAACGGTGAAACTCTTGCGCGCCCCCCGCTCTGGCTCATGCGCCAGGCCGGCCGATATCTGCCGGAATATCGTAAACTGCGGGCCACGGCGCCCAATTTCATGACCTTCTGCTACGATCCGCCCAAAGCGACCGAAGTCACTCTTCAGCCCATCCGTCGCTTCGGTTTTGATGCTGCGATCATCTTCAGCGACATCCTGGTGGTGCCCGACGCTCTGGGCCAACCGGTGTCATTCGAGACCGGTGAGGGCCCACGGCTCGAGCCTATCGCCGAGCCGGCGGGTCTCTCACGCATCCGCGACAGGATTGATCTCAACAGACTGTCGCCCGTGTACGAAGCCATCGACCGGGTGAAAGGCGCCCTCCCCGCCGACACGGCGCTCATTGGCTTTTGCGGCGCGCCCTGGACGGTCGCCACCTACATGATCGCCGGGCGCGGCACACCCGACCAGGCCCCCGCCCGCTTGTTCGCGTATCGGCACCCGGAAGCTTTTCAGCAACTTATCGACATTCTTGTCGACAGCTCCATTGAACACCTCTCGTCGCAAGTGAGAGCCGGGGTTGATGTCGTCCAGATTTTCGACTCTTGGGCCGGTGTCCTCCCCGAGCCCGAACTTGAAAAATGGTCGTTTGGGCCAATCACGCGCATCGCCGAGGCGATCCGCGCGCGCCACCCCGCAACGAAGATCATCGCCTTTCCCCGAGGCGTCAGCACACGCCAGACGGCGCGGCTCGCAGCCGTGAGCGCCATTGATTGTGTCGGCCTCGACACGGCCGCCGACGTCACCGCCTGCGCAAACACTGTGGGTGCCGACTGTGCCCTGCAGGGCAACTTGGACCCTCTCCTGCTCTTGGCCGGCAGCTCTGCACTCGAAAAGGACATCGAGCGCATCGCAGAGACGCTTCGCGGGCGCCCACACATATTCAACCTGGGTCACGGCATTCTACCACCGACGCCAATTGCTCACGTCGAACGTCTCATTGCCCACCTGGACCGCCTTGGAAGCTAGACACTTACGGGCAATATTGGCACGTGATTTGTAACGGCGCGTCCCTGTGGTAAATGTCGTTAAAGCATAATCTAGACGTCAATGCAGGGAAGGGTTGATATGGGCAAGAAAGCCATCTTTTGGCTTGGCGCGGTTGCAGTCGCCATCGGCGCCGGCGGCTTTCTCGCGCAGTCCAATTACCTCTCGAAAGTGACGCCAGCGCCTACGCAGGCCCAGGAAAATCGCCCGCAGGCAGCCGCCGTAGAAGCCGTAAAGGTCAAAACCGGCGAGGTCATCGATGACATTCGCGCGGTGGGCACGCTACAGCCCAACGAAGCGGTCGCTATTGCTCCCGAGATCGCCGGACGCATTGCGTCCATTCCTTTCGGAGAGGGCGTGCGCGTGAAGGAAGGCGACATCCTCATCGAGCTCGATCCGATCATCCTGAAAGCCGAACTCGATAAGGCGCGCTCGGACCTCACCCTTTCAAGCGCCAACCGCCAGCGCGCCGATACACTCGCCGAGCGTGGAAGCGGCACGACGCGCGCGCGTGACGAAGCCAACGCAGCGTATCGCGCGTCGCAGGTCGCACTTTCGCTCGCCGAAGCGCGCTTGCAGAAAAGTACGCTACAAGCCCCGTTCTCAGGGGTTCTTGGCCTGCGCGCCGTCAGCCCCGGCGCCTATGTTGCGCCCGGCCAACGCCTTTTCGATCTTGTGCAAGTCGATCTGCTGAAGGTCGACTTCCGCGTGCCGGAAATGTACGCGAATAAAATTAAAGTCGGCCAGTCGGTGCTGGTGTCGCCGGACGCAGCGCTCGACGAAGCCTTTGAAGGAAAGATCTACGCGATCGATCCGCTCATCGACGTCAACGGCCGCGCCATTCGTTTGCGCGCTCATGTGCCAAACACAGATGGCAGATTGTCGCCGGGGTTCTTCGCGCGGCTGCGCGTCGTCACCGAGCGTCGCGCCAACGCGATCATCGTGCCAGAATCAGCCATCTTCCCGCTGGCGGGTCGCACACTTGTTTATAAGGTCGTCAATGGCCGCGCAGTCCAGACGGACGTGGTTCTGGGCCAGCGCATGCCGGGCGAAGTGGAGGTGCGTCAAGGTCTGACGCCCACAGACGTGGTCGTCACGTCAGGGCAGCAACGCCTGCGCAATGGAATGGCAGTCAGAATTGTCGATACCGCGCCAGGGACGTGATCGCAGATGTTTGAATTTTTCATCCGGCGCCCTGTTTTCTCGACCGTTCTCAGCCTGCTGATCTTGCTCTGCGGGCTTGTTTCTTACGGCGCGCTGACAATTCGCGAATACCCGAATATCGACCAACCCGTGGTCAACGTTCGCACGTCCTACCCGGGCGCCAGCGCGGAAATCATCGAGAGCCAGGTCACGCAGGTTCTTGAAGCCTCGATAGCGGGCATTGCCGGTATCGAGATCATCACATCAAGCAGCCGCCCGGAAGAGAGCCAAATTCAGGTTCGCTTTCGCCTCGGCACCGAACCGGACACCGCCGCAAGCGACGTGCGCGACCGCGTGGGCCGTGTCCGCAAACAATTGCCTGCCGAAACCGAAGAACCCGTCATCGCAAAGGTGGAAGCCGACGCGCAGGCCATCGTCAACATTGCGCTGCTGAGCGATCGACACACATCCCTCGAACTGTCCGATTACGCCGCGCGCTTCATCCGTAACCAATTGCAGAACCTGCCGGGTGTCTCGGAAGTACGCATCTTTGGCGAACGCCGTTACGCCATGCGTATATGGGTCGATCGCCTGCGCCTCGTGGCGCACAACCTCACCGTGCAAGACATTGAAACCGCCCTTCGCCAGCAGAATGTGGAAGTGCCATCGGGCCGCATTGAGGGACTGGACCGAGAATTCACCGTACTGGCCCGCACCGGGCTGACCTCCCCCGAGCAATTTCGCCGCATCGTCGTGAAGGACGTCGAGGGTTTCCCTGTCTATCTAAGCGATCTCGCACGCGTCGAACTGGGCCCCGCAGACCAACGCCGCACGTCGAGCTTCATGGGCGACACCGCCATGATTCTCGGCATCGTCAAGCAGGCGACCGCCAATCCGCTCGACGTCTCGCTCGCGTTGCGCAAAGTGCTGCCTAACATCCGCCGCGACCTGCCGGCCGGCATGAACATTGACGTCAGCTACGATCGCTCGGTGTTCATCGAGGAGTCGATCAAGAACGTCTACAAGACCATTGCCGAAGCCGCGCTTCTCGTCGTTCTGGTCATATTCATCTTCTTGCGCTCCTTGCGCGCAACGATCATCCCGCTCGTCACCATTCCCCTATCTTTGATTGGGTCCTTCGCGATCATGTCGTCGCTCGGGTTCTCAATCAACGCGCTGACGCTTCTCGCGATGGTGCTTGCCATCGGCCTTGTGGTGGACGACGCCATCGTCGTTCTGGAAAATATTCACCGCCACATCGAAGATGGACTGGAGCCTGTTCGCGCCGCGATCATCGGCATTAAGGAATTATCGGGCGCCGTCATCGCGATGACGCTAACGCTGGCCGCCGTTTATGCGCCTGTCGCGTTTTCCCCGGGGCGAACTGGAAAACTTTTCGCTGAGTTCGCACTAACGCTTGCCGGCGCGGTCATGGTCTCGGGCTTTATCGCGCTTACGCTCAGCCCGATGATGTGCGCAAAAATGCTCAAGCCGCATCAAAGTCATGGCCGCCTTTTCAATCTCATCGAAAGGGGCTTGCTGGGGATCAACCGCGGCTACCGTAGCCTCCTCGAGCACACGCTGCGTGTGCGCCCGCTCATCATGTTGCTCGCCGTCGGCGTCACAGCTTCGGGCTACGTGCTTCTCACAAGCCTGAAAGCGGAACTTGCGCCCATCGAGGATCGCGGCGTGCTGTTCACCAGCGGCGTCGCGCCTGAGGGGTCCACCATCGACTTCACGAATCGATATGCGGCGCAGATGGAAGGTTTGCTGAAGGATATCCCGGAAGTTGATTCCTATTTCGTGATTACAGGGTCACGCGCTGTCAACGAACTCATTTCCTTCTCGCGCCTGAAACCGTGGGACGAACGCCAACGCACACAAATGCAGATTGCTGCAGAATTGCAGCCAAAGCTCGCTGCGATTCCCGGCTTGCGCATGTCGGTGAACAATCCTGGTTCCTTTGGTCAAAGCCCCCGCGCACGGCCGATCGAATTCGTTATTCAGACCGCCGATGGCTATGACAAACTCGAAGAATACGTGAACGCTGTCATGACGGTAGCCCGCGAGAACCCAGGCCTCGTCAATCTTGACAGCGACCTCGATCTAAACAAGCCGCAATTGCAAATCGACATGGACCGCACGCGCATCGCTGACCGGGATGTGAGCGTGCTGACGGTCGGACGCACGCTTGAAACGCTGCTCGGCGGCCGCAAGGTGACGAAGTTCATCCAGAACGGCGAACAATACGACGTCATCGTGCAAGTGCAGCAGGATGATCGCCGCACGCCGGGCGATCTCAACGATATTTATGTGCGCGGCCGTAATAATTCGATGATTCAGCTGACGAGCATTGTCTCGACAAGAGAAAGCGTCGCTCCCAAGGAATTGAACCGTTTCAATCAGTTTCGCTCGGCGACCATCACGGCCAATCTCGCGCCCGGCTACGCGCTTGGCGAAGCATTGCAGGCCATGGAGCAAGCCGCAGCGAAAACGTTGCCTCCGTCGGCGCGCTACGAATACGCGGGCGTTTCTCGCGAGTTCAAGGAATCTGGCTCGAGCCTCTACTTCATTTTCGTACTGGCCCTTGCCTTCATCTTTCTTGTGCTTGCGGCGCAGTTTGAAAGCTTCGTCGATCCGCTGATCATCATGTTCACCGTGCCCCTTTCGCTTACCGGCGCCCTGCTGGCGCTGAACCTGACAGGGACGTCCCTCAATATTTACAGCCAGATTGGCCTCGTTACACTGATCGGTCTCATCACGAAGCACGGGATTCTGATTGTGCAGTTCGCCAATCAGCTTCAGGACCAAGGCAAACCTTTGAAGGACGCCATCGTCGAGGCGGCGTCGCTTCGTCTGCGTCCGATCCTGATGACGACGGGCGCGATGGTGTGCGGCGCAATCCCGTTGGCGCTTGCCAATGGCGCGGGCGCGATGGGCCTTCGCTCCGTCGGATGGGTTATTGTGGGCGGCATGACGTTTGGGACTTTGCTGACCCTGTTCGTCGTGCCCACCGCTTACTCCCTGCTCGCGCGCGACCGCTCCAAAATCGCGGCGGCCACGCCTCACAAAACCGGCGCGCACCAACCCGCCGAGTAAAGCTGTTTGACGAAACGCCGCGAGGCGCATTACCCTCCTCCTCAATAAGCGCGCTCCGGTCAAGGAGTCGCTCTGGGAGAGAGACATGCTCAGGACTTGGTTCGTCGCCGCCGTGGCTCTTATATGCGCGGGCGGCGGCGCAATGGCGCAGAACGTCGCTGACTTCTATCGCAATCGGCAATTGCAGATCATTGTCGGCTATGGACCAGGTGGCGGCTACGACGTCTACGCGCGCTTGGTGGGCCGGCATCTGGGCAAGCATGTCCCGGGGAATCCGAACATCGTCGTTCAAAACATGCCGGGCGCCGGTTCTCTCCTGTCGGTCAATTACCTCGCAAACACAGCTGCGCGCGATGGGTCGGTGATCGGCACCTTTGCGCGCGATATGGCGCTGCTAGCCCTGCTCGGCGGCAACGCAAATGTCCGCTTCGATCCGCGCGCCCTGACATGGATCGGCACGCCATCAAGCGCGGGCGACGACGCCTATCTGATGTTTGTGCGCAAGGACGCGAAACTAAAGAAGATCGAGGAGGCCACACGCGAAGGCGGCGGAACCGAGATGGTGCTCGGCGGCACCGGCGAAGGCGCCGCGGGCAATGACTGGGCTGTCATGCTGCGCGACGCCGTCGGCCTCAACATCAAGCTGATAGCCGGCTATCGCGATTCAAACGCGCTCTTTCTTGCGGTAGAACGCGGTGAAATAGATGGCCGTTCGCTTGATTACTCAGCCGTAAAATCCTCGCGTCCGCACTGGCTTACGCCAGACAGTCCGGTTCGCGTCGTCCTTCAGTTTGGACGCCAAACCCGCCATCCCGATTTCCCGAATGTCCCACTTGCGCGAGACCTCATCAAAGACGCTTCGGTCATGTCGTTGATTGATCTGGCGGAGGCCTCGAACACGCTTTCACGTCCATTTGCAGCACCCCCGGGACTGCCTGCGGATCGCACGCGCGCGCTGCAGGAGGCGTTCATGGCGATGTGCAACGACCCTGAGTTTCGCGCCGAAGCGCAGAAACTGCGGGTTGATGTTTCGCCTGTTAGCGGACCCGATGTCTTGCGTCTCATCGAGAGGCTGGGCGCCTCTCCGCCGGAGGTTCTTGAACATATGAAAAAGATCAGATCGCAATCACACAAAGGCTGATCGCAACAGGTCGCGCTTGCTTGAATGATGCAGGCTGTGTGACGCAATCGTTGAAAATAACAGTGGGGAGAATCCCCGGAGGGAGGAAAAATGAGAGCTAAAGGTCAGGCAGTATCCGTAATCGCGCTCGCGTTCATGACAATAGGCGGCGCGGCAAGCGCTGACCCGGTCGCCGATTTTTACAAAGGCAAGACCATGTCATTGGTCATCAGTTCAGGCGCTGGCGGCGGATACGACGCGCTTTCGCGCGCGATTTCGCGTCACATCGGCAAGCATATCCCTGGCTCCCCAAATGTCGTGCCGCGCAACATGCCGGGCGCTGGCGGCATCGTCGCGACCAAACACCTTTATTCGGCTGCGGCCCGCGATGGCACCGTCATGGGCGGCGTGCAGAATAACGCTCCGCTGGAGCCGCTTTTCGGCACCAAGGAAGCAGACTACGACTCAACAAAGCTGAACTGGATCGGCACGCCGTCTCTTGAGACCGGATTGCTGATCGTCTGGCACACATCGAAGTTCAAGACGATCGACGACGCCCGCAAAAGCGAGATGACCGCCGGCGCGTCCGGCGTCAACTCGGCGCCAGCCTTTTACTCGCGGCTGCTCAATGAATTGCTGGGGACGAAAATCAAGGTGATCGCCGGTTACCCCGGCCAGAACGACGCCTACCTGGCGATTGAGCGCGGCGAGCTCGACACCTACGGAACAACCTTCTGGAGTTCGCTGACGTCCACAAAGCAGGACTGGATCAAGAACAAACAGATCCGCATCCTTGTTCAATATGGCCCCATAAAGGAAGCTGAGCTTCACGACGTGCCTTATGGCCCCGACCTCGTAAAAAATGAGGAAGACAAACTGTTGTTTGAAGCGGCCTATGGCCCGCTGACGTTGGGACGCCCCTTCCTGATGCCGCCGGAAATTCCCGCCGACCGTCTGGCCGCGGTTCGTAAAGCCTTCATGGACATGATCAAGGATTCCGATTTCCGCAACGAAGCAAACAAGCTCGGGCTTCAGATCGACAATCCCCGCTCGGGCGAGCAATTGCAGGCGGATGTGGAAAGGCTGTACCGAACGCCAGCCAGTGTCGTGGAACGCTTGAGGCGAATTGCCCAGGCAAAGTAAGCGGTCAGCTTATTGCTAAGCCCCGCGAAACACATATACGCTTGTCGCCTGGGCGATCCACATATCCTATGCTGGATTGCCCGGCGCTTCGGAGAGAAACGGACAAGATTCCATGTTGACTGCAGTCAAGAAGACGGCGGACGCGCCAGCGACCAGGGACGATGTGCTGGCGCGCGCACGCGCCATGATCCCCACGTTGCGCGCGCGCGCTGAAGAAGGCGAACAGCTCGGTCGCTGCCCAGACCAGACCGTGCGAGACTTCGTTGACGCCGGCCTGCTGCGCGTATGCCAGCCATCTCGCTATGGCGGCTATGACCTTGGCTACGACGTCTTGTGCGAAGTGATCCAGACGCTGGCGCGCGGGGACGCCTCGCAAGCCTGGGTTTACATGGTCCTCGGCGACAATCCGCTGAAGCTGTCAGCGTACGAAATCGCAGCGCAGGACGATGTGTGGGGCACGGATTCGACACAAAAATTGTGCGTCGCCGTTTCGCCGGTCGGGCGCGCAACTCGCGTCGAAGGCGGCGTAGTCTGGAATGGCTTGCATGGGTTTTCCAGCGGAATCGACCATGCCGATTGGGTGATGTGCGGCGGATTTGAATACGACGCAGACGGCAAGAAAGGCCGCGGCCTGATGGCCCTCATGCCAACAAGCGAAGTACGCATCATTGACGACTGGAAGGTCGTTGGTCTCGCTGGCACGGGCAGCAAGAGCTTTGAAGTGAAGAACGTGTTCATCCCCGAACATCGTCTGCTCGACAAGAAGGCCAATGACGAAGGCCGCTCTCCCGGCGCGCTATTCTACACGGCGCCCGTGACGCGCCTGCCCCGCGGGGGCGTGTCGGCGGTGAGCTATACCGCCGTCGTGGTCGGTGTGGCGCAAGGGTTTCTGGAAGAATTCCTCAAGATCACCGCACCGCGTCAATCGCGCGGCAATTCGGTGTCGACCAACGTCGCCATTCAGGCAAGCGTCGGACAAGCGGCTGCAGAAATTGAAGCCGCCGAGCGCATGTACCTCGGCGCCATTCGCGAAACCATGCAGGTTCTCGAACGCAACGAAACCGTGAGCGAGGAAATGCACTATCAGGGCAAGCGCAACGCGTGCTTCGCGGCGCAACTTTGCCTGCAGTCCGTGCAGCGCTTGTATAACATTGCGGGTGGCCGCGCGCTGTTTCTTGACAGCCCGCTTCAGCGCATGTTCCGCGATTGCTTCGCAGCCGCAGCGCATCACTCGCTCGTATGGGAGAGCGCAGCCTCCGAATATGGACGTCATGCCCTGGGCGCGCCCAAGTCCAGCTCTCACTGACACTTTGCACGAGGATTAACACGATGAGCGACGGTATTGAACGCGACGGCTTTAAGCCGGGTGATGTAGTTGTCATCACCGGCGCCGGCGGCGGTTTTGGCCGCGCATTTTCCCTGAGATTCGCCAGCATGGGCGCGAGGATCGCCGCATGGGACGTGAACGAAAAGCTGGGCGAGGAAACCACCAAACTCGTGCGCGAAGCAGGCGGCGACATCACCTTCTTCAAGGTGGATCTTTCAAAGCGCGAAGAAGTTGACGCGGCCGTCAAAGCCACCTTCGCCAAGTATGGCGCGCCCTATTGCATCATCAACAACGCCAGCATTTATCCGCGTGCGCCAACCGTGGACATGACAGCGGACGCTTTCGAACTGGCGATGCGCGTCAACATCATGGCGCCGTTTCTCATCGTGAAGGCGTTCGCGCCCAAGATGATGGAGAACAAGCGCGGCGTGATCATCAACATAGCTTCCGGCCGCGCGCTGGAAGGCGCCGCGGGCGGAGTGGGCTACGCCTCAAGCAAGGGCGCAATCCTGAGCTTCACGAAGACGCTGGCCATGGAATGGGCCAAGCACAACATCCGCTGCAATTCCATTGTGCCGGGCGTCGCCTTCACGGCTCAGCCCCTCGAGGCGACCAATCCCGAAGAATTGCTGGAGCGTGGACGCAAGACCATTCCACTGGGTCGCGTCGGCTTCCCTGACGACATGGCGGGCCTTGCCGCCTTCCTCGTCAGCTCCGACGCCGCCTACATGACCGGACAGGCGATCGCCATGAATGGCGGTCGCGTCATGATTTCCTGACACGAAGATAAGCGCCGCCAACAAATGGCGGCGCATCAATACCTAAATGGGAGGACATCATGGGTGAGAGAGCCCTTCTCGCCGGTCGCGTTGCTTTGGTGACGGGCGGCGGCGGTGAAATTGGCGGCGCGATCTGTCGTCGTTTCG
Organism: Beijerinckiaceae bacterium; assembly: GCA_030684835.1. Classification (GTDB taxonomy): domain Bacteria; phylum Pseudomonadota; class Alphaproteobacteria; order Rhizobiales; family Beijerinckiaceae; genus Terripilifer. Next base: position 17,874 of record JAUXWZ010000091.1, read on the forward strand.
CAGCTGAAGGCGCGGCGATTATCGTCGCCGATATCAGCCTCGACAAAGCGCAAAAGGTCGCCAATGAGATCAAGGACAGCGGCGGAAAGGCTGCGGCGGTCAGCCTTGACGTCACCGACGCGCAGTCGTGCAGCGATGCAATCGGTTTCGCGGTCAAGACCTTCGGCAAGCTTACCACGCTGGCCAACGTCGCGGCCGCCGCCACTCCGCTCGGCGATGCGGAAAAGCTGTCTCTGGAAGACTGGAACAAGGCGTTTCAGGTGAACGTCACCGGCCAGTTTTTGATGAGCAAGTTCGCGGTCGTCGCAATGCGCGAGGCCGGCGGCGGCGCAATCGTTTCGATCGCTTCATCGCACGGACACATCGGCATGCCCGGCAGGCCGGCTTACTGCGCCAGCAAGGCCGCCGTGCTTCAGCTGACCAAATGCCTCGCCATCGACTTCGCGAAGTATCAGATTCGCGCCAACACCATTTCGCCCGGCGCCATCGACACAGAACGCGCCGCGCTACAGCGTTTTAAAAGCCGCGAGGAGGCGAACCGCGCGAAGGGGCCAGCTTATCTGGTCGGCCGAACCGGCAAGGTCGAGGAGATTGCGGCCGGTGCGACGTATCTCGCGTCAGATGAATCAGCTTTCATGACGGGAACAGACTTGTTGCTGGACGGCGGCTATCTCGCATTCAAAGGCACCACTGACAATCCGGTGTGAGGTTGACGCTTGGCGTTCGCGTGCGGCGGGTCTTATGATTAGCGCACCCATGCGGCTATGCCGCTCACGCGCACGCCGTTTCAGGAGATCAACATGCAATTCGGGCTCTACGCGCCTGTCCCCCACGTCACGGTCGGTTCCAAGCAAATGGCGGCCTCTGTAGCTGGCGCCGCCGCGCCGCTCCCGCCAGGCGTCGCCGATCCGGCGTGGACGCTGTCGCGCGAACTGCTCATCGAAGCAGACAAGGCTGGTTTCGACATCATCCTCTTCGCGGAACGCCATCTGGGCACGGATATGGAGGCCTGGGTTCTGGGCAGCGCAATCTCGTCGCTCACTACGCGCATTCGCTCCATGATCGCGGTTCACCCCGGCCTGTGGCATCCGCAAATCGTCGCAAAGATGTCGAGCACGCTTGACCGGCTATGCACCGGGCGCATGTGCCTCAATCTCATCACCGGCTGGAATGTCGAAGAGCACCGCATGTATGGCGGCGAAACGATGCTCGGCAACGACGATCGCTACATCCGCGCGGAAGAATTCGTCGAAATCGTGCAAGGCCTCTGGCGCGAAACGCCCTACAGTTTCAAGGGCCGTTTCTATGAGGTCGACGCCGCCGAACTCCTACTGAAGCCCGCTTCGCCGACGCCGCCGGAAATTTTCACGGCCAGCCGCAGCCCGCGCGGCCTTGAGATGATCGCCAAGATCGGCGACTGGTGGTTCCTCGACTACGACAAGGACGCGCCTGACACGAAGACGGTGATGGAAAGCCTCCAGCACTCCATCGACGACATGCGCGAGCGTATGGCCAAGACCGGCCGCACTGTGCGCTTCGCCTTCAACCCCTATGTCTGCTTCGGCCCGACGCGCGAAGCCGCCATGGAGCGGGCGATGCGGCTTGTCACGCCCGATGGCTCGGACGCGGATGTGCGCAAACTGCTCAAGCGCGTGGGCCCGGCCACCAAGGCTGGCTGCGT
>JAUXWZ010000093.1 GCA_030684835.1 Beijerinckiaceae bacterium
GGCGTTTTCATGGCGCGCGCCACGATTGCGTCCACGGCGGCGCCGTCGATGGGGCTGATGTCGAGCCGCAGTTTTGCGGCGTCGCCCAAAAACTCCTTGTCCTTGACCATTTTCATGAAAGCCTCGCGCAGCGCGGCCGCCCTGTCCGCGGGCAGGCCGGGCGGTGCGACGAAGGGGAGCGCCATGAAGAACGGCATCTCTGCAAAATCAAGCAGTGCGATCATCTTGGGATCCGTCGTCAGTTCACGCGCGGTTGGAATGTCCTTCAGATCGGGGTGGCGCTTGGTGCGCGCGAACTGGATGAGTGGCCGCACCTTCTTGTCGCCCCACAATTGCGGCTGGCCGACGCGCACGGAATTGTAGCCGATGATCTGGCCATCAAGTTCGCCACGCTGCATGGCAAGGAACATCGGCGCGGCGCCGGGATAGCCGCGTATGATTTCCACATTCAGGTGGAGAGCGTTTTTCGCCAGATAGGCGAAGGCCAGGTTTGTCGAGCCCGGCTGGTCGCCGCCCAGACGCAGCTTGATGTCGGGCTTGCGCAAATCGTCCGCCGTTTTTGCCGAATGATCGGCGTTCACGACCACGAGATAGGCGTCGTCATCATAGTCGGAAAGCGATCCCAGCCACGTCAGTTTGGCGGGATCGAACTTGGCGTTTGGGTCGCCCTTAATCGCAAGTTGCGGGACGGCGCGCTGGATGATCGCGATGATGCTGCCGTCGCGCTCCGCCGTGTTGGCGAGCCGGTTGGCTGCAACAAGCCCGCCGCCGCCGGGCACGTTCTGCACGACGAAATTGGGATTGCCCGGAACGAAACGGCCAAAGTTTCGCGCCACCAGCCGACCGGAAATATCGTTGATCCCGCCCGGCGCCGTGGGCACGATCAAAGTCACAGAGCGCCCGCGATAAAAGTCTTCGACGCTCTGCGCCAAAGCAGATTGCGCGCCAGCGACAACGCCTGAAGCGATGGCCAACGCGGCGGCAAGCGCCGCGCGGCCTGTTAGCTTGCGGATCATGTTGTCCTCCCTCCCAAAATTGTTCTTTTTCGTTGATCGTTACCCAGGCAAGGCGGGCAGGTGTTCGAGCAGATGCCCGTAGCCCGAGCGCGGCTCGTTCACATGCAGGCGCTTCTGGAATTCCCACACGCGCGCTGTGACGGGATGCACGACAGGCACGCCAAGATCTTTCTCAAGCAGGTCGACGATATGCAGCGTGCGCCAGCCGGAGCCCAGCATGTAAATCGCGTCGGCGCCCTTCTGGGCGAGGAAGTGCTTCTTGATGTGGGCGTAGACCTGCTCGCCCGACAATTCCTGCACCTTGTTGAACGGCGTCTCGACGCCTTCCATGCACTTCACGTTGAAGCCTGCGTCCGTGAAATATTGCGCAAAAGTGTTGTTGATCTCGCCGGGGAAGTAGGTCGCGCCAACGATGGACTTCGCTTTCAGCGCACGCAGAGCCGTGATGTGATTCTGGCCTGCGGTGAAGATGGGCGTCTTGTATTTCTTCTCCCACCCCGCGACGAGTTCCGCCTCGCCTTTCAGGCCCAGCACCATGAATGGCGGCGCGCCGTTGGGATGAATTGCGTCGCAATCCTGTTCGGCCAGAAGCGCGATCTGCTGCTCGTAGGCGCCCATCACCGTCTCGAATTCGTCGCGCGTTCCACGCGTGATGTTCGTAAACAGCGGCAGCACACCGATACCTTCCGGCAAAAGACGAATGAATTCCTCAAGCGCGCCCGGGCGCAGGGTGGGGTGGATAATGCCGGCGATGCCCCGCCAAGCCGAAAACGCCATTCGATTTCCTCCATTTTGTTATCGTCGTGAGCGGGCCAACCATCTGCCGGTCTCCAGCTTGCAGGCAGCATACACGGGCGCGCGCGTTGAAGAAAAGGGCGAGCTTGGTCGAAAGTCCCGAGCGGTCAACGTGTGCGGGCAGGCGCTGGCGGGCGGCGCAGGGTTTGGCGCTATTCCGCTACTGCAGGCAGAGCGGCAGGCGAGCGGCAAGCGGGGCGGCGTCCTTTCTGAAAGATCTTCGCATCTTCTCTTGCGAAGGCTTTTCATAAGCAACTGAAATACCTTGATTCATGTCAATGCGAACACGGCGCGTGTGTTTCTACAATCTTTCATTCGAAGGAGTGTGACATGACCACCGCCGAAACTTTATATCTCCTCACCGTGCTCGCAGCGTTTGCCGTGTTTGCGGGATTTGTCGTTCGCGCGAACAACGCGTCTGACGACTATCGCAAGACGCACTGACCGAAGCGCCGCTTGCTTGACTGTGATTACTTGCGGGGCTTCCTGCGCATGTCCGTGATGATGGCCTGAGCGGCGTTGTGCCCCGGCGCGCCGGTCACGCCGCCGCCGGGATGGGCGCCCGATCCGCACAGATAAAGCCCTGGCACAGGCATGCGATAGTCGGCGTGGCCCAGCGCTGGCCGCGCGGAAAACAATTGGTCGAGAGTCAGCGCGCCGTGGAAAATGTCGCCGCCGACGAGGCCAAATGTGCGCTCCAGATCGAGCGGCGACATGATCTGGCGCCCGATGATGCTTGAAGCGAATCCGGGCGCGTATTTCTCCACCGTCGCAACCATGAGGTCCGCGACGGTTTCGCGATGATCGTCCCACGTTGTTCCGTCTGTGAACGCGGGTGTCACATGCTGGCAGAACAGGCTCGCGACATGTTGGCCCGTTGGCGCCAGCGTGTCGTCCAGCGTGGATGGAATGAGCATCTCCACGATGGGCTCGCGGCTCCAGCCATGAAGCTTTGATTCATGGTAGGCGCGGTCCATGTAGGCGAGGCTCGGCGCGATGATGATGCCCGACGTCATGTGATCGCCGTCGCCGGGCAGCGCGGTGAAGTTGGGAAGCCGAGACAGCGCGACATTCATGCGAAATGTCCCTGAGCCGCAAGTCCAGCCTTTCATGCGGCGCAGAAAGTCCGGCGCCAGCGCGTCTTCGGGCACAAGCTTTGTGAACAGCAGCTTTGGGTTGAGGTTGGACACGACAGCGCGCGCATTCACGCGCTCGCCGTTTTCCAGAACGAGTCCGGCGGCGCGGCCTTTCTCGACGATGATTTCGCGCACGCCCGCATCTGTGCGGATTTTTGCGCCGCGCCCGCTGGCCGCCTTCGCCATCGCCTGCGTAATCGCGCCCATGCCGCCGATGGCGTGGCCCCACAACCCCTTCTTGCCGTTCACTTCGCCGAAGGCGTGATGCAGCAGCACATAGGCTGAACCCGGTGTGTAAGGACTTGCGTAATTACCAACCACCGCGTCGAAACCGTACAGCGCCTTGATAGCGTCCGACTCGAACCATGAGTCGAGCAGGTCGCCCGCTGATTTTGTAAACAGGTCATAGACTGCGATGCGGCCCTTTTGGTCGAGCCCGCGCAGGCGATTGCCCAACGCAAGCGCGCGCAGCGCTTCCCCGCCGACGCGCAGGAGCGAGCCTTCGACGAGATTGGGCGGCGCGCGCAGGATTTCCGCACGCAAAACGTCGGCTACCGTGTCGAGCTCCGCATTGAAAGCGTCCAGCGCCGCAGCGTCCTTCGCGCTGAATTTAGCGACTTCCTGTTTTGTGCGGCCCGGGCCGGCCATGAGGTATCTTTTGTCGGGCAGGGGGAGGAAATTGAGCGCCCGGCGTTCGACGATCTTTAACCCGTGCGCATGCAGATCAAGATCGCGGATCACTTTTGGCGAGAGCAGGCTCACCGTGTAGGCGGCGACCGAATTGCGAAAGCCGGGCGCGAATTCTTCCGTCACCGCCGCGCCGCCGACAACGCTGCGCTGTTCGTACACACGCACGCTTAATCCAGCGGCCGCCAAATAGGCCGCGCAGACAAGCCCGTTATGTCCTCCGCCAACGATGGCGACGTCGCATTCTTCCATTCGGGTTCCTCATCGTCGCCGCCGGGGCGGGGCCTTGTTTCGCGCGCCGCGATCGGACATCATCTGGCCAATTCAAACAATGAGCCGGCGAAGTCGCCGGTCAAGGGAGGAAGTGGGATTATGACGGGTTTTGACGTCAATACGGCCTATAGCGTCAAGGGCAAGGTTGTCATCGTCACCGGTGGCGGCACGGGCATTGGCAAGGTTTACAGCCAGCGTCTGGCCGAGAGCGGCGCGAAGGTCGTGCTTGCCGACATCGCTGGCGAAGCCGGTGAAGCGGTAGCCGCCGGAATCCGCGAGCAAGGGGGCGAGGCCATCGCCATTCGCACCGATGTAATCGATCCCGACGCCGTGCAGGCGCTGGTGGACCAGACCATCGCCAAGTGGGGCCGTATCGACGGCCTCATTAACAACGCCTCGCTGATGAGCGTGCTGCCGCGGGGCGACTGGTTCCGCATTCCGATCGACGAATGGGACCGCGTGATGGCGGTGAATCTGAAAGGCATCTTCCTGTGCTGCCGCGCGGTCTATCCGCAGATGAAGGCGCAGGGCGGCGGACGTATCGTCAATATCTCTTCGTCGCGTATCTGGGGCGGTAACCCCAATCGGCTTCATTACACGACCTCGAAAGCTGGCGTTGTGGGGCTTACGCGCGCTCTTGCGCGCGAGGTTGGCGATGACAAGATTGGCGTCAACGCTATCACGCCCGGATTCACGGAGAGCGAGACGCAGATGGCGTCGTCGTCCTCCAATTATGTCGCGGGCCGCGATCAGGGCCGCTGCTTCAAGCGCCCGCAATTTCCGGATGATCTTGTTGGCGCGGTGATGTTCCTCATCTCTGACGCCAGTTCCTTCATCACGGGGCAGACGATCAACGTCGACGGCGGTCAGGCGATGCACTGAATTGCCGTTGAAATTTGGATTCATGCCGCAACGCAGAGGCGGCCCGCAATGCGTGGGCCGCTGACCGGGAGGAAAACATGGTCATCGAACAATTGAAGATCGAACCGCTGAGCCCTGTGCTTGGCGCGCGTGTGACGGGTCTCGACCTTGCGCAGGAAACACCCGAGGCGGTGAAGCAGGAGATGCGCAACGCATTTCACAAGTACGGCGTATTGTGCTTCTCGGGCCAGAATATCGAGCCTGAGGACCAGTTCCGGTTTGCCTCGGTTTTCGGGCGGGCCGACACCGGTAAAGCAGGCCGCATCGTCGCGAATGAAGGCAAGGAGCGCGAGCGCGGCATCATGTTCATCACAAACATCCGCGAGAACGGCAAGCCGATCGGCGCGCTGCCCGACGGCGAGATGCATTTTCACTCGGACGGTTCACATCGCGATGTGCCGTACCGCGCGACGACGCTTTACGCGGTGCAGATTCCCTCGCGCGGCGGCGAGACGAAATTCGCGAATCTCTACGAAGCGTATGACGCGCTGCCGGAGGCGACAAAGAAGCGTATCGAGGGTCTGAAGGCTGGCTATATCTACGACGTCTACGCGACGTTGCGCGATCAGGTAAACGAAGCTGCGGACAATCTCTCCAATGCTGAGCACCCGCTCGTGAAAACACACCCGGAAACGGGCCGCAAGTCGCTCTACCTCAGCCGACTGATGACCCGGAGCATCGTCGGGATGGACCGCGCCGAGAGTGACAAGCTTCTGGACGAGCTTTTCGAACATGCTGAACGGCCGGAGTTTGTGTACGCGCACGCGTGGTCCGTGGGCGACCTGCTCATTTGGGACAATCGCTGCCTCAATCACGCGCGCAACGACTTCCCCGCCGACGAAATCCGGCTGATGCGCCGTGTCACAGTGTCCGAGCCCGCCTGACAAGCGCGTGACGGGCGGGCGGCGAGCCTGCCCGGCCACTTCTTCCTTCTTGTTCGTTCCGCGCGCGCGCCGTAAAAGGCCGCGACGGACGTATCGGCGCCCACCGCTGAGGAGGAAAAATGACCCAGACAATCCCGCTGGCCATCATCGGCTTTGGCGAGGTGGGCAAGCTGTTCTCCCGCCAGTTTCTGGAGCGCGGGGACGTCTCCATTTCCGTTTACGACGTAGCTTTTTCCGACGCAGAAAAGGGTCCGGCGATGTTGGCGGCCGCCAGTGAAATTGGCGCGCGCGTGGCGTCCAGCCCCGCCGAGGCGGCCCGGAATGCGCGGGTCGTCATTTCCGCGGTTACCGCGTCATCCGCGCTCGACGTTGCAGGCGAGGCCGCCGGCTATCTGCACCAGGGCCAGTATTTCTTTGACGTGAATTCGGCGTCGCCCGTGACCAAGAAAACCGCGGCCGGGCGCGTCAACGCCGCCAACGCCAAGTATGTCGAGGGGGCTGTCATGCAGCCCGTCGGCGGCATCGGGATTCGCGTTCCGATCCTTGGCGGCGGGCCTTATGCCGAGGAGCTTGCCACGCTGATGAACGGGCTGGGCATGAACGTCACGCCCGTCACGACCGAGCCGGGCAGGGCGTCCGCCATGAAGCTGTGCCGCTCCATCGTCATCAAGGGCATGGAGGCGATCATGGTTGACTGCGCCGCCGCCGCGAAACATTGGGGCGTCGAGGACGAGGTTTTCGCCAGCCTCAATCAGACGTGGCCGTCCATCGACTTCCGCGACCTCGCCCAATACATGGGCGAGCGCGTCGCAACCCATGGCGTGCGCCGCGCGGCGGAGATGCGCGAAGCCGCCATGATGGTAGAAGATCTGGGAATGCATCCGGGACTGGCTGCGGCCATCGCCGACGCGCAAGACAGGGGAGCCAAAAAGAAATGAACACGCATAAGAATCCGCCTGGGGATTTCACGCCGAGCATTCCGGCGCCGGACCCGGATACGAAGACGCCGAAGTTCAAGCTGCCGCCAAAGTCCACCGATGCGCATTGCCACATCTTCGGCCCCGGCGACAAATATCCGTTCGCGCCCGACCGCTCCTACACGCCGCCAGATTCCGGGCTGGACAAGTTCCGGGCATTGCAAGCCAAGCTCGGTCTTGAGCGCGCGGTTATCGTGAATGCGAGCTGCCACGGCAACGACAACACGGTGTGCCTCGATGCGATTGCGGCCAGCAATGGCGCCTACCGCGCCGTCGCCAACATCGACGACACGTTCACCGAAAAGGAAATCGAGGAGCTGCACATCGGCGGCATCCGCGGTTGCCGCTTCAACTTCGTGAAGCATCTGGGCGGCGTGCCGGATAGGCGCGTGCTGCAGGCGGTGGTCGACCGAATCAAGAATTTCGGCTGGTCGCTCGATGTGCATTTTGACGCCATCGACCTGCCAGAATATGCGCCGATGCTGGCGAAGCTGCCGGTTATCTACACGATCGACCACATGGGCCGTGTGCAAGCTTCGGGCGGGCTCGACCAGAAACCCTTTAATTGTCTGATCAACCTGATCAAGGACGACGAAAGATGCTGGGTTAAGGTGTGCGGCTCCGAGCGTGTCTCGACCGCTGGCGCGCCCTTCCATGACGCGGTGCCGTTCGCGCGCAAGATCTGCGAACTCGCGCCCGACCGCATCATCTGGGGCACGGACTGGCCGCACCCGAATGTGAAGCAGATGCCGAATGACGGCGATCTCGTCGATCTCATTCCGCTCTTTGCGCCCGAGCCCGAGCTGCAGCAGAAGCTGCTCGTGACAAACCCGGGCCGACTTTACTTCGACGAGAAGTAACGGCGCTCGTATAATGCATCAAAGCCGGGTTCGCCCGGCTTTGATCGCTTCTGAGGATGAGAAGCGCGCCTGGTTTCAGCGCCGCTCTTCGCGATAGATCGCCAGCTTTTCCTGCGCGCTGCGATCCGAGAAGCAGAAGAAGATGGCGTCCTTCGAGGCGCGGGCCTTACGCCACGCCCAGCTGGGCACTGCGACAACGTCGCCTTCGCCAGCGGTGAATGACTTGTCGCCGGCCTCGATCTGCACTTCGCCTTCGATGATGACCCATGTTTGGCCATCGGTCGCGCGCATTTCCTTTGTCTCGAAGCCTGCGGGCAGGTGGGTGAGCCACGCGGCGATGAGCGGCATGGGCCAGCCGCCATCCAGCGGATTCACGTAGCGCAACGCATGGCCGACGTGCGCGTCGGGCTTGTCGGTTTCCGCGACACTCATCAACGCCTCGCGGCTCGCCTTGTATTTGTAGTTGAAGATCGGCGTCGTTGCGCCGAAGGGCGAAGGCGTGTTGAAGGGCCGCATGTTCGTGCCCCAACGCGCCTGCGAGTCGCCCATGCGGCGCGATTCAATCTGTGTCTTGTCGTTCGAATGACCGCTGAACGCAGTCTCGAAAAAGTTGATGATGTGAAGGTCGAGGCCGTCGATCCAGATCACCGGCTTCTTCTGTTCCTGCCCGTGATCGTGCCAGGCCCAATTGGGCGTGATGACGAAATCGCCGCGCTCCATTTCCGTGCGCTCGCCAGCGACCGCCGTGTAACCAAGATTTCCTTCAAGCACGAGGCGCAAGGCAGACGCCGTGTGGCGGTGGGCGGCTGCGATCTCGCCCGGCATAATGAGCTGCATGCCTGAGTACATCGTGGCGGTGATGCGCGACCCACCCGGCATGGCGGGATTTTCGAACACGAGCACGCGGCGTTCGGCTTCTTCAGCGGTCAGCAGGTCGCCCGCTTCCATCAGGAGTTCGCGGCATTCGTTGAAGCGCCACACGTGGGGCACAAACTTGCTCTTGGGCTCTGGCGGGACGAGGCCCTTCAGCGCTTCCCACAGGGGCGCAAGATGCTTGGGCGCAATCTTGTCATAAAACTTCTGGCGATCCTTCGCGGGAGCGGCTGCGGTTGCAATGTCAGTCATGTTCGTTCCCTCTCGTCGCGATGCGGTGAACATAGAGTTGCGATCAGCGCCATCCATTGGCGCAGATCAATTCGTCACACCTTGCCTTCGGCGCGCAGTTTCCACAGATCCCACGCGCGGGTGGACTGGCCGTCAATCGTGCGCGTGGCGGTGCGCGTCTCGCCTTCGCTGAGGCCGGTCACCGGGCCGATGCGCAAAGCTTCTGACAGAACCCGCGCGTTCTGCTCGGTATAAACGGCCCGGAACACCGCCTGTTTCAGGCTGTTGCCCACCGCCGTCGAACCGTGGCCGCGCATGAGGACGACGGTCCCCTCGCCAAGGCATTGCGCCAGCGCGGCGCCGAGCTTTGGCGACGAGATCAGCAGATCGTTGTCCTCGCCGACCACGTCGCGGATTTCAAATACGGGCGCGCATGTGCCGATGAACGAGCCCATGTGCGTGACCGCACGAAATGGAAAGCCCTTTACAAGCCCGAACGGAATGACCGCCATTGAATGGCTGTGTACGACGCTCATCACATCGGGCCGCGCGCGATAGATTTCGGAATGAATGAAGCGTTCCAGATAGACCGCGCGGTCGCGGGCGTTCACGGGTTCGCCATCGACGCCGAACTCAACAATGTCATCGGCCGTCACAAGGCCCGGCGCCATGTTGCGCGCGCAAAGGAAGCGGCTTGCATCCTTGTCATGCCGCACGCTGATGTGACCGAACGCATCGAGCACGCCCTGGCTGAACAGGATGCGGTTTGCAGTCACGAGATCGGCGACAAGCGCCGGGTCGGCCGCAGGGCCGTGAGCGCCTCTGTCGGACGTGGGCGCTGCGATGCTCGCCTCGTCAATTGTACCGTTGCCTGGCGTGCACATGCGCGCAGCGTCTCCTGTCCCTCATCTTCCTGAAGACATATCGTGCCGCGCCCCGGAATGTCAATATTCTCATTTTTTGAGAATTTATTTGACAGTCCGGTAGGGCGGACGTAGAGATTTTGCGAACCTGCGGGGCTTGGCGCTGCAGCGATGTGGGAGGCGTTAGATGGCGGGTTTCGCCCGCTTTCAAGCCGTTTTGCGGCTGTTCGATGAGAAGGCGAGCGCGTGGACCGTGCCCGCCATGTCGGACGCGCTTGGCGTGCCGGCGAGCACCGTGTATCGCACCGTGCGCGATCTTGTTGCGGGAGGCTTCCTTGAAGCGGCGCACGAAAGCGTTTACCGCCTCGGCTCGGCCTTCATCGAATACGATCGCCTGTTGCGCCTCACCGATCCGCTTGTGGCTGCGGGGCGGGGCGCTTTGCACGACGTCGTCGCGCAGGCGCACACGCCCTGCGTCGCACTGTTGTCGCGGCTCTACAACGATCAAGTCATGTGTGTAGTGGACGAAGCCGCGCGCGACACGTCCTTTCGCTCCAGCTACGAGCGCGGCCGCCCCATGCCATTGACGCAGGGTGCGACCTCGAAGGTCATTCTCGCGCATTTGCCCGCGCGCCTGCTCAATCGGCTCATCGGTGCGCCCAAGGATGGCGGCGCGAGACATGCTGCGTTGCGGCGTGAACTCGCCGACATTCGCAAGCGCGGCTTTTGCGTTACTGCGAGCGAAATTGACGCTGGGCTGGCCGGCATTGCGGCGCCGGTTATCGTGCGCGAAGCCGGAATCATCGCCAGCCTCAGTCTTGTGGCAGACGATTCACGTCTTGATGACAGCCAACGCCGCCGTCTCGTGTTGCTTGTCGTGTCTGCGGCGAGCCTCGTGGCAGAGGAATTGCGTTATGCGCTCACGCCGCCGGCGATTGTCGAGCCGCGACACAAAATGGTGAAGCAATGACTTTCTACGTTAACGGCGTTTTCAACTGCGAAGTCGTGATCATCGGCGCCGGACCGACGGGCCTTACGCTTGCAAACCTGCTGGGCAAAGCGGGCGTCAGCGTCATTGTCATCGAGCGTAATCCAACAACAGTGCAGGCGCCGCGGGCTGTCTCCATCGACGACGAGTCGCTGCGCACGATGCAAGCAGCCGGGCTCGTCGAAAAAGTGCTTGAAAACATCGCGCTCGATTATGGCTATCAATACATCACGGCGAGTAACGTGGTCTTTGCGCAGGTTGAACCCACGGCGCGCGAATATGGCTGGCCGCGACGCAATGCTTTCACGCAGCCGGAGCTGGAAGCGACCTTGCGCGAAGGTTTGGAGCGCTTTCCGAATGTGAAGGCGCTGTTCGAAACATGTTGCGAGAACGTCAAGGAAGACGCTGAGGGCGTTACCGTCCAGATCAAATGTCAGGATGGCGAATTGCGCAATGTGCGCGCGCGCTATCTTGCCGCAACGGACGGCGGGCGCTCGCCCATGCGCAAGCACATTGGCGCCCAGATGACGGGCTCCACCTACCGCGAACGCTGGCTCATCGTCGATCTTAAGGACACGAAGGAGCGCTTCCGTCTCACGCGCGTCTTGTGCAACCCGAAGCGGCCGACAATCTGCCTGCCGGGCCCCGATGGACGGCGGCGCTACGAGTTTATGGTGCATAAGGGCGAGACGGACGAGTTCATTTCGACCGAGCCGAAAGTGCGCGAGCTCTTGGCCATGTTCGGCCCTGATGCGGACTCCACTATCGTGCGGCGGCAGGTTTACACTTTTCATGCGCGTATGGCGGACAAGTGGAATACGCAGCGCATTTTCCTTGGCGGCGACGCGGCCCATCTCACGCCTCCGTTTGCCGGCCAGGGTATGAACAGCGGCGTGCGCGACGCGCATAACCTCGCGTGGAAACTTGCGTGTGTGGTGAAGGGCGAACTGGGCCCGCGTCTACTAGACAGCTATTACAAGGAACGCTCGCCGCACGCCTGGTCGCTTATCGAGATGGCGGTGAATATTGGCAAGGTGATGATGCCGACGTCACACATTCAGGCGTTTGTCATTCAGGCGGCGTTTCGCTTGATGCGCCTGATTCCGCCGATGCACGCTTACTTCGCGCAGATGAAGTACAAGCCAAAGCCATTCTACAATATGGGGTTTGTGCTTCCTGACGATGGCGGGCTTAATGTGGTGGGGCGCATGCAGCCGCAGCCTATTGTGGAATATTTTGATCGCTCGCGCGCGAAGTTTGATGAACTTGCAGGCGACGGATTCGCCTTGGTGGCGTTTGGCGACAATGCGCAGGCAACGCTTGCGGCATGCGCGGCGCATGATTTCGGTTTGCCTCGGCTCGTGCGTATCGCAGTGTTGCCGCACAGCATGAACATCGACCGTAATGCGGACCCTGCAATCTGTGCGGTTCGCGCTGTCGATGAGTTTTTTGAAGAGCGTCTGCCCAAGGGGCGCGAAATTCTCCTCATCATCCGACCGGATCGCTACGCCGCCGCCGCGTGCGATGTAACGGACGCGTCCAAGATTGCTGACTTTGTCGTGCGTGTGCGCGCACTTGCGCGGTCCACGGCCGTTCCCGTTGTTGTGCCGGTCGCAGGCATAACGGCAGACGCATAAAAAAAGCCCCGCAAAGGGGGCTTTTCTCGTTTTTGCGTCAGGCGATATTACGCGTTGCCGGGCATCAGCGTGGTGCAGCCGCCGTCGACGAACAGCGCCGTTCCGACGATGAATTCGGAATCGTCTGACACGAGGAACAGCGCGGCGCGCGCCAGATCTTCCGGCACGCCGGGGCGGCCAACCAAGTTCAGCACGGGGCGTGTGGGATCAAATTCATCCTTGCCGACCGGCGAGCCGATCTTGTTCGGCACCACCGCGTTGACGCGAATTTTGTGCGGGGCGAGCTGGATCGCCAGCGACTTCGTCAGGTTCACCACGCCGCCCTTGGCCGCCGTGTAGGCGGTGGCGCGATCACGCCCGAAATAGCCCGAGGTGGACGAGACGTTGACGATTCTGCCGCCGTTGCCGGCTGCGATCATCGCAAGCGCTGCGTGTTTCGAAAACAGGAAGGGCGAGGTCAGCGTGATGGCGAGCACGCGGTTCCATTCCTCCGTCGTGATGTCGAACATGTTCTTGTTGTCCGAGATCGCGGCGTTGTTGACGAGAATGTCGAGGCGGCCAAACGCGGCGACCACGTCCTTGACGCACTTGATGATGTCGTCTTCCTTGCCGACATCGCAGACGAACGCCTTGGCCTTGCCGCCGCCAGCGACGATGTCCGCCGCTACTTTTTCGCCGCGCGCCTTGTCGAGATCAACAACAGCGACCGTTGCGCCTTCGTTGGAAAATAGCTTGGCGGTGTCTTCACCGATGTTGCGGCCTGCGCCCGTGATGATTGCAACCTTGCCTTGTAGTTTCATGTTTCTCTCCCTGTGATGCGCCGATGATTTATGGGATGCGTAGCTATTTTGCGCTCCGCCTGCTTTCGGTGGCCGGCGCGTCGATGGTCCAGCCGTCGGCGCCATGTTTCACGATCACGCCGTAGGTCTCGTCAGCGGCCCTGGGCGTCACATAACCTTCCTGCACGTCGCGCAAGACGCGCGCGGGGTCGCGCTTGCTGGACGCGCCAAGTCCGCCGCCGCCGGGCGTGTCGAGACGGAAGCGATCTTGCGCGGCCAGCGGATAATCCGCGTAACGCGTCGGCAGGCGCTTCTGCTTGTCGGTGTCGGGGTTCATGATGATGTCGCCGGTGCGACCAACGGCGCCGCCAGCGGCGCCTCGCGGCGCGATGATGTGTTTGGTGGAGCGGATCGAGAAGCGCGCGTCGGCAAGGTTTTCGTATTCACGCCGAATTCCCAAGCCTCCGCGGAATTCACCGGCGCCGCCTGAGTCAGGAATAAGCTCGAAGCGAAGAACGCGCGTCGGGAACTCGCTTTCGATGATTTCGATGGGCGCGATCTTGGCGTTCGACTGATTGACCGATGTGCCGGACGCGCCATCCTTCAGCGCGCGCGCGCCGCCGCCGCCGCCGAGAATTTCGTATTGGACGTAGCTCTTGCCCGCCAGGGTCGAGCGTCCGCCGATGATGATGGACCGTGAGCCGCAGCCATCAGCGCGCGCGAGCTTAGGCGCGATCTCGGTCATCGCGGAGAAGATCGCCTCCACCGTGGCGTGAACCGTCGGGTTGTAGGTGTTGACGGGCGCGGGGAAGCGGGGGTTCATCACCGAGCCTTCGCGCGTCTTGATCTCGAAGGCGTTCATCAGGCCGCTGTTGATGAAGATGTGCGGATCGACGAGCGCGATGAGGCAGAAGCAGCAGGCGCCGCGAATGACTGGCGGTCGGATGTTTGCAGGCCCCTTGGTCTGGTCGGCGGAACCCGTGAAGTCGAACGTGATCTGGTCGCCCTTCTTCTCGATCACGACGTGAATGCGCACCGGCTTTTCAAGGTCGATACCGTCGTCATCGACGAAACGCTCGGCCTCATAGCGGCCGTCATTCCATTCGGCGATGGCGGCGCGCATGCGCTTTTCGGCCAGCTCGAGTAGCTTGTCGAACGCGGCGAGCGCGTCGGCTTTGCCAAACTTGCTGAGCAGTTCGCCCAGCCGTTTTTCGCCCAGCCGCGCGGAGCCGATCTGGCCGCGAATATCGCCGAGCACAAGCTCGGGCGTGCGCGAGTTTGTGGCGATGATGCGCTCGATCTCGACGTTGCGCTGATAGCCGCGCTGATAGCGCACGGCCGGCAGATGCAGACCTTCGTTGAACACTTCTTTCGCCTGTCCCGAGCAGGAGCCGGGCACCGGGCCGCCGATGTCGGACTTGTGCGCGATAGAGCCGCAGAAGCCGATGATTTCGCCCGTATGAAACACCGGCGTGATGACGCACATGTCGGGCGCGTGCGGGCTGCCGCCATGATAGGGGTGATTGATGAGGAAAGCGTCGCCCTCCTCGATGTCGCCTTTGTAGGTTTCAATGATGGCGTTGCAGCAGGCCGGGAACGAGCCGATGTGCAACGGCAACACGACATGTTGCGCAACGACGTCGCCACGCGCGTTCATGAAAGCGCACGAAGCGTCCTGGCTTTCGCGCACGATGGTTGAATAGCCCGTGCGGAACAGCGAGTTCTGCATTTCGAGCACGATGCCTTCAAGGCTCGCGCGCATGATTTCAATGTGTACAGCGTCGAGAGCGCTCATCGTCAAGACCTCCCGGCAAGAATGATCATGTTGCGGTATTCGTCGATCTTCACGGTCTGGCCGGGGAATACGACAGTGGTGCAGTCGAGTTGATCGACGACTGCCGGTCCTTCAAAGGTGACGCCAACGTCCAGCTTTTCGCGCTGGTACACAGGGCATTCGGTGTCATTGCCGTCGAAACGCATCTTGCGTTTCTCGCGCAGCGCGGCCGACAGCGGCATCTCTTCGGGTTTGAACGTGCGCTGCTTGACGGGCGGTACGAGACCGACGCCGCGCAATCGCCACGAGACGATTTCGACAACTTCTTCCGGCGCCGTGTGGCCAAAGGATTCTGCATGGAGGTCGTCAAAGCGCTTGCGCAGGATGGCGCGGTCGCCGGGTTTAAGCGGCCATTCGCATGGCACGGTGATTTCGTAGCCTTGCCCCGCGTAACGCATGTCGAGAGCCGCTTCGATGCGTAGAGCGCTGTCGGCGAAGCCTTCCTCGGCAAGTTCGGCGCGGGCTTCTTTCGCGAGATCGTTGAAGGGCGCGTTGATCTCATCTTCGCTCACGCGCTCGATGGAGGCGAGACGCGAGCGGATGTAGTCGTGCTTCACGTCCGACATCAGCAGGCCCTGGGCAGAGTAGACGCCGGGATAGAGCGGTACGACAACGCCGGCCATGCCAAGGTTTTGCGCGATTTGTCCTGCATGCAACGGACCCGCGCCGCCAAACGCGAGCAGCATGAAGTCGCGCAGATCGTGGCCGCGCATGGTGGAGATGGCCTTGATGGCTTCCTGCATCTTGACGTTGATGATCGTGACGACGCCTTCGGCGGCCTCCTGTACGCTCAAGCCAAGCGGATCGGCGACCGCGTTCTTCACCGCGTCGTGCGCTGCTTTCACGTCGAGCGCCATCTTGCCGCCCAGAAAGTTATCCGGGCTGAGATAGCCCAGCACGACGTTGCAGTCTGTAATCGTGGGCTGTGTCCCGCCGCGACTGTAGCAAGCAGGGCCAGGGACGGCGCCCGCGCTTTCCGGGCCGACGATGAGCGAGCCGAAACGATCCACATGCGCAAGCGTGCCGCCGCCCGCGCTCACCGTGTTGATCTCGATCATTGGCAGCGCGATGTCGCGGCCTTCGATCTTGCCGCGATTGGCGATGGAAGGTTGTCCATCCTTGACGAGGGCGACATCGCAGGATGTGCCGCCCATGTCGAACGTGATGAGGTTTTGATAGGGCGTCGTGCGGCAGGTCTGGATGCAGGCCGTGATGCCGCCCGCGGGGCCAGAGAGCACTGTTGCGACGGCCTTCTTTGCGGTCTGCGTGAACGTCGACATGCCGCCGTTCGATTGCATGATGTATTTTTGCGGCGTGTTCACGCCCGCGCCCGACAAGCGTCCGTCGAGATTGTCTATGTAGCGGGCAAGGATCGGCTGCAGGTACGCATTGATGACGGTCGTCGAGAGGCGATAATATTCGCGGATCTGCGGCACGATTTCGCATGAGAGCGAAATATTGCAGCCGGGCATTCCCTCTTCGATGATTTGACGCACGCGCTTCTCATGCTGGGGATGCAGAAAAGAGAAGAGCAGGCAGACCGCGACCGAGTCGACGCCAGTCTTCGCCAGTTCACGCACGCCTTCACGCAGATGCGCTTCGTCGAGCGGCAGCAGCACCTCTCCATCGAAGGCGACGCGCTCGCGCGCCTCGATTGTGCAGCTCTGCGGGGCGAGCATGGCGGGCTTGTCGTAAAAAATATCGAAAATCTGCGGGCCATGCGGGCGCGATTGCTCCTGCACTTCGTAGATACCGCGAAAACCCTCCGTCACAACAAGGCCGGTTTTCACGCCCTTGCCCTCAAGCAGCGCGTTCGTGCCGACGGTTGTGCCGTGGCAGAAATAGGTGATGTCGGTGGGTTTCACACCGCGCGCGATCAACAGGTCCACGCCGGCCAGAATGGCGCGGGAGGGATCGTCGGGCGTCGAGGGAACCTTGGCGATGGTCACTTCTTCGGTCGTTTCGTCGAAGTAGACGAAGTCTGAGAACGTGCCGCCGGTGTCGACGGTAACTCTGAAACGACCCATAATCCGTGACGCTCCCGATCTTGAAATCTTCGGAGATTGAAAGCCGGCGCGCACGCCAAGCGTTTCTCCCTGCGCAGCTCGTGCGGCTTGCGCTTTCGCGGGCCAACCTAGCCACGCAAGCGCCGCTGTCAACCGCAGCGGCCATGAGCCGGTCATGAGGCGGGCATGCGCTTGCGCGTAACCTTGAATCTGATCACGCTGAGCGCGAGGAGAGAACGGATTTGCAGCAGACCGCCGCGCGAAAAGCCCTTTTGTCGAGCATGTTCCAGGCGGCCGTCAGCGCGGCTGATCCGGCTGCAATCACGCCGCGCTTTTTGCCGGCGCCGCCCAAGGGCCGCCTCGTCGTGCTTGGCGCGGGCAAGGCGGCGGCCAGCATGGCGAAGGCGGTGGAGGATCACTGGAGCGGGCCAATCGAGGGGCTCGTCGTCACCCGCTACGGTCACGCTGTCGCGTGCAGGCGGATCGAGCTTGTGGAGGCCAATCACCCGACGCCCGATGAGGCGGGACAACGCGCTGCCGCCCGCATTTTGGCCATGGCGAAGACGTTGGGGCCGAATGACCTGGCGCTGTGTCTCATTTCGGGGGGCGGCTCCGCCCTTTTGTCGCTGCCAGCCCCGGGGCTCACCTTGGCCCACAAGCAGGCGGTCAACGCGGCGCTTTTGAGCAGCGGCGCGCCAATTGGCGAGATGAACGCGGTGCGCAAGCATCTGTCTGCAATCAAAGGCGGGCGCCTTGCGGCGGCGGCTTATCCGGCCAGAATGCTTACGCTCATCATTTCCGATGTGCCCGGCGACGATCCCGCCGTCGTGGCGTCCGGGCCCACGGCGGCGGACCCGACAACGTTTGCGCAGGCGCGCGAAATCCTGCATCGGCGCGGCATCGAGGCGCCGCGCGCAGTGATCGCACATCTCACGCGGGCCGAAGACGAAACGCCCAAGCCCGGTGATCCACGTCTTGCCGCTAGCGAGGTGAAGGTGATCGCGACCGCGCGCAAGTCGCTCGAGGCGGCGGCGCAGATCGCGCGTCAGGCTGGCGTCGAGCCGATCATTATTGGAGAGGCCATCGAAGGCGAAGCGCGCGAGGTCGGGGCCGCGCACGCACAACTTGCGCTCGCCATTACGCGCGGAGAAACGTCGCACGCGCGGCCGTGCGTGCTGCTGTCGGGCGGCGAGACCACCGTGACGGTGCGCGCCAAGGGAAGAGGCGGGCGCAATAGCGAATATCTCCTTGCGTTAGCGTTGGGGCTGGATGGCGCGCGCGGCGTTCATGCGATTGCCGCGGATACGGACGGCATCGACGGCAGCGAGGACAATGCAGGCGCCATGCTCGAACCCGGCGCTTTGGCGAGCGCGCGTGCAAAAGGCCTTGACCCGCAGGGACTTCTTGACGCGAATGATAGTTACAGTTTCTTCGCGGCGCTTGGCGATCTCGTTATGACCGGGCCTACGTTGACCAACGTCAACGACTTCCGCGCGATCCTGATTGATGACGATTAACGGCGTCGCGCGAACACTCTGTCCGATGAAGCCACTATCGCGCCCAGCACGATCAGCCCGCAGGCAAGCCATAAGGCCAAGGACGGCTGCGCGAAACCGCTGGCGACGAGAGCCAGCGTGGAGAGAACAGGCGCAGCGTAGGCGCTGACGCCCAAAAGCCTGATGTCGCCGCGCTTGCAACCAATGTCCCATGCGTAAAAGGCGGCGCCGACGGGGCCAAGACCGAGCGCGACAATGGCGGACCAGGCGCCAATCGAGGCGGGCCACACTGTTGTCTCGAAGATGAGATGACAGGCCAAACTCAAGACCGCCGTTGCGGCGCAAAAGCCCACGACAGCATCGGTCGGCACGTTCGACATGCGGCGCGACAGCACGGAATAAGCTGACCAGAAGAGCGCGGCTGCAAAAGCCAGTGCATAGCCAAGCGCATGTTCGGGCCGCGCCGACAAATCTGCATTGAATGACAACGTCGCAACGCCCGCGAAGCCAATCAGCGCGCCCGCGATGTGAAACGCGCGTAGCCGTTCGCCCGGAAGCAGGCTGGAAAACAGCACGATCAGCAGCGGCCAAAGATAATTGACCAGCGAGGCTTCAGCCGGGGGCGCCAGCCGTAAAGCGGCGAAATAAAGCGCATGGTAACCGAAGAGCCCCGCGATGCCGTGCGCCCACACATGGATGGGCTGGCGCAATGCTCGCGCGCGGTCGGGTTGGCGAACCCACAACAGCATGGCCGCGCCAGCGCCGATGCCAAAACACATGGCGTTCATCTGGAAAGCCGGAATTTGCCCAGCGGCCGCAGTGAGAGCGGCGAGTAGGCTCCACAGGATGATGGCCGTGAAGCCGATGAGCGTGGCGACCGCTGGGGACAAGTTGGGGAGCATGCCAGTTTGTCCCCGCGCGCAGGGGCGGCGTCAAGGGATTGGCGCCAGGGGTGGCGTCGTGCGCTGTTCACGGGCCGACGTCACGAGCCCGCGAGCCCGCGCTTTGCGGCGACCGCGCACGCTTGCTAAAAGGGTGGAGGCCGGGATGGCCAAGGGAGAGACGCATGGCCGAAACGATCGTCGAAAACGTGAGCCTTCAGGAGCTCAAGCAGGGGCTTGCGGACGGATCAATCGTCCTTATCGATATTCGCGAACAGAATGAGTGGGATGCCGGCCACATCCCCGGCGCGACGCTGCACCCGCTCTCAGCCTTTGACCCCGCCGCACTTCCGGCGTCCGACGAGCGCAAGCGAGTCGTGCTGCATTGTCGCTCGGGACGCCGCACGCTGGCGGCGCTTGAGGCTGCTCAGGGGGCGGGACGGGACGATATCCGCGCCCATTTCGGCGGCGGCATGCTGGAATGGCAGGGCGCCGGGGAAAATGTGATCTGAGGACCGAAGGACGGCGCCGATTCGCTAGAAAAGCGGCGTCCGGCGCACTAATCGGTCGTGATGCTTATTTTAAGCAGCGACGGGTGACGTTCTTCGCGATTTCCTGACTGACAAACCTCGTTTGCGCCGATCAGGTAGATTGGAAGCCGGCTTTTGCGGGCCGGAAACTTCCTGTGTTTCCAGTTGATCGGCGCGTTACTGACCATGCCCGCCTGCCCAGGCATGTTCGCTCACGCTCATTTGAATCGGCCCAAACGACTTCGCCCGACATTTTCCGCTAAGGTCGCGCACCGCAAGATGGGCGGGAGGAGGATCACAGTATGGGATTTCGCATCAAAGCCGCCGGCGCGCTTGCGCTTGCACTCATCATCGGCGCTGGCGCGGCGTGGGCGCAGGGAGACGTGATCTCGCAGCGCAAGGCGGCGATGAAGGCGATTGGCGACGGCAATCGCGCTCCCGCAGCGATGCTGCGCGGCGAAGCGCCCTTCAACCTGTCGACCGTGCAGGCGCAGTTGAAGGTGATCGAAGCTTCGGCCACCAGCGCGCTAAAGCTGTTCCCCGATAACAGCAAGACTGGCGGCGACACAGCGGCGCTTCCGAAGATCTGGGAGACAAAGGCCGATTTCGACGGGAAAATGAGGAAGTTTGCGGACGACGCGAAGTCCGCACAGGTGAAAATCACCGACGAAGCTTCGTTCAAGCAGGAATTTCCGGCTCTTTTGAAGACTTGCGGCGGTTGCCATACGGACTATCGCGCGCGCCGCAGCTGATCCATAGAGGAGCCGCCCGTCGACTAGCGGGCGGCTCTTTATCCAAGCATTTCGAAGGCTTGTCCGCTTATGCGTAAGATTGCGCTGCTCGTTGTTGTTCTCGCCGTCGCCGGGTTTGCCGTCTTCTGGTTCATCAGCGCGCCGCAGCGGGCTGTTGCAGCCGGAGACGCTTCCTTCAACGCGCCCGGCGAAGTGGAGCGGGGCAAAGACATCTTTTTTGCTGGCGGCTGCGCATCCTGCCACGCAACGCCCAATCAGGCGGACCGCCTGCGGCTTGGCGGCGGCCTTGAAATGAAATCCCCGTTCGGCTCGTTCTACGCGCCCAACATCTCGCCTCATCCGCGTGATGGTATTGGCAATTGGACGAACGCCGATCTCGCTAATGCGATGATGCGCGGCGTTTCACCCGACGGGTCGCATTATTATCCAGCATTTCCCTACACCAGCTATGCTGGCATGCAGGCAGACGATGCGCGCCACCTCATGACCTACATCCGCACGTTGCAACCTGTGGAGGGCCGCGCGCGCGCCCACGACCTGGGATTTCCTTTCAATATCCGTCGCACGCTAGGCGTTTGGAAGTGGATGTTCTTCGACACAGCGCAGGTCAAGACGGACCCGGCTCGCAGCGCCTCATGGAACCGCGGTCAGTATCTGACAGAAGCGCTGGCGCACTGTGCCGAGTGCCACTCGCCGCGCAACGCGCTTGGCGCCCTCGTTTCCGCTCAACGCTACGCGGGCGGTGCAGAAGCGCACGGCGATGGATGGGTGCCCAACATCACGCCGCGCTCGTTGAAGGACTGGACCCGCGGCGAATGGGTTCAATTGCTTCAGATGGGGCTCACGGCTGAAGGCGATTCCGTAGGCGGCAGCATGGGGTCGGTGGTCAGGAACATCGCCGAACTTCCCAAGGCCGACGCCGAGGCAATGGCGGACTATCTGATGACGCTGCCTGCGAGCGAGAGTCCGCCGCGCCCGAAGAAATAGCTTCCGTCATCTGCGCGCCTAAACGCGCGCTCTTTGCAATCGCGTCTGTCTCGCAGAAACTGGACCCGGGATGATTCGGGCTGGGGAAAGCGATGGCGGATGATGCGATGCCGCTAAGGCGACCATCAGAGGCGAGTGGCGCCGAGTTGCTCGAACACGATGGGATCGAGTTCGACGCGATTGAAGCTGCTGTGCTCGAAACGTCGCGGGGACGCTGGTTCCTGCGCGAATACGCCCGCCGCGTGCGTGCTCAGGACCACGATCGCATCGAATCCACGCTCGCGCGCATTGAGACGCGCCTGTCCGATTGCGGAATTGCAGATCGCGGGGCCATGACGCACGCCCCGATGAACGTCCCTCAACAATTGGTCGATTTGGCCAAGGCGCTTCGCGCCCGTGGCGTCAGCGAGCAGGACTGTGTGCGCATAGAAACCCAGGCCCGCGCATTGATGGACGCTGCGAGTCGCCGCGCCATCGTGGGCGCGGTCGAAGAGCTTGAGAAAGGCTTCCGGGACTCGCGCAAAATGCCTGCCGCCTGATCGCTTTCCTCAATCACGCCGTCGTTCGTCTCCCGCTCCGCTTGCCGCTCCGTGCGACGTGGGTATGTTGCCGCCACCTTGGAACGGGAGCCGCATATGGATTTGGGCATTAAGGGTCGCAAGGCGATTGTTTGCGCATCGAGCCGGGGCCTTGGACGCGCCTGCGCCATCGCGCTGGCGGAAGCTGGCTGCGAAGTCGTGATCAATGGCGTCGACGCCGCCCGCGTGGCGGCTGCTGCCGAGGAGATCTCCAAGGCGACCGGCGCCAAAGTGATTGGCGTCGCGGCTAATGTGGGCACGGACGAGGGGCGCGCGAAACTGATCGCGGCGTGTCCTGATCCCGACATCCTCGTCAACAACAACGCCGGGCCGCCGCCCAAGGATTTTCGCCAGCTAACGCGCGACGACATGATCGCAGGCGTCGACGCCAACATGATGACGCCGATTCTGCTCACGCAAAAAGTCATCGACGGCATGGTGGAGCGCAGGTTCGGGCGCATCATCAACATCACGTCGGGATCGGTGAAGATGCCGCTCATCGGCCTCGATCTGTCGTCGGGCGCCCGCGCTGGCCTCACCGCATTCTTCGCCGGCGTTGCGCGTCAGGTCGCCGCGTCAAACGTGACGATCAACAATTTATTGCCGGGCCCTTTTGAGACGGACCGCCTCAAGTCGGCAGCGACATCGCAGGCAAAGATGCGCGGCGTCAGCTACGAGGAACTGCAGGAGCAGCGCAAGGCGGGTATTCCGGCCAAGCGATTCGGGCAACCCGACGAGTTCGGCAAGCTCTGCGCCTTCGTCGCCAGCGCCCACACGGGTTACATTACGGGCCAGAATTTCCTGATCGACGGCGGCGCCTATCCCAGCGCATTCTGATGCGCGATCAGGCGACGGGGAGACCAAAGCAAGTGATGGACGCGGGTTGGAAGGATCGAGACTTGATCGCTGGTTCTGCGATTTCATGAACAGCTCCAAGACGATGCTTGGAATAAGCTTCAAGCTCGCATCGGTTTTTCTGTTCACCATGATGCTGACGCTGGGAAAGGCCTATAGCTCATACCCGGTCGCACAGATCGTGTTTTTCCGCTCGGCGTTCGCGCTCGCGCCCTTGATGGTGTGGCTACTGGTGCGCGGCGATTTTCCACGGGCGTTGCACACCAAGCGATTCGGCGGCCATTTGCTGCGCTCGCTTGCAGGCATAGGAAGCATGTTCTGCATCTTCACCGCCTATGCGCTGCTGCCTTTGGCCGATGCAACAGCCATTGGCTACGCATCGCCCCTGATCATCGTGGTGCTCGCCTCGATCTTTCTGGGGGAGCGTGCGCCTCCACTGCGCTGGGCGGCGGTGTGCGTGGGATTTCTCGGCGTTCTCGTGATGCTGTGGGAGCATCTGGGTCAAAGCGCGCCGGGGGGGCCTCCCCGTTCGGCGGTCGGCGCTGGCTTCATGTTGATGGCTGCGTTTCTCATAGCGATCGCCATGATCCAGACGCGTCGCCTCACGAAGACCGAGGACACCGGCGCCATCACGTTCTATTTCCAGTCGACGACGACGGTGGCAAGTTTCGGCGTGCTGATTGCCGCGGCATTCTGGCCGGACGGGGGGCCGGGCGCCGCGCTGATCCAGGCTCAGGCCTGGAAGACGCCAGCTGGCGCCGACTGGGCGCCGCTCATTCTGATCGGGGTGCTGGGTGGCGTTGGGCAGATATTCATGACGCAAGGCTATCGATATGCGGATGCGTCTGTGCTGGCGACGTTCGATTATTCGTCGATCCTGTTCGCTATAGCGATCGGTTTTGTGTTCTTCGCCGAGACGCCTACCTTGGCAGTTATACTTGGCTCCGCCATTGTCATTTTCGCTGGACTAACAGTGGTTTGGCAGGAAAGTCGCGCCGTCTCCCGCCCCGCTGCGGCACAATAGTGTTCGTTATTTCAAACGAAACCGGGTAGTCTGCCCAACGTGCGGGATGCACGAATTGAGGCGATGATGGGCGTTGAAGGTCGGGACCGGGTCAAGACGATGGAGGCTGGCGCACATGCTGTGACCGGTCAACTAGGTCGCACGGTCCAGCGCCTTCGCAAGGCCTACAGCCTGTCCTTGTCCGAACTGTCCGAGCAATCGGGCGTGGCCAAATCGATTATCAGCCAGATCGAGCGTAACGAGACAAATCCGACGCTGGCGACGATCTGGCGGCTTTCGCAGGCGCTCGACGTATCAATCGAGCGGGTGCTGCAGACGGCTGAGGACGAGCCGTTTCTCGCCAAGACCAGCCGCGCCGACACGCCGAGTCTTGTGTCTGACGATGGCAAATGCCGGCTGGCGATCATCGGCTGGATCAAGACTGTCGAATGGCTGCAATGGTATGATTTTCAGGCTGATCCTGGCGGCGTGCTCGAATCCGAGCCGCATCAGCGGGGCTCCGTGGAATGCCTCTCCGTGCTTGATGGCGAGCTGGAAGTTGAAGTTGCAGGCGCGCTGGAAACCGCGCGCGCCGGGGACACGCTGCGCTATCGTTGCGACAAGCCCCATGTCATCCGCAATCGTTCCAAAAATCCCGCGCACGCGACGATGGTGGTTATTCTCAAAGCGGCGGCGATGGAATAGCTGATCCCTGGCTCGTTGAACACGGCGAAAAGCTTGGCGCGTAAGCGACCTAGACGCAGGGGATCGTGCCAGCGTATCACCTTTGCTTTGTGTCCAGGATTCACACGCCATGAACATCACGTCATGACCGCGGAGTTAGCGGGCGCAAGCATGCAGGTAGAGCCGGAGGTTTCGAGCGACCGCTCGGGTGACGCTGTCAAATTGCGTCTTGCCGGCCGCTGGACCATCTCCGCAAATGCTGCATTGGAAGTCGCCGCCGCCGAAATCGAAGAGCAAGCGGCGCGGTTCGGTTCCGCGATCATTGATCTTGCGAGCGTCGAAGCCATCGACACTGCGGGCGCCTGGATCATTGACCGCGCGCGCATGCGGCTGGAAAAGGCCGGCGTAAAGGTAGAGGTGCGCTGGGCGGACGCCCGGCAGCAGACCCTGCTCAAGGAAGCGCAGTGGCGCAGCTTCGAGGAGCGCGGCCCTCGTGCAAAGCCTGAGGGGCTGATTGATCTGCTCGCGGATCTTGGAAAAAGCATTTCCACGGCAACGAGGGATTTTGTCGCGGGCGTGGCGTTTTTAGGCGAGGTAATGGCTTCGTTCGCGCGCGTCGTATCGCGACCTGCGAGCTTGCGGCCAACGTCGATTACTTTTCATATCGAGCAGTTCGCGTTTCGCGCGGTGCCGATCATCCTGCTCATCAACTTTCTCGTCGGTTGCATCGTTGCGCAGCAAGGCCTTTTTCAATTAAGCCGCTTTGGCGCGGCCACATTCGTTGTTGATCTCATCGGTGTTCTGGTGCTGCGCGAACTCGCGGTGTTGCTGACGTGCATCATGATCGCGGGCCGTTCGGGTTCGGCTATTACGGCCGAGATCGGTTCGATGAAAATGCGAGAAGAAATCGACGCAATGCGTGTCATGGGCCTGGACCCTGTGGACGTTTTAATCCTGCCGCGCATCATCGCGCTGATCATCTCGCTGCCGCTGCTTACGTTTCTTGCCGATCTGGCCGCGATCTTCGGCGGCTTGCTGGTGAGCTGGGGATATGGAGGCATCAGTCCTGAAATTTTCATGGCGCGTCTTCAATCGGCTGTTTTGATCAATACATTCCTCGTGGGCATCATCAAGGCGCCGTTCATGGCGTTGGTGATCGGTATGATCGCGGCGATGGAAGGCCTGAAGACCCAAGGCTCGGCGGAATCGCTGGGCCGGCAGGTGACGTCGTCGGTGGTGAAGGCCATCTTCATGGTGATTGTGCTGGACGGTCTCTTCGCCATGTTCTTCGCAGCAATCGATTATTGAGGGCGCGGGAAATGACTGACGCGACCATGACGACGCAATCTTCGAAAGCCGAGGAAGCGCCGCACGAGATTGTGATCTCGGTGCGCGAGGTCACGGTCGGCTTCGGGCCGAAGATCGTATTGAACGAGCTTTCGCTGGATATTTATCGCGGCGAAGTGCTCGGTTTTGTCGGAGGCTCCGGCACGGGCAAGTCTGTTCTCACGCGCGCCATTTTGAACCTTGTGCCCAAGCGCGGGGGGACGATCACAGTTCTGGGTCAGGATCTGGACGGACTGGAGCGCGAGAATCGCCGCGCGCTTGAAAGGCGCTGGGGCGTTCTGTTCCAGCACGGCGCATTGTTCTCCGGCCTTACCGTGCGACAAAACATTCAGGTGCCCATGCGGGAGTACCTCAATCTGTCGCAGGAGTTGATGGACGAATTGGCGATGCTCAAGCTCGACCTTGTAGGCCTTGCTCGTGATGCGGCTGAAAAGTTTCCCAGCGAACTGTCGGGCGGCATGGTCAAGCGGGCGGCGCTGGCGCGCGCGCTGTCGCTTGATCCGGAAATCCTTTTCCTCGACGAGCCAACCTCCGGCCTCGATCCCATCGGCGCCTCTGATTTTGATGAACTGATCGCGACGCTCCAGAAAACGCTGGGGCTTACGGTATTCATGGTCACGCACGATCTCGATAGTCTTTACTCAATTTGCGATCGTATAGCCGCGCTTGCAGACGGCAAGGTTGTGGCTGCGGGCACGATTGAGGACATGTTGGCGAGCCCGCATCCGTGGGTGCGTTCGTACTTCCACGGCAAACGCTCGCGAGCGGCCCTAACTGGAGCTAAGCACGGGTCATGAAATAGCCCGGGTTTTGGCGCGAATCACTTTCCTATTGGTGGCGGGGCGCTATTGTCTTGCAGCTAGCTGGCGTGTGCGCCGGTTCAAGGACTACTTATGGAAACTCGGGCTAATTACGCGCTGATTGGCGCCTTCACCCTCGCTGTGCTCGGCGCAGCTTTCATGTTCGTGTACTGGTTCTCGCAAGCCTCCAAAGAGGGTACGCGCGACATCAAGATCGAATTTGCGTCCTCCGTGTCCGGTTTGTCGCGCGGCTCCAGTGTGAACTTCAACGGCGTGCGCGTGGGCGAAGTTAAAATGATTGAACTGTCGACCACACGCCCGGGCGTCGTTTACGCCAACATTGAAGTCAGCCTGCGCGCCCCGGTGAAGAAGGATACGCGCGCGCGTCTGGAATACCAGGGCCTCACGGGCGTCGCATCGATCGCGCTTGCGGGGGGAACGGAAGACTCGCCCCCGCTGACTGGCGAGCGCGGTATGCCGCCTGTCATCGAGGCTGATCGCTCAGATTACCAGAACATTTTGGAAACGCTGCAGCGGCTGGCGGGGCGCGTCGAAACTGTGCTCGACAACGCGAACAACCTGTTCTCGGAAAACGCAGCATCGATTGCGCGCACCGTAAAGAATGTCGAAACCTTCTCACAGGCGCTCGGCGAGAACTCGGACGGCGTGAAATCGTTCATGCAGGCGATGTCGGAGATCGGCACGTCCATCAAGCCAATGCTCGCCAATCTCGAGGGGCTGGCCAAGAGCGTTGAATCGCGCGTCGAGGCGGTGGATCCCCAAAAGGTTGCTTCCATTCTCGACAATGCGGATTCTTTGGCCAAACAGCTCAACGCTTCGGCCGGCAAACTCGACAAGCTGATGAGCACACTCGACGGCTTTCTTGGGTCTGCCGATTCCAAAGGGGTGATCGCCGACGTTTCCGACGCTGCGAAATCATTCCGCAAGCTCGCCGACAATCTTGATGTGCGCACCAAGGAACTGACCGCCGGCGTTAATCGGTTCACGGGGGCCGGCCTGCGTCAGTACGAAGCGTTGGCGGCTGACGGGCGTCGCACGCTGGACGAAATCAATCGCACGTTGCGATCTCTTGAGCGCAATCCCCAACAATTGATCTTCGGCCGCAAGCCTACGACGCCGGAGTATTCTGGACGCTAACTAAGATTGACCTTCGCGCTTGCCGTGCGAGCGTCCTATCCCATAAAAGGCTCCACTGGGGTCACTCCTTGCACTGGAGCTGAGAATTTGGCGATGCGCAGATTTCTTCGGCCGTCGTGCGCATTGCGCGCGGTCGCACTCGCCGCATTCGCGTTCACGCTTGCCGGTTGCGCTGGGGCGCCGCTCCTGACCTACGACCTGAGCGCGCCGCAGGACAGGCCCGCGCGCGCGTTGGGTCTGCAGATCGTCGTGACGCAACCCTCGGCTGTCGCCCCGTTGAACACCGACCGGATCGTCGTTCGGTCGCCGACGATGGGCCTGACAGTATTGCCGGGCGCGCAGTGGAGCGACGCGCTTCCTGACCTTCTGCAATCTCGCATGATCCAGGCTTTTGAGAATGCGCGCCTGCTGAAGGCGGTCGGTCGCCCGTCCGACCGGCTTTCTTCCGATTACAATCTGACTTCGGAGATTCGCCGTTTCGAGATCGACGCGGCCCGTGGCGAAGCTGTGGTCGAGATTGCAATCAAGTTTGTTGGCGACAGGTCGGGTAAAATCACTGCTGCGCGCGTGTTTGAGGGCAGGGCGCCCTCCAGCGCCAGCAATGGCGCAGAGGCCTCAACTGCGCTCAACGCCGCGCTGGCAAAAGTGTTGCGCGAGCTGGTGACGTGGACATCGCGCGGCTGGCGCTGAACACCTCGTTATGTTGACCAAAAAAGGCGGGGCTTTCGGGCCCCGCCTTTTTCGTCCTAGAATTTGAGTGTTCTGCTCACGCGCCGTCGAAGCGCCCGGCCGCATGCGCGAGCAGGGTGTAGGTCTTGCCGCTTTCCGATGTCAGATGGCCGTGGATCAATGAGCCGTCGCGGTCCTCGTTTCCAACCTGCTGCAGCTGACGTTCGAACTCTTCCGCGAAGCGGTCCACTGCGTCATGGAACGGGGGTTCGCTGCGATAGCGGCGACGCGCCTCATCAAACGCAAGCTGTCCCTGTGCCGAATACATGTCTCGGCTAAACACGTTCTGGTCGCCTCGGTAATAGCGATCCCAAACGCTCACGGCCGACTCATGATCCATGTAGCGGCCGATGTTGCGCGCAAGGTCGGCGACAGGATCGTTGCCGTGCGCACCCTCATCGTCCTGTGATGCGCGAGCAAGCAGCTCTGACAGCCAGCCGGCGCCGGGCTCATCCGACCTCTCAACCGGAATGGGCGCAGCAAGGCGTTCTGATTCATTGCCCGGGGCAGGCGCTGGCGTTCGCGGCGTCGGCGTCACGGACG
Organism: Beijerinckiaceae bacterium; assembly: GCA_030684835.1. Lineage (GTDB taxonomy): Bacteria > Pseudomonadota > Alphaproteobacteria > Rhizobiales > Beijerinckiaceae > Terripilifer. Next base: position 29,104 of record JAUXWZ010000093.1, read on the forward strand.
TTGCCGGGCGTGAAGGTTTTGACTGCGCGGTTATCGTGCGCGTCGGCTCGGCGCGCGCGGGCCGGGGCTCCACTGCGCCGAAGGCATGCCCCGAAAGATCGACCATTTTCGTGAGATCTTTGAGCGCCCGCACTTGCTCGGCGAGAACGCGGCGGACCGTTGCTGTCTGCTCCGACGTTTCCTTCGGCAGCTCCAGCGCGCCGCGACGGATTTCTTCGCGGGTGGCGTCGAGCTCGCTTTTGATCTCGGCGGTGACAGACTGCATCTGCTTCGCGCCGTCGCGGAAGCGTTCGGTCGCATGCTCAAAGGTGCGGTTCATTTCCGCGACCGTTGCTTCGTAGGTTTCGCGAACTGCCTCCAGCGAGCGTTCACGCTCCAGCTCCGACGCGTTGCGCACTTCTTCGTATTGCTTGCCAATGAGCCCCGCGACGTTGCGCGTCTCGGTGGCCAGGAACATGCCAATGTCGCGCGAGCGTTTCTCGGCTGCTCCGAATGCGTCTTCAACCATCTGGGTGAAGGCGCGCACAGCGGTTTCAAAACCTTCGGTGCGGCCTTGTACGCCTTCGAGCAATTGTTCCAGTGACGCCTGTCGCGTGGCGAGGGTGGAGTCGAGCTGCAACTGGGTTTGCGCGAGAACGGTTGCGGATTCCGCCAATTCGCGACTTTGGTTTTCGAGCCGCTGGGATAGCGACCCGGCGCTATCAACTGCTGCGTCGGCCGTGCGCGAGAGCGCCCCGACTTGATTGAATAGCGTATCGAGCGATTGGCGGAAGTCTCCGATGCGCTCACCCAAGGCGCCTTCAATCGAATGGAAACTCGTTCCAGCCTGATCGATGATGTCCTGCAGCGAGCGGTTCGTCGCCGCAAGATTTTCGAGAAGCGCGGGCAGATCGTTGCGCAGTTTCTCATTAGCGCCTGCGAGCGAGCGAACCGATGCGGCTGCCCTGGTTTCGATGGCTGCGAGGAGGGACTCGCCGCTGGCGTTGACCGTTGTCGTGAGACGCTCCGCAGCGCTCGCTGTCTGATCGGCGAGATCAGCGCCGCGTTGCGTGATCAGGCGAAGCGAGTCGTCCAGCGTGCGGCCGCGCGTTTCAAGCGTGTCGCCGATTTCCTGAATGCGCGTGGCGAACATCTGCTCCAAGGCGTCGGGATTGAGCGCGCGCTCAACGGCCCGGGCGCCTTCGACAAGCGTCGACAGAAGTTCGGTGTTGCGCTGCGCGACAGCGGAGTTGAGCTGCGCGATGCGGTCCGAGAGGGCGCCCTCCAGGCGTTGCGGATCTGTGGCTGAATGCAGGGCCGCAGCTTGCGCGTCGATTGTCTCTACGATGGAGCGGCTGCGCTCGGCGAGCGTCTGCTCCACCTGCGTCAGTCGTGCGGAGATTGCAGCTTCCATCTCGGCCGGATCGAGCGCCTCGCGCAGAGCGCGTGCGTTGTCCGTCATTTGCGTAACAAGATCGCGGCTGTGATCGGACAGCAACGACCGGAGTTCGCCAACCTTGCCGCCAAGCGCGACGTTGATCGCATCCGTGTCGAGTGCGGTTTCGAAAGCTTTGGCGCCTTCGCGCAAATTGTCGAGGACTTCGCGGCTGCGCTCGGCGAGCGTGACGTTGAGATCGCGAATCTTGCCGCTGATCGTCGCTTCAATTGCGCTGGGATCGAGCACGCCGCTGACCTGACGCGCGCTCTGGTCGAGAACACGTGAAGCCTCAAGCGCCTGCTTGGAAATGCCGTCGCTCATGTTTTGCAGGCGTGACATCAAGCCGGTGTCGATGCGCTCGATCAGACCTGACAACGTCTGCTCAAGAGCAGAGCCACGGCTCGTTGCTGCTTCGTCCAGAGCGGCGAGACGTTCGCGCAATGTTTCTGTCAGTTCACGGGCGCTGCGGTCGGCGACATCCGAGAATCCGCGCGCGCTGTCGTCCAGCGTTTTGGCGAGGCCCTGGGCACGGGACTCGGTTGTCGAGCCAAAGTCGTGAACGTAGCGGGCGAAGGCGTCCGACAGCGTCTGCGTGTGCAACGTCGATGACGCGTCGAAGTCCGCGAGTTGCTTCTCCATCAGTGTCGCAGCTTCGCGCGCGCGCTCTGCAACGCGGTCGGCCACAACATTAGCCCGTGTGGCGAAAGTTGTTTCGAACGCGTCGATGCGGTCGGCCAGCGTCTCGTTTACGCGGTCGCTATGCGTGCCAATGGCGGACACGGCGTCGGTCGCTGCAGCGGTGAACCTGTCATAGATCTGGAACGACTGCGTGGTGAGCCTGTGGACAATGTGCTCGCCGCTTTCCTCGAGCGTTTCCACGGCTGAACGCGACTTTTCGGCCAGCGTCTGTTCGATCCGATCTGTCGCCGACGTGACGGCCGTCTCCAGACCGACGCTGTGCAGCATCAGGTCTTGCGAAAGTCTGCCGACAGACTCGTCGATGCGCGAGGAGAGAGCTGCGCTGCTCGATTCCATGGCTTCCAGGCCGGCGTGAGTGCGCGTCGCAAACACGTGGTCGATCCGATCGCCAGCTGCGGACAGGGCGGTGTCGAGCCCCACGCCGTGAAGCGCCAGGTTTTCGGAGAGTCTTTCCACAGCGTCCGTGATGCGGGTGGCGACTCCGTCGCTGTTGAACTCGAGAAGCTCGGCGGCTGTACGTGTGCGCGCCGCGAATGTATTTTCGATCTCTTCGTTTGCGGACGCGAGCGTCGTCTTCAGGCCAACCGCTTGCGAGGCAAGGTCATCCGACAGCTTGCCGAACGATTCAGAGACCTGATTGGCCAGCGCTGCGGTCGTGGACTCGAGCATCGTCGCCGCCGCATTTGTGCGGCTTGTAAGGGTCTGCTCGATGCGCTCACCAACTTCGCCGAGGCTTGCGGTAAGCGCTGCGCCGCGCACGTCGACGGATTGACTGAGCTGGTCAGCAGCGCTCGACAGTCGCGTCGCAATCGCTTCACCGCCGCCGATCGCATCGCCAATCCTGCGCGCAGCGTCGTCGAGCCCGTGCAGAAGATTGTCGGACAGGCGGCCGACGTTCGTCGAGACTTTTTCGCTTTCCGAGTTGAGCCGCGAAACAAGCGACTCGCCAAGCGCGGTCATGGACACGGTCATGCCAACTGACGCTTCGGACAGGTTGCGTCCGAGGTTTTCGCCCGCGTCATCAAGCGTGCCGACGATGCGCGCAGCTTCGGCACCAATGCGATCCGCAAGTCCGTTTCCGGTATCGGAAAGGTTTGTTGAGAAGGTTTCGCCCTGCGCGTGAATGCGCGCGACAACCTCTTGGCCGGTTGACGACAATGTGTCGGTCATCCGGTCGGTGACTTCGGCAAGGCGCGACGAGACCGTGTCGCTTGAGGCTGTCAGCTTGTCGATGACAGCGCCGCTCTGCGCACTTATACGCTCGACAATCGTGTCGCCGTTGCGCGCGAGCATGAGGTTGATTTCTTCAGCCTTCGAGCCGAGAGACGAGGTGACGCGAGAGCCGGTTTCTTCAACGCGTTCGGAAATGCGAACGCTTGTGACTTCTAGTTCTTGCGACAGTTTTTCGTGCGCGCCGGTGATCGATTGGCGCAGCCGATCCGCGTTGCCGATGATCGCCTCGCGCTCAGAGGCGAGTTCGTCGATTAGCGAACGGATGCGTCGCTCGTTGTCCCCGTAGGAGCGTTCGAGGTTCGTAACTTCCGAGCGCAGCACTGTCTCCAGTTCGCTTGCGCGGGCAAGAGCGCGCTCAATGCCGTCGCCCATGGAGGCGACTTCACGCCGGATGGCCTGCGACAGGGTGACGACCTGTTCCGTGGCGACGGTTTCGGGCTCCGCTAGGCGGATCGCAACCTGCTGCATCGAGCGTGCGGTCATGCGCATTTCCTGCGCGCGCCGGGCGAGACTTGCCGTCGCGAAGAAGAACGCCACGGGCCCGAAAGCGCCAAGTCCCAGCAGCGCTGCCTGGCTCACTGGAAGCGGCCACTGGCCGACGGTAAACAGTGAATAGGCGTAAAGGCCGGCAACACCGAGCCAAGCCAAGCTAACAAGGGTCGCGAGAACATACGGAGTGGCGCTCGGACGCTCCTGAAGAGCTTGCAGAATTTGTCCCACGGAGGGGCGGTCGTCGTTGGCTGCGGGGCGCAGGGTTGCGGCTTCCGCAGGATCGGGCTGCTTGCGCTCGTCGTCGCGTTTGCGCTCATCGCGAATGCGTGAGCCGTTCGCCTCCGGCGCCTTAACCATAACGGCGGGTGCGGACAGGTCTGTTGCGCCCACGTTAGGAAGGCGGGGCGCGTCGCCGCTCGTGGATTTCGCTTTCTCGGCGTAAGCGGCGCCCTTCTCCACGACAGGGCTGCCGCTTTGATTGCCTGCTTCCTTGGAGGTTTCCCGGTCGAAGTCGACGAGATTTAATGCCTCTTCTATGGCGGACATCGCCGAGGCTGTCGGGTCTGAAGACTTCGAGGGAGTGGCCATCTATTCTGCCTCACGCTTACGCTGAATCGCCGTTCGTCTATTGCCGCGCGCGCGCTTAAGCACGTTCTCGCGCGCAGGTCTTGTTAACCATTCAGCAATCTACTCTGACGCAGAGCCGATTGAAACCGGCGCGGACCGACAATCTAAAACGTCGTTAACGGCTCCTCCATCAATATTGACCATGTTGTAAGGCTGAAGGCGCAGTTGGTGGCCGGTTGCGCGCCCCAAAATTTCCGACTGCGGGAGACGAATTTGATGAGCGGTTTCGCCCTGCGAAAAATTTTGGGGGCTTCACGCCTCGACCAACCTGTCCCGGACAGGCCTATCGATCTGGTCCATTTGTCGCGGCAATCGCTGGGCGACCGGGCGCTGGAGAAAGAACTGCTTCAATTGTTCGACCGTCAGGCCGAGCAGATCATCGCGCGCCTCGGCAGCGAGATCGGGATCGGGGACCGCAAATGGCGCCGCGACCTCTCGCATACGCTGTGCGGATCGGCGCGAGCCGTCGGTGCGCTTCGCGTCGCCCAGTCGGCTGCTCTCTATGAAGAGGCGCTGTTTTCCAGCGCGAGCGACCGCGAACTCAAGGTTCTGCGCGATTGTATGGCCGAAGAGGTCGCCTCTGCACGGCGGTCGATCCGCGAATTGCTGACGGACGCCTGACGCGACGTTTGGTCTGGAAGCCGTCCCCGGGAGCCAATCGCCCTCTCGCCAAGCACCACTGAAAGCGATAATCAGACGCGCCGGACTTGCCCGGCGCTTTTTCTTTTGCCGCCGCGCAATGCTGGAGCCGACATGGTAAAGATCACTTTCGTGGATTTTGAGGGGCAGTCCCGGAGCGTGGAAGCCGAAATCGGCTCGACCGTGATGGAAGCAGCCATCCGTAACGACATTCCCGGCATTGAGGCCGAATGCGGCGGCGCCTGCGCCTGCGCGACCTGTCACGTCTATGTTGATGAGGCGTTCGCCGAAAAGCTGCCGAAGGCGGAACCCATGGAGGAGGATATGCTCGATTTCGCGTCCGACGTGCGAAATAATTCGCGGCTTTCGTGCCAGATCAAAGTCTCCGCCGCGCTGGAAGGGCTATTGGTTACGACGCCCGAGCAACAGGGTTAATTAAACGTATTCTTAATGTGAAACTATTCTGTTTCCATTTTTGAAGCGTTGAATTAAGGAGGCGGCGTGAACCGGCGCCTGCCTCCTTTGTCGTTTCAGGGATTGGACTTCATGAGCGAGATCATCAAGACAGACGCGGTCATTGTCGGGGCCGGCCCGGTGGGGCTGTTCGCCGTATTCGAACTGGGCCTGCTCGACATCAAATGCCATCTCGTCGACATTTTGCCCAAGCCGGGCGGCCAGTGCGCCGAGCTTTATCCAGAAAAGCCCATCTATGACATTCCCGGGTTTCCGCTGATCACGGGCCAGGGCCTCGTCGACAATCTGATGAAGCAAATCGAGCCTTTCAGTCCGCATTTTCATTATAACGAGCAGGTGCAGAGCCTCGAAATATTGGGCACGTCGCAAGCGCCGCTTTTCCGTTTGACGACTGATGCTGGCGTGACGTTCGAGACGAAGACCGTCATCGTGGCGGCGGGCGGCGGTTCTTTTCAACCCAAAAAGCCGCCTGTGCCGGGCATTGAGGCCTATGAAGGCACGTCCGTGTTCTACGCCGTGCGACAGATGGAAAGCTTTCGCGGCAAGCGTGTGCTGATTGTGGGCGGCGGCGATTCCGCGCTGGATTGGACCCTGAACCTCCAGCCCATCGCAGAGCGGGTGACGCTGATGCATCGCCGCGATGATTTCCGCGCAGCGCCACATTCCGTAAATGCCATGCGCGAGCTTGTCGCCGCCGGGAAAATGGAACTTGTGCTTGGCCAGATGACGGGATTGAAAGGCGAGAACGGCGAACTTGGCGCGGTGACGATCAAGGCGAGCGACGGCAGTGTTGTTGATATCGCCTGCGACCGCATGATGCCGTTTTTTGGCCTGACCATGAAGCTGGGACCGATTGCCAACTGGGGCCTCAACCTCCACGAAAATCTTGTGCCGGTGGATACGGAAAAGTTCGAAACCAACGTGCCGGGTATATTTGCCATCG
>JAUXWZ010000104.1 GCA_030684835.1 Beijerinckiaceae bacterium
ACGCCGGCGGGATGATCCTTCGTGTCTTTCGGATTGGCTTTCGCCTCCGACGTTCCGGCCAGTTTGAATCCGGCCTTCTCGATTAGCGCGACGGCGTAATCCTGCCGGATGTAGCCCGTCTTCATCTGCGCCTCCTGGCTAATGTCGGTGCGGCCGCGATGGTCCGAAACGCCCAGCACGCCACCGGGCTTGAGCGCCTTGCGAAAAGCCTCCAGCGCGCCTTCGATCTGGTCGCGCTCGATCCAGTTGTGCAGATTGCGGAAGGTGAGCACGAAGTCGGCGGACGCGTCGGGCGCGGCCACACGGGTGGTGGGATTGAAGCGCGTCACTTCGACCTTGCCATACGTCGCGGGATCGGCTGCGAGCTTCGCCAGCAGGCGGTCGTGATCAGCGATGTAGGACGGGCGCTTTTCTTCCTCGCCGCGCCCGCCAGCGACGTATTTGCCTTTATCCTTCAGGTAGGGCGCCAGAATTTCCAGCCAGTAGCCAACGCTGCCGGGGAGAATTTCGACCACAGTGTGATTGGGCTGAACACCAAGGAACGCGAGCGACTCGCGCGGCGCGCGCCAGCGGTCGCGGGCGCGATTGTTGGGGCTGCGGTTTGCGCCCGCGATAGCGGCGTCGAGCGCGTCGGCTGACGAGGATTGCGCGAAGGTGCCGCCCATGGCCGCGACGGACGCGGCGCCGATCAGCGCCGCGCGGCGCGAAATTTCAGAAGAATGCGCGTTTATCCTGCCAGCCATGGCCTTCGTCTCCCGTGAGAACGAAAGCCTATTGCAGGACTGCTTACAGCGCCAGCGTCACGCCAGCGTGCTCGTGCCGGGCGCCGGCAACGTCGCGAAGGCGTTGACTTGTGAGCGCAGCCGATCGGCCTCGACCCGCTGACGATTGGCCTCCGCCTGAGCCAGACGCGCCGTGCGCCGGTTGTGACCTTGCCGTAACCACGCGCCTGCTCCGCCAATCAGAACGCCCACGATGACGGACACCAAAACCACGAGGAACAGCGGCGCGGCAAAGGTAAGATTCTCGGACGTCGGCGGAAATGGGTCCACGATGACTTTCACCGGCGCGCGATTGGCGACAGCCAGCATGATGACGACGAGCGCCACGGGGACGAGGAGAAGCCATTTCAGAAGGGCAATCATCGGCGCTCCGGTTGATATTTAACGCCGAACGTCAAACAGACGTGGACTTGGAATTTCGCGTCAGGCCTTGGCGTTCAGCCGTTCGCGCATTTCCTTGCCCGTCTTGAAGAACGGCACGTACTTTTGCTGCACTTCAACGTGCTGACCCGTGCGCGGGTTGCGTCCCACGCGCGCATCCCGCTGCTTGACGGAAAATGCGCCGAAGCCACGCAGTTCAACACGATCCCCACGCGACAGCGCGTTGGTGATTTCGCCGAGAATCGCGTTGACGATGTTCTCGACGTCTCGTTGGTAGAGGTGTGGATTCTTGTCAGCGATCCGCTGAACTAATTCCGATTTGATCACGACAGCCACCCTAGAAAACTTGGCCCCCCATTAAAACTGGGGGCATAAATTCAATCAATACTCAGACGACCATGCCAAAGTGCTAATAAACCGTCAAGCGAGGCGCCCTCCGATCGCACCTCAGCCTGCCGGATGAGCGCGCCAAGCGCGGGCATGCCAGAGGCGTCGGCAATAGACGCCAGGTTGAAAATTCCCCAGGGCCCGCGTGATGTTGGCCGGCGCCACTCGCGCACAGGCAGATCCTTGCCGACGTTCTTTTCAGCCTCCAGCCACGCGATCGCTTCACGCTCAGTGCCGAGCTGATCGACGAGTTTGACGGTGATCGCCTGCCGCCCGGTGAAGACGCGACCGTCGGCGACGATCTTCAATTCGGGCTCGGTGAGGTTGCGACGCTCGCGCACCAACGCGCGAAACCAGTCATACGAATCAGCAACCAGCGATTCGACAGCCGCACGCGCTTCCGGCGTAGCATCCTCAAACGGATTGGGTGACGCCTTCAGGGGCGATGACTTGATCTCCTCCATCTTCACGCCCAGCGAGTTGAGCGCGCTCGAGACGTTGGGATACTGGAACAGAACGCCGATGGAGCCGACAAGCGAATTGCCATGCGCGACAATACGATCTGCGCCCAACGCGGCGATGTAGGCGCCGGACGCGCCAGTTGAATTGATGACGGCGACCACTGGTTTCTTTTCAGCCAGCCGACGCAGTTCTTCATAGATTTTTTCCGCGCCCGTCGTTGTGCCGCCGGGGCTTTCGATGGCGACGATCACGCCCGCAGCCCGCGACTTGCCGACCCGGTCAATGAGCTGCAGCGTTTCGCGGTCGCCCGTGATCAGGCCCGAAAGAGAAAGGCGCGCGATATGCCTGTCGGTGGGCGACACGGCCCCACCGGCAAGGCGCCAGCCGATTACGCCCAGCGCGATGATGACGGCGAGAACCGACACGACCCGCCAGAAGGAGAGCTTTCGGCGCAAACGGCTGCGGTCGATGATGTGGTCGGCGATGAGATCGGCCATGGCTTCACCTGATGGATTGTCGCGGGAACGTAAGCCTGCCGCGGGGCGCAGACAAGTCGGCCATGCCAGAGAACACCGGCGCCGCCGCAATCAAAAAGCCCGCGCCGGGTGGCGCGGGCTTCATGTTTTTCAGGACACGCCCATGCGGGCGAACCCCTTACTTCTTTGTTTCGCGAGCCCGGAGAGCCGCGCCGAGAATGTCGCCGAGCGAAGCGCCGGAATCGGCGGAGCCGAACTGCGCGATGGCTTCCTTCTCTTCGGCGACTTCCAGCGCCTTGATCGACACGGCGACCTTGCGGGCCTTGCGATCGAACAGGGTGATGCGGGCGTCAACCTTCTCGCCAACAGCAAAACGCTCGGGACGCTGGTCGGCGCGATCGCGGGCCAGTTCGTTGCGCTTGATGAAGGCGTTCAGGTCGGTGCCGACGATGAGAACGTCGAGGCCGCCTTCCTTCACTTCGGTGATCTCGCAGGTGACCACGAGGCCCTTGCGCAATTCGCCGCCGGTTGCGCCGCCCTCTTCCGAGGTCTTCGCCGAAGCGAAGGGGTCGCCGCCAAGCTGCTTCACGCCCAGCGAAATGCGCTCCTTCTCGACGTCAACGTCGAGAACCTGCGCCTTCACCATGTCGCCCTTCTTGAACTCTTCGATCACCTGCTCGCCCGGACGCTTCCAGTCGAGGTCGGAGAGATGGACCATGCCGTCCACGTCGCCTTCCAGGCCGATGAAAAGGCCGAACTCGGTCTTGTTCTTGACTTCGCCCTCGACCTCTGCGCCCACCGGATACTTCTCGGCGAACGCTTCCCAGGGGTTCTGAAGCGTCTGCTTGAGGCCAAGCGAAATGCGGCGCTTGACGGGATCGACTTCGAGCACCTGCACGTCCACTTCCTGGCTCGTCGAGACGATCTTGCCGGGGTGCACGTTCTTCTTGGTCCACGACATTTCGGAAACGTGGATCAGGCCTTCGATGCCCGGCTCCAGTTCCACAAACGCGCCGTAGTCGGTGATGTTCGTGTCGCGGCCGTGGAAGCGAGCCTCGAGCGGATACTTCGCTTCGATGCCCTGCCACGGATCGTCCAGCAACTGCTTCATGCCGAGCGAGATGCGGTGCGTGTCATGGTTGATCTTGATGATCTTGACGCGAACCGTCTGGCCGATATTGAGCACTTCGGTCGGATGGTTGACGCGGCGCCATGCGATGTCGGTGACATGGAGCAGGCCGTCGATGCCGCCCAGATCAACGAACGCGCCGTAATCGGTGATGTTCTTGACCGTGCCCTCGATGACCTGGCCCTCTTCGAGCTTGCCAACGATTTCGTGACGCTGCTCGGCGCGGCTCTCTTCGAGGACCGTGCGGCGCGACACAACGATGTTGCCGCGGCGGCGATCCATCTTGAGAATTTCGAACGGCTGCGGCACGCCCATGAGCGGGGTGACGTCGCGGATCGGGCGAATGTCGACCTGGGAGCGCGGCAGAAACGCCACGGCGCCGTCGAGATCGACCGTGAAGCCGCCCTTGACCTGATTGAAGATGACGCCTTCGACCTTTTCCTTGGCCTCGAACGCCTTCTCGAGCTTGACCCAGCTCTCCTCGCGGCGCGCCTTGTCGCGCGAGATCACCGCTTCGCCGAGCGCGTTTTCGATGCGCTCGAGATAAACTTCAACCTCGTCGCCGACCTTCAAAATCTGGTCGCGGCCGGGGCCGGAAAATTCCTTGAGGGCGACACGACCTTCGGTCTTCAGACCAACGTCGATGACGGCCATGTCCTTTTCGAGGGCGACGACGATGCCCTTGATAACCGAGCCTTCGAGAGCGTCGGATTCGCCGAAGCTCGCATCGAGCATGGCGGCGAAATCATCGCGCGTCGGCGAGGTTGCAGATTGGGTATTTGCCATTGGGTCTCCTGAGAAGCCCGATCTATCCGATCGAACCGTGCGCCAGCGGGGTTTGCGTTGCGTTGCGCTCGACTTCGCCCGGCGTCTTGTGAGACTCACCGCCAGAGGATTTCATCCACAAGGCGGGCCAGCGCGGACCGGAAAAGGCGAGCGGTTTTGCCCGCAGTTTCCTACAGGCGCAGGTTCTCTAGCAGGAGACGCGGCCCCGGACAAGGCGCTAGCGCAGGCAGATGCCGCAATCCAGCGCTGAGTCTCCGGCCCGTGATCGACAGCGTCGCACGGTTCAGGCAGTAGTCAGCAATTGGCGCGCCTCGGGCATATCCATGAACCTCATCCTCGTTCTCGGCGAAACGATCCTCGACATGACGCCTGTCGGCTCGACTGCTTCCGGTGAATCGCGGTTTGAAACTGCGCTCGGCGGATCGGCTTACAACACGGCCCGCGCGCTGGGCGCGCTTGGGGCGCGTGTCGCCTTCGCGGGCGCTGTGTCGCGGGACTCTTGGGGCGCGCGTTTTCGGGCTGCGCTCGTTGCGAAGGACGTCGATTGCGCGTTGTTGCGGAACAGCGAAAAGCCGATGCCGCTCGCGCTTGTTTCGCCCGAAGGCGCCCATGGCCCGGCCTTCACGCTTTATCTTGCCGGCACTGCGCACGAGGACGCGCAGGCGCCTGACGCTCGGCCGGAGGGCGTGGCGCATGTGCATGTTTCGTCCTTTCACGCATGCGTTCCGCCAACCGGCGCGGGCGTGCTCGCTCTTATGGGCAAGGCGCGCGGGGGCGCCTCGGTGAGCTTCGATCCCAACATCCGCCCGAGCGTGCTGCCGCCGCGCGCCGACGCTCTCGCCCTTGTCGAAGAGCGAGTGCGCCTCAGCGACATCGTGAAGGCGAGCGCGCAGGACATGAGGTGGCTCTACCCCGCGCTGAACCCGCTTGACGCGATGGCTGCCTGGAGCGGGATGGGGCCGCGGCTGGCGGTCCTCACAAAGGGCGAACTGGGCGTGACCGCGTTCACCGCGGACGGGCGTTTTCACGCGCTCGCCCCGGCGGTGGACGTCGTCGACACAGTGGGGGCGGGCGACGCCTTCACCGCCGCGCTGCTGGCGGAAATGGCGCGGGGCGGCGCGCTGGGCCCTGACGCGGCGCCTATCGACCCCGAGGCGCTTCGCCGCTGGCTGACCTTCGCGAGCGCGTGCGCCGCGTGGACCTGCGCCCGGCGCGGCGCGCAGGCGCCCGGACGCAAGGATATCGCCCTGCCCGGGTTCATGTGACCCCGTGCAGCTTGTCCGCAGAGCCGTTTCGGATTAGACCCGCGCAACTTTTCAGCCGGAGATCAACATGCGTCCGTCCAAACGCGCTCTCGACCAGATGCGCGCCGTCTCGCTCGAACGCAACGTCGCGCGATTCGCCGAAGGCTCCTGCCTCGTCAAGTTTGGCGAGACCCATGTGCTGTGCGCCGCCTCGCTCGAAGACAAGCCGCCGCCGTGGCTGCGCGGACAGGGCCGAGGCTGGGTGACGGCCGAATATTCCATGCTGCCGCGCGCCACGCAGACGCGTACGCGCCGCGAAGTCACATCCGGCAAGCCATCGGGCCGCACGCAGGAAATCCAGCGCCTCATCGGCCGCTCGCTGCGCGCGGTTGTTGATCTGCAGGCGCTCGGCGAACGCCAGATTGTGATCGACTGCGACGTGCTGCAGGCCGACGGCGGCACGCGCACAGCAGCCATCACCGGCGCGTGGGTCGCGCTGCACGATTGCCTGAAGTGGATGCACGGTCGCTCAATGATCCGCGACATGCCGCTGCGCGACCACGTCGCCGCCGTCTCGTGCGGCGTTTATCAGGGCCTGAGCGTGCTCGATCTCGACTACATCGAAGATTCTGGCGCGCACACGGACGGCAATTTCGTGATGACGGGCGGCGGCGCTCTCGTTGAAGTGCAGGCCACCGCCGAGGGCGCGACCTTCACCGAAGCGCAGCTTGGCGAGCTGATGGCGCTCGCCAAAAAGGGCATCGGCGAACTCGTCGCCTTGCAGAAGCAGACGGTGGGCTGACGCCCCCCGCGCTCAGCCCGTCCGCCGGATCACCCCATGGCGCGCCACGGCCGCCTTGGCGCGGGCTGATATGCCCGCCCAATCGCGACGGTCGATCTCATCCTTGGGCGCGAGCCACGCGCCGCCCACCGCGATGACGTTGGGCTGCGCAAGCCAGTCGTCGAGATCGTCCTCGTTCGTGCCGCCGGTCGGCACAAAACGGGCGTGGGGGAAGGCCGAACCCATGGACCGCAGCGCCGCGGGACCGCCCATCGCCGCGCCGGGGAAAAACTTCACCACGTGAAAGCCCGCCGAAATCGCCATCATCAATTCTGATGCCGTGGCGATGCCGGGGACGAACGGAAACTCGGTCATGCGCGCCGCTGCCTCGAGCAGCGCAGGCGTGGAGCCCGGCGAGAATGCGAATCGCGCGCCCGCGTCCAGCGCGACGGCGAGATCGTGCGGCGTCATCACGTTGCCTGCGGCGGGAATGGCCTCCGGCACATGGGCGCGTATTTCGCGGATGGCGTGCGGTGCGACCTTGTTCCGCAACGCGATCTCCATCGTGGGCAATCCAGCCTCGACGAGCGCGCGGGCAAGCGGCACGGCGTCCTCCAACCGCTCGATGGCGATGAGCGGCACCAGCCGGGCGGGCTCGAGCAGACCGAGTGGGCTTTCGCTATGGGACGTCATGGTGGTCTCCCTTTCCGCTGGCTCGCCGCGAGGCGCTGTCTCGCCTATAACGCGGCAAAACTGGTTTCGGCTTTGATGGAAAACAATGATGAGCGCACACTCGGCACATCGCAAGCTTGAAGGCCGCGTGGTGATCGCCACGCACAATCCCGGAAAGCTGCGGGAAATGAAGGAATTGCTGGCCCCTTACGGCATCGGGGCAACCTCGGCGGGCGAACTCGGCCTGCCCGAGCCCGACGAGACGGGCACGACATTTCTGGCCAACGCCGAGATCAAGGCGCGCGCGGCGACCGAGGCCACGGGCTTGCCCTCCTTCGCCGACGATTCGGGCCTGTGTGTCGATGCGCTGGGCGGCGACCCGGGCATTTATTCCGCACGTTGGGCGAAAGAAGCGGGGGACTTTCCCTCCGCCATGAGCAGAATCACCGACATGCTAACCGACCGCGGCGCGGTGGAGCCCGCGCAACGGCGGGCCCATTTCGTCTCCGCGCTGGCGATCTGCTGGCCCGACGGGCATCTGGAGACCTTCGAGGGCAAGGTGTTCGGCTTCATCGACAAGCCGCGCGGCGAAAAGGGCTTCGGATACGACCCGTTCTTCCAGCCGGACGGGCATGAGCGGACTTTTGGCGAGATGAGCTCGGAAGAAAAGCACGGCATCCCGGCTGACGGATCGCAGGCGCTGTCGCACAGGGCGCGGGCGTTCCAGATGCTGGCCGGCAAGTGTTTGGATTAGGCGGGACAGAGCGATTACTTCTTCGCCCCCTTAATCATCCCCCACACCTTCGCGGGCGTCGCGGGCAATGCGATGTCGTGGATGCCTAGCGGGCGCAGGGCGTCGATGATGGCGTTCGTCACTGTCGGCACCGCGCCTGTCGTGCCCGCTTCGCCGACGCCCTTTACGCCCAGCGGATTGTTGGGTGAGGGGATGGGGCGGTCGAAGAGCGCGAGCGGCGGCAGGAGGTCGGCGCGGGGCATGAAATAGTCCATGAACGAGCCCGTGATCATCTGCCCGCTGGTCTCATCATATATGCAAATCTCGCCCATCACCTGACCGAGCCCCTGCATGATGCCGCCATGCACCTGGCCCTCCGCCAACGTGTGATTGAGCACCACGCCCGCATCGTCCACAGCGACGTATTTCACGATGTCGATGACGCCGGTTTCAGGGTCGATCTCCACTTCGGCAATATGCGCGCCAGTGGGAAAATTTGACGTCATGGGATGGGAGTCGATTGTGTCGAGCGGGTTCTCTCCGCCGGTCGCGTATTTCTTCGCGAGATCGAGCAGACCAATGGAAAGGTCCGTCCCGCGCACGCGGTAGTTTCCATCGCCAAACTCGATGTCGGCTTCAGCGGCCTCGAAGTGTTTCGACGCGAGTTCGCGGCCCTTGACGATCACGGTGTTGGCCGCGTTCGACAACGCGCTGCCATGCGTCATCATCGAGCGTGAGCCGATCGTGCCAAGGCCAATGAGCGCGGGGCCGTCGGGATCGCTGGCGCGGAAGGTGATCTTTTCCGGGTCAACGCCAAAAATGCGGCCGACAATTTCGGGAAACACCGTCTCGTGCCCCTGCCCTGACGGGCCGGACACGGTGTAAAGCACCGGATTGCCGTTGTCGCCAAAGCGAATCGCGGCTTCCTCGCGTGGCGCGGCGCCGCCGCCTGACGGCTCGATGAAGAGCGAGCACGCGGCGCCATAAAGGCGTCCGCGCTTTTGCGCGGCCTTGCGGCGCTTTTCCACGCCCTTCCAATCCGCTTCTTTCAAAACATCCGCGAGCAGGCCCGCCGGATCGCCGCTGTCATACACGGAGCCTGTGGGCGTCTTGTAAGGAAACGCGTCTCTGGGAATGAGGTTTTTCTTGCGCAGTTCGATGCGATCGCGCCCGGTTTCGCGGGCCGCCTCTTCAACAAGACGCTCCATGAGATAACTAACGTTGGGACGCGCGGCGCCGCGATAGGCGGTGGTGGGCGTGCGATTGGTCAGCACGAGGCGATGCAGGCCGACAAGCGCAGGAATTTGATACACGGTCGCCGCGTGAACGCTGGGCGCCATCGTGTTGATGAACGGGCCCGGGCCGGACAGATGCGCGCCGCAATCCACGATCCATTGAATGCGCAGGCCGATGAACTTGCCTTCCGCGTCCAGCGCCAGCTCGCCGGTCATCTTCGCGCCGCGTCCGTGATGGTCCGACAAAATTGTCTCCGAGCGCGTGGATACCCATCGCACCGGCTTGCCAATTTTCTTGGCTGCGATCATGCAGGCGACAAACTCAGGATAAGCCTCTCCGCGAACGCCAAAGCCGCCGCCGACATCCAGCGCATAGACGCGAATTTTTTCTTCCGGCACGCCGGCTGCGATGGCAAGGCCGGGACGCATGAGCGTGATGCCTTGCGTGGGCACGTACACGTCGTACATGTCCTTGCCCGCGTCGAACTTGGCGACGCAGGCCTTTGGCTCCATCGGATTGCCAGCGATGCGCGCTGCGTCCAGCGTGAGTTTTGTGACGTGTGCGGCGCGCGCGAACGCGTCTTCCGTCTTTACGCGGTCGCCGTACTCGTAATCGAAGGCGAGGTTGTTTTCGATGTTGTCATAAAGGAGCGGAGCGCCGGGCTGCAACGCTTTCTCTGCGTCGAGCACAACCGGCAGGTCCTCGTATTCAACCTCGATCAATTCCGCCGCGTCCATGGCGTTGGCGAGCGTGGTTGCGACCACAAAGGCGACGGGTTCGCCGCCGTACCGCACGCGCTCGCGGCTGAGAATTTCGCGCCCCGTCAGGCGCAGCGCCATGCCGCCCAAGCCGGGATATTTCAAGAGTGGGGGAATGGGCGCGCAGTCGCGCACATCTTCGCCGGTGAGCACACACAGCACACCGGGATGCGCGCGGGCCGCGGTGGCGTCAAACGATACGATCTTCGCATGCGCCCTGTCTGCGCGCAGGAAAAATCCAGACGCTTCATCAGGGAATGACCAGTCGGAGGTATACTTGCCCTGCCCGGTGACAAGCCGGTAGTCCTCTCGTCTGCCCTTGAACTCGACGCTCATTGCATATCCCCGATGTGGATGCGGCCGCGCGAACGCGGCCGGGTTGAGTTTATTATAGGGCGTAACGCGACTGGAAAATAAGCGCGGCTACTCAATCAAAGCCCGCGCGCGCGTCGCCAAATTCTTCGGCGTCGCCAGCACGTTCTCGACCACCTTCTGCATGTGCTCGCCACTGACCGGCTCGATCTCGATCTGAAGCTTTGCAGCCTCCTTCATGAATTCGGGATCCTTCATCGTCTCCATGAAAGCCTTGCGTAGCGCGGCGACCCGGTCTGCGGGCACGCCGCCAGCAAACGCCAGAGGACGGCCCAATTCCGTGCCAGACACGATGAGATCAACGATGCGGCGCTCATCCTCGTTCTTCATGAGTTCGGTCACGGAGGGGACGCCGGGTAGATCCTTTGGCTTGGGGCCAGCATAAACAAGGATCTTGATGTCGCCGTTCTTCAGCCAGTCGGGCTTCGTCACCTTCCAGCTGGACCAGGTGTTGTTGCGGGCCTGCACCTCGCCCCGCTCCATGGCGAGATTGATCGCGTTGCCGCCCTGATAGCCGGCGACGATCTTGAATTTTGTGCCCAGGAATTCGTTGAGCATCGCGGGGAATGAATAGGTGATAGCGCCCTTGCCGCTGGCGCCGGCGACGACTTCCTTCTCGCGCGCCTGCTCAATAGTGGTGACGCCGGCCGTATGCCACGCCGTCATTGTCTCCACCGTGGGCGAAATGGAACCGATCCACTGGAACTTGCCGACATCGAAGCGAATCACTTCAAGGCCAGCCGCCTGCATGGCGGGAAAATTGTTGGCGATCATGCCAATGTTGGTGCCGTCCTTGGGCGCAACTTCGGCGAGGTAAGCAGCCATCTTGGCGCCCCCGGCGCCTAGCATGTTCTGCGGCACAAGTGTCGGCGCGCCGGGGATGTGCTTTCCGATATAGCGGGAGACGAGGCGCGCGTGCAGATCGTACTCGCCGCCCACGCCGACGCCGATCAGCACGTTGACGGTCTTGCCTTTGTAGAATTCGGCCACGGACTGCGCTGAGGCTGGAGCCGCCAGCAGGACGCCGAGCGCCGCTGTCGCCGCCGCGCTGGCGAGGTTTCGCATACCTTCCATTTCGTATCCCTCCCGAACTGGGCGCGTTTTCGTCGCCCGGGCTGCGCCGGGCGTTCCCGTGCGCAAAGAGCGCGGACTATAGAGGCTCAGCGCAGAGCGCGCCAAGTCTGCTATGACGCCAACCCGTAAAGTTTGCGGAATTTGAGAATTACCCCAGGGTGACTCTACGACGGCTCGGCTGCAAGCGCCTCGCATGAAGCGGACAAGTTGACGCGGAAGGCCCGCCAAGTAGCTTGGTGGGACTTGTTTACGCCTGCGAAGCTTGCATCTGTGGCTGCGCTTGCTTAATCGGAGGACCGCCCGGGAACGGGTCCCCTGGAAGGGAGGGAGAAAATGAAAAAACTTCACACCACCATTTTGGCTGCTGGAGCCATCATTGCAGCGAGCGCCAGCGCGCAGGCTCAATCCGTTGCCGATTTCTACAAGGGCAAGACGGTGACGATCTACATCGCCTTCTCGCCCGGCGGCACCTACGATCTCTTTGGTCGCATGGTCGCGCGCCATATCGGCAAGCATATCCCGGGCAATCCGACCGTGATCGGCTCAAACATGCCGGGCGCAGGCGGGCTTACCGCGACAAACTTCATGTATCGCGCTGCGCCCAAAGACGGCACCGCGATGGCGATCATCACGCAGAACGTGGCGATCGAGGAAGCGTTGAAGAACAAGGCTGTCCAGTACAAATCCAACGAATTCACCTGGATCGGCCGCGCAACCTCCAACATCGAGATCCATGTTCTCTCGACGAAGTCGCCGGGACACACGATCGAAGGCGCGAAGAAGCACGAAACGCCGGTCGCCAGCACGGGCCCCGGCTCGCCTTCCGACAGTTATCCCCGCTTGCTCAATGCGACGATCGGCACGAAGTACAAGGTGGTCCGCGGCTATCCCGGATCGACCGACGGCCTGCTCGCCGTCGAGCGAGGCGAAATGGATGGCGCCCTCACATCGTGGAACACGATGAAGAGCACGCGCATGAACTGGCTTACCGAGAAGCGCGCTTTTCTGCCAGTTCAGTACGTGATGAAGCGTTCACCCGAATTGCCCGACGTTCCGACGCCGCTCGACCTTGCGACGAACGACGCGGATCGCAAGCTGCTCACCTTCGCTATTTCGAGCGCCGAGGTTGGCCGCTCCTTCCTCGCGCCTCCTGGCATTCCCGCCGATCGGGCGCAGGCGCTGCGCGCGGCATTCGACGCGACGATGAAAGACAAGGACCTGCTCGCGGAAGTAAGCAAGGCGCAGCTCGACTTCGTACCCGCGACTGGTGAGGAACTCGCCAAGATCATCGCGGATACGCTGTCCGTCGACGAAGCGACGATCGAGCGCATGCGCAAGATCACGACCGCCGAATAAGCAAGGCTGCTCTCTAAATTCAAGAGCCCGGAAGCAATGCTTCCGGGCTCTTTGCTTTTATGCTTTGCGGAACACTCAGCCCATTGTGGGATCGAGCACGATCTTGCCCATGCCGGGATCGGACTCCATCATCTCGTGCGCCTTGCGGGCCTGTGAGAGTGGCAGAACATGCGCGACGGGCGCCTTGATCTTGCCTTCAGCCGCAGCGGCGAAGCACTTGGGCAAATCCTCCTTGCGCGAGCCCGGCTGGCCCTTGATCGTGATCTTGCGATCATAGAGATGGAAGAAATCGATCATCACGTTCGGCCCGCCATGCGCGCCCGCTGTGACAAGACGGCCATTTTCGCCCAGCGCATGAAACGCTTTTGGCAACACATCGGGATTGGCGATGTTGTCGTAGATTACGTTGACGCCCTTGCCGTCCGTGATCTTCATAATCTCTTCGCAGATATCCTGCGTCGAATAATCAATTGCGTAGTCGGCGCCCAGTTCAAGGCCCTTGTCGGCGCGTGCGCGTGAACCCGCCGTGCAGATAACCTTTGCGCCAACGACGTTTTTGGCGATTTGAATGCCAACCTGACCAAGATTGCCGCTGGCGCCCATGATGAGCACCCATTCGCCTTTCTTGAGATCGGCGACATTGATCAGCAGGTTCCACGCCGTGGGGCAATGACGCATCACCACCGCCGCCTCATGGAAGGAAATTCCTTCTGGCAGAGGCGCCGCGGCGATGGAGGGCACGCACACATATTCGGCAAACCCGCCGGGGCGCCTGATGCCCATCATGCCCTGCGGACCCTTGTAGTCCGCCTCGTCCTCGCGCACGACATCGAGCGGCATGCCGCCGGCGGCCACCACACGGTCGCCCACTTTCCATCGCGTCACGCCGGGGCCGATGGCGTCCACAGTGCCCGCGCAATCAACGCCGGGAATACACGGCAGAGTCGCCTTGCGCTGCATCTGCGCGCCGCGCCGCAGCGCCACATCGAGCACGCGGTTGACGGTGGCGCCGCGCACCTTGATGCGAATCTCGCCTTCGCGCGGCTCGGGCGTGGGCACGTCCTCATATTTCAGGACATCCGGCGGACCATATTCGTGGAAGACTGCGGCTTTCATGCTCGCCCCATGTTCAAGCGTGTTGATGTTCAAGCGTGTTGATTCAAGCGTTTGCTTTAAGCGTTTCCCGCCACAGAAATCGCGGAAAACGAGGCCGAGGGCAAGCTGAAAGCGTCACGACGATTTGCGCGATGCGATGCTGCGCCAGGTGGCGATGGCGGAGGCGAGCAGCGCAACGGACGTTACGCCGAGAATGGCGCCGACGCCTGCAGCCGCGCCGAGCAATCCGGCAAAAAACGGGAAAATGAATTGGCCCATGCGGTTGCCCGTGAGCCGCATGGTCATCGCGATGCCGCGCGCCGATGTCGGCGCAAGTTCGACCACGTTCGACAAGCAGAGCACAACCGCCAGTCCCAGCCCAAATCCCATACAGGCGACGGCGAAATACATCACCGGCAGCGGCACAGGCGCGGCGAGGATCGCGAAGCCCACGGCGCCGCAGACCATTGTCACCAGCGTGAGGTTGGCGCGGCCCAGCGCGGCGATCATGTGCGCATAGAAAAGGCGCGAAGCGATGGAGGCCAAGGCGCGCGTCATCAAAAGCATGCCGACGTGCCATGCGCCGATGCCTCGTTCGGCGCCTAGAAGCGGCATGTAAATCATGAACAGATCCATCGACGCGACGGTCATGACGCTGGCCAGGATCACCACCACGAGCCCGCGCACGCGCAACAATTCGCCCACCGAGGCGGGCGTCTGTCGCTTTGTCCCTGCCGGATCTGGCTTTGTGGGCGGCATGGCGAACGCGCCCACCAGCGTGGCGGCGGCAAGCGCCACAGCCAGCGCAAATAGCGGAGCGGTGGGTGCAACCTCCGCCGACCCGGCGGACCAGCCCACAATGAGCGGGCCAATCATCTGCCCGAGCGCGAGCGCCACCATGTAATGGCCCAGCACCGATTCACGGCCCGCCGTCCCCGCGCAGCGCAGAACGAACATCTGATGCCCCGCCATCAGGAACAAATGCCCAATGCCGCCAATCACCGTGAAGGTCAGCAGGTGCCATGGCGAATTGGGCGCGAACCAGAGGCCGAGATTGGCCGCGAGCGTGAATGCCGAACCCGCCCAGATCGCTTGCGAATCACGGCCCGTGTCTATCCAGCGGCCAAGGGGAAGAGCGACGAAAATCGGCAAAAGCGCGTAGCCGGACGAAATCGCGCCATACCAGGCGAGAGGCAGGTCGAGTTCGATGGAGCGATAGGAAACCGTCACGCGCGTCACCGCAGTGACGATCTGGAACAGGGCCGAATGGAGAAGAAACGGGATCAGCAGGCGGTATTTGATGTCGCTGACTGCCATCCTCCCGATCGTCCTCCTTAGCCGCAGCCGCGTGTGTTCTCGCGGGTCTCTTGTAAGCCTGCGCGCCGCCTTATGGAAAGACGCATCAGAAGAATTCAGACACGCCAAGCGAAAGCGTCATCAGCACCGCAAGAGGCGCCGTCCAGACCGGGGACCAAACTCTGCTGGGCGGCGCGGCGGGATTGGCGCGAACCCGGACAGCCACAAGATTGACAACCGTAAAGACGGTGAGCGTCAGCACGTTTGCCAGAGACAGAAGCCGTTCGAAAGGAAAGAACAGGGCAATTGAAAGCACCAAAGCGCCAGCAAGAAGTGTGGCAACGACAGGCGTCTGGGTGCGTTGGCTGACATTGGCCAGAATAGAGGGCGCGTGGCCTCGTGAAGCCATGCCGTAAAACAGCCGCGAGAGCATGATGATTTCCACGAGCACGCCGTTGGAAATGGCGAGCGCGCCCACCAGCGCGAACGCGAACGCTGCCTCTCCCGTGAATAACCCAAGCAACGGATTGCCCGCATCAGCCTGCCCGGCCCAAACCGCAGCTGTGGCCACTGCGACATAAAGAAGGATACTGAGCGCCACAGCGGCCAGAATTGCGCGCGGCAAGGTGCGCGTAGGATCTTTTGTTTCTTCGCCCATGTTGGCCAGCGCTTCAAAGCCGATGAAAGCAAAAAACGCGATGAATGCGCCGCCAATCACCCCGGGCCATTGGGTCAGCGTCGGCGCCAAAGCCATCACATCATAGGCGGGCGCCTTTACAAGGCCAGCGCCTATAACCGCCAGAAGGCCGCCAACTTCGACAAGTCCCAGGATCGCAGCGAATCCGACGCTTTGGCGCACGCCCCCCAGCGCCAGTAACGTGAAGCCAACGATCAGGATCGCGATGATCAGCAAATCTGGCAGCGCCACGATCAGGACAAAATATTTTACGGAGCCGCTGGCGATGGAGGCGGCCGATACGCACACGGCCAGTGTGAGCGCGAGCGCCACGATCCGAGCCAACCACGGCGAGCCCAGTCCTTGCTCCACGAAGGCGGCGGCGCCCGCCGAATGGGGCCACCGGCTCGCAAGGTCGGCGTAGCTCAATCCCGTCAGCGCAGCCGCAATACCGGCGATGAGGAAGGACAGGGGCGCTGACGACCCCGCGCGGGCCTGCACCTCCCCGATCGCCACATAAATTCCAGCCCCCACAATGACGCTCACTCCATAGAGCGCCAGCTGCCAGAAACCGAGAACCCGATGGAGAACCGGACGTTTTACGGATGGCGTGTCGTTGAAACTCAACCGGAACCTTTCCTGTTAACGCCGCGTTGGCGGCCAGGATCAACGTGCTGGGGATGTGCAAGAAAAAGGCGATCCCGGGCCTTCAACGGAGAGAATCATGAACAGCATCATCTACATTGTCGGCTTGATTGTCGTCGTTCTCGTTATTCTTTCCTTCCTGGGCCTGCGCTAACCTCGCAAGGCCGGATGCGAAGTACAGAAAAGGCGAGGAATTCTTCGTATTCCTCGCCTTTTGACGCCTCCCGCGTGACCGCGCCCATCTGCCATGCCATAAGCGGGACATGGCGTCGCGAATCGTAAAAAGCCAGGACAACGCGCTGGACCCAGGGTTCGGCGTTTACGTCCATTGGCCCTTCTGTCTGTCCAAGTGCCCGTATTGTGACTTCAACAGCCACGTGCGCACAACGGGTATCGACGAATCGCGCTACATCGCTGCTTTCCGCGCAGAGATCGCCCATCGCGCAGCACTCTCGCCGGGACGCGAAGTCGCCTCAATCTTTTTTGGCGGCGGCACACCCTCGCTCATGAAGCCCGGGACGGTCGGCGCGATCATCGAGGCGATCGGCCAGGCCTGGACTATCAAGCCCGGCGCCGAAATCACGCTGGAAGCCAATCCAACATCTGTGGAAGCGGGACGTTTCAAAGGCTATCGCTCTGCAGGCGTCAATCGCGTGTCGCTGGGCGTTCAGGCGATGAATGACGCGGATCTGCGAGCCCTTGGCCGCATGCACACCGCCGCCGAAGCGATGATCGCCGTCGGCGTGGCGTCAGCCATTTTCGAACGGTTTTCATTCGATCTCATTTACGCGCGGCCCGGCCAGACGCCCGATCAGTGGCGGGCCGAGCTGACGGAGGCTTCAAAGCGCGCCGGGGGGCATCTTTCGCTCTATCAGCTCACAATCGAGCCCGGCACGATGTTTGAGCGGCTGGAGCGGGCCGGCAAGCTCGTGACGCCCGATCCCGAGACCGGGCGGGCGCTCTGGGACGTGACGCAGGACGTCACCGAAAAGGCGGGACTGTTCCGTTACGAAATTTCAAACCATGCTCGGCGTGGCGAAGAGAGCGCGCATAATCTCGTTTACTGGCGCTACGGCGAGTATGCGGGCGTGGGACCGGGCGCTCATGGGCGCATCGTCACAAATCGCGGGCGCTTTGCGCAATCGACCGAGAAACATCCCGAAATGTGGCTCACCTGCGTTGAGACGGACGGCCATGGCCTGATCGAGGATGAGCCACTTTCTCCGGAGGAGCAGGGCGACGAATTCCTGCTTATGGGCCTGCGTTTGTCGGAAGGAATTTTGCCCGCACGTTACGAACTCGTGCGCGGACGCCCTCTCGATCGCTCGCGCGTGCGCGATCTCATGGACGATGGCATGATCGAGGAGGCGCCCGATGGGCGCATCCGCGTCTCACAGGAAGGCTTCCCCGTTCTCGATTCGGTGGTTGCGGATCTGGCGTCCTGACATAGGTCAGCGCGTCTGGGTCAACGCGACTGGGTCAGCGCGTGTGCTTGAGCCAGAACGCGCCCGCCAGCTCATAGGCGCTGCGCGCTTGCGACAGGCGCGACGTAATTTGCATGAAGCCATGGTGCACGCCTTCATGCACGTTGACGTCATAAACAGCGCCCGCCTCTTCGAGCTTGCGCGCCATCGAGATCGTGTCTGACAGCAGCGGATCAAGCCCCGCGGCGTTGAGATAAACCGGCGGCAATTTCGCCATCGTGGCTTCGCTCGCAGTGAGCGGCGAGACGAGCGGGTCGTAGCGCAGCGCGCCGGGGCCATCGCCGCCGGGCGCATAGAAATCAAGAAATTTGCGCATGCCTGCTTCGTTGAGGCCGTGGCCGACGCCAAACCGGCGATAGGACGGCGTATCGAAGTCGCATCCCCACACCCCATAAAATCCCAGCACGACATCGGGACGCCGGCGACCCGTTTCGTTTTCGCGCATCGTTGCAGCCATGGCGAGATTGGCGCCTGCGCTATCGCCCGCGATTCCCATCGGGCCCGCAAAGTTGGCTTCGCTTTCGCCGCGCTTCACGACATAGCGAATGGCGGCGACCACATCGTCGAGGCCGGCCGGAAAAGGATGCTCTGGCGCAAGGCGATAATCCACCGACAGCACGCGTGTCTTCGTGGCGATGGCGAGGTTGAAGGCAATGTTTGGGTGCGAATCCAGCCCTCCGAACGTCCAGCCGCCGCCGTGCATGTAGACGATGCATCCGGGCGCGCAATCGAGCGGAGTCACGAGTTCAACGCCAACCGGCGGCGCATCTGTGAGGCCGTCAATTGTGAAGCGCTCGACGTTGCGGACCGCTGGCAAATCCGAGTTCCAGCGCTTCGACGAAAGCGCGCGCACTTGGCGCTGTTCCGCCATCGTCATCTTCGATTGGTCGGGAAGTTTCTTATCCTCCTCCTGAACGAAGGTGAATACGGCCTCCATCTCCGGCGAGCGCTTCGACTCCGGTGAGAACAGCCGGTCGAGATCGAGCTTGTCGAGCGGAGAGCCGGCTTTCGTCATGTCAGTTTCACCTTGTGATTTGCGACCGGAATCATCGCGCGCACCCTGGCGACGCGCGCGGGGTCGATGCGAGCAGCAACGTAGCCCACGCCATCGGACGCGCGTGCGACAACGTGGCCCCACGGATCGGCCACAAGCGAATGGCCATAGGTGGCGCGCTGCTCGTTGCCCTGCATGTGCAGCCCCGTTTGCCCCGCCGCACACATATACGTTTCGGTTTCGATGGCGCGGGCGCGCAGCAACACTTCCCAATGATCCTTGCCGGTCTGCAGCGTGAAGGCTGCGGGCAGCGCAATCATCTGCGCGCCGCGCGCCACCAGCGCCTGAAACAGATCGGGGAAACGCAGGTCGTAACAGATTGAACAGCCAATCGTGACGCCCTCGCAATCATAGGTCACAACGCCGTCGCCGGGCTTCATCGCCGCGCTCTCGAGATATTGTTGTCCGTCAGGCGCGGTAATGTCGAACATGTGAATCTTGCGATATCGCGCGATCTCTTCGCCCGAACGATTGAACACGATTGTTGTGTTTCCGACCCGGTCCTCGCCGGGAATACTTTCAAGGATCGAACCACCGTGGATGAAAATTCCATGCTTGCGCGCCAGATCGCGCAGCATGGTCCATGCGGGCCCGCCGGGAAGCACTTCCGCGACCGCCTGCTTTTCAGCGCGCGAGCCGCCCATGAAGTCGAACACTTCGGGCAAGCAAACCCAGTCGGGCTTTTCCTCAAGCACAGCGCGCTCGATGAGATCGCGCGCCGCAGCGAGATTGGCCGTCTTGTCAGGGCCTGAATTCATCTGAATGAGAGCGACCTTCATCATATCCTCCGCATGTCAGACGGGGCGCTCGAGCGCGAGCGAAATGCCCTGCCCGACGCCAATGCACATGGTTGCAAGAGCGCGACTGGCGCCGCGCTCGTTCATTTCGATGGCCGCCGAGAGTGCGATGCGCACGCCCGACATGCCGAGCGGATGGCCGATTGCGATGGCGCCGCCATTGGGGTTAACGCGCTCGTCGTCATCGGCAAGGCCCAGCGCGCGGGTGACGGCCAGCGCCTGCGCCGCAAAGGCTTCGTTGAGTTCGATGACGCCAAAATCACCGATGGTCAATCCGAGCCTCTGCATCAGCTTCTGCGTCGCGGGTGCGGGCCCAAAGCCCATGATGCGTGGCGCAACGCCCGCAGTGGCCAACCCCGCGATGCGCGCAAGCGGCGTGAGGCCATACGCCTTCACCGCCTTTTCCGAAGCAATGAGAACCGCAGCCGCGCCATCATTGATACCAGACGAATTGCCTGCGGTGACTGAGCCGTCCTTGCGGAAGATCGGCTTCAGCGCGCCAAGTTTTTCGAGCGTTGTTTCGCGCGGATGTTCGTCGCGCAAAACGCTTGTGACCGCACCCTTGCGATCCGTCATTTCGACCGCGACGATTTCTCTGGCAAGCCGGCCAGCAGCAATGGCGCGCGCGGCTCGCGTTTGGCTACGCAACGCGAACGCGTCCTGATCGGCGCGGGAAATGTGGTGTTCGGCGGCAAGGTTTTCGGCGGTCTCGCCCATGGCGTCGACGCCATACATGACTTTCATCTTTGGATTGATGAAGCGCCAGCCAAGCGTCGTATCATGCAGTTCGGCGTTGCGCGCGAAAGGCTCCGTCGCCTTGCCCATGACGAAAGGCGCCCTCGACATGCTCTCGACGCCGCACGCAATCGCCACATCCATCTCACCGGCGCGGATCGCGCGGGCGGCTGTTCCAACGGCGTCGAGCCCAGAGCCGCACAAGCGGTTGATCGTCGTCCCCGGCGTCTCCTGCGGAATGCCGGCCAGCAAAAGCGCCATGCGCGCCACGTTGCGGTTGTCCTCGCCAGACTGATTCGCGCAGCCACCGAACACCTCCTCGATAGCGTGCGCGGGAAGGCCAGGCATTTTTGCCAGCAAGGCCGACAGCGCGTGCGCCAGCAGGTCGTCAGGACGGACTGCCGAAAGCGCGCCGCCATAACGCCCGACTGGTGTTCGCACGCCCGCGCAAAGGTAGGCTTCGGTCATGGCTGCGGAGACTCCCCGTGCGCGCAGGTGGATCGGGCTGGCAATCTAGGGACCGGCCAATCGAGCGTCAAACCGGATGGTTGCGATTGCCGATCACGCTCCGCAACGAAGCGAAAACGAACACAAGGCAAGCCTGCGACGATGGTGTATAATACAACGTTCATCCGTCTCAGGGAGCTCCTTCGGGAGAGGCGGTGTGGAGGGGAATATGAAAAGCATTTTCGTGCCGGTTGAACTGCATTCGTCGATCGACTGCGTACTCGGGACAGCCGCGCTTTTGGCGCGGCAATTCGGGAGCAACATTGAGGGGGCCCCGCTTGGCCCCGACCTGCCAGACCTTGTCGCCTTTGATATGCCGGTGAGTTGGACCGCGTCAGACCAGAACGCCTGGCGCGAAATCGCCGACGAGGCGCATCGCAAGTTTGAGAGCTTTATGATGGAAAACGGCGTGCCGCTGCATGCTCCCGGAGGTCCGGGCGGAGGCGGAACGCCCACGTGCTCATGGGCGGGCGAAAATTCGCTTGGCGATAGTCAGGCTGCGTCGATGGCCCGCGCATTCGACGTTGCCATCATGGGTCGTCCCGGCTCCGAACGCGGCGACCCGCGCATGGCGACTGCGGAAGCGGCAATATTCGAGAGCGGGCGGCCCGTGTTGCTGGCCCCGTCAACGCCCGTGAAACCCTTTGGCGAGAAAATCGTCATTTCATGGAACCAGAGCACCGAAACCGCGCGCGCAGTTGCGTTCGCAATGCCGATGTTGCTCAAGGCGAAAAGCGTTGTCGTGCTCACCATCGAGGGGTTCGGCGTCGATGGACCGCCCGGTGAAATGCTGGCGCGCACGCTGCGCTATAATGGGGTGAACGCGGAGGCGGTGACGCGGCCAAAAGGGCGGGTTGATGGCGAGTCGATTCTCGATCAGACGAGCAAACTCGGAGGCGACATGCTCATCAAGGGCGCCTACACGCAAAGCCGGCTGCGGCAGATGATCTTTGGCGGCGCGACAGCCTACATTCTCGCGAAGGCGGAAATTCCCGTGCTGATGGCGAACTGACGCGGGCCGTCAAACGCGGCGTTGCGGGTTTATCCAGGCCAGCAACGCTCCGATTCCCGTGAAACCCGCCAGCAAGAGAAACGCATTCGAAAATCCGCGCGCGATGACGGCGTTTAACGCCGCGTTGCGTGCTGGATCGAGCCCTTCAAGCGCGGCCGGTCCCTGCTGCAAGATCTCGACAAAGAGCGCGCCTGCCGCAGGATCGCTTGCAGCGGCGGTCGCAAACAAAACCGCGCCAAACAGAGCAGCGCCAAACGATGCGCCAACGCTGCGCGCAAACTGGATCGAGCCAGAAGCGACGCCGAGCATGCGCCGGCCAGCCGCAGTCTGGATCGTCACCTGCACGACGCCCATCACCGTGCCCATGAAGACGGACGTGATGCCCGCCCAGACGAGAAACTGGTCGAACGTCTGCCGCCCCGCCTGCGTGGCCAGATAAAGAAGCATGATCGTCGTGCAGGTCGAGCCGACGGACGGCAGGATCATCGTGTAGCCAGTGCTCGTGATGATCCGTCCCGAAATCACGGCGGACACACCGATGCAGCCGCTGATTGTCAAAAGAGCCCAGCTCACCTGCGCGGGATCGCCGATGCCAATCATGCGCATGTAAAGCGGTGTGAAGGCGATGAGCGCCACGAGCGCCGCGCCGTGGCAGGCCGCCATCGCCTGCGAGGTCCAGATGGCGCGTTGGCGCATCAGCTTGATGGGCAATAGCGGCGCGGGCGCAACGCGTTCGCGGCGCACCAGTAAGACGAGAGACACAATCGAGAACACCAGAAGCGCACCGGCGACTGGCATCATCGACATGTCGAGGCGGCGCGCCTGTTCGAGCGCAAGCAGCGCGGGCACGACAAAACAGACAAAAAGGAAAAGACCGGGGGTATCGAAGTTCCAGTCTTCCTTGCGCGTGCCGGGACGCGACGCGAGGCGCAGCATCAACAGTCCCGCGATGATCGCCGTCGGCACGTTCATGAGAAACACGGCGCGCCAGCCAAAATGCGCGGCGAGATAGCCGCCAGCGACAGGCCCGAGCGCGGCGGCGCTTACGCCAATCGCCGCCAGATAGCCCTGATATTGTCCACGCTGACGCGGGGGCACGACCTCGCCGATCAACGCCTGCGACATGCTCATCAGGCCGCCGCCGCCCAGACCCTGGATGAAGCGGGTCGCTGCAATCATCATCATTGATGTCGCAAACGAATTGAGGATCGCGCCGACCGTGAAGATCGCCAATGCGATGAACATCAGGCGTCGTCTACCGAAAGAATCGCCCAGATAACCGTAGAGCGGCGCGGAGATCGTCGCGGCGAGAAGATAGGCGACGACGATCCAGGACACACGCTCCACATCGCCCAGCGCGCCGGCGATCGTCGGCAACGCGCTCGCGACGATGGTTTGGTCGCTCATGGCGAGGAACATCGGCAGCATGATCGAGGGGAAAACCCGGAAAAATATCCGTGGCGTTGCTGGCGGAATAGGGCCCGAAACAACTTCTTCCGGCTTGCCGGGTACGCTCACCTGTTTAGACCTCGCAGAATCACCTTCGGGCGGACCCGACTGATAGGCCCTTCCAAGTATCAGGCCAACGCGCGAAACAGCCGCATCTCATATCGCGCCGCCGGGCGCGTCTTCCATGCCGGGCGCAGGGGCAAGCGCAGCCTCAAGCTTTGCGATGTCCGCGCCGAAATCATCCTCCGCCCGGCGCTCCATGCGCCTGTAGAGGTCGACCAGCGAATGACCGAACTGCGTCAGCTGCGCTTTGCCTCCGCCTTTTCCGCCCAGCCTGGTGGCGAAGACCGGCTCGGCGAACATGCGGTTCACTTCGTCGGTCAAAAGCCAGGCGCGCCTGTAAGACATGCCCATTGCGCGGGCTGCTGATGAAATAGAACCATGCACGTCGATAAGTTCGAGTAATCGCACCTTGCCATGGCCCAGGTGACGGCGTTCGTCGAAATCAAGGCGCAGCGTGACGCGCATCAGCCGCCTGCCACCTCTGGCCGCGCGCGGTCGTGCGGGCACGCCTCGGGCTTAAGGTCGACGAGCGGGGTGCCGTCCAGGCAATCAAGCCCGCGCACGCTGACTCCATCCTCGTGCACTTCCACAATGGCCACGAGCGATGATGCGATGGGATTGGGGCGATTGGGCGAACGGATGGAAAACGTGCCGCTCACCGCGCCCGTGTGGTTTGGGGTCTGCGTCACGAGATCGCGCCGCGCCTCATGCATCCAGTAGAGAACCTGGAGATGGGTATGGCGGCTCAGCCCGCCGAGCGCCTTGCGCCAGGGCGCATCGACCTCGATCCGGCAGACGGGACCGTCAAGATCGCCGCGCCTGGGGCATTCGCGCCGCGTCTTCCAGGGGGTGTGGATGCGACCGACGAACCAGACCCCGGCGTCGAACGATCCGGGCGTCTCGACCGTTTCCTCGCCCGGCCTGATCTGCGTCGTCGACTGCATCGGTTGTGGCGCCCTTGTTGCACAAACATTTTCGCGAAGGTGGACACATCTTATTGGATGGTGAAAACTTGTCGAGGACGGGCCGCCTCCGGCGGTCATACAAAATGGAGGATTCCGTGCAGGACGATTTTGAAGACCATTGCTGGAAAGACGTCATCCCCGCCGACGTGATCGACCTCTACAAGCACTACAAGCGCGATCTCTACATTGGCCCGAACGCGTGCGTGCTGGCGATCGATCTTTATGAATCCGCCTATCAGGGCGGGCCAAAGCCCGTTGCCGAAGTCTCGAAGGAATATCCCTCCTCGTGCGGCATCAACGCCTTCAACGCCATCCCGCCGACCCAGCGCCTCTTCGCCGCCGCGCGCGCCGCGGGCCTGCCGATCTTTTACTCGACCAGCGAGACGCGCCCCGCGGCCAAGCCCGGCGCCGTGAAGGCCACAAACCGCAAATCGCCCTCGCACAGCGCGGACGTATACGAGATACGCCCTGAATTTGCGCCGCAGCCGGGCGACGTCGTTCTCTTCAAGCAGCGCGCCAGCGCCTTCTTCGGGACGCCGCTGATCGCGCATCTGGCCCAAATGGGGATCGACACGATCATCATCTTCGGCGAGAGCACATCAGGATGCGTGCGCGCCTCGACTGTTGACGGTTATTCCCACGGATACCATATGGTCATGGCGGAGGAATGCTGCTTCGATCGCAGCGATATCTCGCACAAGGTGAATCTGTTCGACCTGCATCACAAATACGCCGACGTGATGAAGACCGAGCAGATCATCAACGATCTGAAGAGCCGCCTGACCGCTCAAGCTGCGCAATAGTCGCAGCCCAGCGGCAAGTTCCCAAAAGAGGCGTTCGCGCCTCTTTTTCATGGAGGAAACTGGAATGAACCGCTTCGCCGCCATCACCGCCGCCGCCGGATTCGCCCTTGCAGGGATCGCCCTCCCCGGCGCGGCAGCCTTTGCCCAGCACGCCGGACACGACGCACATTCGGGGCATACCACCGCAAAGCCGGCCACCACAGACACGGCAGCTACGAAGGCCTTTCGCGCGGCCAACGACAAGATGCACAAGGACATGGACATCGCCTTCACCGGCGACGCCGACGCGGACTTCGCGCGCGGTATGATCCCGCATCATCAGGGCGCGGTCGACATGGCGAAAATCGTGCTGCAGCACGGGAAGGACCCGGAAATCCGCAAGCTCGCGGAAGAGGTCGTGCGGACGCAGGAAACCGAAATCAAATTCATGCGCGAATGGCTGGCCAAGCGCGGGGCTAAATAGCCTCGCCTTCAACAAGCTGGCCGCCGTCATAGCTCATGGCGATGCGCGCGAGCGCGACGCGGTAATGATCGCTGGCCATGACCTTCTCGCAAAATTCTCGCACATTCGCCGCCTCGATTGCGGCGAAGCGCGCGCGTAATTGCTGCGCCGGAGCGCCGGGCAAGAGAAGGGCCAGCGCGGCGACTTTCGCGCTCGCCGTCGCCTCAGCGGCGAAGTCCTCTTGCGTCATGCCCGCTGTCAACACGTCAAGCAGAAGCGCGCGATCAAGCCGCGGCAATGCGCTCAGCAATCCACGCACGAGCCGCAGCGCCAGCGCGTGATCGGGATGCGCTGGGTTGGTGGGCGCCCGCTCCCATATTCCAAGCGTCGGCACGACGCCCCAGTCCGGCCTGACGCGCGGGAAGCGCGCCACCACGTCAGCAGCTTCACGCGCCGCGTAATAGCGATTGAGGCCATCGAACAGCATGAATTCGTAACCCGCCGCGACAACGCCCGGCTCCCAGCCGCTCCAGTTCTCCGCCATGTCGCCGGGCGCGACGGCCTCGATGCAGAGCGCGCGGGGCCGATGGCGCAAGAGGTCCAGCCCGGCCAGCACGTCAGCCTCCGCGCCTTCAACATCAATCTTCAAAAAGTCGATGTCGCGCACGCCCTCGCGAGCAATGAGTTCGTTGAGAGTCGTCATCGCAACGCGCTGAATGCGATGGGATGCGCCAAACTGCGATGCGAGGGCCACAGCGTCCGCACGCACGGATGAAAAGCCGTGCAGGCGGTCCACGATATGGAACTCGACCTCGCCAGACTGTGCGCCGGCGACGCCGCAAAATACTGAATCGCGCGGGCGCGTGAAGGCGTAGGCGCGCGCGAGATTTTCCTGCGGCTCGACAATGAGCCCGCGCCAGCCCTGCAGATAAAACCAGCAAGAAACATTGTCGGCGACAGGAGGACCGCCGCCAACGTCGATATAAAACCCGTCTGCCTTTTCACCCAGCGCGCGCCAAAGAACGTAGTCTTCAAGATTCTGGGCGTACGAAATGTCCATTGATTTTCCGCCTTTGTCGCGTCCGACCGAGACAACGTCCGTCAGCGCTGCGCGATCCATCCGGCGTCGACAAGCCACCGCTGAAACGCCATGAGCGCGCCGCGGTCTGCACACGTCGCATATAGGCCGTCGCAATGCTCCAGCAAGCGAAGGCGGCGCGCATAAACGGGATCGAGTGGCAGGCCGGCGGCCGCAATCGTGAGCGTCGCCAGGTGCGGCGTTTCGATAATTGACGCCTTGGGCATTTCGATCCGTGGTGTGAAGCCCTGAGCATTGATCGCGTAATAGGTCGTGAAGGCCCTCGACGTGGGATCGAGTTGCCAGGCTGCGCCGGTGTTGGCGAGATCCTCGGCGTTGGCGAGCGGCAGGCGCGTAAGGGCTGGCTGATGGTCGCCGTAATTCACGAACAAGAAGGGCTGATCGGGATGTGCGCGTTTCAAATCGGCTCGAAACGCGTCGCGGTCGCGCTTGGCGAGCACGATGCGCCAGAGGTATTCGTCGATCTCGGGATCCGCGTTCCAGCGCGTGACTTCGCCCGGCTTCACGGCCTCTGGCGCGAAACGAAAGTTCCACGGCGAGTGTGGCGACATGCTGGAGGCGACGATGAACTGGGGCTTGCGCTTCTGTTCGCCAGCGCCCGCCGCGTCCACCACCTTGCGCACTTCGTTCAGGTAAAACGCGTCGCGCTGGCGCTCGTCCGGCGCCTTGTGAGCCTTGCGGTCGATCACACGGTCAAAGCCGATGGAGCGATAAAACTTCGCTGAACCGGCAAACTCCGCCAGCGACGGATAGATGATCGTCGTGTCGTACCCGCAGGCCTTGAGATATTGTGGCAGCGAGTGACGCAAGCGTCCCGTCGTTAATTGCGCGGCGAAATTTCGCATGTTGCCGAACATGGATGTCGACAGACCTGTGAGGGCCGTGAAGTCGGTGAGCCATGTTCCGCCGCCGAATGTCTCCACGCGCAGTTTATGGGTGCGCCCATCGAACGAGGGAAAGAATTGTTTGGCCTCCTCAGGGTACGTGATCTGCGGATAGACGCCCGGCGGCATCACGGACTCGTCGAGAAAAAAAACGATGTCAGGCGGCGTCCCGTCCGGGCGACACACGATGGCGTCCGCAGGAAGCGGCGCCAGACTCGCCTGCGCCGTAATCTGCAGATAGCCGCGCGCGCTCAGCAATTGCGGAATGTCCGCGAGCGATGAAATGAACGCCGAAAAAATATGGCGATTGGGATCAAAGAACGTGGCGCCGCGCCCTGCGATCGCCGCGCCGCTGCCGGCCGCCATTGCAAGGCCCGCAACGCCAAGCGCGGCATAGCGCAATCCACCAATGGACACCGGCCGCTCACGCCACCAGAGCGTGAGAAGCAGGGCAACAAGAGCGGTGAGTCCCACAATCGCAATGGCTGCGTAGAGGGGAAATGTCTGCCAGAAGAAATTCAGTTGAGCGAGGCTGAATAAATAGAAAAGAGCGTCGTATGCGTGCAGGTTCATCGCGACCATGCTGAACTTCAGCATGGAGCAGAGGAACACAGTGACGTTGAACAGCACGACCAGCGAAAGCGAAAACCATCGCCGACCGGTCAGCGCGAAAACAACCGCGAAGGAGCCAAAGAAAACAGCAGCCACAAGCAGTCGCGGCATGATTTCGCCTTCGACGGCGAACAGACCCAGCGCGCAGAGCAAAAGCGCCGCCGGAAAGGCCCATGTGCGCGCAAGTGTGCCGGGCGCGGGCGCATTTGCGCCTACCCCCTGCCGCAGAGACGCAAAATGCGAACGCAACACTGTGAGGCCCTAGCTTCCAACTGATGACAGAATGGTGACATTATCTATACGGTTCCGTGACACCGCGTAAAGCACAGCCCTTGCCTGCAAGGGGCTAATGCTGAACGAGCGCGCGCAAGTCTTGCTGCAGCGCAACATAGGAAGGCTCCTTCATGCCCTACAGCACCCGCAACGGCCTGCGCATCCATTACGAAGTTCACGGCGACGGGCCGCCCATGGTGCTGATTCACGCCAATCCGTTCGACCGGCGGCTCTGGATGTTTCAGGTGGCGCGTTTCTCGGCCTTTTACCGCGTTATTGCTGTCGATTTGCGCGGCTACGGGCTCTCAGACAAGCCGGATACGCCATTCACTCTGGCCGATATGAAGAACGACGTCCTTGGCGTGTGCGCCGACGAGGGGATTAAGAGGGCGATTTTCGCGGGGGTCAGCGTCGGGTCGGGAATTTCCATGCTGACTGCGCTGGATCACCCGGAAATGGTGGAAGCGGCGATTCTGGTCGGAGGGTCGAGCGGCGGACCCCGCGACGTTGAAAAGATACTGGCCGGGTTCGAGGGGCAGGATCTCGGCGACTATCTTCTGACGCTGATGCGCGGCTACGTGGCGCCGGGGTTTGGCGACACGCCATTGGGGGGCTGGCTGCTGCGCCTGTTCGTGGAGGATTCAGCGAACCTCAACCAGACCTGTATCGGCAACATTTTCCGCGCCCGTGCGACCTGCAACATGACGCCGCGACTTGGCGAGATGAAGCCCCCTGTGCTCGTCATCAACGGGGAGCACGAC
Source organism: Beijerinckiaceae bacterium (assembly GCA_030684835.1). Taxonomy (GTDB): domain Bacteria; phylum Pseudomonadota; class Alphaproteobacteria; order Rhizobiales; family Beijerinckiaceae; genus Terripilifer. The sequence goes on from JAUXWZ010000104.1 coordinate 29,282, forward strand.
GGATCGCTGCCTGCTGGCCGGGTGACGGCTTCCCTTACCCCGGGCGCAGAGCATTTCGTGCTGCCCAACACCGGCCACGCCTGCTGCATCGAAGATCCCAACGGCTTTGACCGGGGGATGATCCGCTTCCTGAGCGCTCATGGGCTCGTGCCCAAGGGCGCGCTCAGGTTTGGCTGATAGAGGGGCGGCTCAGGCCGCCTTTTCGATGATCTGATCGCGGAACTTGCGAAATTTGTAACGCGGCAGAACGTCGAGGTCCGTTCCGGTGATGCGGATGACCCAGCACTTTTCGGGATGGGCCGTCGAGTGGATCATGCCCGGCCCGTAGCCGCGTGTCTGGCCCGCGCCGATGCCGTAAGCGTCCGTGACTTCCAGAATGGCCGCCTCTTCGCTTTCCGGGTTGGTGCGCTTGTATTCGGTCATCTCGGTGACGCCGTCGATGTTGCCATAGATCGCCCAGGAATTGCCGTGGCTGTGCGGCGTGCCGCGCTTGCCGCCGTCCTGCACATGGGCCAGCACATAAAAGTCGAGTTCGGGATCGTGGAAGAGTTCGCGCTTGCCAGCGGGCATATCGGGGCTGAACGTCGCCTTGACGAAGTCCTCGTTCTTCA
>JAUXWZ010000107.1 GCA_030684835.1 Beijerinckiaceae bacterium
ACGCGCAGATGCTGCATGCGGCAGATGAAGCGCAGATTGCTGTTGCGCATCAGCACGCCCGGCAGCAGCCCGCTCTCGCACAAGATCTGGAAGCCGTTGCAGATGCCCAGCACCAGGCCGCCGCGTTCCGCATGCGCGCGCACTGCGTTCATGATGTTGGCGCGCCCTGCAATGGCGCCGCACCGCAAGTAGTCGCCATAACTGAAGCCGCCCGGCACGACGACGAGATCCGTGCCCTTCGGCAGTTCATGATCGGAATGCCAAACCAGCGTTGGCTTCACGCCGCCCGCCTGCTGCAGCGCGCGCATGGCGTCATTCTCGCGATTCAATCCAGGAAACAGCAGAACGGCTGCACGCATGGGACGGGACCTCAGAGAAGTTCGATCGAATAGTTTTCGACCACGGTGTTGGCGAGCAGGCGCTCGCACGCCTCTTTCAGAAGCGTCTGCGCGCGTTCGGGGTCGCTTGTCGCCACCTCGACCTCGAACATCTTGCCCTGACGAACACTTTCGACGCCTTCGACGCCCAGCGAACGCAGCGCGCCCTCAATGGCTTTGCCTTGAGGGTCGAGCACGCCATTCTTGAGAGTGACGGTAACGCGGGCTTTCATAGATCTGGTCTCCAAAGGCAAAACGGCTGCGAATCCGCTGATCCGCAATGCGCGGCGCCGCCCCGGTAGACCGAAGCAGCGACGCGAACCGCCGGAAGGCTTTTACTTCACGAGCTTGGGGCCGCTCGTGCGCACCGGTTCATTGTCGTTCATGATGCCAAGACGCCGCGCGACCTCACTATAGGCTTCAACGAGCCCGCCCATGTCACGCCGGAAGCGATCCTTGTCGAGCTTGTCGGACGACTTGATGTCCCACAACCGGCACGAATCGGGCGAGATTTCGTCGGCGACGACGATACGCATCATGTCGCCTTCCCAGAGACGCCCGCATTCCATCTTGAAGTCCACAAGACGAATACCGACGCCCAGGAACAGGCCCGAGAGGAAATCGTTCACCCGGATCGCAAGACCCATAATGTCGTCGATCTCCTGCGGCGTCGCCCAGCCGAAGGCCGTGATGTGCTCCTCCGACACCATCGGGTCATTGAGCGCGTCGTTCTTGTAATAGAATTCGATGATGGAGCGGGGAAGGGCGGTGCCTTCCTCGATGCCAAGTCGCTGGGACAGAGATCCGGCGGCGACATTGCGCACGACGACTTCGAGCGGCACGATCTCGACCTCGCGGATCAACTGTTCGCGCATGTTGAGCCGCCGGATGAAATGCGTCGGCACGCCGATGTCGTTCAGGTGCTGAAAAATGTACTCGCTGATGCGATTGTTCAGAACGCCCTTGCCGTCGATGACCTCGTGCTTCTTCGCATTGAAGGCCGTCGCATCGTCCTTGAAATGCTGAATGAGAGTACCAGGCTCCGGACCCTCATAAAGGACCTTGGCCTTGCCTTCATAAATTCGACGTCGACGGTTCATTTGGGCGGACCGTGTGCTGGAGAAGTAGGTAACTGGGGCATACGTGCGGTAAGCTCGAAGGCGCGCCGGCGGACCGGACGACTGCCGATACCTGTAAACTACCGCGCCGACAACCTATCCGATCGTGACGCGCCGTACAATTACTACAGGACGCATGGCGCCTTCCAATCCGCCGCCGTCCCGCTTATATGCGCCAAGCGCCCTGCGGCGTGCCCAAAAAGGAGAATTTTCGCATGAGCAGCTTCGACAAGCGCGAGGAAGGTTTCGAAAAGAAGTTCGCTCACGACGAGGAACTGCGCTTCAAGGCCCTCGCCCGCCGGAACAAGCTCCTGGGCCTCTGGGCCGCGGAAAAACTCGGCAAAAGTGGCGACGAGGCGGATGCCTACGCCAAAAGCGTGGTTATCGTGGTTTTCGAGGAAGCCGGGGATGAGAGCGTTTTCCGCAAGGTGCGCAAGGATTTTGACGCCGCCGGCGTTCAGCAATCTGACCACCAGATTCGCCGCACCATGGACGAGTTGCTGGCCACTGCCATCGAGCAGATCAAGACTGGCTAACAGCGCGGCGCCTGGCCCTTCAGGGCTCATTGACCTTCATGGTCTCTCAGTGTGGCCATGAACACGCAGGCGCAGGCCCCAAACGCCTTTCCCGATCTCCCGGCCGACATGGCGGCCCAGCTCATTGGCTGGGCGCGCTTTCTCACCTCAGAGCGGCGCTGCTCGCCCTTGACTGTGGAGGCCTATTGTCGTGACGTCCGGCAATTCCTGAGGTTCGTTGCATCAAAAGGACCAGCCACGCTCGAGCGGCTGAACGCCCTCAAGCCTGCCGACATCCGAGCCTTCATGGCGCATAAGAGAGCGCAGGGCTGCGGCAGCCGCACCGTAATGCGCGCACTGGCGGCCATGCGCTCCTTCGCGCGCCACCTGGAGCGCAACGGAAAGGCCAAACTCGCGCCCTTTAATGGCGTCCGGGCCCCAAAGATTCACCGCAGCCTGCCAAAACCGCTCTCGTTCGACGCGGCCGTGCGCGTAACTGACGGCGATGTTCTGGACGGCGATGGGCAAGAGGCCTGGGTGACCTCGCGCGATGCGGCGGTCCTCTCGCTGCTCTACGGCGCGGGCCTGCGCATCTCGGAAGCGCTTGGCATTCGCAGACACGAAATTTCCGCGGGTCTCGATGTTCTGACCATCGTGGGAAAAGGCCAAAAGACGCGCAGCGCGCCTCTCATCGCCCCGGTGAGGACAGCCATCGAAGACTATCTGCGCCTGTGTCCTTATCCGCTGGCGCCCGAGGGGCCCTTGTTTGTGGGGGTGAAAGGCGGCCAATTGTCGCCGCGAATCATACAGCTCACGGTGGAGCGCATGCGCGGCGCGCTGGGCCTGCCTGATTCGGCGACGCCTCATGCTTTGCGACATTCCTTCGCGACGCACCTGCTGGCGCGCGGGGGCGACCTGCGCTCGATT
>JAUXWZ010000118.1 GCA_030684835.1 Beijerinckiaceae bacterium
GTAGCGACGGTGCCTGCGCAAATGGCTGCTAACGCGAAAACAATGTGCCTCATGTCCGTGCTCCTTGCATCTTTACAGAGCAGGAACACGGGAAGCAGTGTCTAGGTTCCGTTTTAGCCTATACGGGCGGGAGAGGACTTGCCTAAGACCCGCTGCCCGCCCTATGACATCGGCCTGAAAGCCCTGTTACATCGAAGGCGCTATCAGGATTTCGTATGCTCGCCGGCGATAAGATTTCACGTCGGCCGCGCAAAGATATGCGGGGCCGTATTGATCAGCTCACCGACAAGGAAGCGGAACCTCGCCGCTTTCGTTTCAAGGGGAAGGCAGACGTCCGAGATATGACTAGATGTGGTCGGGCCACTCCGTATTCCACGGTGGCGCAATAACGCCGTATTTCTGGCGGCCACAGGCGCAGCGGGGCAACGGGGAAGTTGTTAGGGGTATCCAGTGTTTCTCCCATCTTCGTTCCTCCTCAGTGACAACTGCGACGAACGACGGTGACATAAGAACTCGTTTTTCACGGTGCGAGATGGGCTGCATGGGCCCTTCTATGCCTCCGGATACGTAGGAGCTGATCTAGGCATATCGTCGGAGCCGTGAGACTCGTTGATCGCCTCTGTTTTACCGTCGACGGCTTCCTTGATCACGTCGATTGCGGACTTCGCCTCAGCGACTTCACTGATTAACTTCATGATGTCAGTGCGGGTTTTGGCTGCATCAAAACGAGCTTCAATGTCCTGGATTTGTCGAATAGCTTCCCCAGCGCGATTGAGGGCCGCAAGGCGTTCTACTGGATCCATTTTTTCCTCCCCATGTCCCGTCTTACGTTGGGAGACGTGTTCGACCGAGGGCTTCGGCTTTGGCCAAGTTTTCACGGTATTTATCCGTCCACTCCTCTTCTGACCGCCCGCCGCTTTCGGTGGCCATCCGCGTGGGAAGACGAAGGCGCTCATCGGGAGGCATATCTCACAACGTAGCGATGTCTATTTTCACGCGAGGTCCAACGTTTCGTCTCTGTCTTGGCATTCCGATGCTCCCGGTTAAGATCAACAGCGCACAAACGCCGCCCTTTAGCTAGAGTTCCCTTTTTTGAGCTTTGTGGGTGACGATATGCAGCGCCGCTCCCGTGACCGAAATCCGATCAAGCCGATGACCCTCGGCAACATCCGATCTCTCGGCGTCGTCTCTCTGGACGCGATCTGCGAAGAAACGCTTTGTGGCCATGCAGGGCAAATCAACGTCAGCGTCCTTCCCGACGGTTTCCCTGTCATTGACGTCGCGTTGCGTCTGCGGTGTTCGCGATACGGATCGAAGTCGGTCAGCACGAGGCCCAATTGGCTGGAATATCGGGCGAGCGGCACGCCTAACGGGCTGCGCAACTGATCCGTTGTGGAACGATGGACGGGCCCTGGAGTCATCGGATCAGGGAGCCTGACCATGGATACTCAAGTTGTCCTTAGTGAGCTTAGCCGCGACCGTCTTCATCGAAGCGGAAAGTCCTGCAGTCGCCGCCGCGCTGGTCGAAAGTAAACTTGCCAATGTGAGCGCCGAGCTAAACGGCATTTAAGTTCGCATCGCCTTGGGAAATGCGAGCTAGACCAAAGCTTTTACCGAAGGGACAGACCCGCCGGGTGACGACGACGACTGGGACGAGGAATGATTGAGCGCGCGAAGTTCGTCGGCGACGGTCATGTTCAACATAGGGCGTGATCGCGAGTGGTTGCGGCAATGGAAGCACTGTAGCATTTACGCCGACACTCTAGCTGGAGGTTGTACTGTTTCATCTTGAGGGCGGCCCGAACCAGCTGCTCAACTTGAATTTGGCATTTGCGCGGTTGTGTCGCCCAGATGCGACTAACGCTGAGCGGGAACGTGTGCAAAATCTGCTTTTCGGAATTGAGCGACACGGGGTGACCACAGTTGAAGACCTGGTGGCGCGTGTAAGTCATCTGCTTGAGGCGAAAGCCAAAGGTGCTGCGCCGACGTTATGAGGGCACAGGACGCCCCCTTATCCGTGCATCGCGCGACCGACGTTCCGCCATTCCAGAGATGGGGGATGCCGCTTCCCCAACGGCGTCATGACGCGTCAAGCTTATGATGCTGAAGGTCATGAGAAGAGCGAGCGGGCATCATGAACGAAGTCACCACTATCAATGGCGTGGATCTGGCAAAGAACGTGTTCCAGCTGCACGGCGCGGCAGCCGGCGGCGCGATAATTTTATCGAGATGACGCTCTGAGAATCCTCTATGTCATTCAAAACAATGACTTACGGTCCAGAGATGGGGTGGATGCCGCTCTCCCCAACGGCGTCATGATACGTCAAGCTTATGATGCTGAAGCACGAGAGGAGCGAGAGGGCATCATGAAGGAAGTCATCACTATCATCGGCGTGGATCTGGCAAAGAACGTATTCCAGCTGCACGGCGCAACAGCAGACGGTTCGGTGGTTTTCCGGAAGAAGCTGTCGCGGGCGCAGTTCCACCGTTTCATGGCGGAGCATCCGCCCTGCGTCATTGCGATGGAGGCTTGCGGCGGCGCGCATTATTGGGCGCGGGAGATGGACCGCCTCGGCCACGAGGTCAAACTGATCGCTCCGCGTTACGTCAAGCCGTTCATCAAGCGGCAGAAGAACGACGCTGCGGACGCAGAAGCGATCGTGGAGGCGGCGCTGCGACCGACCATGCGTTATGTTGAGCCAAAGACGCAGGAGCAGCAGGCGCGGGCTATCGTATTCCGCACTCGCGAGCAGTTTGTGAACCAGCGGACCGAAGTGATCAACGCCTTGCGGTCCCACCTGTACGAGTTCGGCTACGTCGCACCACAAGGGATCGGCCATCTTCGGCGCCTGGAGGAAGTCATCGAGGATCCGAACGCGCACCTGCCGCAGCTCGCGCGCGATATCTGTCGGGAACTGCTGGACCAAATCACCCAGCTCACCACCCGAATCAATGCGCTGAAGAAGACGATCGACACGATGTCCAAGGAGGCGGAGACATCACGCCGCCTGCAGACCATGCCGGGCATGGGGCCGATTACCGCCTTAGCCGTTGAGACCTTTGCACCGCCGATGGCGCAGTTCAAACGAGGTCGCGATTTTGCGGCCTGGCTCGGCCTCGTCCCGAGGCAGAACTCGAGTGGGGGTAAGCAGCGGCTCGGGAAGACCTCGAAGATGGGTCAGCGCGACATCCGTCGCCTGCTGGTCACCGGGGCGATGGCCGTCGTTCGCTGGGCGCTACGCCGCGGCGCCCCGAAGAACCCTTGGCTGGCGCGCATGTTGGAACGCAAGCCCCCAATGGTCGCGGCCTTCGCGCTGGCCAACAAGATGGCGCGGGGCATCTGGGCGATGCTGATGCGCGGCGAAAATTATCGCAGTACGGCGATCGCAAGCGCCGCTTGATCGGCGGCGCGGGCCGAAGCCGAACCTACGAGTTGTAAGGAAGGCATGAACCGTATGGGCAAATGATCGACATGATCCGAGTCGGGCTAGCCAGAAACGTTCTCCGAGCCTCGAGCTCGCTTTCAGAGATTTGGTCCCGTTTCGCGCATCACCATCCCGGCCAGCGGCTCCAAATCGGCCGCACGAACAGGCCTGACAAGAGTCCGCACTCGATTACATGCTCAGCCGGTCAGAAAATCCTTGCAAACCCGAGCGGCATCCACAAGAGAACGTTGGATTTCAGGACCTTTCCCTCCGCCAGTTCAATCCGGTCGAACATTCTCTTGTCGATTGAACGGGAATGAAATGCCCAAGGAATCGCGACTTTTCCTTTAGACCTCTGGACTGCCGTACGCCGCTAGGGCGCTCCCTTGTTCTCTTTTGACCGTATATTCTCCCAAGCTCTGGACTGCGGCCATTTAGTACGGCGTTGAAAGTAATTTATAATCAACGCCTTCGGGCATTGAAACTCCGTACGAATTCGCGGTGCCACTTGGTCGGGGTGGGAACTGCGGTCGAACTCCCTGCATGCCCGTCGGTACGGTAATGACCCGTCGCCAACTTTGGCAACGTCCGATATCCGGCGGATCGTCACTGCGGCTTCTAAGGGGCCGGGAGCGGAACTTCTGTTTGTGGACTAAAAGCTGAACAAGCAGTCGTTCCGCAACCGACCTTCATTGCGGCCGTTCAAACGTAACTGATAGTTCCCCGAAAGCCGTCATTCATGCCGCCCGCTCCGAAATCGCGGTGCCCGCCGCCCAGCCGGACGACCATGCCCAC
>JAUXWZ010000124.1 GCA_030684835.1 Beijerinckiaceae bacterium
CGATCCGTCGCCCGGTGTGAACTCCTTGCGGCTTGCAGCGCGCCAGGGCTCTTTCTTGCCGCTGAAATGCGCGAGCAAATCGGCCACGAAGGCTTCCGGGCACGCGGACACGAGCAGATCGGCGGGCGATACGGCCTGATAGACCATGTGTGCGCCGTTATGCAGGTGGTGATCCATCGTGACGCTGATGACCTTCGCCTGCACGTCCACGCCGCCCTTGGGCGGGCAGATCGCGCCACCCATGTCGATCCATTCAAGCGCGATGATGAGATCGGCTTCAGCGATGACTTCGCGCTGCGACTGACCGGGCTGGTTGAACGGCTCGATGGTGTGCGCGGGGTGGTCGGTCGGGAAGGCGGCGCCGTTCTTCAGGTCGCTGACCACGCAGGCGCCCAGCGCCTCCGCGAGCTTTACGCGGTTGTCCCACGAGACCTGAGAACGCGTGCTGCGGCCGCACATGATCATCGGCCGTTTGGCGGCCTTGATCATTTCCACGGCTTTCTTCAGGTCCGAATCCAGCGCGCGCGGCGCGGAGGGAGCCTGATAGCGGGCCATGTCCGGGAACACGGGCACGTTTTCCAGCGAGCTTTCACCGAGGCCAGCGTCAAGCACGACGTAGACCGGCGCGCAGGGCTGCGTACGCGTCGAAATGTTGGCGCGCGTCATGCCGTCGACGATGCCTTCCGGCGACGTCGGCTGCACGTCGAACTTGATGATGTCGCGCACGATGCCGGCCTGATCGGACGACGTGTGAATCCAGTCGATCCAAGGACGACGCTGATGGGAATCCATCGGGCCGGTGGCGCCCATGAGGAACAGCGGCTTGCGATCGCAGAACGCGTTGAAGATCGCCATGTGGCCGTGCATGAGGCCGACGTTCGAGTGAACGATCGCCGCCATGGGCTCATCCGTCACCTTCGCATAGCCGTGTGCAATGCCCACCGCATGGTCTTCATGCAGGCACAGCAGCATGCCGGGATTGCGGTTGCCCAGATGGTTGACGATGGAATCGTGGAGGCCGCGATAGCTCGCGCCGGGATTGAGACTTACGTATTTGAAGCCGAAGCGGCGCAGCATCTGCGCGGCGACATCGGAGCCCCATGCGACCTTGTCGTCGGGCTGACCTTCTGGAGTGTCGAGATACATTTCCTCTCCTAGCCTTTAGCCCGCAGGCGGGCGGATTTACCGGGCGCACTCATGCCTCGTTGCGTTTTACCGCAGCGGTGTGGCGCGCTATTTATCGGTGGCGGGACTATGGAGGCGGGCCCATGCAAAGGCAAGCCGCGACCGGCTCGCAGCACGCGGACGGGAAACGGATTTCACCCAGGGTGACTGGCGATCAAAACGACAGGTTGAAAACCCGGCTCGGCAAAAGTTCGCCGCCCTGCACCGTGCCAAAAGCGACAGGCACGCCGCCGCAGGCCGCATAGGCGAATCCCTCGGCTGGCGCGTCGCGCCCACGCAGGATGAGGGATTGCCCGCGCCGCAACCGGGCGGCGGCGTCGCGGTCAACCACCACGCAGGCGACTTCCGACAGTCCGGCTTCCACCGAGAGCAAGTCCTCGAACGGCTGCGCGCCTTCTGCGTCCAGATCGGCCAGTGGAACGGCGTCTTCCTCGGTAAACGGGCCGACGCGCGTGCGCCGCAGCGCGGTGACATGGCCAAAACATCCCAGCAGACATCCAAGATCGCGCGCAATGGCGCGCACGTAGGTGCCCTTGCCGCACTTGGCTTCAAGGACCGCATCGTCGTCTGTCGTGCTGATGAGCTCAAGCGAATGGATCGTTACGGGGCGGGGCTGGAGAATGACCTCCTCGCCATCGCGCGCCAGGTCGTAGGCGCGCTCGCCCGCGATCTTGATGGCGGAGAAAACAGGGGGCGTCTGCAAGATCGTGCCGGTGAATTCTGGCAGCAGGTTTGCGATCTGGTCAGGCGCCGGCCGGCGATCGGATGTGCGCACGGGTTTGCCGTCGGCGTCGTCGCTGTCAGTTTCGATGCCCCAGCGCACGGTGAAGCGATAGGCCTTTTCGCCGTCCTGCACGAAGGGAACAGTCTTCGTCGCCTCGCCGAACGCGACCGGCAGAATCCCGGACGCCAGCGGATCAAGCGTACCCGCGTGCCCGGCCTTCTTCGCGTTGAAGATGCGCTTCAGCCGCGAGACGGCCTGCGTGGACGTAAGCCCAACGGGCTTGTCGAGAATGAGCCAGCCGTTGATTTCGGTTCGCTTCGAGCGTGGCGCGTTCATTTCGTTTGGGTATCCGCTGCATCGTCGTCATTTGCGTCGTCGTCATTCTCGTCGACCGACAGGTCGCGGCGCACCTGCGCAGAGTTGAGCAGCGCGTCGATCTTGGAGGCCTTGTCGAAATCCTCGTCGATCCGAAAGCGCACGTCGGGCGCAAATTTCAGGTTGATCTTGCGCGCAACTTCCCCGCGAAGGAACTTGCGATGCTTGTCGAGCGCTTCGATCACCTTGTCTGTTTCGCCGCCGCCAAGCGGCAAGACGTACACGGTCGCGAGCTTGAGGTCGGGGCTCATCCTCACGCGCGGAACCGTCACCACCTGGGTGTCGAGCACGGGATCGTTGAGCGCGCCGCGCGTCAGTAAGTCAGACATGGCGTGCCGCACAAGTTCTGCGACCCGCAGCATGCGCTGGGAGGGCTCTCCACCCTTCTGATGGGCTCTGGACATCGTTTGCCTTTCAGGAAGCCGTCTTAAAAGCGCGCGCCTTCATCTCGAAGGCGTGGCCCGCGTCGGCGTTGGTGAAACAACGCTTCGGCACGGCGTAAACCTCTTTCCAGCGAGTGATGAAGAGGATGTGCTGTTCTGTCGCCCGGATCGACTCGACGCCCATCCATGCGATGCGCGTTTCGAACTCCGCTCCGCGCGTCACGAACCCGGCTTCGTCGATCTCGAAGCGGCGCGTCATGCGCCTGGGATCGTTAGCCGGCCACTGGGCCGCGCGGGCGCTTTCAATGCGCCGCGCGCCTAAAAAGGTCAATAGAAGAGCGCCAAGCCAGGCCGCCAAAGCCGCGGCGGACAGGCGAGCATCCGCCGTCTGTCCGGCAGAAAGCGCCCAGACTGGCGCTCCGGCGATGATTCCGCCCAGAACACCGATCAGTACTGCTGCTGTGGAGAGCCGTAACGGCGCGCTCAAGCCCGATTGGCGAAGCGCAGCCTCGGCGTCACGTGCGTCATTTTGCGTCAAGGTAACATCAACGCCGTCGCGGATTTCGGTCGCGACAGGCAGCGCGACTGTGACCAGAGCGCTCACGTCTCGCGAAGCCGCAGTTTCGGCGGGTTCATCCTTTTCCGCGGGCTCACGCATCCGCTCCTGGCATGTCAGCACAAACGCGCGCATCGCGTCGTGGCTTGCGAAGGCCTCCAGCGGCGCGACGACGAAATTCTCGCGCGATTCGACGATGTACACGCGCGCGTCGTCCATGGAGATCGAAAGGATGTCGTCCCAAACAAAAGTGCGCAGTTGCCCGTTCTCGCGCACGACAAGACGGTCCGCGTATTCATCCAGTTCGATGGGAAGGGCAGGCGGCGTCCAGCGTTGCACGCGCCGTTTGCGGCGAACGCGGCGCCACACATGCACAAGTCCGTAAAGGATGACCGCAGCGCCGGCGATGATCGGCAACAGCGCAAGTTCGCCAAACCAGCCCGGGTCGATCCAGCCCCAGATGAATCCGACGGCGATGGCGCATGAGAAAATGAGCGATAACGACACCGGCCGATTGTCGAAGCGCTTCAATGAAGCTTCGTAATCGGCTCGCGTGAGCTTGAAAACGAAGCGCCGCAGCGGCGTGGGGACCGGTTCCGGCATTAAGCGCCTCAATGCGTGCGGAAAGAACGCGTTCGCTTACAGCGAACGCTTTATTTCCTCAACGCGATAGCACTCGATCACATCGCCAGCGCGCATGTCCTGGTAGCTTTCGAAAGCCATGCCGCACTCCTGGCCGACGACCACTTCCTTGACTTCGTCCTTGAAGCGCTTGAGCGTCGAGAGCTTGCCTTCGTGAACGACGACGTTGTCGCGGATGAGGCGCACGTTCGCTCCACGCTCCACGCGCCCGTCGGTGACGCGGCAACCGGCGACCTTGCCAACCTTCGTGATGTTGAACACCTCGAGGATCTGCGCGTTGCCGAGCATGTCTTCGCGATAGGCCGGAGCGAGCAGGCCCGACATCGCCCCCTTCACGTCATCCACGAGGTTGTAGATGATGTTGTAGTAGCGAATTTCGATGCCGGACCGGTCTGACAATTCGCGCGCCTCCTTATGCGCGCGCACGTTGAAGCCGATGACCGCCGCATTCGTGGCTTCCGCCAGCGTGATGTCGGATTCCGTGATGCCGCCAACGCCCGCGTGAATGACGCGTGCGCCGACTTCTTCTGTGCCGAGCTTTTCGAGCGCAGAGATAATCGCCTCGACCGAGCCCTGCACGTCGCCCTTGATGACGAGCGGGAAGTCCTTGCGGCCAGCCGTCTTGAGCTGGCTCATCATGTCGGCGAGCGAACGCCCGGCGCCTGCGCCGCGCGCAGCCGCCTGATCGCGCTTCTGGCGGTCGCGGTATTCGGTGACTTCGCGAGCGCGAGCTTCTGATTCCACCACCGCAACACGATCGCCGGCCTCCGGCGCGCCGGAGAAGCCAAGCACTTCGACCGGGAAGGACGGGCCAGCCTTGGCGACGTTCTTGCCCTGATCGTCGAGGAGCGCGCGTACGCGGCCCCATTGCGAGCCGGCCACGATGATGTCGCCGATCGCGAGCTTGCCGCGCTGCACAAGCACCGTCGCGACAGGACCGCGACCGCGGTCGAGGCGGGCTTCGATGACCGTGCCTTCTGCGGCGCGTGCGGGATCGGCCTTGAGGTCGAGCAATTCCGCCTGCAGCGAAATCAGTTCGAGCAGCTTTTCGAGGTTCATTTTTTTCAGCGCCGACACTTCAACTTCGAGCGTGTCGCCGCCCATGCTTTCGACCTGCACTTCGTATTGCAGCAATTCGCTGCGAACGCGCTCGGGCTTGGCGTCGGGCTTGTCGATCTTGTTGATCGCCACGATCATTGGCACCTTCGCCGCGCGGGCGTGGTTGATCGCCTCGATCGTCTGCGGCATGACGCCGTCATCGGCCGCGACGACGAGGATGACAATGTCCGTCACCTTGGCGCCGCGAGCGCGCATCGCGGTAAAGGCCGCGTGGCCTGGCGTATCGATAAACGTCACCTTGCCGCCGAGCGGCGACGTGACCTGATAGGCGCCGATGTGCTGCGTAATGCCGCCCGCCTCGCCGGAAACTACGTTGGCCTGGCGAATGGCGTCGAGCAGCGACGTCTTGCCGTGGTCGACATGGCCCATGATCGTGACGACCGGGGGACGCGATTCCAGATCGGAATCCTCGCCGGGCGTATCGAACAGGCCCTCCTCGACGTCCGACTCGGCGACGCGCTTGACCGTATGGCCCAGCTCTTCGGCGATCAATTGCGCCGTGTCGGCGTCGATCACGTCGGTGATCTTGTGCATGGCGCCCTGGCGCATCAGCATTTTGATCACGTCAACCGCGCGCTCCGACATGCGGTTCGCGAGTTCCTGAATGGTGATCGTCTCGGGCAGGATGACTTCGCGCTGCAACTTTTCCTTTGGCTGGCCGCCGCCACCCTTGAGGCGCTGGACGCGGCGACGGAAGGAGGCGACAGAGCGTGTGCGCTCTTCCTCAGCGGCGCCGCCGGTCGCGGCGGTCACGGTGAGGCGACCGCGATTCTTTTCCTGACCGGGCGCAGTGCGCGTCGGGCGCGGCGGCATGACGACCTTGGTCGGCATTCCGGGACGACGGATAATGCGCTTTGCGTTCTCGTCTTCGGCTGCCGGAGCGCCCGCCGGGCGCGCGGCCGGGGCCGGAGCAGCGGAGGTCACGGGGCGCGGCGCGCCGCCGGGCGTGCCGATCGCGGCGCGGACGCCGGGCGCGGAAGGCACTGCAGGAGCCCCGCCTTCGCCCAGACGGCGCTTGGCTTCGTCTTCGGCGCGGCGCTTGGATTCCGCTTCGTTCTGGCGACGGGCTTCTTCCTCGCGTTTGCGGGCTTCGCCGGCTTCGCGCTCAGCGCGTTCCACTTCTTCGCGTTCCGCGCGGGCGCGCGCCTCGATCTCGGCGACCCGGCGCTCTTCCTCTTCACGGCCTTTGGCGCCAAGCAGGGCGCGGGCGCGGGCTTCGCGCTCCTCTTCCGTCAGCGTGCGCAGCACGACGCCCGGGGCGCCAGACCTTTGCGTGTGCTGGGATGTGTTTGGGCGCGAAGGCGCAGCCCGGCCAGACGGCGTCTGCGCTGGCTGCGGCTTTACGGGTGGCGCGACCGGAGCGGGCGCAGGCGCTTCCGCCTTGACGACCGGCGTTTCTGACCCGACGACACGGCGCTTCACCTTCTCAACGACGACCGCCTTGGTGCGGCCGTGGGAGAAGCTCTGCCGCACGACGCCCTGCTCGACCGGACGCTTCAGTGACAGCGTCTTCGGTGCGCTCAGTGTCTTGTCGCCGGAATTCTTCGTATCGCTCATACGTTTCAGCTTCCCGGGGCAGCGCCCCCGTTCGTCGTTTCCAGACCACTGGCGGCGGCCGCCGCGGTAAGTCCTCTTGGTCCTGCCTTATCCGTCCTGCGTTTCGTCGGGCTGCGCGTCGTCATCGACAGCCCCTTCGGCCATTCCGCCAGCCCGGTAAAGGGCAAGACGGCGGCACCTGGCCAAAAAGGCGCCGCTCGCGGCCCCTTTTCGAAGCGCAGCATGTATCACATTTGCCCGGCCCAATGCCAAATCCAATTGGGCCGAGGCAAACAATTCAATTCTCGGCGTCTCCACCGTAGTTTCGCCCCGCCGCTTCAGCGCCGCAGCTAGTTTTCTGGCCCCGTCGGGGCTGCCGTCGCGCGCATGAATGAGCGCAGCCGGCGCCTGACTAGCAATTTCCGCCTCCACCTTGAAGGCGCCCGCGGTTACGAGCCCAGCCTTGTTGGCCATGGAGAGGCTCTGTAGCGCGTCCTTTTCGAGAAGGGCGTCAACCCTTTCCGTTAGATCAACCGGCGTTGTCGCGGGCTCCTTGAAGCCACGCGCAAACGCCTTGCGGCGAATGGCTTCGGCGACCGCCGTCGCCGTCGCCTGAACCCACACCCCCCGCCCGGGAAGCTTGCGCTTCAGGTCGGGGACCACTTCGCCGTCGGGCGACAGGACGAACCGCATGAGTTCGTCCGGCGGCAGTTTCGCGCGCGTCACGATGCAGGTTCGCTGCGAACCCTCGTCAGTCTGCGCTCGCCCGCCCCGCGTCACGCTCGCCTCCTCAGGCGCCTTCCGCCTCGGCCTCGGCCGCTGCCTCGGCGGGGACGGGCGCTTCGATCCAGCCGGCCTTCACGCGGGCCGCCATGATCATCGCTTCCGCCTCTTCGCGGCTGAATTCGATGCCGTCGAAATAGCCCGGCGTCTTGATTGTCTCGCCGTCCTTGCGTTCGCTCCAGCCGACAAGATCGTCGGTGGCGCAGCCTGCCAGGTCTTCGACGCTCTTTACGTCGTTCTCGCCCAGTTTGACGAGAATGGCGCCTGTGACGCCCTCGATTTCCTTGAGGTCGTCGCCCACGCCCAGCGCTTTGCGCTTGGTGTCGAATTCTTCCTCGATGCGATGCAGATGCTCGCGGGCGCGGTTCTGAATTTCTTCCGCGGTCTCTTCGTCGAAGCCCTCAATGGAGGCGAGTTCCGCGATGTCCACGAACGCAAGTTCCTCCACCGATCGAAAACCTTCGGCGGCGAGCAACTGACCGACAACTTCGTCGACGTCAAGCGCGTCCATGAAGATCTTCGTGCGCTCGGCGAATTCCTTCTGGCGGCGCTCCGATTCCTCGGCCTCCGTCAGAATGTCGATGTCCCAGCCCGTAAGCTGGGAGGCCAGACGCACGTTCTGGCCGCGACGACCGATCGCAAGGGACAATTGGTCATCGGGAACGACGACTTCAATACGCGAGGAGTCCTCGTCGAGAACGACCTTCACAACTTCGGCGGGCTGCAGCGAGTTCACGATGAACGTGGCCGCATCAGCCGACCACGGGATAATGTCGATCTTCTCGCCCTGTAATTCGTTGACGACGGCCTGCACGCGCGAGCCGCGCATGCCGACGCAAGCGCCAACGGGGTCAATGGACGTATCGCGCGACACAACGGCGATTTTGGCGCGCGAGCCAGGATCGCGGGCGACGGACTTCACCTCGATGATGCCGTCGTAGATTTCCGGCACTTCCTGCGCGAACAGTTTCGCCATGAATTGCGGATGGGTGCGCGACATGAAGATCTGCGGCCCGCGCGGTTCGCGGCGCACGTCATAAACATAGGCGCGCACGCGGTCGCCGGGCTTGAACGTCTCGCGGGGGATCAGTTCGTCGCGGCGAACAATCGCCTCGCCGCGGCCCAGATCGATGATGACGTTGCCATACTCGGCGCGCTTGACCACGCCGTTGACGATCTCGCCGATGCGGTCCTTGTATTCCTGATACTGGCGGTCGCGCTCGGCGTCGCGCACCTTCTGCACGATGACCTGTTTGGCCGACTGCGCCGGGATGCGGCCGAAGTCGAATGGCGGCAGCGTCTCGGCGATCCAGTCGCCGACCTGCGCAGCTGGGTTCTTCTTGCGCGCGTCATCGAGGTTGATCTGCGTCGCGTCATTCTCGACAAGATCGACGACCTGAAGCAACCGCGAGAAGCGAATCTCGCCGGTCTTGGCGTTGATCTCGGCGCGCACTTCCGTTTCCTGCCCATAACGGGAGCGGGCTGCCTTCTGCAGCGCCTCTTCCATGGAGGAGAGAACGATCTCGCGCGGGATGGACTTTTCGCGCGCGACTGCGTCGGCGATCTGCAAGAGCTCAAGTCTGTTGGCGCTGACGGCCATGGCTCGTGTTCTCCTTCGGACGTGGTGCCGGTTAGAAAATCATCGGGACGGACGACGCGGTTGCGTCGCCGTTTTTGCTTGCGCCTTCGTGGCGTTTCTTGCCGCGAATCGGCCAGGGCCACGCCGCGGGGCATTCTCGTCTTCGCTTGCTTGCTCGGGCGTTGGCTCTTCGGTCTCCGCCTTTTCGGCGCGAAGAGTCTCGCGGATGAGCGCGTCGGTGAGCACGAGGCGCGACTCGTCGAGATCGACCAAGGGCAGTCGCACGTCGGATTCTTCATCAGCGCGCGCGTCAATGCGGCGCAATTTCAAGACACGCGTAGCGCCTTCGCCTTCCACGCCTTCGATCCAGCCGCGAAAACGCTTGCGGTTGTAATGCAGGTTGAGCATTTCGATGCGCGCTTCATGACCGATGGCGCGCTCGAAATCGGAGACGCGAACCAGCGGCCTGTCGATGCCGGGCGAGGACAGTTCGAGCCGGTATTCGGCGCCGCCCATCGGGTCGTCCACGTCAAGCGCCGGCGAAATCGCCACGCTGGCCTTCTCGCAATCGTCAATCGAGATTGTCCCGTCGGGCCGCTCGGCCATGATTTGCACGACAGCGCCCTGATTGGTCGAAATCTTCACACGCACGAGCCGGAACCCAAGATCGCGCAGGATGGGCGCCGCCACGCGGGCCACACGCGCCGCCGGCCCCGTCTCTATGATGAGGCGCGGTTCGTCGATATCGGCCTTGATGTCCGAAACCGGCGTGTTCACTGTCTGCTCGGCGTCTGCCAATCTTCGCTCCGGACGCGGGTGTTTCTCGACCCGCAGGTAATAAAAAAGAGCGGGTCCCGGTCGGGGCCCACTCTCCATGGTGATCACCCTAAGATGATCCATATGAGAACTGTTGACGAAGTATATAGCGAAGAACTCAGGCCTCCGCAAGCAATCCTGTCCTTAGGACTCTAAGTTTTTGCGCCAGATCAAGGATGCGCCTTCACCCGAGCAGCAAACTGCGGGGGAAAGCTGAAGCCTACGCGCCCAATGCGCGGGCCAGCGATGGAGGAGCCGGGGCATGCTGAAGCAGGAGGATAACGAACGCGTCACACGCGTCGGTCGCGGAACCCCGATGGGCGAGCTCTTCCGGCGCTACTGGATCCCCGCCGCGCTCACCGAACAATTTCCCGAGGTGGACGGCGAACCCGTGCGCGTGCGCCTGCTGGGCGAAGACCTTCTGGCCTTTCGCGATACGGATGGCGTGGTCGGTCTCGTCGACGCGTATTGTCCGCATCGCCGTGCGCCAATGTTCTTTGGCCGCAATGAAGAATGCGGCATTCGCTGTGTCTATCACGGCTGGAAATTCGACCGGCGCGGCGACTGCACCGACATGCCCTCCGAGCCCGCAGGAACGCCGCTTCAGGCGCGCGTGAAAATACTGGCCTATCCGACCCATGAAACCGGCGGCATCGTGTGGACCTATATGGGCGCCAGGGAGAAGATGCCCGCGCCGCCCGATTTCGAATGGATGCGCGCCCCCAAGGCGAACCGCTTCGTCTCCAAGACGTGGGAAGATTGCAATTGGCTGCAAGCGATGGAAGGCGGGCTCGACACCGCGCACTCGTCTTTCGTCCACAATGAATTCATCGGCAACAACGCGTCGCTTCGCAATCAGGATCGCTCTCCGCGTCTTGAGGTCGAGCGCACGGACTACGGATATTATTATGTCTCGACGCGCGCGCTGACAGAAGGGCGCACCTACGCGCGGCTTTATCACTACGTTTTGCCGAACCAGCAGATGCGTTCGGGCACGGTGAAATTTCTCGACAACGGCGGCGATGACGATCCGCACGCTGTGCCGAAGATCGACGGCCATCTGTGGGTTCCTGTCGATGACGAACACACCTACGTCTACAATTGGTCCTGCGCGGTGGGTGAAGACGGCTTCCCGCCGGGATATGTCGAGCGCTGGGAAAGCTTCATGGGGCGCGGCAAGGACGACATGCTGCCCGGCTACAAGCTCAAGCGCAATCTCGCGAACGATTACATGATCGACCGCGACCTGCAGCGCACGAGCACTTTCTCCGGCATCAAGGGCCTCAACACGCAGGACTATGCGTTGCAGGAAGGCATGGGTCCGATCGTCGATCGGTCGCGGGAGTTTCTAGGCACGTCGGACCGCGCCATCGCGGCCATGCGCCGACAATTGCTGGAAGCCACGCGCGCGGTCGAAAACGGCGAAGACCCGCCCGGCACAGACCCTGCCGTCCAGCGAGGCATACGCCCCGTCGACCGGGTGCTCGATGCTGGTCAGGCGTGGAAGGACGCCTTCGCAACCGCCATGCAGGCTCGGTGGTGAGAGCTTGAGGGGTTAAGCGCTCACTTCGGAGGGGAGGCCGGGGTCGCACGAGGCGTTCAAGCCCGGCGGCCCCGGCTTTCGTTTGGCGCGAAGCGCGGCTTATTGCGAACCAATTTCATCTGCGGATTTGATCGAATCGGGTTTTGGGACGCCCGGGGCCTCGACTTCGGCGCCCTTGCCACTTAGGCAGGCTGGGACAGTTTCCCCCGGACACCTCGATGCTCAAGCCCGATTCCCGAGGGATGACGGTCCTGCTCGCCTTCATGACGGCGATGGGGCCGATCTCCACGGACCTTTACGTGCCAGCGCTGCCGCAACTCGCCGCCGAGCTCGCGACAACGCCTGCGCGTGTGCAATGGACGCTGTCGTCCTATTTGATTGGCTTCGCGCTGGGCCAGCTCTTCTATGGGCCCTTGTCCGACAAGTATGGCCGCAAGCCGCTGCTGATGATCGGCTTCGTCGCTTACCTCATCGGCACGGCGCTCAGCGCGTTTGCCGACTCGATTGAGTGGCTGACTGTGTCGCGCATGCTGCAGGGCATCGGCGGGGCGGGGCCCATCATCATGGCGCGCGCCATCGTGCGCGATATGTACGAAGGCGCGCGTGCGGGGCGCCAGCTTTCCATCATGAGCACGATCATGGGCGTTGCGCCCATCGTGTCGCCCGTTCTTGGCGGGTTTCTCGCGGTGTGGTTCGGCTGGCGCGCAAGCTTCGTGACGATGTTCGCCATGGTGGGGCCAATAGCCTTCATGGCGCTCATGTTCCTGCCCGAAACGCTGCGCCATCCGCAGCCGGGCCCCATCAGCGTGCGCGCCATCGGGCAGAGTTTCGGCGTGGTGGCGCGGACGCCCGTATGGCGCGTCTATGCGGCGATCATGGCGATGAGCCATACGGGCCTGTTCACGTTTGTGGGCGCCTCGCCCTTCGTGTTGCAGTCGATCTATGGTCTGACGTCCGTGCAATTTGGCGCCGGGTTTTCCGTGTGTTCCGTGGCCTTCGTCAGCGGCGCTTATGTGGGGTCGCGGCTTGTCACAAAGCGCGGCATTGATGGCGTTGTGTCGCTCGGCGTCATGTGTCTTGCGGGCGGCGGGGCCCTGCAATTACTGGATTATCTGATCTTTCCGGATTCCGTGCTCGCGCTGTTCATTCCTGAGCTGGTCTATTTTTACGGCATCGGCTACGTGCTGCCGCACTCGATCGCCGGCGCGTTGTCGCCATTGCCTGAACGCGCGGGCGCAGCGACGTCGCTGCAGGGCTTTCTGCAAATGACGTTTTCCGCCGCGATGGGCATTCTCGTCGTCGCGCTCATTCCGACCTATGGCCCACTGCCGCTTGCGGTGACGACGTTCGCCATGGGCGCCGGAACGCTGATCGTGTTTCGTCTGTCGGAAAAGACGCGCGCGGCTGGCAGGGTTGTGACGCGGCGGTTCTAAGCCGGGTCTGGCAGCGCAAAAGGCTCACCCAATCCCGTCATACGCCGCAATCAAACGCGCGATATCCTCCTCGCGCGACAGGCGATGATCGCCGTCCTTGATCAGCGTCAGCGCCACAGGGTCTTGCGCAAGATGCTCCACGATGGCGAGCGCGTGCTTGTAGGGCACGTCGGGATCTTCCATGCCCTGCAGAATATGCACTGGGCAATGCGCGCGCATCGGCGCGCCCATGAGCAGATGATTGCGACCGTCTTCGATCAGCCCGCGCGTGATCGGATACGGCTCCGGCGAATATTGTGAGTGCCGCAGCCACACGCCGCGTTCCTCGATATCGCGCTTCGCGTCCGCGGGCAGGCGCTCCCACATCAGCGCCTGCGTGAAGTCGACGGCGGGCGCGATCAGCACCATGCCCGCGAGCCGGTCGGCCTCGCCAAGCCGCGCCAGTTCGCGCGCCACGAGCAGCGCGATCCACCCGCCCATGGACGAGCCCACCAGAATTTGTGGCCCCTGCGTCAGTCCACGGATCATGTCGAGGCTCTCGCCGGCCCAGCGTCCGATGGTCCCCTCGACAAAATCGCCGCCCGATTCGCCGTGGCCTGAATAATCGAAGCGCAGGAAGGCGCGTCCCTGCGCGCGGGCGTTTTCTTCCAGTCTTTGCGCCTTGGTGGACAGCATGTCGGAGCGGAAGCCGCCCAGCCAGACGCCGCCCGGATGGCCAGGCGCGGCGGCGGCTAACGCTCGGTAAGCGAGGCGCTGCGACGGATTTCCCGCCTGAAAGAATTGGGGACTAGAAGGCGCGGCCGCGCCTGTCGGCGTTTCAATCACGCGTTTCTTCCTGTAGTGAGGATTCGCAAGGTGCATCGGACCGGCCA
Organism: Beijerinckiaceae bacterium; assembly: GCA_030684835.1. GTDB lineage: Bacteria > Pseudomonadota > Alphaproteobacteria > Rhizobiales > Beijerinckiaceae > Terripilifer. Next base: position 13,547 of record JAUXWZ010000124.1, read on the forward strand.
ATGTTACCAGCAGCGGAAAGAGGATGCGACCGGACTTGTCATCGTCCCCATCCCCATTCGCCTCGGCAAGCCCGTCCTTTGGCGCCATGCCCGACCTTTTCGGCCGCACGATCCTCCAGATCATCCCGGAATTGAATGCGGGCGGCGCCGAGCGCACGACCGTCGATATCGCCGAGGCGCTGGTGGCCGCAGGCGCGCGGGCGTTGGTGGCCTGCGAGGGCGGCCGGCTTGTCAGCGAATTGCAGGCGCGCGGCGGCCTGTGGATCCCCTTTGCGGCGAAGACCAAGAATCCCCTGCGCATGGCGCTGAACGTCCGCAAGCTGCAGGCGATCATCCGCCGGGAGCGCGTCGATCTCGTTCACGCCCGTTCACGCGCGCCCGCCTGGGTGGCTCTGGTCGCAGCCAAGCGCGCTGGCGTGCCATTCGTGACGACCTACCACGGCGCCTATGCAGGCACGAGCACGTTGAAAGTGCAGTATAATTCGGTCATGGCGCGGGGCGATGTCGTAATCGCCAATTCGCAGTTCACGCGCGACCGGATCGTCGAAATGCATCCCTTCGCGAAGGAGCGCATCGTGGTCATCCACCGCGGGGCGGATCTGCGCGCCTTCCAGCCCGATCAGGTCGCCCCCGCCCGCGTGCAGACCTTGCGGCGCGCCTGGGGCGTGGAGCCTGACGAGCGGATTGTTTTGCTGGCGGCGCGGCTGACCTCGTGGAAGGGCCAGCGCGTGTTGATCGACGCGGCGAAGGCGCTGAAAGAGCGCGGCCTGCAGGGCGTCAGCTTCATTCTTGCGGGCGACGAGCAGGGCCGCACGGGCTATGCAAAGGAATTGGACGACCGCATCGCCGCCGCTGGCCTAAACGGCATTGTGCGCCGGGTGGGGCATTGCGCCGACATGCCGGCGGCGTTTCAGGCGGCGGACGTGGTCTGCGTGCCCTCCATCGAGCCGGAGGCGTTCGGGCGTTCGGCGGTTGAGGCCCAGGCCATGGGCGTTCCCGTCGTCGTCACCAACATCGGCGCCGCGCCTGAAACGGTGCTCGCCCCGCCGCAGGCGCCCGAGAGCGAACGGACGGGCTGGCGTGTGCCGCCCGACGACGTTCAGGCCTTGGTCGAGGCGCTCGCCCAGATGCTCGCGCTGGGCGCGAGCCAGCGCGACGCGCTCGCTTCGCGCGCCCGCCGCCATGTCGAGAGCCACTTCTCGGTTGAAAAGATGTGCGCGCGCACCCTGTCGATCTATGAGCAGCTGTTTGCCGCGCGCTAAGGCGCGGCTTGGCCGCCACATATCTGTTTTTTTCTGGGCTTCGGCCTCGTTGCGCCGTTGACACTTCAGTCTGCAGGTATGAAGTGTAAGGTGGGTCCGGCCCCTTGTGGCGCATTGCTGCGGGGTCTCTTGGCTTAGACAGCCCCGGGTCCGGCTTATTCACTTGAGGAGATCAGACCATTCGCCGTCCAATGAAAGCTCCGCCGACCCCGCAGAAAGACGGGCCACGGACCAACAAAGAGATCCGCGTGCGCGAAGTGCAGCTGATCGACCAGGAGGGGAAGAACCAGGGCGTCGTTCAATTCCCTGACGCGCTTCAGTTGGCCGAAGACGCCGGACTTGATCTGGTTGAGATCGTCCCGGGCGCGAATCCGCCTGTCTGCAAAATTCTCGATTACGGCAAATTCCGCTTTCTCGAGCAGAAAAAGGCCGCCGAGGCCCGCAAGAAGCAGAAAATCGTTGAGCTTAAAGAGATCAAGCTTCGCCCCGGCATCGATGATCACGACTACGGCGTGAAGATGAAGGCCGTTCGCCGCTTCTTCGACGAAGGCGACAAGGTCAAGGTGACCCTGCGTTTTCGCGGTCGTGAGATGGCGCATCAGGACATTGGCTACCGGCTGCTTGAGCGGGTGCGCAACGAAACCGCAACGATCGCCAAGGTCGAGGCCGCGCCTTCGATGGAAGGCCGCCAGATGGTCATGGTTCTGGCGCCGAAGTAATCGGCTCCAGATCATTTCGCATTGATTTGCGTTATTTGATCCGGCCTCCCCAAGGGAGGCCGTTTCCTTTTGTGGGTGCGGAAAGACAACCGCTTCTGGCGCGCTCGCTTGCGCGTGCTAGATTGCGCGCCGGAGGATGTTCAGCCCGATATGACGACGCAGACCGCAGCTAGTCCCGAAGGGTCTGGACCCCTGACTCATCGCGATGCGCTCTGGATCGTAGCGGCCGTGCTGCCGAGCGTGTTC
>JAUXWZ010000129.1 GCA_030684835.1 Beijerinckiaceae bacterium
GAATTCTTGTTCGCACGACTCTACTGACGGTCACGCTCCGCGACTGGCGATGTTGTCGCGTTGTCGGCGATTGTGCTCGCCCGTGGCGCTCCTGGCAATCAGTCGCGCGGCGCACGATCGTCAGATTGTGCTGGACGCCAGTTTCAAAGCCGGGTGCGGCGGCCTTCGAGTAGGACCCCGATAAACCGACACCCGACACGATTCGAACGTGCGGCCTTTGCCTGACGAGGGCCACGCCAGCGCCATTCTGCGCATGGCTTAAGGTCCACGATCGCTTCCGTTCTAATTGGACCGGAGATCTGTCAGCCCCGCTTAATCCAGACCCTGCCTCTCAAGGCCAACCAAATTAAGTAGGCGCTGCGGACCGTCGACCTGTCGACTCATTGCGCAAACGGATTTTGCCAGCCCCCGCGCGGGGTGCGGGGCGGATAGTGCTTTTCGAGGTAGGCAATCATCGCCGCACGATCGGTCTGCGTCGGTTCGTTCATCTTGTGCTTGTCGATCATCACCTGGATCGTCTCGTCCCATAGCTGACCGGTCATTCCCTGCGCGGCGACAAGCTTGAATGCATGACAGGCGGTGCAGCCATAGAAGGTCTCTTCACGGCCGGGGCCTGCAGGAAACGTTTCGATGTCCTCCAATTGCGGTTCGAAACCAGGGATGGGCGCCTGCGCGAGAATTTCGCTCCTTGAGGCAGTGAAAACGGCCGCAACAAAAGCAGCGGCCATCAGTGCGTAACGTGGAGACATCGCGCGCTCAGCCTACGAGTACGGCGATGCGATGCATCGGGTTGCCGCCATAGCCCTGCGGATTCCAGTTCCCGGCGATATGGGGTTGCGCGCGGCCTTCATTGTCAGTCGCACGCACCCAGACTTCGTAGTAGCCGTCACTCGGCAAATTGACGGAGGCAGTCCAACGCGCCCAGTCGTATCTGTTGCGTGGCGGCGCCGCCTTCGCCTGCATCCAGGTTGCGCCAAAGTCGATCGAAACGTCGACGCGGGCCACCCCGTGATCGCCGTCCCATGCGGCGCCGCGCAGGGCAAGCGAACGCGTTCCGGCGGCAAGCCGCGCTCCATTAGCCGGGTTCGTTATAATTCCGCGCACAGGCATCGATTCCAATATCTTGAAATTAGAATCATCCGCCTTGCCGCCAGGAACCATCGGCCGGATCGGCACGCGATACGAGGTGCCAGTCATACCCGAACCATCATGTTCACGGTCGCGTATCCAGATGCGCGTGAGCCACTTGTGAGACAAGGATCCGGGCCACCCAGGCACGATCAACCGCACAGGGCCACCGTGGATGTTCGTCAACGGTTCGCCGTTCATCGCCCATGCAATGAGGGTATGCTGCTCCATCGCCTTGGGGATGGGCATGCCACGTGAGATTGACGCAAGCTTTTCGTCGCCAGACAGGTGTGGATCAGCGCCAGAATGTCCGGTGTAGCGCGCGCTGTCCTTGAGGCCTGCTACGCGCAGAACCTCCGACAACGGCACGCCAGTCCATTCAGCGCAACCCGCGCCTCCATTCGTCCACTGATTGCCGCGAGCGGTGGGCTGGAAGAATGCGCGCCCGTTGCCGCCGCATTCGAGGATCATGCGGTAACTGACTGCCTTGAAACGCTTCTTGAGTTCGCCGAGCGTGATCGTGAGCGGATTATTGACTTCTCCGTCGATCACAAACTTCCACGCGTCGGCGTCAGCCGCAGCCTCCGGAATCTGGCCGTTGTTGCGGATGAAGAATTTTGAGAGCGGCGTTGTGTCGTCGTCAAGCAGATGCTCGGGCGTCTCCGCGACAAGCGGACGATCGCCAAGGACAGTTAGGCCTTCGTCCTTGCCAGGAAATCGAAAAGGCTCTGGTTTCTTGGGCTGCGAGCCCGATGCGGTCTGAGCAACTGCTGCAGGCGCAAGACCTGCTGGCATGTTCGCGGAGAATGGAATTGCGCCGCCAACGGCCGCCCCCATAGCCGCAAGACCCGCGCCGCCAAGGAAGCCTCGACGATTTGTAGCCGGAACCCGGCCAAACACGACTGCATCAGCGCGCTCAGGGTCCGCCTGATACAATTCATCCATTGAACGTTCGATTTGCTTGGACATCGATTTCCCTCCCTCTTTGTGTGAGATCTATGTCCAACTCAACATTCGTCAACAAAGCTGCGGTGGGAATAGTTTAGATTTTTTGCGCCAGAGCCCCGGCGTGGCTGGAGTGGTCATGTCCTGGTGGCCGGAATGGCGCTAGCCGGCGCAGCGTCTTTGACTTGAGCCCCATGGCGGGGACATTCGCGTAGGATTGAACCAGGTTGAGGCTCCCCCGTCAGAATTCGCCCAAGTAGCAGTCAGAAGCCGAGCTTAAGTGGCCTTATCGCCCCTTCCCACCACCCGACACGATCCGAACGTGCGGCCTTTGCCTGACGAGGGCCACGCCAGCGGCACGCGGGGCCCTCGTAAAGCGAGCCCAGATTGCTCAAGCAGCCGTGATGGGGTAGAAGATGCCACCGGCGCTCAAGCGCCGGCTCGGCACCCGTAGCTCAGCTGGATAGAGCGTTGCCCTCCGAAGGCAAAGGTCACACGTTCGAATCGTGTCGGGTGCGCCAAACAACCTTCTGATATAGAGCCACTTTCCGGTCTGCCTTTCGTCGAGATGTTTCTTCCGAACCCGTCGGGGAAGCACGGGGGAAGCACTGTGAAAAAATTTATTGGTCTCGTTCCAGTGCGCCTTCAACGCTTCGACGTCCGCGACTAACTTTTCGACTCCACCCTCTGGCGTTGGCGCGCCGAGGCTCTGAATGATTTCACGCTGCCGATCAGACAGCGTTCAGGCGGTCGAACTGGTCGTTGGTGAGCGGAACCTTCAGGGCTGTCGATCCGGTCGGTGCCCAACCGGCGCAGCGACCCCTCGATCCCCAGCCGGATGTTGTATGCGCCGTTGCCGCCGTGCATCGGATGCCCTTGCGAGCCAAGCCCGCCAGCAGGAAATCCATCCGCCGGGCCAGATCGACGAACCGCCACGGCGAAGCCCCCGTCAGACCATAACTTGGACCGTCCCGATCCATCGGACCCGACAGCACGAGTTGTACTTTCCCGACGCGTCCTCGAAGATCAGCATCCGTGTCGCGATGGCTGTTGAAATGAAGAACTGCCGGCTTGCCTTTCAGAATTCTTGTTGATGCTAGTAATTCTGACGGCACCTGCGCGACGGACTTGCAGTGCTACCTTCCTACGCCGCGCATCACCGTTCTCAATCTTGAACTTCAGGAGAGCTGTCTGGCCGGGAGAAGGATCGCCGCTGGCGAACATAGCCCCTGAGAATGTTCATGGTCGCCTTGGTCAGGGCTCGGAGTTACCGAAGTGGTGCGGCATCATGGCGCGCCGCCCGACAGGTATCGGGAAGGACTGTTCGCCCTAGATGCGCCCTACTAGTATTGTCTTCATGGCTTATCTTTATCAGCGCCATCGGCGAGTTTGCCACAGTGCGGGATTTCGCCGACACGCGGAACGGCCTGCTGCCCGCGCCTAATAGTATCGCCCTGATAGCGCTTGCGGGGGTAATCATTTGTGAAAAGGCCGCGCTCATCTTCGCTCGGACGGAGCCGGTAGCGGGGCACGGTTTGCATTAATCAACCCTGCGCGGGCGTTGACGCGGGAGTGGAATATGCGGAGAGCGATATGGTCCAGCAACAGCCCGCCAAGACGGTCGATTTGGCGCTTCAGGGCGGCGGGTCCCACGGGGCGCTGACCTGGGGCGTGCTCGACCGTATCCTTGAAGACGAGCGGCTGGAGATCTCAGGGATCAGCGGGACAAGCGCGGGGGCAATGAATGCGGTGATGTTGGCGCAAGGATTTCACCGAGGCGGTCGGGACGGCGCGCGCGAGGCCCTTGCCGTCTTCTGGCGGGCGGTGAGCGATGCGGCTCGCTTTTCGCCGGTGCAACGCAACTGGTGGAACCGGCTCACAGGCAACTTCAACCTCGACGGGTCGCCCGGCTACGTGTTCTTCGATAACCTGACTCGGCTGTTCTCGCCCTATGAGCTCAATCCGCTCGACAAAAATCCGTTACGCGACCTCGTTGCTGACACGGTCGACTTCGATCGGGTCAATGCTTGCACAATACCGAAGATCTTCGTCACCGCCACCAACGTGCGCACCGGCCAGGCGCGCGTCTTCACACAGCCGCATCTGTCGGTCGATACGATCATGGCCTCGGCCTGCCTGCCGTCGGTGTACCAGGCGGTGGAGATCGATGGCGAAGCCTACTGGGACGGCGGCTATATAGGCAATCCGGCGCTCCATCCCCTCGTCGACCAGACTGACTGTCGTGACATAGTCATCGTCCAGATCAATCCGATGATCAGACGCGCATTGCCGCGAACGGGGCGCGAAATCCTCAATCGGGTGAATGAGATCAGCTTCAATTCCAGCCTGATCAAGGACCTGCGGGCAATCCATCTGCTGCACAAACTCATCGAGGCCGAAGGGATTGAGTCCGAGCGCTACCGCGACATGCGGGTTCATCTTATCCATGCCGATGAGGAGCTGCAGGACCTGGATTCATCCAGCAAGCTTAACGCCGAATGGGAATTCCTCAGCCACCTGCACAAGCGCGGCCGGGCTTGGGCGCACCGGTGGCTCGAGGCAAACTATGCCGGGCTCGGTGTGCGCTCCACCTTCGATCTCGACGCACTGTTCGTCGACTCGCTCCGACCGGTACGGGGGCCTGAACAGTCGAGCACCAATGGGACCGAGGAGTAGTCGCGAATGTACGGCATCCTGGTCGTCGTTGCGGCGCTCGGCGGGCTCATGTATCTCGCCTACCGCGGCGTAACCCTGCTGATCCTGGCGCCGGGCCTCGCCATGCTCGCCGTGCTCGCCTCGTTCGAACGGCCCCTGCTTGCCAGTTACACGCAGATCTTCATGGTGGCGACGGGCGATTTCATCGTCCAGTACTTCCCGGTCTTCCTGCTTGGCGCCATCTTCGGCAAGCTGATGGAGGACTCCGGCAGTGCTGAGGTTCTGGCCAATGCCACGATCCGCAGGCTCGGCAACGAACGCGCGATACTGGCGGTGGTGCTGTCATGCGCGGCAATGACTTATGGCGGGGTGTCACTGTTCGTTGTCGCGTTCGCCGTGTTTCCGATCGCGGCGGCGGTTTTCCGTCGCGCCGACCTGCCCAAGCGACTGATACCGGGCACTATCGCTCTTGGCGCCTTCACCTTCACCATGACGGCGCTGCCCGGTACGCCGGCAATCCAGAATGCGATCCCGATGCCTTATTTCGGCACTTCGCCGTTCGCCGCGCCGGGGCTCGGCATCTTGACCGCTTTGATTATGTTTGCGCTTGGCCAACTGCGGCTGGAGCGACGGGCGCGTGCCACCTCCGAGGGCTATGGCGACCACCCCGATGCGGACCCCCATGCCGACAAAACCCTGCGCGAGCGCGCCGCTGGCGAAGGCTTCGACATTGTCGAAATTCCGGTCGAGGCGCGCCCGGCCGAACTGCCGCCCCTCATGCTGGCGGCTCTTCCGCTCGTCACGGTGATCGCTATCAATCTCGCCTTCACCACTCTCGTCATCCCGGCGATGGACACCGACTATCTTGCCGCGACGGACTATGGCGCGACGACCATCGATTCCCTGCGTGGCATCTGGTCCGTCATCGCCGCACTGGTCATTTCCATTGGACTGATGATCGCGGTAAACTGGCCGCGCCTGCCCAGGCTGACCGCGTCACTGGACGCCGGAGCTAACGCCTCGCTGCTACCGATCTTCAATACCGCGAGCCTCGTCGGCTTCGGCTCCGTGATCGCCTCGCTCTCGGCCTTCGCGCTGATCCGCGACTCGGTCGTCGACATCGGCGGCGACAATCCCCTGATCTCGCTCGCGATCTCCGTCAACCTTCTGGCCGGGATGACCGGCTCGGCGTCAGGAGGCATGAGTATCGCGCTCACCACGCTCGGCGGCGTCTATATGGACATGGCGCAGGCTGCGGGCATTTCGCCCGACTTGATGCACCGCGTGACCGCGGTGGCGACCGGTGGGCTCGACGCATTACCCCACAATGGCGCCGTCATCACGCTGCTGGCAATCTGCAGCCTGACACACCGAGAGGCCTATCTTGATATCGCCGTCGTCGCCTTGGCTGTGCCGATCATCGCGCTAATCGTATTGATCAGCCTGGGAACGATGCTGGGGAGTTTCTGAAAGAAACTTTGACAAAGCGGGAATGAAATGGCCACGAGATCCCGTGATTTTATCTAGAGACCATCCGCAAAATTTGGCTGTCAACGGGCATCGAAATGGGGCTCTGAAGCAGATTTGGTGCAGCTTCTAGTCAGGCTGCGCCGACGAGGCGCGCTTCAGTTTCGCTTGGCCATACCTTGTCGCTTCAAGAGCTTGAGTCTTGTGATCTGACCTCCGTCTGTCCATTGGACCAAGCGGAGATGGGAAACGCGACGACGCTGCAGGAAAAGCGCTCGAGGATGTCCGATCGCAGACCGCGATGACCAAACCGGCGAACGCCGCCATGCAGACTGCGGCCGCTCTTGCAACGCTCGCAGAATGCGCCGAGCGATGAGCTACACCGATCGTAGCCAGCCGGGAACATTTGGCTGGGTCAATGGCGTAAGCGGTCAGGAGCGTCCGTTGAGGCAATACGCTCCTGCGCCCTTGTTTCTCGCCGGCATCCCACCGGATCTACTTTTTTGCGGCCAAACGAAGCTCCAGCCGTCTCAATGCGAGGATCACACGGTTGGCCTGCATATTCGGGATCAACGCGAGTTTCAGTTGCGTGGCGAGGATCGCCAGCGTCGCGGCCGAGAGTCCCCATTTGATCGCTGGCAGTACATCGGTCGCGGCATAGAAGTTCCAGCCGGCCCAGACGGCGGCCAGAAACATCACGGTCTGCACGACCATTATTACCCATGTCGCCCATCCCTGAGGGCCGCGCATGGTCGAAAAGGCCAGCGAGAAGAAGCCTGGTTCATGCGCGTCCCCTGGCAGGCCGAGGTCGTCGTCAGCAAGCGCGGCAGCGATACGGCGGTCAAGTTCGTCCATGTTCGTTTCCTTTCATTAAAGTCCTTAAGCGGTTGCGAGCATGCAAAAGCCGGGTTTTTACCGTCCCCGGAGGAATGGCGAGCGCGGTGGCCACTTCAGCAACCGACAGCCCGTCCAGATAGAAGAGCGCCAATGCCGCCCGCTGGCCTGCGGGCAACTCATTGATCGCTGAACGCAGGTCGGGCGGGTCGGCGCCCGGTTCGGCATGCTGGCGGCCCAGTTCGGCGACCGTCTCGCGCTCCCGGATGCGTGCTTTTAGCCCGCCTGCAGCGGCCCGGGTGACGATGGCGAGCGCCCAGGAAAGGAAGGCCCGATCGTCGCGGAGCCCGTGCAGCCCGCGCGAGATGGCCATCCAGCCTTCCTGCACAATGTCATGCGCCGTTTCGCCCTCATCACACATCCGACGGGCATGGGCCAAGAGGCGCGGCCCAGCCAGATCGACCAACGCCGCAAAGTCCGACGCGCGGCCAAGCCGGGCGCCGGCAACATGCAACGCGAGCAACGCGCGGAGCTTCTCGACTCGGTCCATAATGGCCCCTTTCAGCCTCTAGGTGCATCCTCAGGGCAAAAAGGTTCAATCTGTTCGGAGCCGAGCAAGTTTCCGGCACCGAACCGGGGCTAAGTGTTCTGCCGCTGCGGAATGGCGAGGACCTGCTGGACAGCGCGGCATTGGCGTAAGGCAGGAGACGCTGCGCTACTGGTCAACTGGCTTGGATGCCCCTCTCCCGGGCGACGTCCCATTCTGCCAGGCCTGGGGTCTCGACACACCAGCTGAAGGACAGGCCTGGTATTGCCATGATGATTATAATTACGGTGGCGCACCGCCGAAGTAGTGTGGTGTCAAATGTGCCGATGGGAGCCCGCACCCTATAAAGACCATTCGTTTCGACGGGTTATTAAAGACTAAGCGGATGGTCAATCTTGCAGAACTGGTGGACGACCAAAGCTCAGGGCTCAGCCCGCGCGTTAACGCGCTTGTCTTTGATATGCGCCAGCCGCACCACCGTCTAGCAGATCAGCCCGCACAGCCCGCCGCTTTTGGACCCGCGTATTCGTCGTCAGCAGGCCCTCGAAAGCCGTCATATTCTAGTTTCGCGGATTTGCGCCTTCAATCCCAAGGAGCACTTGGCCCGCGGTTTCAAGGTTCGAGATGTGACCCTGGATCTGCTGGGACACGGCGTGCATGTCACGGAAACGCCGCTCGAAGGGATTCTTGCTAAAGATGGCGGTAGCACCTGCCGCCAGATAGATGCCCTCGACGACTTGGCGCGACTCCTGAATCGCGTGCGTTACTGACATCCGGAGGTTTAGCCGATCCGAAAGCTCCAGATTCCCGTCAACCATTAATCGGCGCCAGATCTGGTCCAGAGTCCCGAAAAGATAGGAACGCGCGGCGCGTAGCCTTGCCTCCGAGATACCGACCTGAGACTGAATGACCGCGCTTTCGCGCAGCACCTTTGTCCCAACTTTTGGCACTTTTTCAGCAGCTAATTGAACAAACGCGTCCATGGACGCTCGGGCGAGCCCAAGAGCCACCGCAGAAAACGCAACGCCATAGACGCCCAGAATCCCCATCCGATAGAGCGGGCCTGTCTCGCGTCTATCCTGATCCGAATCGCGTTCGTAAGTGTAATTATCGCCGATGAAGTGGTCCGAAAGGGCATAGTTATCGCTTCCGGTTCCGCGTAAGCCAATCACCTGCCAAACATCTTCAATCGTCGCCTCGTTGCGGGGAAACAACATAGTTCTTTCAAGTTGCTTACCGGAGGAATTCATCCGCGGACGCCCGTCGTTCTCGAAGATAGCAACGTGCGCGCCAAGCCAAGTCGCATGCCGGCTTCCGCTAGCGTACATCCAGGATCCTGTCACCATATAGCCGCCGTCTACAGCGGTTGCGCGAGAGCCGTGCGTTGCTGGTCCCCAAGCGACAACCGCATGCGGCGCCCCGAAAATCTCAGCAGCAATATCACGGTCCAAAAAGGCTGCGGAATACGAACAGCCTGAGGCTTGTCCCACGCACCAGGCTGTGCTCGCGTCAGCCATAGCAAGTTCCTCGATGCACTCGGCGAAACAAGGAAGATCAAGCTCTTCTCCGCCAAATCTTCGAGGAAGAAGAAGCCGAAAAGCGCTAAGAGAATGCAGCCTTGCGAGAATATCCAGGGGAAGCGCGCCGGCCTCCTCAATGCGCACGGCCGACTTCTCAATCTCCTTGGTAATGGCGCTGAGCCGAGCCGGCCACCTGCTCATCCGTGGGTCTTCCCGCTTATTGTCTGACGTCATACTTTGCTCCATGCCTTTTAAAACGCTGAGCCCTTGCACACCGCTCCATGACCGGTGCCCGATGACCGCTGCGGTCCAAAGCCGCGCACGTGCGCTGGTTCTAGCGACCTACCCCTCGCCGGAGCTGTGGTAACTGGGTGTTAGTTCCAATGATCGCATAGCCAGGTCGTGCAAATTGGCAGAGTTCAACTAGCCGCATCTTTCATTGACTGGGAATATCTTGCCACGTTTAGGCCGAACAATTCGAATCGCGACAAATGGCTAAGAAGAAAGGGGTGAGCACCGCGCCGGAACAATTCGCCGACATCACCTTCAAGCAACAGTCGTTTTTCGTCCTCTGACAGGGGCAGGGAATCCAACGCGGCGTGCGGATCAGTGCCTAACAAAGCACGAAAGGTGGCGTCATGCAGCGCTTTGTAGCAGAGCTTGTTTACAGCATATATGGTCATGGCAAATCCCACCGCCAAACGCCAAAGGCGTGTCCATGATCGAGTTGCGCTTCCATGAACTTCGGCTTGCGCGGGCCGATTGCACCTAACATCGCGATCCAATTAAGTAGTTCGCCGCCGATATTGCCCGCAGCTTGCATGCGCCCTGTGGTCGCCTCCTCCAGTAGTTCATTGATCTTACCTGCCATCATCAGATCCTGCACGTGTTGCGCCCATGCTGGATCGGGAACACCCGAGCGTTGCCCGTGGGAAATTCGCGGGCCGCCAATTTCAAGCGAAAAGCTGCCGCTCGCCAGTACTGCGACGCGCACCTCCCGCGGCCATGCGGTGACAGCCGCGCGAACCGCCTGCCCCAACGCATAGCACCGCTTCGCGCGCGGGATCGGCGGCGCTAGCCCGTTGATGAAAATTGGGACGATTGGGACGTTCATTTTCGGGGTAATAAAATGCAGAGGGACTAGAATCGAATGGTCGATCTCGAACTCTTCGGTGAGGGAAAGATCGAAACCTTCACCAACCAAGTGCTCGTAAATGTGGTGCGCAAGACCTGTCGAGATCGGCACATCGTATTGTGGCATCTTTGTGAGGTCGTTGGGACCGCTCGTCTGCTCGGCCGCGCCAATGCAGAACGTAGGCATATTATCGAAAAAGAAGGTATTGAGATGATCCGAATCGAACACGATCATCACGTCCGGCCGTGCCGCGGCAACTCGGCGCTCGACCTCAGCGAAAAGAACGGCGACTTCGCTAAGCGGCCGGCGCGCGACAAGGTCTGGAAACATGGGCGTATGTGGCACACCAATACCCGCAACTATCTTGGCCATATGCCCTCGTCTCGTTTGCCGGCCGACGATCCTTCGGATGGTGGTTCACGGCTTCCACTGCGCACGCCCCGGTGCATCGGCTCAACACATCACGGACGGAAAGGCGCTATGCCTCGCGAGCCCGCTGCACCAAACCGAGCACGTGTTTCGACAATCGGTGACGGCGGTCTCCCCCACCAGCGACACATGCGCAGCGGCGGCGAAAAAAGGGCATAACAAGTCAGAAGGTAGCGTTGCGCTCGCCTTGGTGGTACAACTCCCCGCTCATCGTTGTTCCTCCGCATAGGATGTCGAATTATTCGAGTCAGCGAACGCGCCTGTCGCGCACCAGCGTGGTCTCATTTTCGGGGACCGCGGGAAAGTTAGGGTCCGGTTCAGAAGGGCGATGAAGCACTCCTGTCGCTCAAGATTAGCTGCAAGCTCTGGCGCAATGCCGAACATTTCCCGGCCTCGTTTCCAAAGCTCGCTCGGCATTGGAAGAGTCCGCAAACCGCAGAGCCTCCCTCGGGACGCATCACTATTTCGCAATCTCGATTGCAGCTTTGACCTGCGCGAGCACCTCCCTGGGCGTCAATAGCATCTTCATGACCGCACTTTCAGTTTCCGCACCGTCCATTGGATCTATCTCAATACCAGACTTTGTCGCCGCATCCTGGAAGTCGCTATCATTCATCGTTTTCTTGAACGCGTCGCGCAACAACGATAGTCGCTCCAATGGGACGTCAGGAGGCGCTGCCACAGGCCTGCTCAGTGCAGCGGCCAGTGACAGAAACTCAGCAATTTGTTCCTTTGCGGGATCGCCTCGCACAAGATCTGTCAGCAACGGCGTGTCGGGTAAGGCAGCATCCTTCGAGAGGCCAACTTGCACAAGCGGGATCAACTTCTTACCGCGAACCGCGTCAGCAAAAGTAGCCGCATAGCTCGACCAGGTATTAGATCCGCGCCCGTGCAGTTCACCCCTTTCCATTGCAAGGTTAATCCGCGATCCGCCTTCGTAGCCGTATACGACCCTGAACTTCGTCCCCAACACGCTGTTCATGACCAACGGAATCGCCGAATCTATTGATGCTGGTCCCGTTGAACCCACGGAGACTTCAGACTGTTTAGCTTGCTCTATCGTGTTAACCGAAGATGTATGCCAGACAACCAACACGTTTGCGGCCTTGCTGAAATTCCCGATCCAGCTCATGTCGCGGAGCGAAGCTTGCATGCCCGTCCCCACCGTTGGCTCGTGAACAGTCAACCCCTGAGGCACAATTAGCAGGTACGTCCCATCCCGCGGTGCGAGCCGAGCGGCATGATTGAAAACTCGGAGACCTCCAGCACCAGGCATATTAGCCACAATAACGCGCGGGTCTCCCGGCAAGAAACGGCCGATCACTTGGGCGGTAAGCCGCGCCAACAGATCATAGCCTCCCCCGGGCGCGGTATGAGTCGCGATCGAAAGCGTTTTGCCTGCAAAAACACCCGGATCTGTCGCGTGAGCTGCCCCATTAAGGGCCAATTGCCCCACGAGCGCTCCCAAACTACAAACAATGGCTTTGGTAGGTGCGTGCGACATGGTTCTCACCTCCGTCGGTGACCTCAGGATGGCTGGATACAGCATTTGCGCGTGTGCCTAATCTGAGCAGGCGTTCTCTCCCACAGCAAGTGAACATGCACCGCCCCCCGCTTGTCAACAATCATGCCCTCTACTTCACTTTCCCAGGCGGCCGGGTGAGCTATGCCCGATGGCTTCGCGCAACATGGCTTAGAAACCAGGCTCCCGAAGGCTGTGGAACGTTGCCTCCAAACGGCGGTCTTCCCTGAGCCTACTCTGAAAACGGTTCAGGGAATGCGCGCCATCGCGTCGGCTCCGGATACTGAATGAGGTTGCACGGCGATACCAGAATTGCATCCGGACGAAGATTCGATAAGACCTTTGACGTAAATGTCCGAGGCGTTTTCTTCACGGTGCAGAAGGCTTTGCCTTTGATGTCACGCGGCGGCGCCGTGGTGTTGGTCGCGTCGAACCTGCACCTCAAGGGATATCCCGCGCACAGCACCTATGCGGCAAGCAAGGCGGCTGTGCGCTCCTTTGCACGAAGCTGGGCCACCGAACTGCTAGACCGAGCCATCCGGGTCAACACGCTAAGTCCAGGCTCCATCGACACTCAATTATGGAAGGCCGCTTTAAGACCAAAATCGAGGCTGATGAAGCTCGTGATCACGTGGAAAAATCACTCATTTGAGATAGAAGGCAGCCTATTCAATCAAGGATGCGGCTTATCTGTTAGTTGAGTTTATGCGGCGTTCATTTGATGCTGCAAGCGTCGACTGCGTATGGTGTCACGTTTGGGCATCAGGGTGCTCAAGCATTTCTATTTTCGAGGGCACGGTCGCTGGTTTGGCAAAGTCGCCACTGGGACGCTCTTGAGCGCGCTGTGGGACCCGCCCCATTTTCCTCAACGCTTAACCAGGTCCACATGCCCTCATTCCAGATCTCGTGCCGGGGGTACTTGTCGTCGAAGACGAGATGGTTCTGCGTATGCGAGCGGTCGACATTGTCGAGGATGCGGGCTTCCTTCCGGTTGAATCCGTAAACGCTGGCGAAGCCATCGAAATCCTGGAATCCCGGTCTGACATCGCCCAGCTGTCCACCGGCATCCAGATGACGGGCAGCATGGATGGACTCATGTTGGCTCACGCAGTGCACCGGCGGTGGCCAAAGATCAAAATGTGTTGGTTTCAGGCCTTGTCTCCGTTACGGATTTGGATAAGCTTGAAAATAGCCGCTTTTCCCAAACCGCCCGAAATGAAGCAGATGATAGGCGAGCTTCGCGCAATGGTCAGTGCAAGCGTACTCAAAATTTTGGTCGTTGTTTTCTGCGCTGGCCTCTGCACCTTCAGCGGTCGCCTTGCCGCGGCGGACCCCATCGCGGACTTCTACAAGGGCAAACAGGTGACGCTCGTCGTCGGCGCGACTGCTGGCGGGGGCTACGACCTCTATGCCCGCCTCGTTGGGCGCCATATCGGCCGGCGCCTGCCCGGCAATCCCACCGTCGTCGTGGCGAACATGCCTGGGGCGGGCGGAAACACGTCGGCCGCGTATGTCGCCAACGTCGCCGCGAAGGACGGGACGGTGATAGGCGCGGTCCAGACCGGCACATTGCTCGACCAGCTCATCAGCCCCAACGCAGCACAGATCAAGCACGACGCGCGCACGCTGAATTACATCGGCAGCGCCAACTCGGAAGTCTTCACCTGCCTCGTGGACGCTTCGCTCCCGATCAAGAGCTTCGCCGATCTTTTCGAGCAGGAGATCATCTTTGGTTCAAGCGGCGGCACGACACGCGACATGCCTGTTGCTCTCAAGAGCATTCTGGGCGCGCGCATCAAGCTCATCCCCGGATACGGCGGCACGCGCGAGATCGGAATGGCTATCGAGCGCAAGGAGGTGAGCGGACTGTGCGGTATGGGATGGACTTCTATCCAGTCGCAGCGGCCGGACTGGTTTGAAAAGAAGTTGGTGCGCGTGCTGGTGCAGGAATCGGCAGTCGGCGATCCCGCCCTCAACCGGCAGGGCGTCCCGCTTTCCGTTTCATTCGCGAAAAACGCCGAACAACGCCTGATGTTGGAACTGCTGTATTCGCAGGGAGTTTTCACGCGCCCCTTCATCATGGCTCCCGAGGCGCCGAAGGAACGGGTCACCGCCATGCGGGAGGCTTTCGTCGACGCTCTCTCCGATCCGCAGGCGCATGCGGAGGCCACAAAGCAGAAACTGGTGATCACGATCATCAATGGTCAGGATCTGCAGGAGATGGTGCGCAAGATCTACACGACGCCCGCGGCGACAATTGAAAAGCTCAAGCGGGCGCTAGCCAGCGAATAACCCGGGGCCGCACGGTGGTGTTCTTGAAAGCTGGCGCAGGAACGATGACGCCAAATTGAACGAGTGCGCCATTTTCGGCGGTTTACCTGGATGACCCCGTCTCATACCGTCCCCGCGCACCATGAGCGAGAGCTTGCCAATCGAGGCGTGGGACGGCATTCTAAATCTCGGGCGAGATATGAGCATGTGTACGCCAGCCTAGTAACTGGCCATTTGGCATGGGGACTCAACGATCATGATCACGGATGATGGGATTGCCAATGATGGCGCGATGACCGCGGGAGCTTCTCCAGGGCTTTCGTCCGGCCGCCTCAGCCGCCGCTCGTTTCTCATCGGCTCCGCCGTCAGCGCCGGCGCGCTTGGGCTTGCCGGGTGCGCGACGACCGACAGCATGAGCATGATGGAGGCGCGGGCTCTCTACGGGCCGGTGCCGGACAAGAAGTTTCCAATTCCAGCGTCCGACATCAGCAAGGTGGACCCAAAGTATTTTCGCAAGAGAGTGCGCTACGAAACCAAGGAAGCGCCCGGCACCATCATCGTCGACCCCCGCAATTATTATGTTTACCGCATTGAAGGCGACGGCGAAGCCACTCGCTACGGCGCCAACGTCGGCCGCCAGGGCTTCCTGTGGCACGGGAACGCCTACGTGGGCCGCAAAGCCGAATGGCCAACATGGACGCCGCCCAAGGAAATGATCAAGCGTCAGCCGGAGGCCGCCAAATATGCTGGCGGCATGCCGGGCGGGCCTGAAAATCCGCTTGGCGCGCGCACGCTGTATCTCTATCAGAATGGCCGTTACACGCTCTACACGATCTACGCGTCAGCCTATCCCGAGACCATCGGCACGAACCTGACGAGCGGCTGCACCGGCCTCCTTACACAGGATATGATCGATCTTTATGATCGCACGGCTGTGAAAACAAAAGTGGTGGTGCTGCCAGCGTAGGTTCCGTTAGCGCACGCAGAATCCTGACGGCCGGGCTGTCGCGCCCGCCTGTCAGCACCGGCATTCGTCCGCGGGCGCTCGCACGCATCCGGAATAATAACTCCGGATGAATACTTACCAATTTTCCCAGCCTTGAACTTTGCGCTCCTGAAGCGAAGACTAGGTCACGCCGGGTGCGCAGTCTTGCGACGAAACCCGACGCAATCGCACGGGAGGGCCAGATGCTTCACCTTGACTGGGTTCGGGAGCTTCTCTTTATCCTTGGAATATCCGTGGCCACATGCGCGCTCGCAATCGTTTATGCCTCGCTGGAAAAGGTTTTCCCATTTCTGCGCGGCGGACTTGGACGCATGCATTAAGCGGTGCGCCAGATGGGGGTCGCCATTAGCTTGAAATGCTTCTGACCAGCGCCTTCAGTTTTCGCGGAAAAGTTTGCCGTATCCCTGCACGCGGTCGTTCACGCCCGCAAGGCGCATTCCCTCCCAGATGATAGCCTGTAGGGCGGTGATGACGTTGACGCCAAACTCCTGCTCGAGCGGCTCGATAGATTCAATCGTCGCCCAGTGCGGGCATCCGTAGATCAGCGTGTCGATCTCGGGGTGTTCGCGCAACACTTCGCGTCCCAGTTCAAGCGCTCTCTCGGGTGGGATGCGATTGTACTCCTGCAGGCGTGCGTTGGCGTGTTTGCGCCCCACCAATTCCATACCTTCGCCAAGAGATCCGCTTGCGGAATCGCCGATCTTGCGTGGAACGGCAGGATTGATCGTGCCAACCTTACGGGCGCCCACCGCAGCGAGCGCGCGCTTTTGCGCCATGGAGCTTGAACTGACCGGACGGCCATATTTCTGCGTCAACTCTTCAAGGACGCGTTCAAGATTGCCCTTGCCGTGCGCGATATTGGTCGGCGCGCCGCCCATGATGATGACGTCCGCCCCTGCAGTCGCGAATGCGTCGGCGGCGCGGATGCCCTGTTCGTAAATGCTTTCGAGTTGATCCTGCGAATGC
>JAUXWZ010000137.1 GCA_030684835.1 Beijerinckiaceae bacterium
AGATCTGCAGCGCAAATTTAAGCTGGCTTACCTGTTCATCGCCCACGATCTCGCGGTGGTCCGCCACATCTCCGCGCGCGTGGTGGTGATGTATTTCGGCCGGATCATGGAGGTGGCGGATCGCGACGTCATCTACGGCGGCGCGCAGCATCCCTATACCAAGGCGCTGCTGCACGCGGCGCCTGAGCCCGACCCGACGATCGAAAAAGAACGCGAACCGCGCCTGATCAAGGGCGAATTGCCGAGCCATCTGGCGCCGCCGCCGGGATGCGTCTTTAATACGCGCTGTCCGCTGGCGAGCCAGGAATGCCGCGAGATCGTGCCGCCACTTGAGGAGAAGCAACCGGGGCATTTCGCCGCCTGCATCAAGGTCTGATGCAATTTTTATAAGTCAAAAAAAGCGATCACACAGGGAGAGACACCATGAAGATATCCAGAAGGACGGCCTTACAAGGGACGGCGGGAGCATTCGCCCTCGGCTTGGGCGGCTTCAATTTCGATTTCACCCGCGCCTCTGCGCAGGCCCCCGCGGTGAAGCGCGGTGGCACCCTGAACTTCGCCATCAGCGCGGAAGCCCCGCACTACGATCCGCACGCCAGCGATACCTACGCGACGCTGCATTTCGCCGCGCCGTTCTATTCGACGCTGCTGCGCTTCGATCTGGCAAAATTCCCGGCCGTTGAAGGCGATCTGGCGCAGTCCTGGACCGTCGCGCCGGACCTGATGACCTATACCTTCAAGCTTCATCCGGAGGTGAAATTCGCCGACGGATCGACGCTGACATCGGCCGACGTGGTCGCCACCTACGACCGCCTGCGCAATCCGCCGCAGGGCGTGGTGTCGACCCGCCGCGCGACCTTCGCCGACATCGCCTCGATCGAAGCGCCCGATCCGGCCACCGTCGTCTTCAAGATGAAGGCGGTGAACGCGTCGATGCTGGAACACTTCGCATCGCCGTGGAACGTGATCTATGCCGCCAAGGATCTCGCCGACAATCCGGCGAACCCGCGCACCAAGATCAACGGCACCGGCCCGTTCACCTTCGTCGAACACATCAAGGGCAGCCACGTCTCCGGCAAGAAGAACGAGAACTACTTCAAGAAGGGCTTCCCCTATCTCGACGGCTTCAAGGGCATCTTCACA
>JAUXWZ010000148.1 GCA_030684835.1 Beijerinckiaceae bacterium
GCGGCTGCGCGGCGCCTCCAAAAGCGAGGCGGCGCGCGAAATCGCGTCCTCTCTCGACCTTGTCGGCCTGTCGCGGTTCGCAAAAGCCTATCCGCGCGAGCTTTCGGGCGGCATGAAAATGCGCGTCTCCATCGCCCGCGCGCTAACGACGCGCCCGAGCCTGTTGCTGCTGGATGAACCCTTCGCCGCGCTCGACGAGATCACGCGCTTCCGTCTCAACGACGATCTGCTGCGTCTGCAACGCGAACTGAAGGCGACGGTGATTTTCGTCACGCATTCGGTTTTCGAGAGCGTCTATTTATCCTCGCGCATCGCTGTCTTTGGCGCGCATCCGGGCCGCGTGACGGAAGTGCTCGATGTTGCCGAGCCCTATCCGCGCGATGCGTCCTGGCGCGCAACGGCGCGCTTCGCGGAGGCTTGCCGCGACGCCTCGGCCGCGCTCGAACATGCAAGTGCGGGAGAACCGGCGCTATGAGCGCGCAAGCGATTCCTGCACGGCGCGGTCGCGCGCTCATGCGCATCATTCCCGCGCTTGTCTTCGCCGCCCTCATTGTGGGGTGGGAGGCGCTGGTGCGCCTGCGCGGAATACCGCCTTACATTCTGCCGGCGCCAAGCCTGATTGCCCGGACGCTTGTCGCGGATTGGGGCACGCTGGCCCCGGCGCTGTGGATGACGCTGCGCACCACCTTTCTCGCGCTCCTGCTGGCCACGGTCGGCGGGCTCGCGCTGGCGCTGCTCTTCGCGCGTTGGCGCCTCATCGAGGCGTCGCTGTTTCCCATCGCCGTCATTTTGCAGGTGACGCCGATCATCGCGATTGCGCCATTGCTGCTTGTTTATCTGGAGCCGCAGGCGGCGGTGCTCGTCTGCGCGTTCATTGTCGCATTCTTTCCCATTCTGTCGAACGCGGTGCTGGGCCTGCGCTCCGCGGATCGCAACCTCGTCGAGCTCTACAAATTGTATGGCGCACGGCCTTCGCAAGAATTGCGACTCCTGCGCCTGCCCTCGGCGCTGCCCTATTTTCTCGGTGGGCTTCGCATCGGCGGCGGCCTCGCGCTTATTGGCGCCATCGTGGCCGAGATCGCGGCGGGCGCCGCAGGCCAGGGGGCGGGCCTCGCCTTCCGCATTGTGGAGGCCGGCTACAGGCTCAACATTCCGCGCATGTTTGCCGCCCTGGTTCTGGTTTCCGCGACGGGGGTCGCCATTTACATGCTGTTCTCGCTCTTGTCCCGGTTGCTGCTTGGCCGCTGGCATGACAGCGAAACGAACAGTCAGTCTTGACGGCGCGAGGGCTTTGCCTGAAGCCGGGGGCTCTTTAAAGTGACTGCCCGATCGTCAGAAATCGGGATCAAAAGGAGAAGCACGCCATGACGCACGCATTTTCAGGCTTTCTCGACAAGCGCGCCTTTGTTCGCGCGGCCGCCGCCGCATTGGCGGTCGGCGTTGCAATGCCATCTGGCGCGTTTGCGCAGGCCAAATGGCCGGACAAGCCCGTGAAAGTTGTTGTGCCCTTTGGCGCGGGCGGCGTCGCCGACGTAACGGCCCGCATTGTCGGAGAGAAACTTGGCAATAAGCTTGGCCAGCGTTTCGTCATCGAGAACGTCCCAGCCGCCGGCGGTATTCAGGCCGCGCAGAACGTGCTCCGCGATCCCGCCGATGGCAGCACCGTCGCCCTGTTCTCGAATGGCACGGCAGTGAGCGTCGGCCTCTTCAAAAAGCTTGCCTTTGATCCCGTGAAGCAATTCGCGCCGGTCTCCTCGATGGGATTTTTCGACTTCATCTTCGTCACCAGCGCCAGTAAGCCATACAAGACGATGGATGAGCTCCTGAAGTTTGCGAAGGCCAACCCCGGTAAGCTGAACATCGGCACTGTAGTGATCGGCAGCACGCAAAATCTGACCGGGCAGCTTTTCAAGTCCGCGGCCGGGATTGACGCTGTGATAGTGCCGTTCAAGACAACACCGGATTTGATGCTCGCAACGATGAACGGCGACATCGACGTGATGATCGACGCCTACGCATCCTTGAAGACCAACATCGCCAGCGGCCAGTTGCGTGCGCTTGGCTCATCGGGCCCCAAACGGTCCGAAGCGCATCCCGAGATTCCCACAGTGGCGGAAGGCGGCGTGCCCGGCTTCGACGTCGTGTCGTGGAACGCCTTTTTCGTGCGCGCAGAGACGCCGAAAGAGATTATAGCCACACTCAGCGCCGCCATGCGCGACGTGCTCGCTGATCCCGACACCCGCAAGCGCGCGCTTGAACTGGGCATCGAGACGCGCGGCAGCACGCCGGAGGAAATCGGCAAGCGCCTCACCGATGATATCGCCCGGTGGTCGGACGTCATCACGAAGGCTGGCGTCGAAAAGCGCTGACCCCATGATCAGCGTCCTCATGCCAGCGCCGCTGCCGCCTTTGATTCAGGACGCGCTTGACGCGCGATTCCAGGTTCACAGACTGTATGCGGCGCCCGACAGGGACGCCATGCTGCGCCATATCGGCGCCGACGTGCGCGCCGTAGCGACCGGCGTGCCAATCCTTACGCAAGATGTCAGCGCGCCTCTCACCGGCGCGCTGATGAGCGCACTGCCCGCGCTGGAAATCGTCGCCAACCTCGGCGTCGGTTACGACAACATCGATGCGGCGTGGGCGGGCGCTAACGGCGTGATCGTCACGAACACGCCGGACGTGCTGACGGAGGAAACGGCGGACACCGCGTTCGGCCTGCTTCTCAACGCTGTTCGCCAGTTCGCACGCGCGGAACGCTGGCTGCGAAAGGGGCAGTGGCTGGAGGGCCAGTTCGAGCCCACGGCCTCGCTGCGCGAGCGCACCATGGGCATCCTGGGCCTCGGCCGCATCGGCAAGGCCATCGCCCGGCGCGCCGAAGCGTTCGGCGTGAAGGTCCTCTACCACAACCGCAAGCCCGACCCCTCGGTGGGCTACCATTATTGCAGCAGCTTGCTTGAAATGGCGCGCCTCTGCGACATCCTGATGATTGCAGCGCCCGGCGGCCCGCAAACGCATAACATCGTCAATCGCGAGGTCATCGACGCGCTGGGATCTGATGGGATCCTCGTCAACATCGCGCGCGGCTCGCTTGTGGACGAAAGCGCGCTCATCGACGCGCTGCGCGAAAAGCGCATCCTCACCGCGGCGCTGGATGTGTACGCGCACGAGCCGCGCGTGCCCCTGGAACTGATCGCCATGGATCACGTGGTTTTGCTGCCCCACGTTGGCTCGGCGTCGCATCATGCGCGTGACGCCATGAGCCAGCTTGTTATAGATAATCTGTTCGCTTGGGCGGATGGAAACGATGTTCTAACCCCTGTCGCGGAAACTCCGTGGAGGCGTTCGCCCCCACGAAATGTGTCCTCCCGGGGTCTGTAAAGGAAAGCCAAGCCATGAACCTGTTCGTCCACCCCATGCGAAACGCGAACGTAGCGGCTCAATCCGCCCTGATCGCTGCATGTGGGTTACTCACCCTGGCAGGCGTAGCCGCCGCGCAAAGCGCCCCTGTGCGCCTTGGTGAGGGCAGCACACCCGTACAGATGGCGCAGCAGACGCAACAGAGGCAGCCCCAGCGCGCGCCCGCCCAGCAGGGCCCCCGCATCAGCGAAGTGGCGGGCCGCTACGCCGTGCTGCGGGAGGACGACAAGGACACCTTGTGCATGGTCACGCTGTCGGAAGCCGCGCGTGGTAAAGGCTATCATCGGGCGCAACTCGCTCCCGCCTGCCGCGACCACGGAGTCGTAATTTTCGATCCGATCGCCTGGACGATCGATCGGCAGGGGCACATCTCGCTGCAGGCGCGCAAGGGCCACAAGATGGGCATGGAGCGCGACGCCAACGGCGTATGGCGCCGCATCGGCGACCCCAAGGTCCGGCCTCTTTCGCTAAAGCGCATCTAGAAAAAAACGTGCGGACGGCGAACCGCCCGCGCAATTTTACTTGCCAAGATTCTTGAGCATATCGGAAAGCGCACGCACGGAAGCCTCCGGCGTACGATAGGCCTTATCGACAAGCGCCACGAGTTCATCACCCGAAATCGGGTCGATCGTAAGCCCCAGCTTCTCAGCC
The DNA here is from genome assembly GCA_030684835.1 of Beijerinckiaceae bacterium. Lineage (GTDB taxonomy): Bacteria > Pseudomonadota > Alphaproteobacteria > Rhizobiales > Beijerinckiaceae > Terripilifer. The sequence continues at coordinate 4,072 of JAUXWZ010000148.1, forward strand.
TCGGCCTTGAAGACAGGATCGCTCATCGTATCCAGAAACGCCTTTTGCAACGCCGCAAGCCGATCCTTCGGAACATTGGGAGGCGCTACAAGCGGGCGCCCGAACGCCGCGCGCGACAGGAAGAACTCCAGAATATCCTTCTTCTGCGGATCCGGGTTGGCGTCCAGCACAAGCGGTGGATCGCCCTTGATCTTTGGATCTTTCTTCAACGCCGCCTGAAAGAGGATGTTGATCTTCCCGTCCAGAAACAACCGTTGACGAGCCAGCGCATCGTACGCAACGCAGATGCCATCGACCTCCCCGCGCTCCATCGCGAGGATGACTTCGTTGGAGCCCGGATAGCCTTTCACGGTTCGGATTTTCAGTCCCAGAAACTGCGCGAAAAATTCCGGATAAACAGCCGTATCCGCGCCGGAGCCGGACCCGCCCATCGTGATCTCGGTCGTCTTGAGATCGGCAAGCGACTTGGCCTTCGCCTCCTTGGTCACAACACAGACATTGGTGTCCTGATCGGGGCTACCGATCCAGCTCATTTTCTGTGGCGTGAACTGAATGCTGCGGTCACCCAGCAACGGCTCCAGCGGAAGGCCGCGACTGATAAGGCCAAACGTGGTTCCATCCGCCGGCGCCACGCTCTGCAAATGCAGGGCGAGTTTCATCGTGCCTGCGCCCGGCATGTTCTGCGCGACCATGGTGGGCGCGCCTGGAATATGGCGCCCCATGTGCCGCGCGATGGAGCGGCCCCACACATCGTTGCCGCCGCCCGGCCCAAAACCGATGAGCAGACTCATCTGCCGGCCCTTGTAAAAACTCTCGACACTTTGCGCTCGCACCGACGAGAAATTCGGCGCGAGTGTGGAGGCGGCAAACAAGGCGCCTGCTAGAAGGACGCTGCGATGCAGGGACTTCGTCATGGCCGCCTCCATCAATCGCGGATGTTCTGCAAGAACCATTCGGTTGGGATTTCGCGCGCAACTTTCAGTCGCTTCGCCTCCTCATAAACCCAGCCGCCGACGGAAGAGAATTGCAGGCCCTGATTGCCGACGTTGCGATAGAACGTGATCTCGTCCCGGTTCGTGCGACCCTTCGCCTTGCCGGAGATGAGGTCTGCAAAGTCCGGCTTGTCTCCGCCCTTGCCGCGATCCATGAAATCAGGCGAGTCGCCGCCAAAGCCAGGCTGCGGGTTTTTCTCTGGAATGCGTTTCATCTCTTCAACACTGCCGCCGATGTAGGCCGCCGGCGACAAGCCGCGCTCAGCTTGAAAACGATCGGTTTGTTTCATCTGCAAGCCTGCGGTGCCCTGACGGATGACGACATCGAACTTGCTCATCACAGCGTCCGGCATTTCGCGTCGGCCGAGGTTGGTTACGTGCTGGCCTTTCTCGAGCCAGTCCGCGTCATAGACCGGCTTCATGCTGTCTGTGGCGGAGGACACGATATCGACCCCGCGGATCGCATCGCGCGGGTTGTCGCAGACCTCGATTTCGATGCCGAGTTTCTCGCGCATTTCCTCCGCGAACTTTTCACGATTGGCGGGCGTGGGGCTATAGATCTTGCACTTTTGGATGTCGCGCACGCATGAGAATGCTTCCAGAAACGTGCGCGCCATGCCGCCAGATCCCAGCATGCCTACGACATGGGAATCCTCGCGCGAGAGATATTTCGTGCCGATGCCCGCACCGCCGCCAACACGCATGTGCTGCAGCACGCCGTCGTTGATGAACGCGAGCGGCTCGCCATTGCGCGTCGAGCAAACGAAGATGAGGCCGCAATACGTGCCAGGCTCGCGGCAATGCTTGTCTTCGGTCCACCCGCCATCGGGCTCTGCGGGCCAGGTGATGACGTCCGATTTCATGCGGATGGCGAAATAGCCATCGTTTGCGCCTTCCATGGAGCCCCAGCGATAATAGCCGTCGGGACGATCACACGGGTAATACATGTCTATGCGCGGACGATGGATTGCGCCGCCTGCGGGAATTTTCTTGAACGCATCCTCCTGAACGCGGATGCAATCTTTCATCAATAGAATTTTCGAAACGGTCTCGTTGTCGATGATAAGCATTGGTTCCTCCCATGAACGTATTTTCGCTCATGGTAGGCCCGCGCCAAAAGCTGTCAAGCCGGAGGCGGCGTGTTGCAAACCTCTTGGTGATGACGCGGACCAAGCGAGTTTCGCCGAACGATCAGCCGCTGAATCATTGCGCTCATTTGGTTGGCGCTCCGCCATGCGGCTGTGCGACGACTGGTTCATCATCACGCGGACCGACAAAGCGCGAGAAGCCGCGCCAGATGAGGCGTCCAAGATCATCCATGACCGTGAACATCGCCGGCACGAAAATAAGCGACAAAATAGTTGACGCGATCAGTCCGCCAATCACGCCGACAGCCATGGGCGAACGAAACTCGCCGCCATCGCCGATGCCAAGGGCGGACGGAATCATGCCCGCGCCCATGGCGATGGTCGTCATGACAATAGGGCGCGCACGCTTGCGCCCCGCGTCCACAAGCGCCTCGGTGCGCGGCACGCCAACGGCAATACGCTCAACCGCGAAATCGACCAGCATGATCGCGTTCTTCGTGACAATGCCCATGAGCATGAGGATACCGATCACCACGGGCATCGAGATCGCATAATTCATAATCAGCAAACCACCGATCACACCGCCAATGGAAAGCGGCAGCGAGAGAAGAATGGTGATCGGTTGCAGGACGCTGCCAAAGAGCAGGATAAGCACAGCGAGCACCATCATGAGGCCAGCTCCCATGGCCTGCGCGAAGCCCTGGAATACTTCGCCCATCACTTCCGCATCGCCCGATTCAGCAAAGCTAATCCCTGCCGGCAAGTTCTTGGCGGCGGGCAGCGCGTAGACTGCGTTCAGCGCCTCGCCGAGCGCGTCGGTCGTCGCCAGATCAGCTTCCACCGCAACGCGACGTTGCCGGTCAAAACGCGAGATCGTCGCGGGGCCCTGTCCAAATTCAATGTCGGCAACAGATGAAAGCGGGACGGACCCGCCTCGCGATGTCGTCACGCGCAAATTGCCAAGCGTATCGAGATCGCCACGCGCAGAGCGCGGCAATGCGACTCGCATCGGCACAAGCCTGTCGCCCGCATTAAACTTCGCCAGATTAGCGTCAATATCGCCAAGCGTGGCGACGCGAATCGCCTCCGCGAGTGCATCTGTCGAAACTCCAAGCTCCGAAGCGCGATCCGTGCGCGGACGAATACGGATCTCGGGACGGTCAAGCGCCGCTGTCGTCGTGACGTTGCTGATGAGCGAAAGCCGCTTCATCTGACTTGCCAACTCGGAAGCCACGCGTTCAATCTGCGCGGTGTCTGCGCCTTGTACGCCAAGTGTCAATTGGCGTTGACCGTTCTCATCGAGAAACCATGTGCGCACATCGGGCGCGTCAGCGACGATGCGCCCGATTTCATTACGCACCTCGCGTTGTGTGAGCTGGCGCTCGCTCTTGTGCACCAGGCTGATCACCAGTGTCGCCTTGCGCACTTCTGGCGCGCCAAGCCCGACGCGGCCGCCATCAACGAAGACGCTTTTGATTTCGGACCTCTCGCGCAGACGCTTGGTGATGTCGTCAACTGCGCGCGTCGTATCATCGAGTCGCGTGCCGGGCGGCAATTCAACCGCCATGACGAGGCGCGCCACATCCTCAGCGGGAAGGAACCCGGACGGCAGAAGCTTGGTCGCCTGAATGGAGGCCACAAAAATCAGAACCCCGCCCAGCATCGTGATCCAGCGATGCCGCACGGACCACGCGACAAAGCGCGTGTAGCCGCTCATGATCGCGCCTTCCTTCTCCTCTTTCAGTGGATGCGCGCGCAGGAAATATGCTGCAAGTAATGGCGTAATGAGACGCGCTACGAGCAGCGAGAAGAAAACAGCCACCGCCACCGTAAGGCCGAATTGTTTGAAGTACTGCCCCGCGATGCCGCCCATGAAACTGACGGGCGCGAACACGGCGATGATCGTCATGGTGATCGCGATGACAGCAAGTCCAATTTCGTCAGCCGCTTCAAGCGATGCGCGCCACGCGGATTTACCCATCTTCATGTGGCGAACAATGTTCTCGATCTCGACAATCGCATCGTCGACCAGAATGCCCGTGGCCAGCGTCACCGCGAGCAGGCTCACCAGATTGAGCGAGAAGCCCATCATGTCGAGCACAAAAAACGTCGGGATGATCGACAGCGGCAGCGCCAGCGCGGTGATCGCCGTGGCGCGCCAATCACGCAGAAAGATAAGCACGACGAGAACCGAAAGGAACGCTCCCTCGATGAGCGTCATCATCGCAGAATTATAGTTTCCGACCGTATAGGTGACCGCGTTGTCAATCAGCTCGACCTGAACGCCCGGATGCAAGGCGCGGATTTCAGAAACCTTGTTGGCGACCACGTCCATGACGGTGGCGTCGCTCGCGCCCTTTGCGCGCACGATGGAAAAGGCGACCACAGGTCGCCCGTCTAATCGCGCAAACCGCCGTTGATCTGCCGCGCCGTCTGTCACGGTAGCGATCTCGGACAGTTTGATGCGGCGATTGCCTGAAATAGCGACGGTCGTGTCGCCGATTTCCGCAATCGTTCGCGCGCCAGCCAGAGTGCGGATGGATTGTTCCTGACCGGCGATCTCGCCGCGCCCGCCGCCAATGTCCACGTTGGTGGCGCGTAATTGTCGGCTGACCTCGCCCGCGGTGACGCCAAGCGAAAGCATGCGGTCAGGGTCGAGTTGTACCCTGATTTCGCGATCAACGCCGCCGATGCGCTGCACCTGTCCTACGCCGCGAACGCCTTGCAAACTACGCGCGGCGACATCGTCGACAAACCACGAGAGCTGTTCGAGCGACATGTTGGACGCGCTCACCGCATAGGTGAGGATCGGCAGGCCTGCAATGTCCAGGCGCTGAATGATCGGCTCCTCGATCGTCCGTGGCAGTTCGGCGCGGATTTTTGCGACCGCATCCTTCACGTCGTTGAGCGCGCGGTCCGAGTTTACCTCAAGGCGAAATTCAATCGTCGTCTGCGACAGGCCGTCGGAAATCGACGACATAACTCTCTTGACGCCCGTGACGCCCGCCACGGCGTCCTCAATGCGTTTCGTGACCTGCGTCTCAAGCTCTGAGGGCGCGGCGCCCGATTGCGCGACGTTGATCGTGATGATCGGAATGTCGACGTTTGGAAACCGTGTGATTGGCAGCCGCGAAAACGAAAACAACCCAAGCGCGACAAGGATCACAAACAGCAAGACCGAGGGAATCGGATTGCGGATCGACCACGCAGAGATGTTCCAGTTCATCGCGCATTCTCCGCCACGGCCTGCACGGGCCGGACAGAATCGCCATCGCGCAGAAACGCCCCGGCGCGCACAACGATTTCGTCGCCCTCGCGCACGCCCGAGCGAATTTCAGCACGCGCGCCATTCACCAGCCCGAGCGTCACGGGACGCTCCCGCACAAGACCATTATCAGCAACGAGGACGCTGGCGCCATTCACGCCGTACGTGATTGCGCTTACAGGCGCGGTGACCGCCGTTTCCCTTCGCACTTCAATGTCGGCGCGCGCGAATGAGCCCACGCGCACGCCGTCAGAGCGGGACAGCGCGATGCGCACTCGCCCAAGCCGGGTGGCGTGATCAACCTCCGGCGACACAAGACGCACCTTGCCCTCGATCCGCGCGCCATCAGCAATTATGACGATGGTGTTTTGACCGGCCGCGATCGCGCCAATGCGCGCTTCGGGGATTTCGGCTTCCAGTTCGATTTGTCCGTCTTCTATGATCCGAAACAGCGGTTCTCCCACCGCGCTTGCGACCGCGCCCAGTTTGGCGTTCTTGCGCGCAACGACGCCAGCTGTGGGCGTGCGCACCTCAGTGCGCGCGATGCGCACCATCAACTCGCGCTGCTGCGCCTCTGCGCTTTTCCGATCCGCCTCCGCGGCGCGAAGACCATCACGCGCAGCCTGCAATTGGGCGTCCGCCGCCCGCTGCGCAGACTGGCGCTGATCGAGCACGGCTTGGGTCGTGTTGCCGCTGCGCGACAGCGCCTGCGCGCGATCAAGATCGGAGGCCGCCAATTTCGCGTTCGCCTCGGCCTGCGCAATCTGGCTGCGCGCCTGCGCGATAGATGCGTCAACGCGTGCGAGCGCGGCGTCCGATTGCGCGAGTTGCGCATCCAGCGCATCGCGCGACAAACGCACGAGAATTGCGCCCTTGGCGACCCGATCGCCCTCGTCGACGAGAATCTCGACGATGCGAAGACCTTCAATTTCAGGGCCCGCGAGAATTTCGCTACGCGGCGTAAGAGTGCCCGTCACCGAGACTGTCTCGACGATTTCGGACGCACGGGCGCGCGTGACAGTGACGGCTGGAGCCAGCGGCTCGGTATTAACCGCCGCGTTTGCCTGATGCGTGCGCGTGTAGGTCCAACCTGCGAATCCGGCAGCGCCCGCCAGCGTGATGACGGCCGCAAAAACAAGGGCTAACCTCTTCATCGCGGTATCTCCGAAAGCGCCCCGGTAACGAGCGCAAGAAGCGCGCGGCCCGCGGATGCGGCGTCGAAATCGGGCTGGATCGCGCGACGCCAGAACAGGCCATCGGCGATGACGTGCATCGCCTGCGCGAGTTCTTTCGTCGGCATGGACGACTTGATGCGCCCTTCGCGCTCGGCCTTCTCCAGAAGTTCGGTCAACGCGGCGCACACGGTCTCGTCGAAACGGGCAAGCGTTTCCGCTACAGCCGGGTTGCGCGTGGCTTCCGCGCCAATCTCAAGGCACAGGACGGACTTGTGTTGCGGCTGGTTCAGAATGCAGGTCTGAAGAACCTGCGCCATTCCGGCTGCAAAATCCTGCGCGTCGGCGAGGGCGGAGAAGGACGCGAGCACCTCATCCCTGTTGCGCGCGGCGATGCCCGCGATCAACGCTTCCTTGGATGAAAACCATATGTAGAGTGCGCCGGGGCTGATGCCGGCGTCCTTGCAGATATCCTGCATGGTCGTACGGTGAAAACCGGTGCGCGCGAAACATCGCTCCGCCGCGTCGAGTATTCGCGCGCGGCGCTCTTCCTGCTGAACGTCGGAAAGCTTGGGCATTCGCTCACTCTAAACTGAATGAGCGTTCGTTTTTCATAAGAGCTTGGCAAAGTCAAGCCGCCTGGCTGTCATGTCTCGTTCAAGGCTCCTGCTGCATGGTACACAGATCGCCCCGTCGTCCCCAGGAGGATGCTTGACATGATCCGATGGCATTTTCCCGAGCCCGGCCGATATACGGTCTTTACGCTTTGCGTCCTCGCGACACTCAGCCTGACTATCGCGCTGTGGTGGACGGGCGACGGCTCCACCCTCCTCTTAACTGCGCTGGCAGTGGCGATTGGGCTCACGTGCGTCGGCATCCGCGATTTGACCCAGACCCGACACGCCATACTGCGCAATTATCCCATCGTGGGTCACCTGCGGTTCATGATGGAAAGCATCCGGCCCGAGATGCGGCAATATTTCTTCGAGGCCGAGCAGGACGGCGCGCCGTTCCCGCGTGACATCCGCGCCATCGTTTATCAACGCGCCAAGCGCGAGCTGGACAAGCGCCCCTTCGGAACGCAGAAAAATGTCTATCAACCTGCGTTCGAGTGGCTGCATCACTCCATTGCGCCGCGTCCGGCCGCCCTTGAGCCGCAGCGCGTGCGTATCGGCGGGCCAGATTGCGCGCAGCCCTATCTCGCCTCACTCCTGAACATATCGGCGATGAGCTACGGCGCCCTGTCCGCAAACGCGATCCGCGCATTGAACAAAGGCGCCAGCCTCGGCGGTTTTGCGCACGATACGGGCGAAGGGGGCGTCAGCGCCTACCATCGCGAACACGGAGGCGATCTCATCTGGGAAATCGGATCTGGCTATTTTGGCTGCCGGCACGTCGATGGCTCGTTCTGCCCTGACGCATTCGCGCAACGCGCAGCAGATCCGCAAATCAAGATGATCGAATTGAAACTGTCACAAGGCGCCAAACCCGGACACGGCGGCGTCTTGCCCGGCGCTAAAGTGACCGCGGAAATTGCCGCCATTCGCGGCGTTTCCATTGGTGTCGATTGCGTATCGCCCGCCGCTCATCCCTCGTTTCGCACGCCGCTGGAGCTTGTGCGCTTCATCGCGGACCTCCGCCGCCTGTCCGGCGGCAAGCCGACAGGCTTCAAGCTTTGCATCGGTCATCCATGGGAGTTTTTGGCCATCGTGAAGGCGATGTTGGAGACCGGCATTACGCCGGACTTCATCGTCATCGACGGAAAGGAAGGCGGCACAGGCGCTGCGCCGCTCGAGTTCATGGACCATCTCGGCATGCCGCTGCGCGACGGCCTCAGCTTCGCGCACAATGCGCTTGTAGGCGCCAATTTGCGCCACCGCATTCGCCTTGGCGCCTCGGGCAAAATCGCCACTGCTTTCGACGTGGCGCGCGTGATGGCGCTTGGCGCCGACTGGTGCAATTCGGCGCGCGCGTTCATGTTTGCCGTTGGCTGCATTCAGGCCCAGCAATGCCACACGGACGCTTGCCCCACAGGCGTTGCAACGCAAAACCCCTTGCGCCAACGCGCCATCGTGCCCGAGGACAAGGCGACCCGCGTTGCAAGTTTCCATCGTGAGACGCTGATTGCGCTGGCGGAGCTTGTCGCCGCAGCTGGGCTCGATCATCCGACGGAACTTCGCCCGCAGCATCTGATGCGTCGTGGCGCGTCCGGCGAGGTCGAGACGTTTGCGCACCTCTATCCCACACTGGCGCCGGGCGAATTGCTGACGGGCGGCGGCGGTCCTCGCTACGCAAGCAATTGGGCGCTCGCGCGCGCCGAGGAATTCAAACCATCGCTGGTGGCGGTTGCGAACGCGGCCGAATAATTACTCAGCCGCGCTGGCGGACGGAAACCGTTTGGGATCGAAGATCTTCCCGGGATTGAACAGGCCCTGCGGATCAAAGATATCACGGACACGAGCCATCATCTCGAATTCGATGGCCGGTTTCTGACCCGGCAGCCTGTCGAAGTTTTCAACGCCAACGCCATGCTCGGCGCAGATCGAGCCGCCATAACTCCAGATGAGCTTGTCGATCTCGCTGACAACGCGTGTGCACATTGCATCGAACGCTGCATCGCCCGGTGATCCGCCTTCGGGAAAAATCGACATGTGCAGATTGCCATCTCCCACATGACCAAACGCGATGACGCGAAGGTCCTCGCGTATGGCGTGCGCACTGCGTTGCGCATGTGCGAGAAACGGCACGATCTTGTCGATCGGCACTGAAACATCCCACTTCAGCATCTTACCCTTGATAAGTTTCAAGGGCGGTATCTCATCGCGCAAGTTCCAGATGTTGTTCTCCTGCGCAATCGTTTGCGCAAGCGCGCCATCGGTAAGCAGCCCCGCTTCGAACGCGCGCGCAAAGAAGTCTTCGAACTTATCTGTCACCGGCTGCTGACCGGAAAAGCGCACGATTACATACCAGTCCGCCCGCGCTTCAACCGGCCGCATCAGACCGGAATATTTCGTCAGCGCCATCTCATAGGTATAGCCGGGCACAAGTTCGAAAGCTGTAAGCCCTTCGCTCGCAACTGATCGCGCAAGCACAAACAATTCCATGAGCCGGTCGAGATCAGCAACAGCGGCCCACATACTTTGTTCAAAGGCAGGCTTGGGGTGCAGCTTCAAAACAGCTTTCGTAACGATGCCAAGCGTCCCTTCCGCGCCGATGAAAAGGTGCTTGAGATCATAGCCTGACGAATCCTTGCGCAGAGCGCGAAGCCCGTTCCAGATTCGACCATCCGGCAAGACGGCTTCAAGCCCCAGCACCTGATCGCGCGTATTGCCAAAGCGAAGAACATTGATGCCACCGGCGTTGGTCGAAATGCCGCCGCCAATTGTCGCCGAACCGCGCGCGCCCCAGTCCATTGCGAAGGCGCGATCAACCTGCGCCGCCGCGTCGTGAATCGACTGCAGGATGCAGCCCGCCTCAGCCGTAATCGTGTAGCGCTCGGGATCGACAGAAATGATTTTATTCATACGCGACAATGACAAAATGATCGACGGCCGCGCCCCGCGCGGGACGGCGCCGCCGCATAATCCGGTGTTGCCACCTTGCGGAACGATCACAAGATCATGCGCGGCGCAGATGCGTACAACGGCGGCGGCCTCTTCAGTGGACGCCGGACGCGCCAGTAATAGCGCTTGCCCCTTGTAGGCGCCGCGGATGTCTTGCGTGAAGGCGGCGAGGTCATCACCCTCGATCACGCCTTTGCTGCCAAGTGCGGTGCGAATCTCTTCCAGCGCGCGTGCATGCGCCATGCATTTCCTCGTTCATTCAAACCTTCGTCCGGCATGAAGCCGCTTCGAACAACGTAGCGTCCCGGTCGATCGCCGTCGAGACGACAGCTTGGCAGCTTGCGGCGCGTTCTACATCGCCATATGCTAATTTGATCGGCACAAAGCCGGCGCAGGGAGGATATATGACCCGTTCAGGTAGCCAGAGGGCCGCGCGCTTTTTTGCGCTCGCAGTTGTAGCCAGCGCGACTGCGCTTCTCGCGGGCGCCGCTTATGCGCAGCGCGTGCCATCCCAGATGAACCCGCTCGACCGTTCCGATTTGGGACGCAGCAAGCAAGACCCCAGTTTGCGCGGCATTCCTGTCCCCGCAACCGTCACCCCTCTTGAGCGCGTACCTTTAAACCGCGTCAAGCTGCCGGCAGGTTTCCGCGCCGACATATTCGCCCATGGCATCCCTGGCGCACGCACCATGGTGCAAGGCCCCAAGGGCACGATCTTCGTTGGCTCGCGAACCATCGGGCGTGTCTACGCAGTGACCCTGAAGGATGGCAAGACGGAGACGAAGACCATCCTACAGGGCCTTACTTCGCCCAACGGTCTGGCGATGCGCGACGGCTCACTTTACATTTTCGCCATCAACAAGGTGTTTCGCTACGACAACATTGAGGACAGCCTCGAGAAGTTGCCGGAGCCTGTTGACCTGAGCGCCGCCTTCAATTTGCCTGGCGAAACCCAGCATGGATGGAAATTCGTCGCCTTCGGACCCGACGGTAAGCTCTATGTGCCTGTCGGCGCCAATTGCAATATTTGCGAAGTAAACCCCGCGACCCACGCCCACATCCGCCGCTACAACGCTGACGGCACCGGCATGGAAATTATGGCGCGGGGCGTGCGCAATACCGTCGGGTTCGACTGGCACCCGGTAACAAAAGAACTGTGGTTCACCGACAACGGCCGCGACTGGGCCGGCGACAATGGCCCGGACGACGAACTGAACCGGCTCCCCAAGGGCAAGGAAGGAGCCTCGTTCGGATTCCCCTATTGCCACGCCAACGCAATCCCCGATCAGGACGTCGTCAAGCCGGGAGCATGCGCAGGCGTCATCATGCCGGCCGCCCTCATGGGCCCGCACTCCGCCGCTCTGGGCATGAAGTTCTACACAGGCTCGATGTTTCCGGCGAAGTACAAAAACGCGGCGTTCGTCGCGCGCCACGGCTCCTGGAATCGCACAAAACGCTTCGGCTACGACATCGTCGTCGCGATCCCGCAGAAGAACGGAAAGGCCAAAGTCGAACCCTTCTTCTCAGGCATGCTGGACGAAGTGAAGAACGAGTTTCACATGCGTCCAACCCATGTGATGCAAATGAATGACGGATCGCTTCTTGTCAGTGACGAACTTCACGGCGCGCTCTATCGCGTTAGCTACCGCGCCCCCAAGGTTGCGGCGCGCTGACCGTATGAAACTCACAACGAGCGCCGTCGCCCTCGCTCTGTTCGCGAGCGCGGCGGGAGCGCAGGAGGCTGCGACACCACCACCCTCCCAACTGGAAACATGCCTCAGCTGCCATGGCGAAGGAGGCAATTCAAACACGCCCCTCGTGCCATCAATTGCCGGGCAGCCGGAGTTCTTCATTACGAATCAGCTGATCTATATGCGTGAAGGCGTCAGGCCGACGCCGCAGATGACGCCCTTCGTCGAAAAACTCACCGATGCCGAAATCGAATCGTTGGCTCGAGCGATCGCAGCCCTGCCCGCCGCACAAAGCGAAGAATCGATCGATTCTGGACTGGCCGCACGTGGACAGAAGCTGTCTGAACAATTGCGATGCGCCTCCTGCCATCTGCCCAATTTGCACGGCCAGGAGCAAATGCCGCGCCTTGCGGGACAGCGAATCGACTATATGGCCGCGGCGATGAAGGCATATCGTGACAGCCAAAGGCCGGGCGCCGATCCAATGATGAGCAATGTTGTCGTCGGACTAAGCGACGCGGATATCGCAGCGCTCGCACATTTCGCAGCGACAAAGGATCCGCGCTGACCCGCGCCAGGAATCCACAAACAAAAACGCCGCCCCGAAGGGCGGCGTAATTTGGTTGCGGGGGCCAGATTTGAACTGACGACCTTCAGGTTATGAGCCTGACGAGCTACCGGGCTGCTCCACCCCGCGTCAAAGGGAAGACGGACAATAAGCCCGCGCGGGCGCCGAGTATTGCACGACGCCCTAACATTATGAAGAGTGATTATATTGACTGTCTTTTGCAGGCCTGGCGGCGACCTACTCTCCCAGGTCTTGAGACATAGTACCATTGGCGCTGGAGCGTTTGACGGCCGAGTTCGGGATGGGATCGGGTCTGGGCACTCCGCCGA
>JAUXWZ010000025.1 GCA_030684835.1 Beijerinckiaceae bacterium
GTCTGCAGGGCGCGTTCCGCATGATGAAGGCGCAATCGCCGCAGGGCGGGCGCATCATCAACAACGGCTCCATCGCCGCGCACACGCCGCGCCCAAACAATGTCGCCTACACGACGACGAAACATGCAGTCACCGGCCTTACCAAGCAGGGCGCGCTGGACGGGCGCAAATACGACATCGCAGTCGGCCAGATCGACATCGGCAACGCCGAAAGCAAGATGGCGAGCAAGATGAAAGCCGGCGTCATGCAGCCCGACGGCTCCGTGCGCCCGGAAGCGACCATGCCGCTCGATCATGTCGGCAAGGCCATCGTCACCATGGCGACGCTGCCACTGGAAACGAACGTGCTGTTCATGACCATCAAGGCGACAAAGATGCCGTTTGAGGGCAGGGGGTAGCGAGGCGCTCGATTTAGCACCTTAGCAGAATACAGCGAGGATCCCTACGCCCGACACCCTGCAAGACCTCGACCTTGCCAAGCGATCCAGTTGCGTTTCTTGCTGCGCTGTTGTTTGAGCCTAGTGTTTGTACCACACTGCTATTTGTAAGCGAATTGGTCGAGGTCGCGATCTCCAGACCGATTTGACTGGCGAACTCTGCTACTTCAGCATTTCCGGCCGCTAGTGCAATGTTCGCAATATTATTTACGCTCCATGCCCATCGTATAGCGTTAGCCTCCGGGTTGGCTGTACCAATAAATGCTCGATAAAGTCTTTCCCGCTCCTCGGAGTTCGCGTGCGTGCTTGCTATTTTGTATAGGTCAGGGACTGTTGCTCCAGTGGCAGCCAATACGGCGCTGTTTATTTCCGATATCGCGGATAGCGAAGTGTTGGCTCCGGTCACGCTCCAATCGCTCAGAGGGGGAGCCAGCAATAGCCGCGCCTTCGTCATTGAATCGATGAGGCTAGCGAACCTCACCGGCTCTTTATCGCGCAGGGTGTTGATTTGAGCCAACTGGAATGCTTCGAAAGCGGCGTTTATGTAATGTGATACAGCAGGGTCTTCGGTCAAAAACTGGTGTTTTTTCGAATAGGCTACCCTGAAGTAAGAGCGGTCGATGCCGCGTGGGTTTGAAAACCGTTCGGCAACCGTAGCGTCACCGAAGCCCAAGACTTTCTTTATCTCACGCTTTTCGGGCTCACCTCGAGCGCTAATCAGGATCTCGGCTGTGGTATCCTGACTTGCGCCACGACCGACAAAGTAGATAACGCGCAGTCCCGGGACCTTGTGGATCTCAAAGTTTGCAAGGTCGCACAATAGCTTTTCTGCTTCCGCTAGTCTGCTTGGCAAGAACTTATCGAAATACTCGTTCTCTCGACCTTTCACTCGTTCGAGCCTAGGCATGCTTAAGCGCTTCCACGTTTCAGCTCGAAAGATATCTATTCGATCCATGTAGCCACTGCCGGTGTCAATTCGGATCACATCATCTCTTTTTCCCGGGAAGATGCAGCTCTTGGAACCATCTATTGGGAGTAATTCATAGGGAGCTTCAAACCAATGGCCAAATTTGTTAAGGCCTGCGGAAAGTACTCGATCAATTACCTTAACATTGAAGCTGAACTCTTCTCCGAGTGTATGTAGTGCTTCGGGCGTGCCTAGATGTGGCGTTCCAACGAAAATTATCTCCGCAATATTCAAAACGTCTCTAAGTGAGCGTCCGTCCGGACACTTGAAGTCGCCGAGAAAGTGAGCGCGAATCATCTCTTTGACGACCAGCCCGCCCATGCTGTGCGCTACAAACATAATTGAGCTTTTTGCGAGTTCTGAAACTCGCGTGCAAACAAAATCGGCGAGTGCCAGTGCGGACTTTCGGTTTGATTGCCGCCAATCGTAGGGAAATATTACGAGCGGATTTGGCCCAAGAAAAGCTGAACCTTCGATCTGTTTAAACGCTTCATGATAGACGGGAGCCTCGTAGAATTTGATTCCCAATCCAGTCAACTCGAACTTGGAAAATGGCTCTGCGCGAGCGCGGCGGTCTGCACGCAGTTCGAGCAAGTCGCTCGCAAAATTGGCTCCGCCCCAGAACTGCTGATTTGACGTTGCATCAATGAGTTTCGACCCCATAATTCCCGGCACGAAAATCACCTCAAGGCGCCGTCGTTGACTTGTCGGTGGAGCGTGTTGGTCAGCTATCTTTGCCAATTCATCAAGTGTTGCGGCCCTGAGTGCCGGGACAGATTGTGGCTGCGCGCGCACTGATTGTCCGATGCAGGGACACGTGAGCGCTAGTAAGGCAAGAAAAAGAACCCAGCGTTTCATTTCACGGCTCGCGATGGACAATTGAAGCCGCAAACGGGAAACTGCGACAGAAGCATTGTACACAGCCGTCACTGATTGCAAACATCCGGCATCGCCCGCCATCCACCGCTTTCTCCGCCCGCCCGCTTGCCGCCGCCATCCGCGCGCGCCACAAACACGTCATGACCCTTCATCTTGTAAAACTGTGCGTGGGCGCGGAGTCGATTGCCGACCACGAAGCCTGGATCAAGGAGCGGCTCGCCGCCATGAAGGCGCGCGGGCAGAAGCCTGAGCAGTTTCACACAACGCGCATGGTCCCCAAGCGGGTCGCGGAATTGCTCGACGGCGGCTCGATCTACTGGGTCATCAAGGGCCAGATCGCCTCGCGGCAGGAAATTCTGGATGTTCGCCCCTTTACGGACGCGGCGGGCGTCTCGCGCTGCAACCTTGTGCTGGAGCCGACGGTGATCCCCGTTGCGCCGCGGCGGCTTCGGCCATTTCAGGGCTGGCGCTATCTCCCGGCCCATGAGGCGCCGCCCGATCTAAGGGGCGGGCTCGTTGAGGTTGCCGAAATGCCGGACGCCATGCGCAAGGAATTGCGCGATCTCGGCCTTCTTTGACCGCGCCGAACGCCCGGAGACTTGCGCTCGCGCGCGCAGCGCCGATCTATATGTGAGGTCTTGGCCAAAGCAGGTGATCGCGTGAGCCAGAATTCGGGAAAACCGCCGTCTTCGCTGCCCGCAGGTTCGGGTGGCGAAAATCGCGCCGTCGACGCGTTCCTCGACAAGATTGCGCGCACGCCTGCCGTCGCGCCGGCCGGCTCGCGCGGTCGTCTTATCTT
>JAUXWZ010000153.1 GCA_030684835.1 Beijerinckiaceae bacterium
AGATCGAACCGTGTTGCTGTCCATTTCACCTCGCCGGTTGAGCGGTCGCGGCCCTCGAAGGTGAGCGCGTCTTCTGCCGTCGGCTTCCAGACAGCGCCCATGTCGAGCAGGTTGACAAAGAAGTCGTTCGTCAGCGCGCCCGGCCGCTTTGTGAAGACGCCTTGCTGCGATTGGGCGTGGTTTACGTTCAGCATGCGCAGTCCACCGACGAGCACTGTCATCTCCGGCGCGCTCAGCATCAGTAATTGCGCGCGATCAATCAGCATCTCCTCCGGCGAGATCGAGAACGCCATCTTCTGATAATTGCGGAAACCATCGGCCTCCGGCTCCATTATCGCGAAGGATTCAACATCGGTCTCCTCCTGCGAGGCGTCGGTGCGGCCCGGCGTGAAAGGAACGTCAATGCTGACGCCCGCGTTGCGCGCCCCCTTCTCGACTGCCGCGTTTCCGGCGATCACGATCAGATCAGCAAGGGACACGCGCTTGTCGCCCGGCTGGCCGGCGTTGAACGCCTTCTGCACGCCTTCCAACGCCGCGAGCACTTTGGCAAGTTGCGCGGGCTGGTTCACCTCCCAGTCCTTCTGCGGGCTGAGCCGGACACGGGCGCCATTAGCGCCGCCGCGCATGTCCGAGCCGCGGAAGGTTGACGCAGAGGCCCAGGCTGTCGCCACCAACTCGGAGATGCTCAGGCCGGTTGCGAGAACCTTCGCCTTCAGTTCCGAGATGTCGTGCGCGTCGGCGAGCTTGTGATCGACGGCCGGAACAGGGTCCTGCCAAATCAGCACTTCGGAGGGAACCTCCGGGCCAAGGTAGCGGGCGCGCGGACCCATGTCGCGGTGGGTCAACTTGAACCATGCGCGGCCGAAGGCGTCTGCGAATTCCTGCGGGTTCTGGTGGAAGCGTCGTGAGATCGGCTCGTAGATCGGATCGAACCGCAGCGAAAGGTCCGCTGTCGTCATCATCGGAGCGTGCTTTATCGCGGGATCATGCGCATCGGGAATCATGTGTTCGGGGCGCACGTCTTTCGCGCGCCATTGGTGAGCGCCGGCGGGGCTTTTCACGAGCTTCCACTCGTAGCCGAAGAGCATGTCGAAATAGCCCATGTCCCAGCTGGTCGGGTTTGGCTTCCATGCGCCTTCGATGCCGCTGGTGATCGTGTCGCCGCCCTTGCCGCTCTGGTAGGTGCTGAGCCACCCGAAGCCCATCGACTCGATGGGCGCGCCTTCCGGCTCAACGCCGACGTTTGTTGCCGGACCCGCGCCGTGGGCCTTGCCGAACGTGTGGCCGCCAGCGACGAGCGCGACGGTTTCTTCGTCGTTCATCGCCATGCGAGCAAAGGTCACGCGCACGTCGTGGCCGGACGCGACCGGATCGGGATTGCCGTTCGGGCCTTCGGGATTCACGTAGATGAGGCCCATCTGCACCGCGGCGAGAGGGTTTGCGAGTTCACGATCGCCCGAGTAGCGCTGGTCGCCCAGCCACTCGCCTTCCTCTCCCCAATAGATGTCATTGCTTGGCGCCCAGACGTCCGTACGGCCGCCGCCAAATCCGAAGGTCTTGAAGCCCATGGATTCCAGCGCGACGTTGCCCGCCAGGATCATCAGGTCTGCCCAGGAGATGCGATTGCCGTACTTCTTCTTGATGGGCCACAGAAGGCGGCGCGCCTTGTCGAGATTGCCGTTGTCGGGCCAAGAGTTGAGAGGCGCGAAACGTTGCTCGCCGCGCCCGCCGCCACCGCGTCCGTCGCTCGTGCGGTAGGTGCCTGCGCTGTGCCACGCCATGCGGATGAACAGGCCACCGTAGTGACCCCAGTCGGCAGGCCACCAGTCCTGCGAGTCCGTCATCAGCGCGTGGAGATCCTTCTTCAGCGCATGATAGTCGAGTTTTCTGAACTCTTCGGCGTAGTTGAATGTCTCGCCAAGCGGGTTGGCCCTTGGGCTATGCTGATGAAGGATGCTCAGATCGAGTTGGTTCGGCCACCAGTCCCTGTTGTTCGTGCCGTGTCCTTTGCGGCCCGATCCCGCTCCGTGCATCACCGGGCATTTACCTGCCGTGTCGCTCATGTCGCGTGCTCCTTGGCCTTGAGACGGAATTGCTATGTCACCGTTCTAGCAGGGCTTGGATTATCGATGAAATCGATTGTTTCGATCTTTTTTATCGAAAATGCCGATTATCAAAACTGGACGACGTAAAAATTGATGTGACGCCACCGCTCAATTGCTGGGGATCCTCCCTGGGGAGCCCCGAAGCTCATTGCGAACTCCCGTGCGTGCGCTACCCGAATCGCAGGGGGAGAGGCTTCGCAAACTGTCACTGCAGTCAGGCGGGTTCGCGCCGGTCAGGATTGGTCTGACAAATCGTCGTCCTGCTAGTACAACCGACAGGTTGGCTCATCCACAAACGTGTCATTAACGACCATGGCGGTTTTCAAAAGATTGCCAGGCGACGAGTGTACAATCGCGCGCTGCGGGCGAGGTGTGTGCGTCAGCGCACTTGCCGCAGGCAGGGGGCGGTAGCACTCTGCCGCCAGTTTAAAGAGGGATTTTTGAGATGATTTGCGCCGCACGCTCTGTTGCTCTCGTATTAAGCGTTTCAATTATGGCCACGAGCGCATTGACGCCTGTTGCTGTCGCGCAGACGCTCCAAAGCTACACGCTGGAAAACGTAAAATCGCGCAACATTGAGAAGAAAGCGGATGTCCTGATTCCGCGCATCGAAATCACAGGAACCAACGTCAGTCGCGCGGACATGGAACGGCTTGTGGCGCCGGATCTGTCGCAAGAGGCGCGGGCCGACATAGTGATGAACATGAAGGCGCAGCGCATTTTCATCCCGGAGGTCGTTATTTCGCGCAACGACGAGGAGAAAGGTCGCTTCGTCCTGCGGAACTACCTCGTCACCAACCTGGACAACGCGCGCTTTGACCGGATTTCTCTCGGCTCAATCGAGGGAACGATGACCACGAAGGAGGCTGCGGAGGGAACCTTTAAATCCGGTCAGATCACTTTGGAAGGCGGCGACTTCTCCAAGGTGGCTGCGGCGGCAAAGGCGGGCGACCCATCTGACGGGGTCGCGAAACTGCGTCTCTTTTCCTGGTCCGGTTTCGAAATGACAATTACAGAGCCCAAGGTGCTCGCAAGCGCGCCGGGCGGCAATTCATACCGTTTCGGATTGAAATCGGCGACGGCGAAAACCGATTATTCCGGCGATCTTCCGACCAAGGCGATCGGAAGTTTCGACGGCATGTATTTCGTCGCGCCGCCTTCGAGCGACGTTGGCAAGGCGCTTGCTGACTTTGGCTACAATCGCGTCGAGTTCGGCGTGAAGTTCGACGGGACCTACAATCCCGCAGCAAGGACTTTTGCCCTTGACGATTATTCGTTTACGGGCCTCAACGCCGGCTCTCTCGCGCTGTCTGGCGCTTTCACCAACCTCGACCCATCCACCTTCACCAACGATACGTCCAACCGGCTTGCGTCGCTCATGAAGGGCAGGATCGCTGGATT
This sequence comes from Beijerinckiaceae bacterium, assembly GCA_030684835.1. GTDB lineage: Bacteria > Pseudomonadota > Alphaproteobacteria > Rhizobiales > Beijerinckiaceae > Terripilifer. The sequence goes on from JAUXWZ010000153.1 coordinate 3,507, forward strand.
GAATCTGCGCTATGTGGACGCTGGTCTGTTCGACAAGGCGCTGGTCTTCTTCGCCAAGTCGCAGGGCAAAGACCCGGCCGCTGTCCGCAAGGAATGGTCGATGATGATCGTGGGCATGCTGCCAATGCTCATGGGCGGCGACCCAGTTGCGCTGAAGCTCTCGGAGGCGCTCAGCGCATTCGTGACACAGCCGAAGTCGTTGGCGATTTCGCTCAAGGGCAAGAGCGGCCCGATCAATATAGCCGACTTCGCCAAACTGATGGACCCGTCGTTTCTTCTGTCGCAAGTCGAGATTACCGCTGTCGCCAACCGGTAGACTTGCGGGCCTGCGCTTTGCGCACGATATGAGCCGGACATGAATGACGCCCCGGTTCCCATCGACAATGCTTTCAGCGGGCCGCTTCTGGGCGGCTCGCACGAACCTACTTTCGCCGGAGCGCAGTCGTTCATGCGGCGGCGCTTCAGCAAGGACATTGGCCAGGCGGATGTGGTCGTCTGGGGCATTCCTTTCGATTGCGCCACGTCGAACCGCCCCGGCGCGCGCTTTGGACCTGCCGCAATCCGCCGCGCGTCGACGATTTTCGATGGCGATCCGCAATATCCTTCGCACCGCGATCCATTTGCGCAAATGGCCGTCATCGATGCGGGCGATTGCTACTTCGAATACGAGCGGCTGCACGACGCGCCCAAGCTGATCGAAAATCAGGCGCGGCAGATCGTGTCGCCGGAACGGCAGCTTGTCACGCTTGGCGGCGATCATTTCATCACCCTGCCGCTGTTGCGCGCCCACGCGGCTGTCCATGGCAAACTCGCGCTCGTTCAATTCGACGCTCATCAGGATACGTGGGAGGACGACGGGACAAAGATGTCCCATGGCACGTTCGTGACGCGCGCTGTCGCCGAGGGGCTGATCGACGTCGCGCGCTCCATTCAGGTCGGCGTCCGCACGAGCGCGCCGCACGATTACGGCATCGAGATCCTCGATATTGAAGCGTGCGCGGCGCTCGGGCCCGCCGGTGCGGCGGCGCGGATCAAGACGCGCGTCGGGCCGGGGCCCGCATACCTCACCTTCGATATCGACGCCCTCGACCCGGCCTTTGCGCCGGGTACGGGTACGCCGGTCGCGGGCGGGCTGACGTCACGCGAGGCGCTTGCGACGCTGGCGCGGCTGGGCGAGATCGACTTTTGCGGCATGGACGTGGTCGAGGTTTGCCCGCCTTACGACCATGCGGATGTAACCGCCATCGCAGCCTGCAGTATCGTCCAACGCTATTTGCAGATGCTGGCGGCGCGCCGGCGCGGCGAACGATTCTGATGCGCGGCGTCTTTCCCCGGTCTTGATGAGGGGATAGAGCAGGGCGCGGCGGGTTTCCCCTTGGAGTTCAAGACATGACGGCGAAGGTTTTCATCGATGGCGAAGCGGGCACCACGGGTCTTCTGATCCGCGAGCTGCTGGCGCCGCGCGCCGACATTGAAATCGTCAGCATCGATCCCGACAAGCGCAAAGACGTGGGCGCCAAGCGCGAGCTGATGGCGGGTGTCGACCTTGTCATCCTGTGCCTGCCCGATGATGCGGCCAAGGAAACCGTCGCGCTTGCGGATGAGCTTGGAAGCCGGGCGCCCAAGATACTCGACGCCTCGACCGCGCATCGCGTGGCGCCCGGCTGGGTGTATGGCTTTGCTGAACTCGCCGAGGGGCAGGCGGACGCCATCCGCGCGGCGCAGCGCGTCGCTAACCCCGGCTGCTACGCGACAGGCGCCATCGCTCTGCTTCGTCCGTTGGTCAACGCGGGTCTCGTGCCGGATGACTTCCCCATCACGATCAACGCGGTCTCCGGCTACAGCGGCGGCGGCAAGTCAATGATTGCGGACTACGAGGCGCGGCGCGCGCCTGATTTCGAGCTTTACGCGCTGTCGCTCGAACACAAGCACATTTCGGAAATTCAAGCCTATTCAAAGCTGGCGCGCCGCGCGCTGTTCGTGCCCTCGGTGGCTGATTTCCGGCAGGGCATGATCGTGTCGATTCCGCTGCACCTCGACGCCTTGCCGGGCAAGCCAAAGGGCGCCGATCTCGAACGCGCACTTGTCAGCCATTACAATGACGGCGGCTTCGTGCGCGTTATAGCTGCCGAGGCGTTGTCAAAAGAAGGCGGCAAGCTTGAAGCGGAATCTCTCAACGACACAAACAATATGGAATTGCGCGTTCACGCCAACGACGCGCGGCGCCACGCCCTTCTGACCGCAAAACTCGACAACCTCGGGAAGGGCGCCTCGCGCGCAGCGGTGCAGAACCTGGAATTGATGCTGGGGCTTTAATTGTAAGCGTCATGGCTGGTCTGGCCATGTCGCTTACACTGCTTAGGCGCTGTAAGCGACAACCTTGCTTTTCTGTTCGCCCAGTCCCTGAATGCCGAGCGTCATAACATCGCCGCTCTTGAGATAGTTCGGCGGCTTGCGGCCCATGGCGACGCCGGGCGGCGTGCCGGTGGTGATGATGTCGCCGGGATCGAGCGTCAGGAATTGCGAGACGTAGGAGACGAGCTTGCGCACGCCGAACACCATCGTGCGCGTGTTGCCTGTCTGCTGGCGCTGGCCGTTCACGTCCAGCCACATGTCTAGGTTTTGAACGTCGCCAACTTCGTCAGGCGTCACGAGCCACGGGCCGACCGGACCGAAAGTGGGCGCGCTCTTGCCCTTCACCCATTGGCCGAGTCGTTCGATCTGCCATTCACGCTCCGAGACGTCGTTGCAGATGAAATAGCCCGCGACATGATCGAGCGCATTCTCCTCGCTGACATAGGATGCGCGCGTGCCGATCACGAACGCCAGCTCCAGCTCCCAGTCGAGCTTGGTTGAAGCCTTCGGAATGATGACATCGTCGTTGGCGCCGACGCAGCAATTGGGAGCCTTGGAGAACAGGATCGGCTCGGCGGGAACCTGCATACCAGCCTCCGCCGCATGATCCGCGTAGTTGAGGCCAATCGCGATAAAGTTGCCGGGCTTGGCGACGCAGGGTCCGAGGCGCTGGGCACCCTGCACGAGGGGGAGTCCGTTGGGGTCAGCGGCGCGAATACGCGCGAGCGTTGTCGGCGAAAGGCTTTCGCCAGCGAGATCCTGAACAAGCGTGGACAAATCGCGGATGGCGCCATTTGCATCGATGAGGCCCGGGCGTTCGCGTCCCGGTTCGCCATAGCGGACGAGCTTCATTGTGTCTCTCCCTTGAGTCGGGGGCACTCTAGAGGCGCTGCCCGCACATGCAAACCACGCGAGCTGTTTACGCCTTCACGAGCACATATTCGCCGGGCGCGTCGCAGAGCGGCGTGAGCTTGCCGTCGCCGGGCACACGTGCTGCGACTTTTTCTGGCGCCTGCGCTTCGACCCACTTGATCCAGTCGAGCCACCATGTGCCCGGATGTTCCGTTGCGCCAGCGAGCCAGTCGTCGAAGGCGCCGTCCGGCTTGCCGCCGATCCAGTACTGATACTTTGGCTTGCGCGCGGGGTTGATGACGCCGGCGATGTGTCCGGAACCGGCAAGCACGTAGCGCACTGGCCCGCCGAACAGCTTTGCGCCGGTGAAGACCGAGCGGGCGGGGGCGATGTGATCTTCGCGGGCGGCCAGATCATAGATCGGGATTTTTACCTTCTTCAGGTCGAGGCGATGATTGGCCATCGTCATCTGCCCAAGCGCCAGCGTGTTATCGAGATAACAATTGCGTAAATAGAACGAGTGATTGGCGGCTGGCATACGGGTGGAATCCGCATTCCATGTCAGCAGATCGAAGGGCATCGGCTCCTTGCCCTTCAGGTAATTGTTGACGAAATAACCCCAGATCATTTCGTTGGGGCGCAGCATGTTGAAGGCCGACGCCATTTTGCCGCCTTCAAGATATCCGGTCTGGCGCATCTTCTCTTCAAGCGACGCGATGCGCGCGCTGTCGACAAACAATTTCAAATCGCCCGCATCCGAAAAGTCGATCTGTGTTGTGAACAGCGTCGCGCTGTCGATGCGATCGTCTCCCATTGCCGCCATGAGCGCCAGCGCGATGGACAGCAGCGTGCCGCCGACGCAATAGCCGATGGCGGTCGTCTTGCGTTCGCCGGTCGCGGCGTGAATGGCGTCGAGCGCTTCGAACACGCCTTCGCGGATGTAATCCTCAAAACTCTTGTTGGCGTGGCGCTCGTCCGGGTTCACCCACGAGATCACAAAGACAGTGAGTCCGCTTTCGACGCAGAAACGAACGAAGCTTTTCTCGGCCGTCAGATCGAGCACGTAGAACTTGTTGATCCACGGCGGCACGATCAACAGCGGTCGTCTGAAAACGTCCGGCGTCGTCGGCGTGTACTGGATCAATTCCATCAGGTCGTTGCGGTATACGACCTTGCCGGGCGAGGGCGCCAGATCGCGACCGAGCTGGAATTTCGAGCTATCGGACTGTCGAATCTTGAGCGCGCCATTGCCCGCCTCAATGTCTTCCGCAAGCATCTTCATGCCGCGCACAAGGTTTTCGGCGTTTTCCGCCAGGGTCGTGCGCAATAGCTCAGGGTTGGTGCCGACGAAGTTGGACGGCGATAGTGCGCCCGCGACCTGGCGCAGGTAAAAACTTGCCTTCTCGCGCGTGCTGGGCGCCACGTCGTCGGCCTTGTCGACCATCTCGTTCGCCCAGCGCGTCGCGATGACATAGGCCTGACGCAGGAAATCGAACATCGGATTGTTGCGCCACTCGGGGTCCGAGAAGCGTTTGTCGCCGGGCTCGGGCTCGGCGATGGGCGGCACGGTTTCACCCGAGAATCGACGCAGGGTCGCGCCCCACAGGGAAATGAAGTCTGACGAGAGCTTGGTTTGCGCCTCGATCGTGCGGGCAGGATCGGAGAGCCAGTATTCAGCAACATGGCCGAACGTCTTCACGGCGTCCTCGACGTGTTCGGCCATGTCCGGGTTTGTTTTGCCTGCCTCAATGGGCCGCATGTAGGCGGCTAACGCTTTGCCGCCTTCTTCCATGACTCGCGCCATGTTGACGGCCAGCGCGTTGAAGTCGACAGCCTTTGCGCGCTGCGAGGAGGCGGCGTCCGCCTTCGCCGCAGCTGGAGGCTGCTCACGGGCTGGAGGCGGCGCAGCGAGCGGCGCCAGAATCGCCATTGGCGCGGCTTGCGGCTGCGTTGCGAAGGCCGGAGCGGCGTCCAGGGGAGCGACCAGCGTCGACGGAGCACGCGCAGGCAGGGCAGGCGGCTGTGATAGCGCGGTTAACGGGGCTGTGCCTTCGAGAAGCGTCTTGCGCGGACGACCGCGCTTGCGCGGCGGCGCATTGGGGTCGGGCTGTGGATGCTTGCGGGGGCGTCCCCGCTTTCCAGCAGGCTTGGTCGCTACGGTGTCGGGCACAATCTTGCGGGGCCGTCCGCGCTTGCGCTTTTCTGGCTCGGACGCGACTTCGGGCTGTACCGCCGGGTTGATGCCGGACGATAGCGCTTTTGCAGCCGCCTTGCGCTCCCCGTCCTCGGACATTCCGGCTCGACTCCCTTGCGCGCTCATTCGCGGTCGTGATTGCACCATAATAGGGATTTAGGCATCCATTAGGCCAGACACCATTTATGATGACTCGGATGCAGGGCGCCAGTATGACGGCGCAGATGGTCGGAACGGTGCGATGAAGATGGCGTGGCGCGAATTCCTTAGAGGTGGTCGGGGGCACGGGGCGGTTGCGTCCGCACTGGTCTGCGCATCCGCCATGTCCATTTACGTAACCGTGGCGATTTTTGGATTTGCCTTGGCTGCGCCGACAACAGCGCTGGCTCAAGCAGCCAAGGAGCGGGGCGCCCGAGCGGTTGCGACGCAGTCTGCCCCCGCAAACCGGGCAGCGCAGAAAAAGCAACGCAAGAGTGCCGCTAAAGCTGAGGCCAAGGAGCGCCCGGTCGCCGCCAAGCCAGCGCCGAAGGGCTTTCTCGAAACCATCATGGAGGGGCCGCGCCTGACGACTACGCCGCCCGAAGCCGCCGACTGGGTTCGCGCATCGCGCGCCACCCAAAAGCCGCAACCACGAGCCGTGCGTGCGCCGACGCGGGAACGCGCTGTCCTGACCGGCGACCAGATCAGGGCCAACGAGGCGCAGTTGGACGCCTTGCGCACCCGGCACGACCGGATTGCGGGCCGCAAGTCGCCGGCAGGCAAGCCGGGTTCCGCCGCAGGTAAGCCTGAAACGCCAGCGGTCGAACAATACAAGCCCGGATGCGCGCTGAACTGCTCCACGCCAATCAGCGTTTCTCGGTCGCAGAGAAGGTGATAAGCATCTCCGCCTAAACAACGGCGGGTGCGACTCGCCTGACAATGCGGAAACGACGATGACGGACTTTTATCGCGTGCGGCGGCTGCCGCCTTATGTCTTTGAACAGGTCAACAGACTGAAGGCGCAGGCTCGCGCTAACGGCGCCGACATCATCGACCTTGGCATGGGAAACCCGGACCTTCCGGCGCCGCGTCACGTCGTTGAGAAGCTAGTCGAAACAGCCGGCAAGCCGCGCACTGATCGCTATTCGGCATCGAAGGGCATTCCCGGTCTGCGCCGCGCACAGGCAGCGTATTACGAGCGACGGTTTGGCGTGAAGCTGAACCCCGACACGCAAGTTATCGCGACGCTTGGCTCGAAAGAGGGCTTCGCCAACATGGCGCAAGCCATCACCGCGCCCGGCGACGTCGTTCTGGTGCCGAACCCGTCCTATCCCATCCACGCGTTTGGCTTCCTGATGGCTGGCGGCGTCATCCGCTCATGCCCGGCCGATCCGACTCCCGAATTTTTCGTGGCGCTTGAAAAAGCGGTGGTGCATTCGATCCCGAAGCCGATTGCAGTGGTGGTTTGCTATCCATCGAACCCGACGGCGATGGTTGCGAGCCTCGACTTCTACAAGGATCTAGTCGCCTTTGCGAAGAAACACGAGATTTTCATCTTGTCGGACCTTGCTTATGCGGAAGTATACTTCGACGGCAATCCGCCGCCGTCTGTCCTTCAGGTGCCTGGCGCCAACGATGTGACGGTGGAATTCACCTCGATGTCGAAGACATATTCGATGGCGGGCTGGCGCATTGGTTTTGCAGTCGGCAATGAACGGTTGCTGGCTGCGCTGGCGCGCGTGAAATCGTATCTCGATTACGGCGCCTACACGCCTGTGCAGGTTGCCGCCGCCGCTGCGCTCAACGGGCCGGACGATTGCATCGCGGAAATGCGATCGATCTATAAAAAGCGCCGCGACGTCATGGTTGAGAGCTTCGCGCAGGCAGGCTGGAATATTCCGGCGCCGCGGGCGTCCATGTTCGCCTGGGTGCCTATCCCGGAGAAATTCCGGCATCTCGGCTCGCTGGAATTTTCCAAGCTCCTCATCGAAAAGGCGGACGTCGCCGTTGCGCCTGGCATCGGGTTTGGCGAGCACGGCGACGATTATCTTCGTCTCGCGCTCGTTGAGAACGAGCAGCGCATCCGGCAGGCGGCGCGTGGCATCCGCCGGTTTTTCGATACAGCCGATGAGACTCTGCATAACGTCGTGCAGATCAAGGCTGCGGTCTGAAGATCTCCGCTTTTTCCGCTGCGTGCTCGCGCGTGCGAGCATGGGTGGTTCCTTGATCGCTTGGGCGAAATGGGGCATGAACCGGGCCGTTGCGCGAGGCGCGACGGTTTACGGGTGCGAATCGAATGACAACGTCCTTGCGCGTGGGAATAGCCGGTCTCGGCACGGTCGGCGCTTCCGTTATAAGGCTCCTTGAGCGGCAGTCGGCGGCGCTTGAGGCGCGCACGGGTCGGCGAATTTCCGTCACCGGCGTGTCAGCCCGTGACCGGTCGCGTGATCGTGGCGTCGAAATCGGCGCCGCGACGTGGTTTGACGATCCGGTAGCGCTCGCGCGTTCGTCCGACATTGATCTCTTCGTTGAATTGGTCGGCGGCTCGGAGGGCCCTGCGCGCGAGGCGGTCGAGGCGGCGCTGTCATCGGGTAAGCCGGTCGTCACGGCCAACAAGGCGTTGCTGGCCAAACACGGCATGTCGCTCGCCAAGTTGGCGGAAGACAAACGCGTCGCGCTGGCCTTTGAGGCGTCCGTCGCGGGGGGCATCCCCATCGTCAAGACATTGCGCGAAGGGCTGGCCGGCAACGAGATCAGTCGCGTCTACGGCATCCTGAACGGCACCTGCAATTACATCCTGTCCCGCATGGAGCAGGAGGGCATGTCGTTTGACGATTGCCTGAAGGAAGCCCAGAGCCTTGGTTATGCGGAAGCCGATCCTACCTTTGACATCGGCGGCTTCGATACGGCGCACAAGCTCGCCATTTTGACCTCGCTCGCGTTCGGCACGGCGGTTGACGCCGAGGCAATTCACGTCGAGGGGATCACGTCCATCCGGCTCGAAGATCTGCGTTCCGCCGACGAACTGGGCTATCGCATCAAGCTGCTCGGCGTTGCGCAGCGCACGGCTGATGGGATCGAACAGCGCGTCCATCCCACGATGGTGCCGAAGTCGTCCGCTATCGCGCAAGTGATGGGCGTCACCAACGCTGTAACCATCGACGCCGACGCAGTGAAGGAATTGACGCTCGTTGGGCCTGGCGCTGGCGGCGACGCAACCGCTTCCGCAGTTGTGGCGGATATTGCCGATGTGGCGCGCGGCATTCGCTCGGCGCCCTTCGGCCTGCCGTCAGCATCACTGGCCGCGCCAGCGCGTCGCGCGATGCAGCGCCACGAGGGCGGGTATTACATCCGTCTATCAGTTCACGACCGTCCGGGCGCCGCCGCAAACATCGCGATGCGTATGGCGGAGCGGCAGATCTCTCTGGAGAGCATTATGCAGAAGGGGCTGCGCCGCAAGGCGGCCGCGGGTTCGCCTGTACCCGTCGTTCTCATCACATATGCGACCACCGAGGGCACCATCCGCGAGGCGATTGAAGCTGCGGTCAGCGATGGGTACATAGCCGAAAAGCCGCAGGTGATCCGCATCGAGCGAGAGTAACCGAACGAGCCTGTCTTGCCGCCGCCGACATGGTGGGTGGAGATGGCGGAGGCCCGCTTTCATTGAACATGTAAACGTGCGCTGTGGATAAAGCTGGGCGCATTTACGTTAACGCGCGATATGTGTGATCGCGCACAAACCTTGAAACGATTGCACGCTACACCCTGTTTCCAGAGACAGGGAGCCTGCGTCATGGGCGCAACAATCATGCAGAGCTTACAAAATACGATGCGCGTCGGTGCGCTGGCGGCTGCGACGTTCGCTGCAGCGCAGTCTTTCGCGACGCCTGCTTCGGCGGGATTGCTGGACTTGCTGTTCGGCCGTCCGCAGTACCAACAGCAGCACCAGCCACAGCCGCAGCAACGCATGATCTATGCGCCGCAATCTGCAGCCGTAACTGCCGCGAAGCCCGCGCGCCGTGTGGTTCGCGACGTGCCGAGGGGCCCGATTCCCTATGTGGCGCCTGCTGTTGCTTCAGGCCCGCTTGGTCGCTTCCTGCACGACCCATCGCTGCGCCGCGGCGACGTTGTCGCGACGCCAAACGGACTCATGGTTTTTCAAGGCCGGACAGGCTCGGATAGTCACCGGTCCGCCGACTTTGTGTCGGTTGGGAGCGCGGTCGCAGTGAGCGGCGCAAGACGCGCCGATCTTCTCAATCTTGACCGCACCGTTCGCTCGTCGTCGCCGAATGTTGAATTCGTCGCAGAGAAGGTGGAGCCGAAGGCTCTCTTGATCGCCAAGCGTGCGGACAACGACGCGCGTAGCGCCGTCGCCGCAGGGAACTAGGCGTACAGGCTATTTGGCGCCGATCAGCGCACGCGCCCGCTCGATAACCTTTGGCGGGGCCTTGAGCATGGACTCAGCGACCGCTTGCGCCTGCTGGCCGGTGGAGGGGCTGATGTCCATTTTCGCCTTTGAAGCATCAGCAAGAAACTCCGGATCTTTCATCATCGTGTCGAACGCTGTGCGAAAAGCCGCCAGCCGGTCAGCAGGGACGCCCGGTGTTGTGACGACCGCGCGCGAAATGCCCATGTCGGACGACATGAATTTCAAAACCTCGCGGTCTTCGTCGTTCTTGGCGAGTTCGTGCATCAGCGGCACATCCTTCAAGTCGGGCGCGCGCTCCAGCGCCACCTGAACGAGGATGAATATCTTCTTTTCCGCGAGCCAGTGCGGGTGGTTGGCTTTCCACGAATGCCAGGAGTTCGAGCCGCGCCCCCCGACTTCGCCGCGCTCCAT
>JAUXWZ010000155.1 GCA_030684835.1 Beijerinckiaceae bacterium
TGGGCGTGATGCAGGAAGCGGTTGTAATGAGCTTCCTGCACGTTGGTCGGGCCTTCGTCGTCCAGTTCGCCGCACATGTGTCCTGCTCCCGGAATATCGTTCGACGCGTTTTCTTCACGCGAACCGGCGCCAACTTCGCTCGATAACGCTCTGGCAAGCGGCGCACGGCAAAGGCCCAGGCGTCGCTCTTGAAACGAATGAGCGCGTCGGAATGAACCGGCGCGCCTTTATTCAGATCAACTAAACGACAAAGGCGATCAAAAGCCTTCGGCATTCTCGAGTTGCTCGAACCAGTCGAAGCCCATGGCCTTCACGATCCGGCTCGTGCAGGAGATGATGCGGGCCTGATTGTTCGGGTCCGAGTTGAAGTGCTTATGGGCGCAATAGGGCGGAATGTAGATGAAGTCGCCAGCCGACCATTCGTACTTCTTGGGCTCGGTTTCCCACTCGAACTCCATCACGTCCTTGCAGTCGAACTTGACGTCCCAGTGAAGGTCGTAGCCGGAGCCCTCGACGACGTAGATCACTTCTTCCGACAAATGCCGGTGCTTGCCGGAGGCTTGGCCCGGCGCAAGGAACTGCATGTAGATGTCGAGGCAGTATTCCTTCGTGTCCATCTGCTCGTGGATGATGTGCTTGATGAGGCCGTGCGGCGAACGCTCCAGCGGCATCTCGTTCCACTTCACAACACCGATCTTGCCTTCGTAGTCCGTGCGGAATTTCTCGGACGCCTTCAAAGCTTCGGTGTAAAAATTTACTTCCGGCGCGTGGCCCGCGGCGCGTTCGCGCTCGCGTGGGTCGACAATGCCCATAACTCTCTCCTGTAGCGGACAGGCGCGCGCCTTGCGGCGCGCGCCGTTACATCCTTACGTTAAACGCGCCTTACGCGACCTTGGGAGGCAGCGTCTCGAGTTCCTGCTTGTAGGCCTCGTCCATCTTCGGCTCAACGCCGTTCTTGGAGAGTTCGCTCGAGAACAGGTCACGCACCAGCGTGGACTCGTCGGCGTAATCAATCTGGTCGCCGCCGATGCGGCGGCTGATCCACGCCTTGGGCACGCCCTGCGCGTTACGGATCGAGACGACCTCATGCTTGAACGCGAGGTAGCGGGCCGGCGTGGTGCCAGTGTTGAAGTGCTGATGGAACCACATGTTCGGCGGCACGATCATGGTGCCCACTTCCCAGTCGTAGCGCTTGGGCTCGTCGCCTTCCGGCCACATCAGGGAATAGCCTTCGCCCGACAGGATGATGACGTGCGCGCCGGGACCATGGCAATGGCCCTTCTTGTAGGTGCCGATCGGGAACTGCGAGATGTGCGAGTTCATCGAGCCCTTGGCCATGTTGAAGCGGATGTGACCGCCGCCCGCGCCGCGCTCCTTGGCGGAGATGAGCGGCAGGTTGACCGCGTCCGGCACGAAGTTGGTTTCGAGCAACAGGCCCTTCTGCTCACCCTTGTTGGAGAAGTAGTCGGGCTCGCCGGCGAAGCGGGTCTTGAAATCGTGCGCCGTGTTGAAGACGAAGTCGATGTCTTCGTAGAGGTTGATGACCGGGGGCGCGTTCGTCACCGAGCAGAAGCGTGCCGGCTCGGAGCCCGAACCGTTGAAGTGCTGGTGCCAAGCGTTCAGCGGAATCGCGAACAGCGCGCCGGCCTTCCACTCGAAGGTGATCTTCTGGCCAGCGTCGTTCCACACTGCGGTGGAGCCGCGGCCGTCGAGAACGAGGATCATTTCCTCGAAGAGCTGGCGCTGGGGCTCAAGCTTCTTGCCCGGAGCGATTTCGCAGACGTAGCAGTCGTTCGACGTGCGCGAGGCTTCATGGTTGATATAGATGCCCTTGCCACCGCGGCGCGCCCAGGGCTTCAACTCAACGGTGCGCAGGTTCTGGATGTAATGGGCCGAGACGATGTCGAGGCCTTCATTGCGCACCCAGCGCAGGTAAGGCGTGTCCTTCTCGGTCGCGAATTTCTTGGCAAGGTCGTCCGAAACAATTGCGTCTTTCGCCATATTTTCCTCCTTGGACATCAGGAGACGGAGCACGCAAAAACGGCGCCGTCCGGTCGGATTGAGCCCTATAGATCAGATTGCAACGCCCTGATCAATGCGGCGCTCAGCTTGTCTTCTCAACCTGTCTTGTCTGGGGTCGCCGCATGGCTGTGGCCATGAGCGCCGGAATGCGCGTGGGGATGATCATGTCCATCATGATGGTGATGATGGCCATGAGTATGTCCGCCGGGACCATCGTCCTGCTCGCGATGGTGAATAATCTCCTTCGCGCGCGGGCCGCGGGGGTCTTCGTTGAACACCAGCGACTTGATGGTGACGGGCACAGTGTACGAGGGAATGCGCACCTTGCCGAGGTCGATGTAATCGAAATCCATCAGCATGACGCCGTCGATCACCAGGATCTCGCTTTCGATGCCGCAATCCTCGCGGATGACGGCGCCGAGCGTCTGGGCGACGTCGCCGTCTAGCATGACGTAGATCGGGTTTCCGGCCGCGATCTTGTCGGCGAGACCCTCCACAATGCCCTTCGCGAAGGCGTGGATACGCTCATAGGCGGGCGCACCGGTCCAGCGCAGGGCAAGCGCAATCTCGGTGTCGGCGCTCTCCAGCTCGAAGGCCTTGCGATGGCTGCTGATGGCCTTGGCCAGCGCAACCGGATCGACATCCTCGCCAGCCTCGAAGGGCGGTGAGAGAACCTGCAGATTGCGCTTGGGCAGCAGGACGCCGGGGTCCGAAATGTAGCTCGTGTTGCCCGACAGCTGGACTGAATATTCCGAGGCGCCAAGCGCGGTGGCGCGGATGCACTCGCGGGCCGGAAGCATCGGCCACGGGAACCGGCCAGCCTCGACCTTGCGGCGGATCGCGGCGCCCAGCCGCTTGCCCATGTCGTCGAAATCGCGTTGCTCACGATCATAGACGTATTCGGCGACGCCGCCTGAGAACATCATCCCGCCGAGATCGCCGAAATCGATGATCGGGTCGGTCAGATAGAGATGCGCGACGTCGTGGGGGATCGGCCGCTCGGTCAGCGCGGAGACAAGCGTCTCCGCCATCACGTCCGCGACCTTGTCCAGGTCGTCAGGGTTTATCGTGTCGCCAAGGTTCCAGTCGAAACCCGCGCGGCGGGCGTGGGTGCGCCCGGCAGGATCAAGGCGCACGATCTTGCCTGCTTCAGTCACCTGCAAGCGGCCACCAATGTGCACGGCGGCTGTCACCAGCACCTTGCCGCCTTCGATCAGGCCCAACTTTGTCGTGCCGCCGCCGATGTCGACGTTGAGAACGCGCTTGCCAAGGTCGAGCGAGGCCTGCGCAGCGCCGGAGCCGTAGGCGGCGAGCATGGATTCCATGTGATGGCCGGCGGTGGCGCAGACAAATTCGCCGCCCGCTTCCGACAGCATGGCGGAGATCGCCTGCGCGTTTTCGCGCCGCAGCGCCTCACCAGTCAAAATTACGGCGCCGGTGTCGACGTCGTCCTTCTTGAGGCCAGCGCCTTCGTACGCTTCCAGCACGATGTCGCGCAGCTTGTCCTCGTCAATGCGGGTGACGCTGGCGTAGGGCGTGAGCGAAACGGGGGAGAGATAGAGCTGCTCGCGGGAGACGACGTAATAGCGGCTCGTCAGGTCTTCCGAGAGGCGGCGCAGGTGGATGCGCGAAAAAATGACCTGCGTGCCGGAAGAGCCAATGTCGATGCCGACACTGGTCAGATGCACATTGTCCTGCATCCAGAGCGGGTTTTCCTCGATGGGCCCGTCGTACTGGAACTGGTCGTGCTCGTGATCGGCCTCTTCATCATGCTCATGGTAGAAGTACTGACCGACGTTGTGCTCCTGCAACGTGTGATCTGCGGCTGCCTTGATCGCAGCCTCAACCGTCCTGCCGGATTTCTCGTCCTCGTTCGCCATTTATTTCCCCGCGCGCAAGGGTCTTCCGCTTCCTCCAAAACGCATGAGGCGCGTCTCGCGGTCTTGTCGCTATAGGGGTCTGAGTCGCGCGAACGCGCCCGGCTGTCAACCCCGCGACAAACGTCTTCAGGCGCGTCGGCGCAGCCAATCGGCGATGTAATCAAGCGCACGGCCCGACGTGTCGCCGAAGCGGCGGCCAGACCCTCCCGAACAGCTCAGGCAGGGATTGAGCCAGTGCATGGCCCCTTCCACGCCCACCAACTCCTTGTCCTGCGAAGTGGCGGCGTCCAAAATCATTTCCGCAGGCCGGACGCCGAAGTGGGCGGTATTGGCCACGACAAGCAGTGGATCGGTAACGCCAGCGAGATTCGGAATCGCGCTCGTCGTCGAGGACTGCCAGATCACACCGGTGACGTCGTCCGCGGTCACGTCGTAGTCCGCCGTCGTGCTGATGGCGTGGCCTGCGAGGAAGCCGCGAGCCGAGAAGGCCACGGCGGTGCGGAAGCTGCTCGCCTCGCGCGGGTTGCCGGTTGGAAGCGAAATGGATTCCAGCATACGGGTCGGCGTTGAGCCATCGGCCGCGAGAAGCTTATGAGCGCGTTTTGTGCGCATGAGCAAACGGGGGTCGACCTGCCAGATGGGTGTGGCGAGCACACCGGCCACGAATAGAGGCATGTCGTCGCTGAAGGCGTCGCGTTCTCGTTTCGCAACGGCGGAGACGAGTTTGCGCGCCTCGCCGGTCAGTCGGGCGCTGCGCTCGGCCTGCGCGTTGAAGAACGCCTTGCGGAAGTCTGCCGGATAGCGCCCGGCGTTCTGCCCCGGATCGAACCCATTGCGCGGATCATACATATCGAGACCCGGATACCGCTGGGTCGGCGCGCTTTCGACTGCAATGGCCGGGTCCAGCCCCGAAAGGGTCGCGAAAGCCTGACCCAGATCTGGATCGATCAACGCGAGACCGGCGGCGGGCAAAAGTCCGGAAAGGCGAGCGCCGTCGCAGGGCGCAATCTTCTCGGGGCCTTGACAGACGGCTGGGCCATTTTTGGCGACGGTCTGGTAGAAGGCCGCAAGCGCCCCGCCCTCCCCATGGCCAGCAAGGATGACGGTCTGTACGCCGCGCTCCTGGCGCACCCGCGCTATGGCCGCGCTGATGGTCTGGGCCTGGAAGTCGTAGCCGCTATACCGAAAGGGTCGGTTGGTGCTCGGCGGATCGGCGCAGAGGACGATAAACCCGCGCTCAGCGAGCCCGCTGCAAAGCGGATTGCCCAACGAGCTGGCGTACGGATGGACGAGAACGATCGCCGTTCTGGCCACGCCATTTTTGCTCGGCTCCCCGTTCTGCGCCCACAGCAAGCCTTGTCCGAGATGGCCCAGCGAGACATACGATGTGGAAACGAGCGGGCGTGCGGGCGCCGCCGGGCGCTCTGGCGCGGACCCTTCAGGTTGCCCTTGCGCCACGGCTGCAGAACTCGCCAAGCCGAGCAGCAGGGCTGCGAATTGTCCCGCAAAGATCAAGAGATCATTCCTCCGCCAACCTTCGCCACCTGCGGCGAATATGGCCGTCCTCGACACAAGAGCGCGGGCGCAAGCTGAGAGCAAGACCTTGCTGCGCGAACATGGCGGCGGTTTGGCAAGTGTGACAGAAAAAGCCCATCCAAGTTGACACGCTCCGACGTTTGCCTGATTTACCAAAGGGAGAGCGCCTCGATGCGGCGCGATGCGAAGGCGCCACGGGCGCCCGCCAACACGGAGGATCACCATGCCACATGATGCGAAGGACGGCACCCACTGGCACGAGCCGGCTGGCACGAAGAAAGCGGGCTTTGGCGAGTTCAAGAAACAGCCGACCCCCTATGACGCCTTTATGGAGTCCGAGGGCGTGCCGGTCTTCCGCGACATCGGCATTTCCTCTGTCGCGAACCTGCCGCTCCACAATTGGAAGCGCAAGGGTGGCAAGGGCCATTACATCCAGCTCTACGGAACA
>JAUXWZ010000170.1 GCA_030684835.1 Beijerinckiaceae bacterium
GTGCGAAACTGCTCCCACATCCCGGCGTCGCGCCATAGAACCCAATTGTCCACGAGCTGACGGATGGCGATGCGGTCGAGAACGTCGTTATCCATGTGCGCCCCTCTGGCGAATTTGAGTCTTCCCTGCCGCACGATCCTTCTTGGGGCCGCCGCAGCCGCATTTTCATAGCCTCACCTGCTCCGCGAGGCCAGTGGCGCCTTTTCTCCGGGCGTCGGGCAAACTAGGTTGGCTCCCCGTGAGTGGATAACCGCCTCCTGAGGGCAGCCCCGCCTGCCGAGTGGAAAGGACGCCAAAATGACCGACCAGACCGTGTCGCCTCCCGCCTTTGCAACGCTTGCGATCCACGCAGGCGCGCAGCCGGACCCCACAACGGGCGCCCGCGTAACGCCGATCTACCAGACCACGTCCTTTGTGTTTCAGGACGTTGACCACGCGGCCAGCCTATTTGGCCTACAGGCCTTCGGCAACATTTACACGCGCATCACGAACCCGACGAACGCCGTGCTCGAAGAGCGGGTCGCCGCGCTCGAAGGTGGAACCGCAGCGCTCGCCGTCGCCTCCGGCCACGCGGCGCAACATCTCGTCATGCACACACTGATGACGTCCGGCGACGACTTCATCGCATCGACCAAGCTCTACGGCGGTTCGATCAACCAGTTCAATCACAGCTACAAGAACTTCGGCTGGAATGTGACCTGGGCTGACCCGGATGATCTCGTCGCGCTTGAGGCCGCCATTGGACCGCGCACCAAGGCGATCTTTATTGAGTCCATTGCAAATCCCGGCGGCGTTATCTGCGATATCGAAGGCATATCGAAGATAGCGAAAAAGCATCGCATCCCGCTCATTGTCGACAACACTTTGGCGACGCCCTACCTCGTGCGCCCGTTCGAGCATGGCGCGGACATCGTCGTTCATTCGGCGACAAAGTTCCTCGGCGGCCACGGCAATTCCATTGCTGGCGTAATCGTCGACGGCGGGTCATTCGACTGGCTCGCCGACGGTCGCTACCCGATGTTGAGCGAGCCCCGGCCCGAATACAACGGCATGGTGCTCGGCCAGACGTTCGGCAACTTCGCGTTTGCCATCGCCTGCCGGGTGCTGGGCCTGCGTGATCTTGGCGCGGCGCTGTCGCCTTTCAACGCGTTCCTGGTGCTGACAGGCATCGAGACTTTGCCGCTGCGCATGGAGCGCCATTCCCAGAACGCGTTGGCTGTCGCGCGCTTTCTTGCGGACCACCCAGCAGTCGAATGGGTGAGCTATCCCGGTCTTGAGGGCGACCCATATCACGAGCGCGCCAAGCAATATTGCCCGCGCGGATGTGGCGCGGTGTTCACGTTCGGCCTGAAGGGCGGTTACGACGCGGGGCTGGATCTCGTGAAAAATCTCAAACTCTTCTCGCACCTTGCAAACGTCGGCGACACGCGCTCGCTGGTGATCCATCCCGCCTCGACGACGCACCGCCAGTTGAGCGACGAGCAGAAAGTGACGGCGGGCGCCGGTCCAGACGTTGTGCGCGTATCCATTGGTATTGAAGACGAGAAAGACATTATAGCTGATCTGGCGCAGGCGCTGTCCGCCTTGCCCGGTTGATGGAGCCTCATGAATGTTTTTGCTGATACTGGGTATCGTGATCTTTCTTGGCGTCCACACGCTCACCACGCTTCGCGAAACGCGCACGGGGTTGATCGAAAAATATGGAGTAAACGGCTACAAAGCTGCTTACTCGATCATCTCGCTGATTGGCCTTGTGCTCATCATCTACGGGTTCGGGGCCTACCGCGCGGGCGGCTACATCCCGGTCTGGAATCCACCCTTCGCCATGGCTTATGTGGCGGTTGTGCTAACGTGGATTGCTTTCGTCTCGCTCGCGGCGGCCTATTCGCCTATTGGCAAGATCAAATCAACGCTGAAGCACCCCATGTTGGTCGGCGTGAAAATCTGGGCTTTGGCGCACTTGCTCGCCAACGGCGATCTTGGCTCCATGATCCTGTTTGGCTCGTTCCTCGCCTGGGCGGTCTATGACCGCATCCGCGTCAAGAAGCGCGGCGACATGGGCCCGGCCCCGGCGCCATTCGGCAAGGGGGACTGGACCGCTATTGGCGCGGGCACGGCGGCTTGGCTGCTAATGTTCACATTTCACAATGCGCTGAGTGGCGTGCGAGTCTTGTCATAAAGCCGACCACAACGCGAAGAAGCGGAACCTGCTCTTCAAGATTCCGCTTCATAACTTTGAAATAACTGAGTTTTTAGCGAACCGACAGCGCGCGCCAGTGCGCTGTCGCCATGCCCAGCACCACGAATGCGAAGCTCTGGTGCAAGAGCCCCCAGCCCAGCGGAATCCTGCCATCCACCGCCAGCAGGGTCGCTACGCCAATGCTGGCCTGCGCAAGCACCAGCCCGACGATGACGAACGCCCGCTTCGCCGCCTTTGAGCCCGGCGCGACGCTACGCGCGGTCCAGGCGTGCCACAGCACAAAGCCAAGCAGCAGATAGGCGGCGACGCGGTGCTGAAATTGCACCGTCGCGTGGTTCTCGAAGAAGTTTCGCCAAGCTGGCTCCATGCTGGTCATCACGGACCATGACGGTGCAAAGGCCCCGTCCATGAGCGGCCATGTGTTGTAGGTCAGCCCGGCCCGCGATCCCGCTACGAAGGCGCCGAGCGCGATCTGGAACAGCAAGAACGCGACAAGAAGTCCCGCCGCCTTGCGCAGCGCGGAAGCGGCCATCTCCGGGGCCCGCGCTCGCAAGCCCATTGCGACCGCCAGCAGCGCGACGAAGGTGATGGAAGCCAGCGTGAGATGCACCGCCAGACGTTCCGGCGCGACCTCCGTGCGTTGGGTGAGTCCAGACGCCACCATCCACCAGCCGACAGCGCCTTGCAGACCGCCCAGAGCAAGCAAGCCCAGCAGCTTCCAGCGCAAGACGCCCTGCACGCGCCCCGTCCACCAGAACCAGGCGAGCGGGAGCGCGAAGGCGACGCCGATGATCCGCCCCAGCAGACGATGGCCCCATTCCCAGTAGAAAATGAACTTGAATTCCGGCAGCGTCATCGTCGGAAAAAGCTGCCCATATTGTGGAATTTGCTTGTACTTCTCGAATTCCGCGAGCCACGCGGCTTCACTCAGCGGGGGCAGCACGCCCGTCACGACCCGCCATTCCGTGATCGACAGCCCGGACTCGGTGAGCCGGGTCGCGCCGCCCACGATGACCATAAGGAATACAAGAGCAGCCACCCCGAAAAGCCACAGCCGTACAGGGGCCATGCGATCGGCCATCGGGGTCGCAGGAATATGTGAGGATGCGTTGGTGGCGATTGTCATGATCACGGCTGATTTGACGTTTCCATAGCTGGAGACATATGCCTCTGTCGCCGCCGCGTAAACGCGCGCAGCGGTCGCACCCCACCAACGCGAGGCGACCTGTGTCCCTATCCCGCCGCCAAAGAAAGCTGATCGGCGCCGTCGCCATGCTGGCGTTTGTCGTGTTCTACGCGCTCATCGCCATGGCGCTGGCGCAAGCGCGGCCGCTGCAGGAAGCATCCAAGCTCATACAGGGCGTCAGCTACGCGATCATGGGTATGGCGTGGATCATCCCGATTTTTCCGCTCATCAAATGGATGGAAGGCGGCCGGGACAATTGACGTCGGCAATCAACTGACGTTGATGCGGCGACCAAGGTTCCAAAGCGCGAACGGCGCGCCCGTCAACAGGCTTTCAAGCGATCGGGAATTCTGCCATCCGCCGTGAACGGCGAGGCGCGGCAACGCAGTCATGTGTTCACGGTGGTCCGAGAAAAGCACGCCGGGCCGTGTGGTCACCGCGGTGTGATAACCACACTCAAGTGCGATTGCGAACTCTCTGGGGCCAGCCGAAAGACTGTCTCCGAACGGGTAAGCAAGATGGACCACCGGTCGCCCAATCTCCCGTTCGATCATCTCCCGGCTTTCGAGCAATTCACGGCGCACGCTCGTGTCGTCGTATTTTGTCAGCCGCGCGTGCGTCAGGGTATGCGCGCCAATGGTGCAGAGCGGATCTTGCGCCGCTGTGCGAACCTCGTCCCACGTCATGCACAATTGAACGAAGTCGGACCGGGCCCCTGACTTATCAAGCAAGGTGCTGATGCAATCGAGCATCGCGGGCTCATCGTGATTACGCAAGAAGGCATAGGCGCCGACGTATGCGCGACACTTTTCCTCGGGCGTTCGGGCGGAAGCGGAAAACCTGTCCCCCCCGATTACCATGTCGACATGGTCAAGCGAGGCGATGGCCGCTTCAAGCTCGAGCCACCAGAGACGCGAATTGCGGTTAACGAATCCTGTCGTCACATAAATTGTGTACGGGATCGCGTGACGCTTCAGAATCGGAGCCGCGACCTCCAGGTTGTCGCGATAGCCGTCATCGAATGTCACTGCAGCAAAACGCCCGCCATCGTTGCGCGACAGTCTGGTTACGAGGTCACCGACCGGAATGATTTCGTATTCCAAACGTCGCAACAATTCGATTGTGGTTTCCAGAAACTCCGGGGTGACTTCCAACGGCTGGTTGGGCGCATAAGCGCGGGGTGTTGCGGGACGCACATTGTGGAACATCAGGATAGCGCCCTGCCCGCGCGTCAGGAACGACGCAGCGCGGTCTAACCCTGTGGCGCGGAAGAAACTTAACCCCGCGTCAATGATGCGATCCTTCATACCTGCCCAATCGCCTTACGAAAGCAGCCATTCATACTTCATGTCATAACCTTACAAGACGTAGCCGACAAAATACGAACATTCCGTCAACTCGGAGCAGGTGATGCACTCGATCATGTCCATAGAGGCCCATGCCTCATGGAACGATATCGCCGAAGAATGGCGCGTTCTGGAGCAGGAATGCCAGATTTCTGGTTATCAGACCCGCAAGTGGACGACGCCATGGCTTCGTACAATCGGAGCAGCGCATGGCCTTGAACCGCTTCTGATTCTGGCGCGAGACGAGACTGGCGCGCCTGCGGCCCTCCTCGTTTTGACGGTCAATCGCAAAACCAGAATTACGGTCGCCAGCTACGCGGGCGGGCGCGATTCGAACATCAACATGCCGCTGGTGCGCCCGAATATGCTGCTTGATCGCGGCGCCATTCACCGCGTGTTAACCGAGGGAGCGCGAGCGGCGGGAGTTGACGCTTTTTCGCTCCTGAATCAGCCATCGGAATGGTGCGGCGCGGCTCATCCCCTCGCTCAATTGCCGAGCCAGCCCTCGCCGAGCCTGCTTCACGGCACGACCTTACTGACCACGAGCGAAGCTGTTGTCGCCTCCATGTCTGGCGATTCGAAAAAGCGGATGCGCTGGCGGATGCGCAAGCTGCAAGACGTTGGACCAGTCACCTTCATGCAGGCGCGTTCGCCCGAGGAGATCGTTGCTGTCGTCGACGCCTTCAGGCGCCAGAAGAAGGTGCGAATCGACGCCATGGGCGTGTCAGCGGGCTTTGATATAGATCTCGTCGCCGCCTTTATGGAAGAAGCTGCGCTGGCCCCGGAGCCCGGCGTGGAGTTACACGCGCTTAAGGCAGGCGAACGGATTGTCGCGATATATGGCGGCGTAACTCACGCAAGCGCGTTTCATGCGATGGTCAACAGCTATGACACCGACCCGGAGGTCTCTCGCACGAGCCCGGGAGAGCTTGTTACGATTCGCCTGCTCCAGGCCCTCTGCGACCGGGGAGTCACAAAGTTCGATCTGGGTGTCGGAGAGGCCGCCTACAAGGACAAATGGTGCGAACGCCACGAGCCTATGTTCGATAGCTTCATCGGAATTACGGCGAAGGGAAAGGCATACGCTCTTACCCGGTCGGCCAAGCAATCCTTGAAGCGAAACATCAAGCAGAGCCCGTGGCTGTGGCCTCTCGCGAAAAAGATTCGCGCGAGGCTCCACGGGGACGCCTGATCAGGCTGCGACGATCGACGCACCGGGGCGTACGTTTTTCGCGTCGGGGGCATCGACGATATCAATCGCAAGCGCGCCCGATTCTTCCAAAGCCGAAACGAGCGCATCACTAGCGTCAGGAAGCGAGCCTGCGCGACGTGCGACAATGCAGCGGTCCACGAACGGAGCGAGCCCGAGGACGAGATCGACGTCGTTCTCACCAGCAACGGCCAGCACCACGTATTCGTAGGTGCGGGCGAGCGCCACGAGGGCGTTGTCGAGATTTTCGCCCAGCTCAATGGCGCTGCGTCCACGATCCAGAATGTGAAGAGGCGACTG
This sequence comes from Beijerinckiaceae bacterium, assembly GCA_030684835.1. GTDB lineage: Bacteria > Pseudomonadota > Alphaproteobacteria > Rhizobiales > Beijerinckiaceae > Terripilifer. The sequence goes on from JAUXWZ010000170.1 coordinate 6,243, forward strand.
CGGCTCGCCATGGAGCACGCGACCGAACGTCGAAACGCCATCCAGAACGTCCGAAAACCCTTCACGTGACCGCGAGGCGACCGCCGGCTGTATCAGGTCGATCAAGACCGCCCGCCCCATGCCGGTCAGTTCGCGTCCGATATCAACTGCAGCAAGTGAGGCCGCATGCTGGTCCGCGCTCGCAACCAGGACGATCATTCCCTCGGAACGACGCGACTCATTGGAGATTAGCGCCACAAGGGCCGATATGTCGTCACTCGCGGGGATAGCTTCCTCGACGCCCACATCAAAGTGGCTATCGCCAGCAGGCGCGTTCTCAATGACGGAGAGCGGTCGCGATACGGCCGGCTCTTCCAGAGGCTTCGCAAAGGCGACAACGGGGACGCCTACGACGCCACTAACCTGCACTGGCCCTGACCCAATCATGGTCTTCGCCACCACCCCGAACACCGACAACGCCAGGCCGCCAAACGCAGCAAAGAGCACGACGATCTTCTTGGGCGAAACAGGCTTATCAGGTTCGACAGCGCGCGAAATCACCCGCGCGCCGCCCGGCGTCGCCTTGGATGATTCGCGTGCAAGCGCCTCCTGCCAACGCTGCGTGTTCTGCTCCAGCTGTTCCTTGGTGAGACGCGCCTCGCGTTCCAGTTCACGCAAGCGCACTTCGTCGTCGCCCGACGTTCCGACCGCACGCATCTGCCGCTCGACCGCGGCGGTGAGGAACTCAACACGGGAGCCGGCGATTCGCGCGTCGTTTTCAAGCGTGCGCGATGTCCTCTCAGCCAGCGTACGCATCTCTGATTCAACAGATGCGATCTGCGCGTTCAATTCCTTGGTCCGAGGATGCTCGGGCCCAAGCGTGCGCGACTCAAGCGCAAGCTGGCCGCGCAGCGTGACGCGCTGTTCGGAGACTCGGCGCATAAGCTCATTGTTGGCGATGTCCGGCACTTCATTCAGACGCCCGGCGCGCAGCGACTCACGAAGCAGCCGGGCGCGCGCCTGCGAGTCGGCTTGCGCACTGCGGGCGCTCGCCAGCTGCGCGTTGATCTCGGCCAGCTGCTGCGACGGCAGCGTCGTGTTATTGGCGCCCATCATGAGACCGGACTTGGAGCGAAAGTCCTCAACTCGGCCATCTGTCTCTGCAGCTTTCGTGCGAAGGATGGCGACTTGCGCGCCCAAGGCCTCGGCAGAACCACGCGCCTGATCACGCTTCGCATTCGCCTGCATCTCAATATATAGTTCGGCGATCACGTTGGCGGCGCGCGCGGCAAGCGCGGGATCGCGAGACTGGAATTCAATGGATACGACCCGTGACTTGGCCAGCGCAAAGACGTTGAGCCTCTTATAATATTCCTCAAAGATTCGATCTTCCCGGGTCGACGAGCGCGAGCCTGAAACCAGCCCCACCATCTGCCGAATGAGCCCTCCGCCGCCTGCAATCGGATCGAACTCGGGGTTGCCGGAAAGATTAAGGCTGCGAACCGCCTGCCGGGCGAGATCGCGCGAAAGAATCACTTGGACCTGCGAAGCGACAGCCGCCTCATCGGGAGGAGAGTCGGACCTGTCCTGGCGCGTGAGATAGCCTTCCTGATTCTCGACCAGAACCTTCGCCTCGCCCGAATAACGGGGCGTCGCCGTGAGCACATACGCCAACGCCGCAAGGAGAAAGAGCAACGTGACGGCAATGATCGTCTTCTTGCCTGCGGCTATAGCCTTCCACACATCGGAAAGATCGATTTCGCGCGTGGTTTGCGGGACACGGGAATACTCGTTGCTCATCGGATGGCCTCACACTGCGAGGTCATTAATGCCTTGTCAGGGTTGACAGGCCGTTAAGCACTCAGACTCCCGAAGGTTAGGATTCATTAACCATGACAAACTAACGTCGACCTCGATCAAGTATCTTCGTTTCACGATTGGCGGATCGGAATGGTCTCGCGTTTTGTAATTATTCTATGCCTTACGACGTCCACCCTCATCACGGGTTGCGCGCAACCGCGGTATCGTGCGGAGCTCTTCGACATGAGCGCCACGGCTCCGTATCGGCTCGCGTCGGGTGACCGCCTGCGCATCATTGTCTTTGGGCAGGATTCGCTGACCAACGCCTATTCGGTTGATGGCGCCGGCCGCATCTCGATGCCGCTGATCGGCATGATCGACGCTTACGGGCTGACGACCCCTGATCTCGAGCGACGAGTTGAGCAACGGTTGCGGGGCGGCTACCTGCGTGAACCGCGGGTCTCTGTTGAGGTCGAAGCTTACCGGCCCTTCTTCATTCTCGGCGAAATCACGAACGCCGGCCAGTATCCCTACATCAATGGAATGACGGTTCAGAACGCTCTGGCGGTCTCAGGCGGGTTCGGACCCCGCGCTCAGCGCAATTGGGTCGATTTGACACGCATTGTTAACGGTGAACCCATTACGGGGGCCGTTCCGATCACTCAACCGATACTTCCTGGCGATACTATCACCGTTAGAGAACGATTCTTCTAACTTTTGTCTGCGATAAGTGTCACATGAGCGCACACTCGTCGCCGATGTCCCTCTCGATCGTTCATGTCTTGCGCGCGCCCGTCGGCGGGCTGTTCAGACACGTCATAGACTTGTCTCGCGAGCAGGCCGCACGCGGCTGCCGCGTCGGCGTCATCGCCGATTCCTCAACCGGGGGGCATCGCGCGGAAGACTTGATTCGGGATCTCTCGCCATCTCTCGCGCTCGGCGCGCACCGGATTTCCATGCCGCGGAACCCCGGGTTGGGCGATGCAGCAAACATCCTCAGGATCGGCAGCCTCCTCTCGCGCCTCTCACCGGATGTTGTTCATGGCCACGGCTCCAAAGGCGGCCTTTACGCCCGGGCGCCAAGCCTGATGGGGCGTGGTCTTATGGGGCCTGGCCGGATGGTGCGGGCCTACACGCCGCACGGCGGGAGTTTTCATTTTTCGTCTGGCCTGCAAGGGGCCATTTACATGGGAATGGAGCGCCTGCTCGCGCGCGTCACCGACCTCTTCCTGTTCGAAAGCGCCTATATCTGCGAGCGTTTTGGACAATCTGTCCACGCCCCGCAGGAGAGCAAACACGTTACGCTGAATGGCGTCAGCGAAGAGGAGTTTGCCTACGTTCCCCTTGCCGATGACGCAGCGGATTTTCTCTATATCGGCGAATTGCGCGCATTGAAGGGCATCGACACATTGCTCGAAGCGCTTGCGCTCTGCCCGGACAAACCTGCCTGGACCCTCAACCTTGTTGGCGCCGGCGCGGAAGAAGCGCAATTGCGCGAACGCGCAGCCGCACTGGGACTTGGCGAGCGGGTCCGCTTTCTGGGCCCCATGCCTGCGCGGCAGGCGTTCTCGAAAGGACGCGCGATTGTCGTTCCCTCTCGCGCCGAATCGCTTCCCTATGTTGTGATTGAAGCGGCCGCTGCGCAGTTACCCATGGTCGCGACGCGCGTCGGCGGCATCCCCGAAATCATGGCCCCATTCGCGGATGATCTGATCGCCCCTGGCGATCCAGAAGCGCTGGCAAATGCGATGAAAAAATTGAAGGCCATGGAGCCGGTTGAAACCCACCGGCGCACACAAGCCCTGGCCGATTTCGTACACGAGCATTTCACCATTTCAACGATGACCACATCCATTCTCACCGCTTACACGAAGGCCGTTGAGGCCAATCGTGCAGCGGCCAAGTCGACGTGAGAGGACGAAAACAATGAGCGCCTTCAGCGCGGAAGATCTCCGGCTTATCAGCGAGACCAACACAGCGGCTTCGCCTGCCAGCACTGCTGGCGACAAGACGCAACTGGCCGAGATCGCGAACATCATGCGCGCGCACTCAAATCGAGGGCCCTATTCAGGCGTAGTCATCGCGGGATTTGTTCGCATCGTGGAGATGATGCTCCTCTTCACGCTCAGCATGGGCATTTATTACATTTACGTTGACTCAAACGAAGAGGCGCTGCGCTACGCCAGCGCAACAGCATTGATTGTCCTGCTTGCGGCCTCCTTGTTGCAGGGCGTGCGCAGCTATTCAATCATGGCGTTGCGAAATCCGCTGAAACAAGGCATTCGCATCGCCGGTTCCTGGGCGTCCGTTTTCCTGATCGTCATGGGTCTGGACTTCCTGTTCAAGTTAGACGGCCTCTTCTCGCGCGTCTGGCTTGTCTCGTTATTTTTCAGCGGGCTTGTCGTTTTTGCAATCACGCGGGCGGCGGCAGTTCTGCTGATGAAACGCCTCACGCGCGCAGGGCTGATCGAGCGACGCGCCGTGATTGTCGGCGGCGGCGCGTCCGGCGAACAATTCCTGCGCGAAGTCCTTCGCGAACCTGATTCTGATCTGCGAATCTATGGCGTTTTCGACGACCGCGAGGACGAGCGCTCGCCCGATGTTCTGGCAGGATTCCCAAACCTGGGGAACGTCGACGATCTCGTTGAATTCGCGCGCAGCGTGCGCCTTGATCTCATCATCTTCACGCTGCCGATCTCGGCCGAACAGCGCATCCTGCAGATGCTTCGTAAACTGTGGGTGCTTCCCGTCGACATCCGCCTTGCGTCACACACAAACCAGTTGCGCTTCCGTCCTCGCGCTTATTCCTACATCGGCGGCGTGCCGGTCATAGACGTCTTCGACAAGCCGCTCGCCGACTGGGGCGTGGTCGTGAAAATGATCTTTGATCGAATCGTCGGCGCCATTGCGCTTGTTGGCCTCTCGCCTATTTTTCTGTTCACCGCCGTCGCGATCAAACTCGACTCGAAAGGGCCGATCTTTTTCAAGCAGCGCCGCTATGGCTTCAACAACGAGTTGGTCGAAGTCTACAAGTTTCGTTCGATGTATGTTGACACGCTTGACCAGGGCGCAAGCAAGCTGGTGACGAAGGGCGACCCGCGCGTGACGCGCGTCGGCCGCTTCATCCGCAAGACGTCAATTGATGAATTGCCGCAACTCATCAACGTCGTTTTCAAGGGCAACCTTTCGCTTGTCGGCCCACGGCCCCATGCGCTTCAGGCGAAGGCGGACAATCGGCAATACGAAGAAGTGGTCGACGGATATTTCGCCCGTCATCGGGTCCGCCCCGGCATAACCGGCTGGGCCCAAGTCAATGGCTGGCGCGGCGAAACCGACACTCAGGAAAAGATCCAGCGCCGCGTCGAATGCGATTTGTACTACATTGAGAACTGGTCGATCATTTTCGACATCTACATCCTCGCGATAACGCCTCTTGCGCTGACAAAATCGGAAAACGCATACTGATGGCGCTCGAAACGCCGGGGGCCCTCTCCTGGCGCTTGCGGCGGAGGCGTTAATGACTGGCTGGAATAGCGCGTTACTCGTAATCGCGGGTCTCATGGGCGCATCGGGCGTTGCGTTGGCAGCCGCAGGCGCCCACGCAGCCGCCGTCAACCTCGCCACGGCCGCGACCTTCCTGCTCATTCACGCGGCCGCGGTGACGGCCATCGCCATTCACGGCGGCGGCGCGCTGTTTTCCCTAGCTGCGACCCTTCTTGCGTGCGGCGCGTGCCTGTTTGCTGGTGACCTTGCCGTGCGCGCCTGGGGCGCCGCCCGGTTATTTCCCATGGCGGCGCCAGCGGGCGGCCTGGGAATGATCGCTGGTTGGCTATGTCTTTCCCTGGCGGCCCTGGCGGCGGCGATCACTCGACCGTGATCACCCGCCTGTTTGGGGGACAAACTTGGTCCTTCCAAAGCGTAAGCTATTTTGTGCTAGACTATTGCCGATAGAGGCATTCTTAGGCTGGCCAAGGCGCGTCGTCCCGGCCTGGAGGTTTTGATGACAAAGCGTAGGGCCGCGTGGCTCGCGGTTATCGCAGTGGTGGTCGCCGGGGCGACCGCAATCGCATGGCCCAACATGGCCGAACAAATCATCCCGGGCGCAGGTGAAAAGGCGGCTGCCTTTCGCTCTCACCTGGGTCCAATTGGCGGCGCCCTGCCAGCCTATCAGTCTCCCGGCGCGCGAGTGGCGCAAGTCCAACAATCCCCCGGGCAGCGGCCCGCGGGTCAGGGAGGCGGGCAAGGCGGCGCGGGTTCGCGAGGCGGCGCAGGCGCGAACCGGCCCCCTGCTCCCGTGGTGCTGGACACGGCGCGGCGCGGCGATGTGCCCGTCGTCCACGATGCAGTCGGCACGGTGCAGGCGCAAGCAATTGTCACCATCAAATCGCGCGTGGACGCGCAAGTTCAACAAATTGACGTTCCCGACGGCGCTGTTGTGAAAGCCGGTCAGTTGCTGGCAAGACTCGACAGCCGCCAGATCGAAGCGCAAATCAAACAGGCCGAAGCAAGTCTTGTTCGCAACAGAACAGTGCTGGACCAGGCCACGCGCGACGTCCTGCGCTTCGAAGAACTCGTCGCGCGCAACGCCGGCACCAAAGTCAGCCTCGATAACGCAAGAACGCAGGTCGCGGCAGCCAATGCTTCGATCTTGGGGGATGAGGCTCAAATCGAGAACCTCAAGGTTCAACTGAGTTATTACACGATCCGCGCGCCGATCTCGGGGCGCATCGGAACCGTGAACGTCAAGGCGGGCAACATCATCCGCGCCGGCGACAACAACGCCACCGGAACGCTCGCAACCATTGTGCAGACGACCCCGATTTACGTGGTCTTCTCCGCACCCCAGCGATTGCTTACAGAATATAGGACTGCGACAGGCGGCGTGGGCTCCTATGTGGACGCCACGCCGCAGGGCTCGAAGAAGCCGGTGCGCGGCCGCATCGCCTTCATCGACAATACCATCGATCCGGCCACCGGCACGGTTGCCGTTCGCGCCGAATTCAGCAATGAGGACGACCAGCTTTGGCCCGGCCAATTGTGCAATTTGCGCATTGTGCTGCGCAATGAACAGGATGTCGTGAGCGTGCCGCGCACCGCCACGCAGGCGGGCCAAAACGGCAATTTCGTCTACGTCGTCGAAAATGGCGTCGCCCGCGTCCGTCCTATCAAGATCGGCCGCACACAGGATGGTCGCGACATCGTGACTGAAGGCCTCACTGGCGGCGAGTCCATTGTGGTCGAGGGCGCCCTTGCGCTTTCCAACGGCGCTCGCATCGAAGCGCGCAACCCCGCAAACACCGCCGCCAAGAGAGCCAGCTGATGTCGCTGCCCGAAATTTGCATCCGCCGCCCTGTAATGACGACACTACTGATGTTGTCATTCATCGTGTTCGGCATGTTCGCGTATATGAAGTTGCCGGTGGCTGCTCTGCCGCGGGTCGACTTCCCAACAATCAACGTGTCAGCGAGCTTGCCGGGCGCAAATCCCGAAACGATGGCCTCTTCCGTCGCCGCCCCCCTCGAGCGCGCCTTTGCGACGATCCCCGGCATCACGCAGATGACCTCGCGCTCCTCCAACGGCTCGACGAACATCACGCTGCAATTCGATCTCGACCGAAACATCGACAGCGCTTCGCTCGACGTCCAGTCCCAAATCTCTTCGACCCTGCGCCGCCTGCCGCCCGAAATTCCGGCTCCCCCCAGCTTCCGAAAAGTGAACCCGGCCGACGCGCCCATTCTGTTCCTGATGCTCAAGTCCCCGACGATGCCCCTGTCGGAGACCAATGATTACGCTGAACAGGTTTTCTCGCAGCAGATTTCGCAAATCCCGGGCGTCGCGCAGGTCACCATTTTTGGCCAGCAGAAATACGCCGTCCGTATCGAGGCCGATCCGGACGCGGCGGCAGCCCGCGGATTGACGCTAAACGATATCCGCAGCGCGGTTTCAGCTGCTAATTCTAACAGCCCCATCGGCAGTTTGCGCGGCCAAACCCGCGACGCCGTTCTCACAGCTACGGGCCAGATCGAGCGCGCCGAAGGGTATCGCGAACTTGTCATCGCGTGGCGCAACGGCTCGCCGGTGCGGCTATCGGAAATCGCAAATGTCTATGACTCGGTTGAAAACGACCGCACTGCGGCGTGGTTCGGGGACGAACGCGCAATCGTCCTGGCCATTTACAGACAGTCGGACGCCAATACGGTGGAAGTCGTCGACGCCATTCGCGCGCGATTGCCCCGGTATCAGGCTCAACTGCCTCCTTCGATCGAAGCGCGCATCATAAATGACCGCTCAGTTTCGATCCGTGAGTCCGTCCATGACGTGTATTTCACGCTGGCGCTTTCCGTAGCGCTCGTGATCATGGTGATCTTTCTTTTCCTCAAAACATTTGCGGCGACCATCATCCCGACGCTCGCTTTGCCGGTCTCGCTCATCGGCACATGTGCGTTCATGTACGCGTTCGGCTATTCAATCAACAATATCTCCCTGCTCGCGATTACGCTGGCTGTAGGCTTTGTCGTGGACGACGCCATCGTGATGCTCGAGAACATCATGCGTCATATCGAAGAGGGCATGAAGCCTTTCGAGGCTGCCCTTAAGGGATCCAGAGAGATCGCGTTCACCATTCTCTCCATTACGTTCTCCCTCGTTGCGGTCTTCATTCCTGTGCTGTTGATGGGCGGCGTTGTGGGCCGCGTGTTCCGCGAGTTTGCGGTCGTCATCACATGCGCGATTCTCGTGTCTGGACTTGTGTCGCTTACGCTGACGCCAATGCTTTGTGCGCGTTTGCTGAAGCCTGCCAGCCTGCATGGCTCCAACAACGCCTTCAATCGAGGCGTTGACCGGTTCCTCAACGGGATGAGCAACGCCTACCGGGTTACGCTGGATCTGGCTCTGCGTTTCCGCCTCGCGATGCTGGCAGTTACCCTGGCGACTTTCGCCATCAGCATCTGGATGTTCATCACGATCCCCAAAGGCTTTTTCCCCAGCGAGGACACGGGTTTTCTATCGGGCTCGACAGAGGTGGCGCCCGACACCGCCTTTCCCGTACAAGCCGAATTGGCGCAGAGCGTAATCGCTATCGTCATGAGAGATCCGGCGGTCGAATACGTCACATCATCGGTCGGTTCTGGCGGTGGATCGAACCAGGGCAGCGTCTTCATTGCGTTGAAGCCGAAGTCGGAACGCGGCAACATCCAGGACGTCATATCCCGGCTGCGTCGGACGACCGCGCAAGTGCCAGGCGTCAATACGGTCTTCGTGCCGGTTCAAAGCATGAATTTGTCGGGCGGCCGTCAGGCTCGCGCGGCCTATCAGTACACGCTGCAATCGGGGGATCTTGCGTCCCTGTACGAAAAGTCCCCGCAATTGCTTGAACGCATGCGCCAGTTGCCCCAATTGCGCGACGTCTCGACGGACCTGCAGATCCGCAACCCGCAACTCGTCATCGACATAGACCGCGAAAAGGCGGCGGCGTTCGGCATCACGTCAGAGCAGATACGCTCGGCTCTCTACAACACCTACGGTGGGCGCCAGATCTCGACGATCTTCACGCAATCTGCTGACTACCAGGTGATCCTGACCGCAAACCGTAGTTTTCAGGAAGACCCGGCAGCGTTGAGCCGAATTTACATTCGGGCCAATCCAGGCGCCGTCGTCACAACGACCGCCACGGGATCGGGAGGCGGCGGCTCTAGCGGCGCGGTATCAGGCGGTTCTGGCGCATCCAACGCCCCCATCGTTCCGCTCGATCAAGTCGCCACAGTGCGGCGCTCTGTCGGCCCACTCACGGTCAACCGTCAGTCGCAACAGCCCTCCGTCACCCTTTCTTACAACGTGACGCCGGGCGTTGCGCTCTCGGAGGCGAACGAGGCTATCCGCAGGGTGGCGCGCGATGTCGCCCTGCCCGCGACGATCACAACGAACTTCTCCGGCGCCGCGGCCCTTTTCGAGGATGCGCAGCGCGGACAGGTGCCGCTCCTCATCGCCGCAATCCTCACCATCTACATCCTGCTGGGCGTGCTCTATGAGAGCTACATTCACCCGCTGACCATCCTGTCCGGCCTCGCCTCGGCAGGCATCGGCGCGCTTCTCGCGCTGCAGATTTACGGAATGGACTTGTCGGTGATCGCCATCATCGGCGTGCTTTTGCTAGTGGGCATTGTGAAGAAAAATGCGATCATGATGATCGACTTCGCGATCGAGCGACGAAAACAGGGGCTCGACGCACCTACGGCTATCAGAGAAGCGGCGCTCATCCGCTTTCGTCCCATCATGATGACCACGCTTGCGGCCATCTTCGGCGCGGTGCCCATCGCGCTGGGCGCAGGCGCGGGCGCGGAACTGCGTCAGCCCCTCGGCATCGCAATCGTCGGCGGCCTGTGCCTGTCGCAATTGCTGACGCTTTACATCACACCGGTCGTGTACATTTATCTTGATCGGCTCGACACTTACCTGTCCCGCGGCGAACGCGAGCGCATGCGCAACTCAGGTCTCGACACAGCCGGCGTCGGCCAGCCCCAGGCTACGCCAGTTCACGCCAAGGCTGCGCCGGTTCATGCGCCGGCTGAATAAACCTCAGCCCGGAGTCACGCTCGCAATCCGATAGGTCAAAAGGTCCCCGTCCGCGTTGCGGACGGAGACGTACTCACCCGCCACAAAGGCATGGGAGCCGAAGCGGTAGCCCTGTTCCTCATCGTCGGTGACGCCGGCCTCATAGTCGAAGGCCCAGGTCGCTCCGCCCACGCCGCCCGCGCGGTGAACAAGCAATCCCCGCTCGACGACAACGTTGTGATCAAGGCGATGGACGAAACAGCGGGCGCGCTCGACCTTCCACGTCTCAAGGTCGATGTGGCCGGTGTCGTCCAGAGGGGCGAAGAATTCATAACCGGCATGGCCCGCCCCTTCGGGCGCGCCCTTTGCGCGAGCTTCCTGCAGTTTGATCTTGAACATTTTCGCGCCGCTCATTGTCATGGTTATCCTCCGGCTGCGCCGGATGACTCCGACGCTCAAGGGGTATGCGCGTTAAGATTGACAAGCAATGAGGCAGATCAATTGACGTGATAGACGCCTCCAAGTCTTGTCGCTCTGTTAAGCCCATGTTAATTACTTGGACGAGGCCAGACATATTTTTAACTATAAAAGCCCATTAGGTGGCCCCAAATGTTGCGTTTTTCGCATAACCGCGTGTTTGACGAGCGAGTTTCCAAGACCGTTGGCAAAAAGCCATCCAGGGTAGTCCTGACGCCCCGTAGCAAGCTGGCGCTGACCGCTGGCTTCATTGTCGCCGCCGTCGGCGCTTTGTTGATTGGCCCACAAATCGGGAGCGTACTCGCCGAAAGCGATGACAATGCGTCATTCTGGCGAGCCGAAAATGCCCGTAAGGTCGCGGCCCGCAAGGCCAACGCCGCCACGGCGCAACCCGCCGCCGCACGGCGCGAGCAATTGCCCCGACAGGCCTCCTCTTACGCCCCGTTGCACGCAAGGCCGACGCAGCGCACCCAGCTAAGCCCATTCTCGTTCTTTGCGCAGCCGGGCGGTCTCTCCGTCCGTCTGAGTGACCCCGTGAGACAACACGGGGCGTCCCGCCCGCAGGCTACTAAAAACGCGAAATCGATGGGCCCCCCGCGTCAGGCAAGCAGCAAACAGGTCTGCGTGCGCCTGTGTGACGGGTTCTTTTTTCCGGCCCCCACTGGCGTAAGCGCCAGCGACGCGAGCTGCGCGACCGCTTGCCCGAACGCGCCAACGCGTCTGTACTCGATGCGCTCGGACCGAATCACGGACGCTGTCGCCGCCCGCACGGGCGCTCCCTACGCCAACCTTCCTGTGGCCCTGCAGTACACGCGGGTTCGTGAGCAGACCTGCAGCTGCGGCTCAATCGACCCGCGTGTGGCCATCATGAGCGACGCCAGCCTTCGTCGCGGCGATCGCTTCATGTCGGACAACGGATTCCTGATCTATCAAGGTGGTCGGCGCCCGCAAATCTCGCGGCGTGACTTCACATCCCTTCCGCAAACGCGTGGGTTGCCGAAACAGGAACGCAACCTCCTGCTCGCCATGGAGCGCGTTTCGATGCCCCGGCCCGCGGCTCGTCTTGCGGAAGTGGCGCCAGCCACCCGATCAGTGGTTTCGCTTGGTCCGCCAGGCTCCAGCAATCGCCTCGCGATGCGGTGAGCGAGTGTGAAAAGTTTGACGGGGAAGACCCGTCATCGCTTGCCAGCCTTTGAAAAGCTCAACTTCTAGTCTCGATTGACTTGCTCTCTCGATGTAGAGAGTTAAGGAGCGTCCGCCCAAAAGCGGCAGAAGTATCGGTCAGGCATGAAGAGAGCATTGGCATGGGCAGCGAGCGCCATGCTGGCCGCAATTGTTGCGGCTGGCTTCATTCCGCTGTCATTTTGGTCAGAATCGCTGAGCCGGACATTGCAGCAGCAAATCCTGCGCACGACCGGACTTGAAGGGACAGCGACTGGCCGCGTGACGGTAGCTGCCCTGCCCTACCCGCGGGTAACCTACGCAAATGTTCGCATCGGGCGCCCTGACGGTTCTTTTGCAGTGTCCGCCGAAAGCCTGACCGCCGAACTTCGCGTCGTGGCTCTTCTGGCCGGCAACGTCGAATTCGACGGACTGCGACTCGTTCGGCCGCAAGTGTCGATCGAAGCGGTCAGTGATCGGCCAGACAATGCGGCGGAGCATATCAAGCGAGCGATGAATGCGCCAAGCGCAAGCGATGAGGCCCGCAGCGCCGATCAGGCGCGTCTGGGCGGCGTCAGAATCATTGATGGCACGGTCCACATCCGCCCCCAGGAGGGGCTTTCCATCCTCGTCGACAGGGTGAACGCGACACTCGACTGGCCAAGCCTCGGCTCGACCGCAACGCTTTCAGGGCGCGGTCTTTGGCGCGGCGAAAAGTTCGACGTCGACATTCTGCTCGGAAAGCCTGCCGAAGTTTTGCGTGGCGAGAAGTCGCCGTTTACCGTCAAACTGTCATCCCGCCTGATCGACGTTTCCGCGGACGGCGCCATCTCGGGCGGAGCGCGTTGGCTGCTCGATGCGCGCTTGGCCTCGAGTTCGGAGCGGTTCACCCAGCTCCTAACGCTGTTCAACGCGCAGCCCCCGCTTCCCGGCCCCCTGGCGCGGTTTGCGCTGAGCGGAAAACTGCGCGCGCTCCCGCAAAGCGCAACGCTTTCGGAAATCAAGCTATCTCTCGACACAAATACGTTTGAGGGGTCTCTTGCGCTGCTTGCCGGGGCGAAGCGCCCTAAAGTCTCCGGCACTTTGGCGGCGCGAACATATGGGTTGGGCGCGGCGGACGCCGGGCTACCGGCGTTTCAGCGCGACCGAGAATGGAGCCGCGACGGCTTTGCCATTGGACGGCTCGATCTGTTCGACGCCGATCTGCGTCTATCGGCCGGGCGGCTTGATCTTGGCGTCGTAGCCCTGACGGACGCGGGCTTTTTGATTTCTCTGGATGACGGCCTCCTGGAAGTGACGACCGCCAGCGCAGAAGCCTACGGGGGCGCGTTCCGCGGACGATGGCGTTTTAACTCGCGCACCGCGACGCCTGAACTGGACGCGACGGGCAACTTTCGAAACATAAACCTGTCGGCGCTCCTGCGCGGCATGGGCTATAACAACGCAGCGACGGGCACGGCCGCTGGCGAGTACACGCTGCAAACGCGCGGGTCGAACATTTCGACAATGATGCAGAACGCGGCCGGAAATGTCCGGTCATCCATTCGAGCGCCAGAAATTATCGGCCTCGATCTTGAGCGCGCTCTCAGAAGAACCGAGCGGCGCCCCTTGTCGATTCCATCGGAGTTGCGCGGCGGGCAGACCAGCTTCACGACCGCCGACATTGAAGCGAAGGCCGAGAACGGCTTGCTTCACTTCGAGCGTGTGGTCGCCACGGGACCAGGCGTCGAGATTTCCGCCACTGGCGGCGTTTCGATTGCTGATCGAACCATGCAGATTGAGGTGGCCGCACGTCAGCCGCGACAAATCAAACAGCCTGCCGACATGAAAGAATCGCCATCGCTGGTGCTGGATTTCTCGGGGCCGTGGCATGCGCCTGTTTTGTCCATCGACCCCGAAACCCTGATCCGTCGATCCGACGCCGCGGCGCCGCTGTGGCGCCGGGCAGAGCCTGCCGCCGATGCAGTTTTACCGTCGCAGCGTTAAGCCCGCACGAAGCGGCGCGCGGTAAGCGCCAGAATCAGCAACACGCCGACGAAGCCGATGATCAATGTCGAGATCGCGTTGATTTCCGGCGTGACGCCCAGGCGAACAGCGCTGTAGATTCGCATGGGCAAGGTTGTGGATCCGGGCCCGGTCGTAAAGCTCGCCAGTACGAAATCGTCGAGCGATATCGTGAAAGCGAGCAGGAAGCCTGCGGCGACGGAAGGCGCGATCAGCGGCAAGGTGATGAGGCCGAAGGTCTGCAGAGGACTGGCTCCCAGATCCATCGCCGCTTCCTCCAGTGAGCGATCAAACCCCGCAAGGCGCGCATAAACCACCACGGATACGAAACACATCCCGAGCGTCGCGTGCGCGATCACCACGGTCCAGAAGCCACGTTCAAGGTCGAAGGAAACAAACAGCAGCAAGAGCGCGAGGCCGATGATGACCTCTGGCAACACCATCGGGGCATAAATCATCGCGGTGAACATGCCGCGCCCGGCAAAGCGGCCTTGGCGGGCGAGCGCAAGCGCGGCGAGCGTCCCCAGCAACGTGGCAAGGGATGCCGACACAAGGGCGACTTTGAGGCTCATCCACGCTGCGGCGACAAGCTGATCATTCTGGAGCAGCGACGCATACCATTTCGTCGAAAAGCCGCCCCAGACCGTGACAAGTTTCGAAGCGTTAAAGCTGTAGAGAACCAGAAGCCCAATCGGGACATAGAGAAAAGCAAAGCTCGCAATCAGCACGAGCGCGCCGCCATAGCCGAGACGGTTAGTCATGGCCCATGGCCTCCACGCGCTTCTCCACGCGCCTGCGCGCGCTGGAAAAGGATGAGCGGCGCAAGAAGTGCGAGCAGAAGCAAAATGGCTGCGGCAGAGGCGACAGGCCAATCGCGATTGGCGAAGAACTCGTTCCACATCGTGCGGCCGATCATCAGCGTGTCGGACCCACCAAGCAGATCGGGAATCACGAATTCGCCCACGGCCGGAATGAAGACGAGCAGGCAACCGGCGAGAACGCCATGCAGCGAAAGAGGAAATGTGATT
>JAUXWZ010000184.1 GCA_030684835.1 Beijerinckiaceae bacterium
GCGGCCTGTTCTGCCGGTCGACGCAGTGGACGCGGATGTAATCAGTAGCGTGGCGTTCCCGGCACGAAGGCGTCGAACGCCGCCCAGAACTGGCCGCGATAGTGATCCTGCTCCTGCAGGATCTCGTGCCTGGCGCCGGCCAGGATGAGGTGCCGGCCGGCCAGCAGGTTGAGGCCGAACTGCTCGATCGACGGCGTCGACACCACCTCGTCCTGCCCCGCCGCGACCAGCAGGATTGGCTGCCGCAACTGCCCGGCATAACTGGGCACGGCAAAGCGCTTCATCAGCCGCAACGCCGCGTCGGCCCAGGCGATCGACGGCGAGCCGAGTCCGAGATCTGGCTCCTCCTCCAGCACCGCCAGGTTGCGTGCGAAGCGCACCGGATCGGAGGTCAGCACATTGCCGAGGAAGTCCTCGCTGCCGGTGGCCTGCGCATGGCCAGTGGGGATATAGGCCGAGCCGGTGCCGAACATCCGCAAGGTGCGTGCCAACGGACCGGCGACCCGTGTCATCGGTCCCGGCCGCAGGCCGATCATTGGCGCGGTGAACACCATGCGCTCGAACCAGCGACGGCCGTCATGGCAGGCGCGAATGCCGATCGCCCCGCCCATCGAATGGCCGAGCGCGAAGAACGGCGGCGGGCAATCCGGCAGCACCACCTGCGCCATGAAGGCGTCGAGATCGGTGGCGTATTCGGAGAAATTCCGCACGTGACCTTTGCGGCGATCGGACAGCGCACGGTCGGACAGGCCCTGCCCGCGCCAATCGAAAGTCGCGACGGCAAACCCCCGCGCGCGCAGGTCGCGCACCGTCTCAAAATATTTCTCGATGTATTCGGCGCGGCCTTGCAGCACCACCACCGTGCCCTTGCGGCGAGGCGGCGGATCCCAGCGTGCGAAGCGCAGGTTGATCCCGTCCGGGGTCTTGATGCCGCCGGTGACCACGCTGTCGGGCACCGGATTGGCGGGAATCGAAACCAGTTTCATGCGCTGCCGTGGATTAAATTATGATGAAATTTCAATGATTTATCGAAGAGCGGCGACCCTCTTGCGGGTCCGGCGCCACATTCCCATATCTGGCCTGCGCAGGCCATACCGGCTGTGCACGGGCTCGGGTTCGGCCATTCGGCGGACCGCCCGCATGTCGCTCAACGAAGGAGGATATGCCAATGCGTACGTTCGATCTTGCTCC
>JAUXWZ010000185.1 GCA_030684835.1 Beijerinckiaceae bacterium
GCGCTTCTGGTTTTTGCGTGCCACAGGACTTCATAGCCCCAGGCCGCAGTGAGATATTCCCACTCCGCTCTGCAAACACAGAGGATAACCGCGGTGGATAAGTGGATTTTTAAGCAACCCCGATCCCGCCCCCAAGCCCTCCGCCTGCTAATCGGCCTTGGCATCGGCGTCAGCATCTTGCGCAATTCGCAATGAGCAATCACCCTACCCTTTTAGAGAGAGCGTTCGAGTTCGCTCAGTCCGGCAAGTTTCAACGGTTGACAGACCTCAGAAATCAGCTGAAGGCGGAGGGGTACGTGGCTCAACAAATCGAGGGCCGGGGTTTATTGCGGCAGCTCCGAGAGCTTATGGACAGAAAAGCAGCCACCTTGCCGCGTCCGCAGAGGCGATTTTCGTTAGCAGCAAGCGTCTCACGAAACCGAACTGACGCCTGATCAAATGCTTCGATAAGTGGGGGCCTTCGCCTTGTCCAGGGAGCCCTTTCCACGTCTATGTCGCGGCCCGAGAGTCGCTCGTTAGCCGATTCCCGTCAAGTATCCCGCTTTCAGAAACAATTTAGCCGCTATGATTTCGCCAGTTCGTATTGAAGATGGTGTGGGCGGGGGCGTTGAGAATGGATAGCGCTCCTTCCCAAGTAGCTCACGCCGCTGCTGCGATCGCCACGGCTGGCCGCCCGAAGATCAGGACGTTGTCGCCGGGAAAGCACTGAACGATGGTCAGCGGGCCGCGCGTTGAATGCGTGGCGAAGGTGACGAGCGTGTCGCCATGATCCTTGATCGTCACGTCCGTCAGGTGCTCCAAAATCTCGTTCGCGTATGCCTCGACCGATACGTGCTGCACTGCCATGTTTTCCATGAACGCCAGTCTTATTTGCCAACTGAAGCGCCGGCGTGGGAGAGACTCCGCGCCTTTGGCTTGCGTCATGGAAAATAAATGCGTAAGTGCCTGAAATAGTCAGTTCTGAGTCTTCAGCGATGCTTGCGTCCGGTGGCGCGCGGTGTTTGCTTCATTCCCATTCGGCTTTTGTCGCTATGGAGTGATTGGAGGCCGCCATGTTCACCATCCTGAATGCAGCGTTTGCGTAATGCACGGGTAGCGCCCCGCGCCGACTGTACGTTCGAAGTAACTGAAGATGCTGGGAAGGTTCTACACACCATCATGTTTCTGGATGCTTTGCACGGCCCAGCCTTCTCTTTGACATCGCCTATCCAATAGCTCGCTCGCCACCTTAGTTGGCGCGCGGAAGTTGATGCGGCAACTGCCTGGACTGAACGGTCGTGATTGGGCCGAGAGCACTTCTGATTGTGCAGCGGCGCGCCACGGGTAGTTTGTTCCTAATTTGTTCAACTTAAAAAGCTCCCGCCGCTCGAAGTGTGCGTTTTCACACACTTGCCATCTAGCGATCCAGAAACTGGAGAGTAAAGGTTAGGCTTGCAGATTGTGGAGGCGTGTCCCATGCCCATCACCAATCTAGAGCCCGAAGAGCTACGCATTGTAAACGCCGCACTGGAAGAGCTTTGCGCCGCGGCGGCGCGCCAAAGAGAACGCGACCGCGTCCTCGGTTTGCTCTTGGGGCTCGCGGGCGGTGGTGTGACGACAGTCGACGACCTTGTTGCGCGCGCCCGTGACGTGCTTGAAAAGAGGGCGGGCTTCGACCCCCCGGGCGCTCCCAACAAGCCTTTGTCCGGCTGCGAAGTTCTTCCCAAAAGGGCCGCAGCGGACGTTCCTGCGTTTCCAGGCTTTGACATAGATCAATGACTTGTGTCCGTGCGAGGTGGCCATGTTTAACCTTGATGGCGGGCTGATCCTCCTAAATGCAGCGTTTACGCAGCTGTGTCGCCCAGGGGTGACAGAGGCCGAGCGCGATCGTGTGCAACTTTTGCTTTTTGAAGTCGTGCAGCATGGTGTGACGACGGTTGAAGACCTTGTCGCCCGCGGAAGCGACCTGCTTGAGGTCAAGCCGAAGGCGCTGCGTCGACGCTGCCAACGGGCCTTTGCCCGCCGGCGCAGCTCTTCCGAAAGCGCCAGCGGTTAAGCGTTCTCGTTTAGTTTTGGCTCCGGTAAACGCAGCTGTGAACCTTGTGCCACCGCGGTTCCTGGTGCGCCGGACAATCATGCTGCCGCCTCCATCGCCACGGCACGAAGATCAGGAGGCGATCGCCAGGAAAGTGATTTCGCGTGTCATCTGAACGGCACAAGCTTGGAGTAGGGCAGACGTGACGTCTGAAATATGTGTGATCATGCTCATCCCGATCTACAGGCGTGAATGGTGGATGAACAAGCGCGTCACGACATAGTCAGTGCGCTGCTAGCAAAGTAGATCATGGCCAATCAGAACCTGCCCGTTATATTCAAAAAATTCAAAGCATACGAGCCGCACGAGCTACAAGTTCTCGACATGGCGCTTGCTTGGCTGTGTGATGCGACTGCGACTGATGAAGAGCGACGCCGCGCGCAGCGAGCCTTGCTCAAGCTCACGCAACTGACCGTGCCTTCGGTAGACGCCCTTGTCGCGCTAGCAACCGATCTGCTCAAAAGAGACGAGGCCAGCACTGAGACATCAGAGCGGTCACAGGGAACATAGAGGCGCTTGCATCTGTAAAACGGAGGGCGCGCGTGCAACTCA
>JAUXWZ010000003.1 GCA_030684835.1 Beijerinckiaceae bacterium
TTGCCGATGTCGATGGCGCTTGCGCCGTGGGCGTATTCCTTGACCGCGAAAACGGCGGGGCGGGGCGCTTTCATCAGCCGCGCAACCAGCGCGTTTGCGGTCGCATCCGCTTCGCCCGCCGCCACAACTTCGCTTACGGCGCCAATGCTCATCGCATGGCGGGCGTCGATCTCCTTCGCAGTCCACACGAGATACATCAGCGCCTTGAGCGGAATGCGATCCACAAGCGAAGACATCACCATCGTCGGCATGATGTTGTTGTTGAACTCGTTGATCGCAAAGCGCGCATTCTCATCCGCAATCGTGATGTCGCAGACGCTTGCAAGCGCGCAGCCAAATCCGAAGGCGCGACCCTTCACCACCGAGATGACAGGCGCTTTGGAATGGCGCACGGCGCCATAGACGCGAAACACAATGTCATGCATCTGGCGCAATTGTAGCGCTTCCGGTTGTGTTGTGGGTCGCGGCCCCAGATGCGCGCGGCCCAGACAAAAATCGGCGCCATTTGCGCGCAGTACGATGAGGCGCACCTTGTCATGCTCGCGCTCGAGCGTGTCGCCCAGAAACACGATCTGATCGTCCGTCATGCCATTGCCGCGATCCGGGCAATCGAGCGTGATCTCAAGAAGGTCGTCTGTTTTGTTGACGATGACGCCGTCCGCCATTTGATTTCCTCTCCGCGCATACGTTCGTTTATCAAGCCCATAAAGGCCCGTTATTACGCCACGCTAACGCTCTCTGTCTGTTCCCGCAATCGCTTCGACAAGAGCTCACGCACTGTGGCGCGGGCAAAATGATGGTGTATAGAAAACGGGAACGACCGCCATCCGGCGGCGCAATCGCACAAGAGGGGAGCAGCCTATGAGCAACGCCGCGGACGGGAAAATTGAGGGCGTCGCATCGGCCCGCTTCGACGACAAGGATCAGTTGCAGCGTCCCTCCAATGCCGAACTTGGCTGGACGTCGGACGCCATGGCCGAAATGTTGCGTCGACTTGACGTGCGCTACATCGCGCTGACGCCCGGCGCGAGCTATCGCGGCCTGCACGATTCGCTCGTCAACTATCTGGGCAACCGGGACCCGAAGATGATGGTCTGCCTGCACGAAGAGCACGCAGTCGGCATTGCGCAGGGTTACGCCAAGGTGACGGAGCGCCCCATGGCGGTTGCGCTGCATTCCAACGTCGGTCTGTTGCACGCCACGATGGCGATTTTCAATGCGTGGTGCGGTCGCGCGCCGATGCTAATTCTGGGCGCGACGGGCCCTGGCGACGCGGAAGAGCGTCGCCCGTGGATCGACTGGATTCACACCGCGAAAGATCAGGGCGCGCTGATCCGCAATTACACCAAGTGGGACGACGAACCGCGCTCTGCTGGAGCGTCCGTCGAGTCCATCATGCGCGGCTATCAGATTGCCGCCACGCAGCCTTACGGCCCAACCTATGTCTGCCTCGACGTGGGCCTGCAGGAGACGAAGCTCGACAAGGCCATCAACTTCCCCGACGTCGAGCGCTACAAGCCCGGCGTGCCCCCCGCGCCCGCGCAGGACGCGGTGGAAGAGGCCGCGCGCCTGCTGGTCAACGCGAAGAAGCCGCTCATCCTCATGGGCCGCATGTCGCGCAGCATGGATGATTGGAACGCCCGCATCGCGCTGGCCGAAGCCCTTGGCGCAGCGGTGATGACCGACACGAAGCCCGGCGCCGTCTTCCCGACGGAGCATCCGCTGCATCTGATAGAGCCGCGATTCCGCCCGTCGCCTGCCGCAGCCGACATTACGAAGGAAGCGGACGTGATCCTCTCGCTTGACTGGATGGATCTGCGCGGATGGTTCGTTCAGACGCTGGGGCGCGATACCGACGTGGCCTCGAAGGTCATCCATTGCACCGTCGATGATTACCTGCACAACGGCTGGAGCATGGACTATTTCGGCCTGCCGCCCGTGGACCTGAAAATTCTGTCCACGCCCGATCAACTGCTGCGTCCCCTTACGGAGGCTGTTCGCCGTCTGCGGGGAACCAGCGACAAGGCGCAGCCCAAGTGGCCCGTTCGCAACGTCAAGCCTCTGGCCAAACCCCGCGCGGAAGGCATGATGGGCCTGCGCGATCTTGCGCTTGTCTTGCGTGAGTTCACCGACAAGTGCGGCGACGTGACGACCGCAGGCTTCGCGCTCGGCTGGCCGTCCGACACCGTCAATTTCAAGCACCCGCTTGATTATGTCGGCTTCGACGGCGGCGGCGGCGTCGGCTCGGGCCCTTCAAACGCCATTGGCACCGCGCTGGCGATCAAGGGCACCGGCCGCCTGCCGCTGTCCATTGTTGGCGACGGTGATTTCGCCATGGGCTGCAACGCCATCTGGACCGCGGTCCACATGGGCATTCCGTTGCTGATGGTGATCGCCAACAACCGCGTTTATTACAACGACGTGGCGCATCAGGAGCGCATGGCTGTCGTGCGTGGCCGACCCGTGGAAAACAAGTTCGTCGGTCAGGAAATGGTAAATCCCGCCATCGATCTCATCGCCATCGCCAAAGCGCAGGGCGCCCAGGGTGAAGCAAACATCATAACGTCAGCCGAGCTTGCCGCTGCCCTTGAGCGTGGTGAGAAGGCTGTGCGGGCGGGCGCCGTGTACATCATCGAGGCGCGCATCGACGTTGGCGCGCCCGGCGAGCGCGGACAGAGCCACACATCCGGCCGCAAGGACTGATAAGACAATCGGCACTGGGGCGCGCGTGCGCCTCAGTGCACGATACGCAACCTGATCGCGCCGATCAGTTCGGCGCGTCTGGCCTCTGCCTCGCGCATCTGCCCGAGCTTCTCTTCGAGCGTGCTCTTGTTCGAACCAAAAAACACGATGCCGCCAATGATGAGCGTAAAAATCGTCACGAGCTGAAGCGCATCCATGCGCGTGAAGCCAACAATCGACGCGACGATCCAAACACATCCGACGATGAGAGCAACGCGCGACGCCATGATCAGCTTGCGGCAGGCGTTCGCCTCCTCCGCCAGCGCCTCGATTCGCGCTTCAAGCTTCTCAATCTCCGCGATATGCGCGTCGTCGTCCATGCCGCGTCAGAGCCTCGGGCTACAATTCCGAAATACTGCATCACGCTCGAGAAACTCGGCAAGCCGCATATCCTCAAAGCGAGTCAGCACACGCCCCGCGCGGGTGTATGTGCTGTAGAAAGTGCGCGTCCTCGGTCCGTCGGCCGTGACCTCGGTCACCTCGCCACAAATTCGGCCATTCTCGCCACGTCCGCCAGGCAGATGAACCAAGACCTTGATCTCAGCTTTCGCCGGTTCAAGAAGTTGTGACCGTATGCTCTCGTCGAGCGACGACGCAACCATGGAGGAAACCGGGTTGGAGATGGCCGCGCCGACAGGCTGCGCGAGGGCGGGAGTCGCCAAAGCCATCGCCGTCCACGTAGCGCACGCCAGAATCCATTGAAACTGCCTCATACGCTCGTCCCGCAGACCGCCATCTGGGCGCCCGCTACGTATTCTGTCTTGTTGATCGCGTTCATCATGCCTCTGCTGCTACAGAGCCTAGACGTATGCGCTCCACCGCGCATCGTCAAAGCCGCGCCGGCCGCGATGGGCTTTTTCTTTTCGAACAACGGAACACGACAGCCTGACGCGCGTTCTCCCCACGTCCAACGGTTACCCTCCAAAGGACTTTGCGGCCCCGATCCATGCCCCCCGGATCGGGGCCGTTGCTTTTTCCAACTTGCAAAAATTCTTTTGGAGTGATTGATACAATATAACATTGCTTATAGGATGGGTGGCATGCAGGATCGCTTTCGCGCTAGTCGGCTTTTTGGAACAATGCACTGCAACGATATATCATGGCTAGGCATTGCAGTGTTGTCGTCCAGCGTTTTTACCGTCCCCGTGATGGCTCAGACGGCGCTTCCCGAAATCACAGTAACGGCGCCCAGCCCCATTTTGCCGCCAAGTCAGCTGAATGCAGCGTCCACGGGCACAGAGCAGAGCACCGCTAATTCTGATCTGAGGCCTATAGCCGCCGATGTGTTCGCGCCGGTTACGGTCATCACAGCCAATGAGTTGGAGCGCCAACCAGCCGCCAACATCGGCGACCTTACGATGTCGACGCCCGGCGTCTCTGGAAGCGGTTTCGCCGCTGGCGCGAATAGGCCGATTATTCGAGGCGTCGACAACGCGCGCGTTCGAATACAAGAGAACGGCATTGGGGCGATGGACGTGTCCGACATCGGCGAAGATCATGGCGTGCCAATTGATCCGCTAGCGGCGCAACGCATCGAAATTATCCGCGGTCCGGCGACCCTGCGCTGGGGCTCGCAAGCGATTGGCGGCGTGGTTAGCGTCGAGAACAATCGTATACCTTCCCCAAATACGCCCCAAGGTTTTCGAGGCGAGATTCGCGGTGGGTTGACCACTGTGGACAACGGCAACGAGGGGGCGATCACGATAGAAGGCCGCGACGGTCCCGTCGCTTTTCATGCCGATTTTTACAAGCGCTTCGCTGGCGACTACATCACGCCACGCGGACGGCAAGCGAACAGCGCCATTCACATGCAAGGGGCGTCGGTCGGAGCGTCCTACATCTTCCAGAACGGCTACATTGGCGCAGCCGTTTCCCACTTCGAATCATTTTATCACGTGCCCGGTGGCGAAGCCGCCGACAATCGCGTTCGCATCGATTTGCGCCAAACCCGCCTTACGTCGAAGGGCGAGGTGCGTACCGATAGCGCATACATTGATACGGTCCGTTTCTGGTTTGGCGCAGTCAACTACAAGCATGACGAGCGCGCGTTTGATGCCGGAATCGACACCGTCAAGGGGACCTTCCGGAACCGCGAAATGGAAGGCCGCGTGGAGGCCCAATTACGCCCGGTCGAAACATCCTTGGGGCGCTGGAACTCGGCTGTCGGCATCCAGTTCGGCAAGCAGAAGATTGGGACTGCGGGCGAGGGCGCAGGGCTGTTATCGCCTGCTGACGCCTCCCGAGTGGCCGCCTATATCTTTAACGAGCTACATCTGAGCAATCGCCTCCGGTTTGAATTGGCTGGCCGAGTTGAAGGCGCGCGCGTGGGTGGTACGGCGGTAACCTTCCCCACGAACCTTTTGCCCGATGGAAACCCGCTACCCGAAACGCAGCGCACCCGAAACTTCCTGCCGGTGAGCGTGAGCGCAGGGTTCCTCTATGAGCTGCAGCACAATGTCTTCGCCAGCATCACGGCGCAGGCGGTGCAGCGCGCGCCAACGGCGCTGGAGTTATTCGCACGCGGTCCGCACGAGGCGTCAGGCACTTTTGAAATTGGCAATCCCAACATGCGCGTCGAAAGCGCACAATCAATCGAATTTGGCCTGCGGCGCGCGGTCGGCGCATGGCGATTTGATGCGTCGGTCTTTCATACGCGATACAATGGGTACATAGCCAAACGCCTGACAGGAAACCTTTGCGGTGAGGAATTCGACGACTGCGGCGTCGAGACCGAGCTTCGTCAGGTGGAATTTGCGCAGCGAGACGCAACCTTCACGGGTGCGGAACTTCTTACGCAATTTGACATCCTTCCGATCGGCGTTGGGATGTTCGGCATTGAGGCGCAAGCGGATATCGTGCGCGCGCGTTACACCGACGGTGGCGTAGTCCCGCGCATCCCTCCCGCCCGACTTGGCGGCGGCGTGTTCTGGTATGGAGGCGGATGGTTCGCGCGGGTGAACCTGCTCCATGCTTTTGCGCAAAATCGAATCGCAATTGGCGAGGAAACGCGCACGCCAGGCTACAACCTACTCAACGCCGAACTTTCCTATCGTCACAAGTGGGATGTGCTTGGCGCCAAGCGGGAGCTGACCGTGGGCGTCAAAGGCACAAACCTGCTGAATGATGACATCAGATTGCACTCCTCGTTCAAGAAAGACGAGGTGCTGCAGCCCGGTCGTGGTGCGCGGCTTTTTGCGACGGTTCGTTTCTAGTAACCGTTCGCCCCACACGCGTACCATTCGTCGGCGGCCGCAATCTCCTCCCGGTTGCGGCCGCTACAAACTTACTTCTTGCGTCCAGAAAGTTCGCGCACCTTATCGATGATAGCGGGCGGCGTTGCGTAGACGCTTTCGAGGAGAGAATGTATCTCGGCGCCCGAAACAGGTTCGAGATCAATCCCCAGTTTTTTCGCTTCCGCCTTGGCTTCTTCGTCCGCCAGCATGGCGAGAAACGTCTTGCGTAATAGCTCGACGCGCTCCTTTGGCGTCTCCGCCGGCGCAACCAAGGGCCAAGCCATCGTCTGTCCTGTCAAAATGACTTGCAGGATATTTCTTTGCTCGTCAGTTTTTGCATATTCCATGATGAGCGGAACATCTGGTAGTTCGGGCGACTTGCGCATCGACATTTGAACCAGAAGACGCAACTCTCCACGCTTTAACATCTCGGCGCCCTCAGTGCGGAACGAAGCCCACGACCATGAGCCGCGGCCCTCGACTTCGCGCCGCTCCACCGCCATCACCATCTCTGGTCCGCTGCGGTAGCCCGTGACGATTTTGAATCGCGTGCCGAGCAAATTGTTCAGCGTGTTTGGGTAGGTCACGCCATCGGTGCCGGGCGCTGGGCCCGCGACGGCGACTTCGCGCGTGCGCAGGTCGTCCAATGTGCGCACGCCCGTCTCAGAGCGCACGGCTATGACAGACACTTCGGGACTGGTGCTTCCAATCCACTGCAGCTTAAGCGGATCAAATCGCGTTTGTTCGCCGCCGAGCAGCGGCTCGATGCCCATGCCGCGCGCGACCACGGCAAGCGTGGTTCCATCTTTCGGCGCTGAGTTGGCGAGATGATTGGTTGCGATGACGCCACCGCCGCCCGTCATGTTGCGAACGATGACCTGCGGATTGCCGGGAAGCTTGCGCGTGAATTGGCGACCCAGAAACCGCGCGTTGACATCGTAGAGACTGCCGGCGCCTGACCAGCAGATAATGGTGATGGTTTTGTCCGCGTAAAAGTTATCGCTTTGCGAAAAGGCTGGAACGCCACTCAGGCCAAACGCCATAAGCGCAATCGTGACAGGAATTCGCATCATCTCCCCCCTTTGTGGTTTTGATGATTGCGCTAAATTTCAAGCCCAATGTCAACCCTCGTGAACCGAGCGGCCATGGCGCTAATTGCTGTCACCTCCTCGATACGCGCTGCAAAGCTCGCGGGATGTGTGGCTTCTAGCTTCCCTGAAGCTTCAACGATCTTGCGCGCGCGGCCTCAACGCCCGCCGCTGTAATCTCCACAACATGACGACCGCAGCCAATGCAGACTTGCTGTTCATCAAGCTGGCAAACGCCAACGCACGGCGAGGCGGGCGCGCTGGCCTGCGGCTTCTTTGCTTTGTGTCTCTGGTCGCCCGCGTTCTTCATTGCAAGTATCCGTGGCAAGTATCCTAGCCGCCGCCGCAATGGACCCTTTCCGGGCAGGCCGTCAACCGTCGCCAGGCGCGTAAAGCGTATGGAAGCAGTTGAAAATGGAAAGAAAGCCGTCCGCGCTGTGAATTGAGCGCCCGGGAAAACCCGTTGCGCCAAGGCGCTGGCGTTTCCGCAAATGTGCGCATAATCTCAACGTGCAGGGCCGCCACAACGAAGGGCGCCCGCGAGGAGGAACGTCATGATGAGGCTGAGCCAGCGCCTGGCTGTTTGGACGCTTGCGTCCGCTGCTGCATGCTTCGCAACCGACGGGTTCGCGAACGATTTCTACAAAGGCAAGACGATCAAACTTATCATTGGCAGCGGCGAGGCGAGCGGGGTCGATATCCTCGGTCGCGTGGCGGCGCGCCATCTGCCCAAGCATATTCCCGGAGGGCCGGTGATCGTGTCGCAGAATATGCCTGCGCCCGAATCTATCGCCGCCGCCAACCACGTTTTCAACATCGCTGAAGCGGATGGACTCACGATTGGCGCAGGCTCGTCCGGACTCTTCAGCCGCGCGATCTCCCAGCCGAACATCCGTTTTGATCTTTCGAAGTTCACATGGATCGCCAACATTTATAGCGCGACTGTCGTCTTCTGGATGCGAACGGACTTCCAGTGCCAGACGTTCGAGCAATTGCGTAATTGTCCCGAGCCCATCAAGTTTGGCGCAACGGCACGAGGCTCCACCGGCTATGGCCTGGTGCCGGAACTATTGAAGGACTCCCTCGGGCTCAAGATGGACATCATCTATGGGTATCGGAACGCCGACGTCGATCTTGCTGTCGAGCGCAACGAGGTCCATGCGTCGGGAGGCGATCTTATCGGCTTCATGGGTTCACGCCCGCGACAGTTGATGGAGGAGGGCAAGGCGAAAATCCTGCTGCAGGTCGCGGGGCGCAAGAACCCGGAACTGGAGAAATACAACGTCGCGTGGTCGATGGACGTTGTGCCCGACAGTCACAAGCCGCTGTTCAAAATGCTCAACCCGATCCTCGATCTGGCGCGGCCTTATTTCGCGCCGCCAAACGTGCCGGCTGATCGCACGGCGATCCTGCGTGAAGGGTTCGTCAAGCTCGTCAACGATCAGGACTTCCGCGCCGACATGAAGAAGGTCGCCGGCATCACGCCGTCTCTCGTACGCGGTGAGGAGATGGCCGCCAACATTAAGGAAATGCTGGATCAGCCACCCGAGGTGAAGGACAAGGTCATTCGTCTGCTACAGGGCAAATGACGCAGCTTTGCGTGCGTGCGCTTTAGCGCCCGCACGCCTTGCGGCATGCATCGGCAATCTTCGAGACGCCAGGCGTAATCGCTTTCTCAAGCGGCGGGCTGAAGGGCACCGGCGTCATGGGCCGCGCGACACGAACAGGCGCCGCCTTCAACGCGCTCCACGCATGAATCGAAACCGTCGCGATCAATTCCGAGGCGACGCCACAGATCTCATACGTTTCGTCCGCCGCAACCATGCGGCCGGTTTTACGCACTGATGCGACGATGGTGTCGACATCGAGCGGCGCTATAGAGCGAATGTCCACCACCTCAACGTCAATGCCTTCCTTCGCGAGTTCCTTTGCGGCTTCCAGCGCATCGACGACGCTGCGCGAACAGGCGATCACGCTCACATCCTTGCCTTGTCGCTTCACCTCCGCCTTGCCCAGCGGGATCATGTAGTCTTCTTCGGGCACATCCTCGGTAAGGCCAAGCAGCAGTGCGTGCTGCACGACGATGGTCGGATTGTCGCTCGCCATCGCCGCGCGAATGAGACCCTTGGCGTCGCGCGGGCCGGACGGCATCACGATTTCAAGCCCGGGATTGTTGGCGTACATGGCGTAGGGACTGCCCGAATGCTGCGGCCCGCCGCCACCGCGTATGCCGTGAAAAAGATGGAACGTAACGGGCGCCTTGATCTGCCCATTTGACATGTAATGCACGTTTGCGGCTTCGTTGATGAACTGGTTCCACGCCTCGTACGCAAACACCGCCGTTCCGTAGTGAACGAAGGGACGCATGCCGGTCATCGCGGCCCCAACGCCTAGCTGCGCGACGGCGGCTTCCGAGGTTGGCGGATCAACAATGCGCGCAGCGAATTCAGCCTTCAGTCGATCCTCAGCATGATGCTCGGGCCCATGCCCGGCCATGCCGCGGCCAATAATCGTGGCCTTCGGGTCTTTGCGCAGGCTCCAGATCAAACCGTCGATCAGGGCTTCCGCCAGATTCATCTGCGGCATTCTATTGCTCCGGAATTCAGGCGAAGACGCCGGTGAAGGCGGCGGCGGGTTCAGGGAAGGGGGATGCTTCGGCGAATGCGCTCGCGTCTTCCATCAACTTGGTGACGCGCGCATCCAGCGCGGCGAGTTCATCGCGCGTGGCGGTCCCGCTCTCCACAAAAACGCGCGTTGCGCGCAAGATGGGATCGTAGCTCTTGATCCACTCAGCGTGCTTGCCGCTAATTCTCTCCTGCTCAAAGGCGAGCGCCAGATCGGTGACGCCGGTGGGGAAGGCGGCGGTGACCTGGTGGGAACCTGGCCAACGCTCCAGCGTGCATTCGACGAAGACTGGCTTGCCGGTGGTGCGAACCCGCTCTGCCGCCTGCGCGAACATGACCCGCGCGGCGTCGGCGTCCGCGCCGTCCACGATCATGTTCTCAATCTGCAGCGCTTGGGGAATATCGCGCAGCTTTGCAGCGGCGAGCATGGACGAGGGGCGCTGGCCCGCCTTTGAATTGTTCTCGCAGACAAACAGAACTGGCAGTTCGAACACCGACGCCAGATTGAGCGCCTCGTAACAGACGCCTTCATCCAGCGTGCCGTCGCCAAAATGCGCGAACGAAATGCTCTTAGCCCCTTGCAGCTTCAATCCGTAAGCGGCGCCCGTGGCGAGCGCGATCGAACCGCCGACCATCGCCGATGTTGATTGCATGCCAGTCGACGCATCGCACAGATGCCAGGAGCCGCCCTTGCCGCCGTTCAGCCCATCCCTGCGGCCGAGAATTTCGGCGAACGCGCGGCCCGGATCAGCGCCCGTGGCGATGACGTAGCCGTGGTTGCGGTGGGTGGTGTGAATCTTGTCGCTCGGCTGCATGGCCAGCGCGACCGCAGACCCTGTGGCCTCGTGGCCGATGTGCAGGTGCTGGCGCCCGATATACTCGTGCTTCTGGGCGAGACGGATGACCATCTCCTCGAAGCGGCGCATGCGCAGCATGCGTTCAAACTGCGCAAGTTGAACCTCGCGCGTAGCGCCCGTCATCGCGAAACCTCCCGTGCTGCGCGCTCTTGTTGATCGCGGCATGCGGGCGCTAGATTAGGTCCGGCCTACGTATTGTCAACGGCGCCGGGTGCGTTGATTCTGCGCGGCGAGTGCGGGTAGAGTGCGCGCCAGCCCACCACGGCGAAGAAGAACAACCCGGAGGAAATCATGAACGATATGCCGAGAATTACGCAGGAAATGATCGACCTGTATGATCATTTCACGCACGTATCGACCGACAAGGTCGCCTATCTCGACAAGCTCACGGCGCTCGTCGGCTCGAGGGCGGCCGCCGAGGCGATCACCTCGCAGATCGCCGCCAACAAGATGTCGGCTCCGATTGCCGCCGTGGACGACCCGCGCCTCACCATCGAGAAGGTGACATTCGGCGAGAACATGACCAGCTACCTCGCCAAGCCCAAGAACGCTTCAGGCAAGCTGCCGTGCGTTGTAGTGGTGCATGAGAACCGCGGCCTTGTTCCTCACATCGAAGATGTGGCGCGCCGCGTTGCGCTTGAAGGCTTCATTGCGCTCGCGCCCGACTTCCTGCAGCCGCTTGGCGGCACACCGGAAGATGAAGATGTTGGCCGTGACATGATCGGCAAGCTCGATCGCGCCGAGACGGTGAAGAATGCTGTCGCCGCTGTCGCGTATCTCAAGAAGCATTCAGATGGTAACGGCAAGGTCGGCGCTGTCGGCTTCTGCTGGGGTGGCGGCATTGTTAACGCTGCGGCGGTCGCGTCCGGCGATCAACTCGACGCATGTGTCGCCTATTATGGCGCGCAGCCCAAAGCTGACGACGTTTCGAAGATAAAGGCGAACATGATGCTGCACTACGCTGGCCTCGATGAGCGCATCAACGCGGGCATCGACGCTTTCAGGGCTGCGCTTGAAGCCAACAAGACGCCGCACGAAATTTTCGTGTACGAGGGCGCCCAGCACGCCTTCAATAACGACACGACCGAGGCCCGCTACCACAAGGAAGCGGCCGACCTCGCCTGGTCACGCACCATCAGCCTGTTCAAGAAGACGCTGGGCTAAAGGCCTTTCTGCGCTAACGGGCCGTCAGGACAACAACGTCCTGACGGCCTTTTCTATGCGTGCCGCGTCCGGTCGCCAGAGCGGCTCAAGCGTACGACTGATCGGCACGGGCGTATCAGCGGCGCCAAGGCGCATCACAGGGGCGTCGAGCCAATCGAACGCGTCCTCATTGATGATCGACGCAATCTCCCCCGTCACCCCATAGGAACGTGGCGCGCCGTCAATGACGATGGCGCGGTGTGTCTTGCGCACCGACTGTAGCAACGCTTCCTGATCAAGCGGAACGAGGGTGCGCGGGTCGATCACCTCGGCCTCAATGCCGTCAGCGGCAAGCCGCTTCGCCGCGTCGAGCGCGAATTGCGCCATGCGCCCGATCGCGATGAGCGTCACATCGCTACCCTCGCGCAGCACGCGCGCCTTGCCGATAGGGACCAGCGGAATGTCGGCGTCAACAGCGCCTTTCGCAGGGTAGAGCATCCGGTCTTCAAAGAAGAGTACGGGATCATTGTCGCGGATTGCCGCGCGCATCAGGCCGGCCGCGTCGGCGGGATTTGACGGCACGACGACCTTGAGGCCGGGCACATGCGCCGCCCACGCGTAAAAGCCCTGCGAATGTTGTGGCCCGAGGTTTGCTCCTGTGCCCATGGTCGTGCGCAGCACCAGAGGCACGCTGGCGCGGCCGTTCGACATGTAGCGAACTTTCGCCGCCTGATTGACGAGTTGATCCATACACAGCGTCATGAAGTCGCCGAACATGACTTCAAACACCGGGCGCGCGCCCGCCATCGCAGCCCCGATCGCCATGCCAAAGGCGCCCGGTTCAGAGATCGGCGTATCGATGATCCGCGTGGCGCCGAATGTCTTGAACAACCCTTCTGTCTGCTTGAACACGCCGCCGGCGGCGCCAACGTCCTCGCCAATCAGCATGACATTTGGGTCAGCGTGCATTTCAAGGAACAGCGCTTCGAGCACCGCTTCGCGGAATGAGAGGACGCGCGGCTCAACCATGGACATGCTCCGCAAGCCGCGTCGCGGCGGGCTCTGGCGCATTGCGCACGCGCTCAACGGCGACCCGCACTTGCGTTGTGATCTGCGCTTCAAGGGTCTTGAGTTTGACGGCGGTGGTCAGCCCTTCGGCGATCAACCGCTTGGCTGATTTCGGGATGGGATCGCGCGCAAGCCACCGCTTTGTCTCCGCATCCGCCTTGTAATCCTGCTTGTCCCCGACATGGTGGCCCCCAAACCGCCACGTGTTGCAGACGATGAATGAGGGGCCCTTGCCAGCGCGCGCTCGCGTGACGGCGCGCTGCGTTGTCGTAAACACCGTGCGCACGTCCATGCCGTCGATCATTTTCGAAGGGATGCCGAAAACCTCCCCGCGCGCGACGATACTTGGCCCTGCCGTCACATCGTCAATAGCTGTGAATTCGCCAAATCCGTTATTCTCGCAAACGAACACGACCGGCAGTTTCCAGATCGCGGTCATGTTCATGCATTCATGCAGCAGGCCCTGATTGAGCGCTCCGTCGCCAAAGAAGCACACGAAGACTTCATCACCGCCGCGGGCCCGTGCGGCAAGCGCCGCCCCTGCCGCCAGCGGAATGCCTCCGCCAACAATGCCATTTGTGCCAAGGTTCCCGTTGTCGAGGTCGATAAAATGCATGGAGCCGCTGCGTCCGCCACAGAGTCCCGCTTCCTTGCCGAGGATTTCACCAAGCAGCGAAGCCACGTCCGCGCCTTTTGCCAGGCAATGCCCATGGCCGCGATGATGGCTCGCAATCATGTCGCCCTTTGCGAGCGCCGCGATGACGCCGACATTCGTCGCTTCCTGTCCCGCGCATAAATGCACAAGGCCCGGCACGGCGCCTGCCGTCGCCAGAGATCGAACCGCTTCCTCGAAATGCCGTATCAGGAGCATGGTGCGATGCATGCCAAGCCAATCCGGCGAGGTTTTTTCGGGTCTGCCGGAGGCAGCCGCCATACGTGTCGTTTGCTTCATGGGTGGCCCTGGCGGAGCTTCCAAAGCCTCGCCTGTTTCCTCACTGTGCGGGGCTTTGAGGCGCGCCCGCTTGGTTGACTTTGTGCAACGGGATCAATTACCGTCCACAATCACAATAGCGTTCGATAAACAGGACGCAACAGCGGAGGAAATTATGGCTTTCCGGGGCCCAACGTCGGCAGACATTATCGCATCGAAATTTGCTACCGCGATGCCCGCAGAGGTGACGCTGCCGCAAGCAGATACGCGCCATTATTTCCAGGCCATCGACAACATGATCAACGTGTTTGCGATCAAGCCGGACGACAAGGTTCTGTTTCTCACTGATCCACTGCTGGACCGGCGCATCGTCGATTGCATCACGGGCGTCGCAAACTCGCGTGGCGTTTTCCCGCGTGAGTTCATGGCGCCCTCCACCCAGCTTCCCGATTGCCCGGACGAAGTGCGCGCACTTGTCGAGGACGCGACCTTTGTCGTCTCCTCGTGGTTTTGTTCCGTCAACTCGCCATTGTTCGTGAAGCTGCGCAAGGAAAAGGGCCAGCGCTGGGTGAAGATCACCTATTTCCGCAATCTCGATCTGCTGCAGACGGCGCAAGCCCGCTTCCCCGTCGATCTCGTCGGCGAGATCGTGCGCGCCACCGCCCGCCTGTATCCCAAGGATCACGATTTCGACATGCACTTCTCCTGCCCGCGCGGCAGCGACCTCACCATCAAGTTCACGCCGCCGATGGTGAAGGGGCTCCTGTCTAACAATCGCTGGCTGGGTCAGCAGCGCGCCGATCAGCCCGGCTGCTACGTGCATTACATGCCCACGCACGGCCCCAATCTTTATGACCGCAATTGCTTCCCCGGCGGCGGCCACACCAAGCCGAAGATGGCGGGCATTGTCTATCCGCAATGGGCGATCGGTTTTCAGAAACCCTTCGAGGAAAAGATCGGCATTGAATACAAGGATGGCCTCGTCGTGAAAGTCCACGGCAAGTCAGATGAAGCGCGCATCCTGGATGAAATGCTGGTCGATGGGCAGGCCGAGCTTCACGAACTGGGCTGCGGGTTCAATCCGAAGTATCCGCGCTACAAGGCCTATCCTGCAGGCTCAAACGCTCCCGGCGCCCTTCATTGGGGCACAGACGGCAAGTTTCCGAGCGAATACATGCAGCGCGTGGTGCCGAAGTGGGAAGAGCCCGCCACGCATCAGGATTGCGTGATGTTCGACATGACGGTGAAGGCAGGTAACACGACGCTCATCGACAACGGCTTCCTCATGGCTTTGCGCGATCCGAAAGTCGTTGAAATGGCGAGCCAGTTTGGCAACCCGAAGGAATTGCTCGAAACATTCGTCGAATAACAAATCAAATTTACGACGCCCCGCCCAAGGAAGGCGGGGCGCACAAAAAGGGAGAGACCATGAGACGCAGCCTTTTTGGGCTGGCGGCGCTGCTTGCCGCCTGCGCGCCCGCTTCAGCGCAGTTCTACAAGGACAAGACGGTGACGCTCCTCGTGAACTACGGCGCCGGTGGAAACGCCGATACCGATGCGCGCTTGCTTGCGCGCCACTGGCACAAACATATCCCGGGGTCCCCGAACATCGTTATCCAGAACCTGCCGGGCGCGGGCGGCCTGCGGGCGATGAACGTGCTTGGCCTCAAGGCCCGCTCAAACCCGGACGGCTTTATCGCAGGGTTCTTCACGGTGAGCCCCACGCCGCCGCTGGTTGAAGATCCCGGCCTTCAGATCAACATGGTCGAAGATTTTATCCCCATCGGCGGCGCGCGCGGCTGGACAATCGCCTACGCCCGCAAGGATATCGCGCCCGGTCTGAAGGTTCCCGAAGATCTGGCGAAGGCCAAGAAGATATTCATCGGCGGCTATTCGCGCGCCTCCTCGCACGACACGCGCCTGCGGCTCGCGCTTGAGGTTTTGGATGTGCCGTTTTCGGCGGTAACGGGCTTCCCGGCCCAAAGCGACATCGTAAAAGCGATGTTACAGAACGAAGTGAACATGTCGGCGAGTTCGCTGCCTGGCTACCTATCGCTCGTTCAGGCCAACATCATCACGCCCGGCGTTGGCATTCCGCTATGGCACTATGACGTTATCGGTCCTGACGGTAAGCCTGCCGGAAATCCTGATCTGCTCGCAATGGGCATTCCGTTGTTCAGCGAAGTGTACCAGAAGGCGCACGGCAAGCCCGCGTCCGGCCCAAAATTTGAGGCGCTGCTGCAACTCAACAACATTGGCACGAGCCTGCAGCGGGGCGTGTTCCTGCCGCGCGGCGCACCGCCTGACGCGGTGGCAGCGCTGCGAAAGGGCTATGACCTGGTCGTAAAAGACCCCGCCTACATCACCGAATACGAGAAGGTGAACAACGAAAAGCCGGATGCGGTGAGCGCGGCCGTCATTCAGTCCGTCTTCGCAGCGATGCAGAAAGTCACACCGGAGATTCGGCAGGTGCTCAAGGCGGCCGTGGCGGAGTAAGCGGAGCCGAGCCGAACGGCTCGCGCATTTTACGGCCAAGTCTGCTATTTTCCCGCCACCATACTGGTGGCGGGAGTGCGGAATGGATCGGAACGTTGAGCCTGATCGGGGGCTGGCGGGACTGGGCAACACGGCGTTGATCGAAAAGCTGATCGTGCTGCTGCTGTTCCTCGCTTTCCTGACGGGCGTCCTCATGGTGCTCCTGCCATTTGGAATAGGCCTGCTGTTTGGCGCCGTCATCGCGATCGCGGCATGGCCGCTGCGTCAATGGATGCGGCACATTGGGTTCAGCCCCGTTCTCTCGGCGACAATTCTCCTGGTAGGGCTGCTTGCGTTTGTCGCCGTCCCCGTTCTCCTGCTGGCGCCGGGGCTGGCGGGCGACCTCGCGCGGGTCATGGATGTGGTTCGCCATTGGCTTGAAACCAGTCCGCCCCCGCCCGTCTGGATTGATTCGATCCCGCTAGTCGGCGATGCCATCAAGTCGCGATGGGTCGACGCTTTTTCGTCGGGCGCGGCGCCCCACGAGGCGCTGGCGCCCTATGCCGAGCCGTTGCGCGGCGCGATGCTGGCCGTTGCCCGCGGCATGGGCGAAAGCCTGCTTCAACTCCTTTTGGCGCTCGTCATCGCGACGATGATCTGGGCGCAGGGAGACACGTTAGCCGCTGTTTCCGTCGACATTTTGCACCGTCTTGGCGGCCGCCATCTCGCGCAGCTTGGCTTTATGTCCGTCAACGCTGTCCGCGGCGTGTTCTATGGCGTTGTCGGCACAGCCTTCATTCAGGCGGCGCTTATGGCGGTTGGATGCTGGCTTGCAGGCATCCCCGGCGCGATCCCCATCGGCTTCATCACACTGCTGCTGGCGTTGAGCCAAATCGGCGGCCCCTTGATCCACCTGGTCTGGATCGGCGGTTCTTACTGGCTTTATGCGAACGGGGAGACGG
This sequence comes from Beijerinckiaceae bacterium, assembly GCA_030684835.1. Lineage (GTDB taxonomy): Bacteria > Pseudomonadota > Alphaproteobacteria > Rhizobiales > Beijerinckiaceae > Terripilifer. The sequence goes on from JAUXWZ010000003.1 coordinate 17,124, forward strand.
GGCTGGTGCTTTGGCTGTTCGCCAGCTGGGGTATTTTCGTCACTGTGATCGATAACATTCTTAAGCCATGGCTGATCGGCGCCAGCATCCAGATGCCGCTGGCGTTGGTGATCCTGGGTGTGTTTGGCGGGTTTCTCTCGTTTGGCTTTCTCGGCCTTTTCGTGGGTCCGGTGCTGATCGCCGTGGCCTACGCATTGCTCGTGGCCTGGCGCGCGGAAAGTCGCGTTGGAGAGGCGTCGAACCCACAATGACGGCAGGCGCAGCTGCGCAGCTGACGGCAATGCGCCCTCTGGCCACGAATGGCGGAGCATGCCAAACTCCTTGCAACGCCAAACAAATCGGTCGGAGGACGCCTTGGAAATCAGAAGTGTCGTTGCAGCAACTTTCGTTTCCACTCTCGTTTTTTCCGTTCACGCAAATGCGCAGGAATCCGTCGCTGCGTTCTACAAAGGCAGGTCACTCAACCTGCTCGTGGGTTCGGCGCCGGGTGGCGGCTATGACCTGTATGCGCGGCACGTCTCGCGCCACATGAGCAGGCACCTCCCGGGAGAGCCGGATATCGTCGTGCAAAACATGCCCGGCGCCGGCGGACTCATCGCGGCAAACACGCTCTACACGCGCTCGCCCCGCGATGGATCAACCATAGGACATATTCAGGGGCCGCTCTCCATTCGCCAGATCGCCGGCGGTCGCAATGTGCAATACGATATGCGCAACTTCGGCTGGCTCGGCAGCGCAAACAACACTTCCAATGTGTGTGTTCTTTCGCCGCGCGTGCCCGTCAAAACCGCGAATGATCTGCTCACGCGCGAAATCATCGTTGGCGGCTCCGGCGGTTCAACGACGTATGTGCCGTCTTTTCTGAACGCGGTCGTCGGCACCAAGTTCAAGATTATCGCCGGTTACAAATCGACCAACGATGTGGTTATCGCAATTGAGCGCGGTGAGGTTGAAGGACTCTGTGGCTGGGGTTGGGATAGCGCGAAGGGCAACGCGAGGGGTATGTTTGATCGAGGCGTGCTGCGTGTTGGTCTCGATGTCGGCAGCCAGCCGCATCCTGAATTGTCAAAGCAGGGCGTGCCATTTGTCATGGATCTCGTGACCGACAAGACAAACCGCGACATCTTGAGTTTTGCTTTCAGTTACCTGGTCTACATTCGTCCTTTCGTCACGCCCCCTGAAGTGCCCGCTGATCGCCTGAAGGCGTTGCAGGACGCGTTCGCCATGACGCTCAAAGACAAGGCGTTTCTGGCTGAGGCCGAAAAGAGTGATCTTGAGGTGCGCTACGTAAGTCCGGCGGAGGTTATGATCGCACTTGATAAGGCGTTCAACGCACCCGATGAGGTCAAGAAAAATACGATGATGAAGCTCAAAGAAGCGGGATTCGAAGGCCTCTGATTGGCTGTGCGAGAAAGAAAATAGCGCGGGGCGTCCTGTTGTAGAGCAGGGCGCCTGCAAATCTTCTCATTGAATCCATCTTCGGGGGCTCGTCCCATGGGCCTGTTATTTTGTCAAAATAAGCTTCTGCTTGGCCGTAATGCGCAGCAGATAACGCTCGCCATTGTGAATGATGATCGCTTCGCGTCCACCGTTCATGAGAACCTCGGCGTGAATTTCGGCTCGACTTCCAGAAACGTCCGGCGCGCGCTCAAGATTGCGGCTTTCATGAAATCGACTTCTTTCGCTACTCTGCATTACTCTCGCTCTGCCTGCCTTAAATCCCATCGCTAGAAGCAGAGTGCACATCCTGTCAATGATGAACGCTTGATTAGAATGTCTCCAATGCAGGCGTTACTAGAATTATTCTAGGGAAATAGTATAATTCTGTTGTTGACTTGTTTGCTGGCGAATGATTTCAAACACCTGTCGCAGGCAGCCAGGCACACCACTCCAAGCCACCCGGACGACGCTTCAAGACAAAATCTTGTGCATCGATAAGGGGATTGGGGAACATGTCCGCAGCCGTCATTCCAGCGAGCTTACGACTTCGCGGGTTGCAAAATTCTTTGGTGCAGACATCCCGCGATGTCGCGCCCAGAAGTCTCGGTATTCTTGCCGGAGCCTGTCTTGTTTCGGCTGCGGGCCTTGGCGTCAGCCATGCGCAGCAATCTGCGCAACCAGAATTGCCGGCGCTCACTGTTGAAGCCAAGAAGGAAGTACAGCCGCGCAGGCCGGTTGAGCGCAAACGCGTGGCTCGTCCCACGCCGCGCCGTACAATTGTCGCAGCGCCTGTCCAGGGACAGGCTGAACCAAGCGAGCAAGGCGCAAACGCATCGGCCGCCAGCGGCGCGTCGCCTGGAGTCAGTCCCTATGGAGCCGCCGCTACGCCGTACAAGGTGGATCGCCTTGGCAACAACAAGGTCTCGCTGCCGCTGCTCGACGCGCCTCGCTCAGTGACTGCAATTTCCAAGGAGGTCATCGAAGACAAGAATGCCACGTCTTTCCGCGAGCTTGTGCGCACGACCCCCGGCGTGACCCTTGGCACCGGTGAGGGCGGCAACGCGTTTGGCGATCGTATCTTCATTCGCGGCTTCGATAGCCGCAACGACGTCTACATTGATGGCGTCCGCGATCCTGGAGTCAACATTCGCGAGAACTTCGCCACCGAGCAGGTCGAAATTCTCAAAGGCCCAAATTCGACAGTGGGAGGTCGCGGCAACGCGGGCGGTGCAGTCAATGTCGTGACCAAAAAGCCGTTATTCGTTGACTTCCACGAAGTGCAATCGACGCTTGGCACAGACAGGACACGCCGTATAACGGCCGACATCAACCGCGTGATCACGCCGGAATTTGCGGTCCGTGCAAACGTCATGTGGCAAAAAGCTGATGTAGCAGGGCGTGATTTTGTATTCGACGATCGCTGGGGCGGCGCAATCGCTGCGACATGGAAGCCAAGCGATTCATTCAGCCTTACGCTGGACTACTTTCATCTCGATCTGGACCAATTGCCGGACTGGGGTGTTCCGTTCGACATTGCGACGAAGAAGCCCTTCACGGAATCGGGGTTGCGACGCGACAATTATTACGGAATTCCCGCACGCGACTTTCAGAAAGCAAAACAGGATATCTGGACCGCAACAGCTGAATGGAAGTTCTCGGACTGGGCCGTCCTGACGAACAAGCTTCGCTACGGCCGGTCGATGCTGGATTACGTTGTCGGCGCGCCTGGCACGCCAAACAGAACTAATCCTGATCCCAGTTTGTGGACGGTCAATTCGACCGCCAAGAGCCGCTATCAGACAACGGACGTGCTTACGAACCAGACTGATCTGACATCCAAATTTACGGCCTTTGGCGCCACGCATACGCTGATTACCGGCGTCGAGCTGAGCAGCGAGAAAACGAGCCGCGACACATATCGCTCTCTCAATACCGAGACGAACGTCTCTGGCCCCATTCCGGGCATTACGCTCAACCTTTGGGACCCGCGCAGCGAACTCGTACCGTGGACTAGCAAGCTCGAACTCGTGGGACGCCCAACGCCTGTCGATATCGAAACGAGAAGCGCCTACGTGCTCGACACAATGAACTTCAATGAGAAGTTCTTCGTCACAGGCGGCGTTCGCGTCGACGATTATCGCGTCAGCACGCTGACGTACGGCGCTGCGCCTACCTACACCACCACCGGGCTTGAGCGTCATGACACTATGTTCAACTGGAACGTTGGAGCCACTTACAAGGTGCTTCCGTGGTGGGCCATCTATGCTGCCTACGGCACGTCGTCCAATCCGGTGGGCGCCGACGTTGATGGAGGCGGCAATGATTACGGTGGATTGGCCGCATCCAACGCTGCGGCGGGGCCTGAAAAGAATACAGCCGCAGAAGTCGGCACAAAGATGGAACTATTCGACAAGCGACTGCTCGTCACAGCTTCCTTGTTCCAGACAACAAAAGACAATGCCCGCGAAACTATTGGCGCAGGCGCCGCCGCCGTCGTCGTAGGGTCTGGCGAGTACGTAGTTCGCGGTGTGGATGTTGGCGTTTCGGGAAAGATCACTGATCGCTGGAGCATCTTTGGTGGCGCGGTTTGGATGGATTCGGAAGTGACCCGGTCCAGCAACACCGCAAACATTGGAAAGAAGCTTGCGAATATCGCACACGGATCTTTTAACTTACTGTCAAAGTACGATGTAACTGAGAAGCTCACAATTGGTGGGCAGGCGACATGGAAGAGCAAAATCTTCGGTGGAACGCTTGCCGCCAATGAGAATGAACTTCCATCCGGATGGCGTTTTGACGCGTTCGCCGAATACAAGTTCACGCCCAACATCGTTGGCAAGGTCATGGTCGTGAATATCTTTGACGAAGTGCTCTACGACGCTTTCTATCGCTCAGGCGCTCCTTACGTGTATCTCGCGCCAGGCCGCGCCGCTTATGCATCTCTCAACTACAAGTGGTGATGCCGGCTTCTTCCGATCCGAGAGATAACAGCAATGCTATTGTGTATTCCCGACCTTCTGGATCAAAATGAGCTGGCGCACATTCGTGAGTTCGTCCTTTCGGCTGATTGGGAAGATGGACGTGCGACGGGCGGATCACATTCCGCTCTCGTAAAGAAAAATCGGCAGCTTCCGATTTCGGATCGCGTCGCCTTGCAGGCGGGCGACGCGATCCTTGACGCGTTGGCGCGCAGTGAAACTTTCGTTTCAGCCGCGTTGCCCCTGCGCATCCTGCCGCCGATGTTCAATCGGTATGCAGGTTCAGAACACTTCGGCGCGCATGTTGATGGATCAATCCGGCGCGCTGGCGCATCGCATGTGCATATCCGCACGGACTTGTCAGCGACATTGTTCCTGTCGAATCCTGAGGACTACGACGGCGGCGAGTTGACGATCGAAACTGCATTTGGCGCGCAGTCGGTGAAGCTGCCCGCCGGGCATCTGGTCTTGTATCCGGCCAGCAGCCTGCATTGCGTTACGCCCGTGACGCGCGGTGAACGTGTCGCAAGTTTCTTCTGGGTTCAGAGCATGGTGCGAGACAACGAGAAACGGTCGATCTTGTTCGATCTCGATCAAAGTATTCAGCGCCTCAAGTTTGAGCGCGGCTTGGAGGATCAGGAATGCCTGTCTCTGTCGAATATTTATCACAACCTCATTCGACAATGGGCGCAAACATGAAGAGGGGTATCGTCGCAGCTTGCGCCTTTGCCCTTGTCGGTTTCGCCTCATGCGACGCCTGGGCTGCAGATGGTTCTTTCATCGGGCATGACCTGTCCCCTTACGGGATGTTCATGGCGGCCGACATGGTCGTGAAAGCGGTGATGATAGGTCTGGCTGCGGCGTCGCTGGCCACATGGACGATTTTTTTGATGAAGAGCGTCGAGGTGATGCGGGCGCGGCGTTCGGTGAGAAGAGCGATCGCTGCAATATCTGGCGCGCCTTCCCTGTCGGCCGCATGCGATCAGGCGACCGCCCGAACAATCGGGCATCGTTTCCTGATGGCAGCCGTGGAGGAACTTCGCGCCTCCGAGCTTGCGCTCGACAAAAACGGCGTCAAGGAGCGGGTACAGTCGCGTCTGGATCGGATTGAAGTCGGCGCCGGCCGCGCGCTAGCGGGCGGAACGGGCGTGCTAGCGTCCATCGGCTCCCTTGCGCCGTTTGTTGGTTTGTTTGGAACGGTCTGGGGCATTATGAACAGCTTCATTGGTATCACGAAGGCGCAAACCACCAACCTTGCTGTCGTAGCGCCTGGAATTGCAGAGGCCCTTTTGGCCACGGCGATTGGGCTTCTTGCTGCAATACCAGCGGTACTTTTTTACAATTTCTTCGCGCGTTCGATTGGCGGCTATCGTGCGCTGCTGGGAGATTTGCATGCCGAGGTGATGCGGATCGCATCACGCGATCTCGACAGGTTGTCGATGCGTCAAGCGCGCAATCCGGAGGGCGCCCTTCATGGCCGCCCGGCTTAACGACGGCGACGATCTCGTTGAGAACAGCGAGATCAATGTTACGCCGTTCATCGACGTCATGCTTGTTCTGTTGATCATATTCATGGTCGCAGCGCCGCTATCGACTGTCGATGCTCCGGTTGATCTTCCTGTATCGACGGCCAAGCCACAGCCGCGGCCGCAAAAGCCGGTCTTCGTCACCGTGCAAAAAGATCTCACCCTATTAGTCGGCGAACAGGCGACACCTATAACTAATCTCGGCCCTGTGCTTGATGTTGAAACGAGACTTGATCGTGAACAGCGCGTGTTTGTCAGGGCCGATCAGGCAGTCACATACGGTGACCTGACGCGCATCATGAACGCGATGAGGGCTGCTGGTTATCTTAAGCTCGCGCTGGTTGGCCTTGAAGGCGGTTCGCGGGAGCCCGCGCCATGAACGCAGGCGCAACACGCGTTGTCATGTCGTGCGGATATCGCTGGGGCGTAGCGTTTCTGGCTGCGGCTTTTCTTCACGTAAGTGTCGTCGCGCTCGCCATTGGCGGCAAAGCGCCAACTGATCTTGTTTCTGAAGATGTGGGCGGGCTGGTTATCGTGGACTTCGCGCCCACTGTCGCAACCGCCGAAAGTCAGGAGGAAAGCGCGACGCCTTCGGACGAGGCGGCAACAGCAACTCCATCGCCGGAGGTCGAGCAGAAGAAGTCCGCTATGGCGGAGGACGACACGCCGCCGGCGGAAAGTTCGCCGCATGAACCGCCGCCCGACCTGCAACTTTCACAGCAGAAAACAATAGAGAAGCAGGAGGCAGTTGAGGACGCGCAGCCAACCGAGGCCAATGAGGCGACCGTGACGCCCAGCCCGAGCGCATCTGCCGCTGCCAGCGCGTCTGCGGCGCCGCCCGCTATTCAGGAAAACGCTGCGACGCAAGCGCCAACCGAAGGTAGCACTGACAAGAGCGCCGACGCGCCAGCTTCCTGGCGTCGCGCTGTCGTGGCCCACATGGGCAAGCATAAGCGCTATCCCGCACAAGCGCGTGCGCAACGTAACGAGGGTGAAGTTGCGGTTCGCTTCAGGATCGACAGGGCGGGGCGGGTGTTGTCCGCGACAGTCCTGCGTTCATCCGGCTTTCCTGCGCTCGATGCAGCAGCGCTTGACCTCTTGCAGCGCGCACAGCCCCTCCCGGCTTTTCCGCCGTCCATGCGCGCAGGTGAAATTGAACTCGTGGCGCCCGTCAACTTCCGTTTGCGATGATGCTTCAGCCAGCCGCCTGCCATCGTGAAATCGCCTCGATGGGGTACACTAGCTGAATGATGTTCAGCGTGAGATTATCCCGGATTGAATAAGCTGCGACGGCTTCGAACGCGATAGCAACCATCGCAGTCAACCAGACCGGTGCGAAGCGCGCCAGCATGAACCCAGCCCCCGCTGCTAGCGTGTCAAAAACGGAATTTAGAACACTGTCTCCAGTGTAGCCCTGCGCCAGCGCAAGTTGCCGGTAGCGGTCCACGATGATGGGGGTGTTCTCCGTGATCTCCCAAGCGGCTTCAATCGCGAGCGCCGCAAGAAACAGTGCGCCCAGTGACGCGCGCGGCGCAACCAGCTTCAACAGCGCGTAGAAGATGACGCCATGAAGAATATGGGAGAGCGTATACCAGTCGAAGATGTGCTGGGAGGTTTCTGGGCTGGACGCACTACCATGCCAGAGTTTTACAAACCCGCACGCGCAGATGGCAGGTTGCCCCATCGCGAAGAGAATGACGGCCTGGGTTGCAACGATGGCAATTGCGGCGGGAAGCCAGATCTGCGGTTTCAAATAGTGGCTGGGGGCATGTGGAGTGTGCAGCATCGAATGTGGCGTCATCCAGGCGATAAGGTTGCACGTGGCGGGATACCAAGGCCCGATCATCGTACGGATAAGCCACGTTTACATTAACAACGCATCAATAATGACGATGTCGCGACGCTTTCCCTCATACCTGTGAGCCGTTCCGACGCGAGCCGGGCGACCTTCACGTGGCTGCACATCTTCGCATCGGCGATCATTGCACGAACCCCGGCGAAAGGATGTTCAATTCGATGTTGGGCAACCAGGGCAGTCGCTTAGGGCGCAGCCGCCTTGCATTCGGGATGTGAGGTCGGCTCGGTCATGGGGCCTGAGTGGCTCAACATATATAGCGACAGCTCGTCGCTGCTGCTCATACGGTCGCGTCCTGCTTGGAGCGGAGGGGTGGCTCGTGAGCCCGGTCTGACCTGGCCGCCATGTCCATCTCCTCGTCCAGCCGCCTGGCGTCTGCAGCGCGCGGCTTCGACCAACCTGCGACCAGCGCATAGACGACCGGCGTGAGAAAGAGCGTGAACGCCGCGGAGATTCCCAGTCCGCCGACGACGACCCATCCAAGCGCCTGACGCGCCTCTGCGCCGGCGCCTGAAGACAGGACGAGCGGCACGCCGCCAAGCACGGTGGAGAGCAGGGTCATCATCACGGGACGAAAGCGAACCAGCGACGCCTCGCGGATGGCCTCCGGCACGCTGGCGCCCTGATCGCGCAACTGGTTGGCGAACTCCACGATCAAGATACTATTCTTGGTCATGAGTCCGATCAGCATGACAAGCCCGATCTGAGTGTAAATGTTGATCGAATTCCCGGTAAGCGCAATTGCGAAAATGGCGGTTGCCAGTCCGAAGGGCACAGTCGCCATGATGACGCCGGCGCTGACGAAGCTCTCGAACTGGGCGGCGAGCACCAGCAAGACGATGATGATCGCAAATGCGAATGTGATACCCACGCCGCGCGACGTCTGGTCGAGGGCAGCTGCCTCGCCAAGGAAGCGGACGCCGACGCCAGCCGGCAATTCCGTACGCGCAAGCTCTTGCACGTCAGCCATGGCCCGACTCATGTCATAGCCGGGACTGAGATTGGCCTGCATGGGCGTCGCCCGCATTTGGCCCTCGCGTCTGAGTGACGGCGCGACCGCCGTTTCAGTGATCGTCGCGAACTGCGAAAGTGGCACGAGGGCGTTGTCGCCTCCTCTAACAAAGAGGTTTTCAAGCTCTCGAGGGCTCGCGACGCCACCACGGTTGGCGCGTAGCTCCATCCTGATTGCCCGATCGTTCACATGCAATTCGCCGACAAGGCGCCCCTCGAGCGCAGCCTGAAGCACAACAGGTAAGCTCGATGACGCTACGCCAAGATCGGAGGCGCGTGAGCGGTCTATTTCAATCGTTGTCTGCGGCTGCGTTGCGTCAAAAGACAGCATCGGGTTGACGAGCCCGGGAAGGCGCTCGCGCAGCGTCGGCAGAAATTCTTCGGCCGCTTTGGCCAGCATCTCATAGCTCGAACCGGTCAGCGCGAACTGCAGGCCGGAACCGCCTCCACGGATGCCGAGACTGTTGGACCCGCGCACTTGCACTTGCACGCCGATCACATCGCTGATGCGGCGGCGCACCTCCGCCATGATCTGCGCCTGGCTACGCTCTCGCTCATCCCATTGCGTTAGCGGGACGATAATGAAAGCACGGTTTATCTGCCCGCGACCCACGACTGACAGAACGCTCCCCGTCTCACCGCGCTCCGTGAGCGGACTGATGCGTTCCTCGATTTCTCGCACTTTGCGTTCTGTGAATTCGAGACTTGCCCCCTGTGGCGCATTCACGACCATGAAAATGAGGCTGCGGTCTTCAGCCGGCGTCAGTTCACCGGGCAGGGTGCGAAACGTGGCGATCGCCGCGATGCTTACAATGATCGCCATCGTGATAATGATCAGTGGAACCTTGAAAGCAAAATCAAGCGTCCGTTCGTAGAGTCGCGAAACAACCGCGCCGGCGCGGCCAAGCAAGTCGGGGCGGGGCGCATCTTCGCCAGTACGCTCAGGCGGCGCCTTAAGCAGGCGCGAGGCGAGCATCGGCGCCAGCGTGAGCGCTACGAACGAGGACAGAAGAACGGCGAACGCAAGAACATAACCGAATTCTGAGAACAGCCTCCCTGCCGTGCCTGGAAAGAACGAGATCGGCACGAAAACCGCCGCCAACGTCGCCGTGGTGGCCAGAACGGCAAAGAACACTTGCTGCGTACCAACGACTGCCGCCGCGCGTGGCCCCAGTCCAAGCGCGCGATTTCGCTCGATGTTCTCAATGACAACGATCGAGTCGTCCACGACAATCCCGGTTGCGAGCACCAGAGCGAGAAGTGTCAACACGTTGATGGAAAAACCCATCATGTGGATGGCGGCGAACGTGCCTATCACGGCCACAGGCACGGTGATGGCCGGAATGAAGGTCGCTCGCGCGGACCTGAAGAACAGAAAGATGATCGCGATAACGACCAGTGTCGCCACGCCCAGCGTCTTCACAACCTCCTCGACAGCGCCGCGAATAAAAATAGCGTCATCCGAGCGCACGGCGATCTCGACTTGGTCTCCAAGCTCTTCATTAAGGTCCGCGACGGCGGCGCGCACGCCTTGCGAGATGGCCAATGTATTTGACTGCGCCTGTCGGATGATGCCGACGCCGATGCCATCGCGACCATTTGTCCGCAGCGCGGTTTCCCGATTAGCGGGGCCCAGCCGAACATTCGCAACATCACGAATTCGCGTGCGCGGGTTGACATAGACGGCGCCTATTTCCTCAACGCTGACAACCGTCGTATTGGCGCGCACCAGAAGAGATTGGTCGCCTTGCCGCAATGTGCCGGCAGGGCTGTCGGTCGCGACGCCGCGCAAAGTTGCTTCCAAATCGTCGAATGTTAAGCCCCGCAGCGCCAGCGCCATGGGATTAACTTCGACGTGGAAGACCGGCCGCCGAAGGCCCCAGGCCTGCACATCGGCGACGCCTTCAACGGCCGAGAGGCGATCGAGCACACGGCGCTCGACGATTGCGCTCAACTCATCGATGGGGAGCGTGTTCGAGACGATGGCCAATTGCATGATCGCCTGACCGTCGGCGTCGGCCTTGACGATCACCGGCTCCTCGACCTGTTCTGGCAGACGTCTGCGAATGGCGCCTATGGCGTCGCGAACGTCGCCAGCGGCAGCGTTCATGTCCGCCGTGGCGCGAAACTCTGCGACAACGCGGCTGTTGCCACGCTCACTGGAAGAAGAAATGGATTCGACGCCCGGCACGCGGGCGACCGCGCCCTCGATAATGTTCGTAACTTGCGTATCCACCGACTCCGGCGTTGCGCCAGGATATTCGGTGCGAACAGTGATGACGGGCCGGTCGACGTTCGGCAGTTCGCGCACCTGCGCGCCGAAAAGAGCGGCAAGCCCCGCGACCACAATCAGGAGGCTCATCACCGCGGCGAGGACAGGGCGGCGAACGCAAAGCGCGGCCACGCCACTTGCTGCTGGGAAGACACTCATGTTTGCGTCCTGCTTATTTCGGGCGCATCTGCTGCTTTGACCTCGGCGCCGTCTCGCAGCATTTGAACGCCTTCTGTCACCACACGGTCGGCGGCAGCCAGATCGCCTGACACCAGGACACTTGCGGGAGTGCGATCAAGGACGGAAACGTCCACGCGCCTAACCTGCGAGCCTATAAGCTTCCACACAAATGCGCCCTCGCGGTCCCATTGCACCGCAAGCGGAGGCACGGCGAGTCGTCTCTCACCATCAATGTGAATTGTGACAGCGAAGGACATGCCAGGACGAAGCCGATCATCCTCGTTGGGGAAAAGTGCCCGCACAGTCATGGTCCGCGCCACAGGATCGATGCGGGAATCGATGGATTCAATCACGCCTTTGAAAACCTCGTCGCCGAAGGCGGCGCTTGTCGCCGTCAACGCATCGCCAACGGAGAGACGTGCGGCATAGCGTTCCGGCGCAGCAAAGCGCACGTGGAGGATAGATCGGTCATCAAGCGTCGTAATCGCGCTTGTCGTCGTGATGACATCGCCGATTGAAATCTGCGCGAAACCCGTGACGCCCGAGAACGGGGCGATCACGCTCCTGCGCGAAAGCGCAAGCTCGGCTCCGGCAAGTTCATTCTCCAGCGTCTGGACTGCGTTGCCAGCATCCTGAAGCTGCACAAGAGTGACCGCCTGCGACTTGGCCAGCTGCTGGAACCGCTCCACCTGCATGCGAGCCGTTTCAAGCTTGATCTTGACTTGCTCAACAGCAATCTGCTGTTCCTCGTCGTCCAGGCGCAAAAGCGTCTGACCTTCCTTCACGCGCTCTCCAGCGCGAAACAGGACTTCGCGAACGCGCCCCGCCGATTGAGCGAAAAGCGTGATCGACTTTTCGGCGACGCCCGTGCCGAGTGTTTGTACGAGGGCGTTGGAAACGGTTTCTTCGACCCGCGCCGTGCGAACCTCCGAACCTCCGCGCATGCCTCCTCGCGCGCCGCCGCGCGCTTCCGGCGCTGTCATTGATGCCGATTGTCGCGCTTCTATCAGCCCAAACGATACGGGTTGAAGAACGCCCCTGAACGAAGCAGGCGCGATGAAAGCCCAGATCACGAGCCCAAGACAGAGCGCCCCGAGCAGGCCAATTGTTTGCTTAAATATCGTCATTCCGCCGAGCCATTCGAGTTCCGTCACAGGCTGAACGCGTCAGCGCGCATTTCCGTCACAATTTTCCTGGTAGGTCCCCAATAGCCTATCAGCGAATTGAGGCGCGAAGACGAGGAGTTTGAGGGCGGCGTCGCACCATCCAAAGGTTTGGGCGCAGATGCTATTCCGCAAGTATGAAAGCATGGTGCTGCTAGTCACATCGACGTGACCTAGCTGAGCAGGGGCGCTGCTCGAGCATGCGGGAACGCGATGAACGGGCGCGATTTGGGGGAAAGCGAAGCAGCCGCACATTTCGTCCGGCGCAACAGAGATGGTCGCAGCTTGCGCGCCAAAGAAAGTTTCGTCGATGAAACCGCCAAGTTTTCGGATTGGCGGGAATGTACGTGTGAACTGCCGAAGACCTCACGGGCCTAATGGCCCGCGTGGACCGAACGGTCAATGACGAAGCTTCAATTCGACGCTACGTGGTGAGCCGAAGGACTGAGCGCTCCTCTTCACTCTGGCGGGGCCAAAATCGCAATCGAGCCCAGCTGCGCGAAATCATTATCGCGGCGAATTCTTAATGTAATTTTGCAGCCATTCCCTGTCCTCGCTCGGGATCGATAGCGCCTTGCGCACGTCTGCCTCAACGCTATCCGAGGACTCGTAATCCGGCACGAAGCCGACAAGCTTCTGGGCCTCCTGAGCGTATTGCTTGTCACTTGCAAGCTTGCCTATAGCCGAGCGCAATGCCTGCACAGCGCCGTCTGGCGTGTTGGGAGGAAAGACCACCATTCTCTGCATGGCGCCGTTCACAGCCAGAATATGCAGATACATTTCCCACAGCTTGCCTGACGGATCAGTACCCCTCGCCTGTTTATGAAATTCGTGGAATGGCGGTAGTGAAAGGCCCTTGATTTGGGCTGGTTCGGTGAAACGAGTGCCGTTCCAGCCCGGATCATAGAACAGGGGGTAAGCTTCACCTTTCGCGATCATTCCGGGCTCAACCACCGCGCGGTAGCCGGGCGGAGATTCCGAGAACATGGATATTTCGCCACGTTGAAACGCGAGGCGCGCGTCAGAATTACTCTTGTACCCGGTGACGTATTTGTATTTGACGCCGAGCATGTCGAGGGTGAGGCGCAGCAGCATGTCCTTCGAAGATTCTGCGGATAGTCCACCGATAACAAGATTTTTCGCCTTCAAAAAATCGGCAGGGCTGTTGTATGCAGGGACAGTGTCCGAACGAAAATAGTAAACTGTCGTGCCGGGCTGATAGGCTACTGGTCTGTAGGTCAAGAAGTCTGTTCGAGATTGTTCTCGAACGTTGACATAGCGCCAGGCTGCCCCAGTAAGGTAGCCAACGAAAGTCCCATCGCGTGGCGCGATTTCGCCGAGATAGTTTGTCCCGACCCCACCACCCGCTCCATCCATATTCTGAACAACAACCGATGATTTTGCGGCCAAGTGCTTCGCAATGTGGCGCGCAAACAGTCGGCCTTCAATGTCAGTCGGCCCGCCGGGCGCGAAGTTGATGAGTATTGTAAGACGCTTTCCGGCATAGAAATTCTCGTCTGCATTGGCGGACGATATGGCGCCAGATGCAAACAACAATGCCGCAAACAAACTAACTATTTTACGCATGACGTCTCCTCCCCATGTCGCTCCACCGCCGGCTCCGCTGTCATCGTCGGATACTTGGCCGAAGGTCCAGATAAATCGGAATTTGTCACCGAATTTTTCAGCAGTGTGCGCTCACGACACCCGCTTTTGTCAATGGGACGGTTTGGTGAGCCCCTCAATGCGATAGGCTGCATGAAAAAATTTAGCCAGGGCGATCAATGCGGCGTAAGTCGAGCTAATTGACATCAAGCAACGTAATCTAGTGTGGACTTAAAACGCGGTGCAAGCGCTTCATTTTGATCTTCGCCGCCGGGATCGCCCATACACCCGCCTCAAGATTAACCTAGCCCATTGCGCCGCGCGCAGTTCGCTGGGGCGGACGAAGGTGAGCACCAGCAGTTCACGAGCGTTGCAGAGGCCAGTGACGGGGTACACGCCAAAGCAAGCGTCTTTTGCCGCGCAGTGAAGCGGTAGGCCGTTCGCAAGCGTTTGGCGCCATCGCTTATCTCTGGATTTGGTGGCCGTCGCCATCCGAAAGCTTCGCGATCCCGTGTTGGGCTTGGCCTTCCGGATTTGAGTATCTGTGAGGGCCATTGTTGGTATCTCCCACACCGCCATCCAGCATGTACCCACTAATGTACCAACAGATTTAACGGATACATTGCGGAGGAAGTCGGACGCTTCAGGACGTGAATCCGTCATAAGCAGCTGTTTTACCGAATATTTCGGACGTTTTCTGGACATTTCGGGATTGTTAAATGGTGCCGGCTGCAGGAATCGAACCCGCGACCTACTGATTACAAATCAGTTGCTCTACCAACTGAGCTAAGCCGGCTTGCCGAATGGCCCCTTCGCTAGCAGGCCCGCCGCGCACGCGCAACCCGCTTGGCGGCACAAAAGAAGATGGCCGCGCGACGCCGTGGGCTGTTAGGTTTGGCGCGACGCTGGGGAGCTGCGCCGCTGCGAAGTCGTTACTTCGTGACGGCGTCGTGATCCCTGGTCCCGCTCTGCGGACTGGTCCACGCGTCGAAGAAGCCGTTGGCGCGACAAACGCACCGGGTCAGTCCGGCCGGATTGCCCAAAATAGGGCGCAAGGATGCTAATCGCGGCTTTTGGCTCGCTCTTGAAGCGGCGGCAAGGGCTCGATGTAAGCTGCTTTGAAAGATCAGGAAATTGGGAGGCGCATCGAAGCGACGGTGAGTGCAACGGCGCAGGCGTTCGATACATTGAGGCTCCGCACCGCGCCCGGCAAATCAATGCGCGCCAGCACGTCGCATTTCTCGCGTGAGAGGCGGCGCAAGCCCTTGCCCTCAGCGCCCAGCACCAGCGCAAGAGGGCGGGACAGCTGCGTTTCGCCCAACGATTGCGAGCCGTCCGAATCAAGACCGACGCGCTGATAGCCCATGTCGCCAAGCTTTTCGAGCGCGCGCGAAAGATTAACGATGATGATCATTTCAACATGCTCAAGACCGCCGCTCGCGGCCTTGGCGAGCACGCCGCCCAGGGCAGGGGAGTGGCGCTCCGTCGTGATGATGGCGTTCACGCCAAAAGCGGCGGCGGTGCGCACGATGGCGCCGACGTTGTGCGGGTCTGTCACCTGATCGAGGACCAACACCAGCCCGTTCTCGGGCAGGTCGTCGATGTCCGCCTCGGGCAGGGGGCCGGCCTCAAGCAGCACGCCCTGATGCACCGCCCCATCGGACAGCAGCGCGTCGATCTGATCGGCTGTGACGATATTCAGTGCGACGTTGGAGGCGGTGATTTCTGCAGCCAACTTTTCGGCAGCCGCGCTTGTGGCGTTCAGGCGCGTCAGCGGGCGCCTGTTGGCTCGCAGGGCCTCGCGGACAGAGTGGAAGCCCCAGATGAGGTTCGCGTCGCGTGCGGGTCTGCTGCGCGCTGGTTGCGCGTTGCGCCGCCGGTCGCGCTCCCATGGGCGGGGGCTCGCCACGGGCGCCGTTCTCGATGCGTCCGATGACGCCCCGGCGTCTCTCGAAGCGCCGCCGTCTGCCGGGCCGCTGCGCGGACCCTTGGGGCCGTTCTGTCTTTTTCTGGTCACTGGCCGCCGCCCGCTTGCGCTGTAAATCCGCGATCTTGTCGGACGCTGTGCATCGCATGGCGGGGGCAGCGGCGCAATGCGTGACGAGAGGCGGTTTTTCGGTTGACACGCAGTTGCCGCCTGCCCATAAGCGCTCCATCGCAGCCCCGCATTACGGCGGGGCTTTTGCATCCGGTTGACCGCGCCGGGCGAGTTTCGACTCGCGTCGTGGTTACTGGGGGAATGTCCCGAGCGGCAAAGGGGGCGGACTGTAAATCCGCTGGCTATGCCTTCGCAGGTTCGAGTCCTGCTTCCCCCACCATTTTCAGGCTCCGGCCGTCGCGATCCACCAAGTGTTTCCGGCTGCATCCCGCACGCCGCCCCGTCTGTCGGTATCGCCTTTTCGTTCAGGCGCCTGCACGGAAGCCGCGCCAAATCGCAAAGCCGCCTCATAAGTTTCGTCGACGTCCGCCACATAGACATGAAGCCAGACCGGGAACGCCGGATGCTCATCCGTCGCCTGGGACAGCATGATGACGCTGTCGCCGATCTGTAATTCTGCATGCATGATCGAGCCGTCGTCGCGTGCCTGGCTCATCAATTCCTTTGCTTTGAAAACAGCCTCCGCGAAGTTGATGACAGCCGAAGCGTCGTTCGCCATCATGTAAATGGACACGTCCGAGTGATTGTCTGGCTTGTACATGCGCTGTTCCTGTAAAGCCTCATCCTTTGCAAAGCCTGCGTCGGACCAACGCGTAGAACCGCCTTTAGTGTCACTGCTAAATTGAACATCAAACTAAAACGCCAGCGAGGGGATCGCTGGCGTTTCGTTAGTCTTCAATGTTGAGCTCGACTCACCACTTGGGCTCAACCGGATTGTCGATCGCGTCTTCCAGCGGATTGCGGGGCTTGAACATCGTCTCGGGCCGCAACCGGCCGTCGGCGCCGACCTGATCCATTTCGCAATAGATTTCGAACTCGTAGCCATCTGGATCAAGGAAGTTGATGCTGATGTTGCAGCCTGCGCCCTTGCGCCCCTCGAACACGATCGGGATGCCATTCGACTTCAAATAGGCCTTCGCTTTTTTGAGCAACTCGACATCGTCAACCTCAAAGGCCAGATGCTCCATCTGCAACGAATTCTTCATGTCGCGCTTGGGCGTCTTGCCTTCCTTCATCGGCTTCAGGCCGATGGCGTGGTGGTCAGCGCCGCAACGGAAGAAGACCATGCCCTTCTGGTTTCGGTCGGTCTCGCTAAAGCCCATCACTTCGGTCCAGAACTTTACCGTGCGCTCGACATCCGTCACCTCGTAAACGAAGTGGCCGAGCTTGTTCACCTTGATGGGTGACTTGCCGGTATATTCCGCAGGATGAAATTGCTCGCGGTCAGCTGCTTCGTCGCGGCGCGCAGCCGTAGCGTCGTGAATGGCGTGAACGTTCATATGGACCTCCCTGGGTCTCGTCGGCCGATGTTTACGGTTAAATTCTAACCTACGTCAGGGCGACGTCGGACGCTATTCAAATATGGACTCGGCGCCGCGCTGCCGCAAGCGCCGCCTTGCCGGTGTTCGTTCAACCCCGCG
The DNA here is from genome assembly GCA_030684835.1 of Beijerinckiaceae bacterium. Classification (GTDB taxonomy): domain Bacteria; phylum Pseudomonadota; class Alphaproteobacteria; order Rhizobiales; family Beijerinckiaceae; genus Terripilifer. Next base: position 34,733 of record JAUXWZ010000003.1, read on the forward strand.
CTCGTTTCTTAAACTGGACGAACGCCGCTCCGGCGCTAGTTCAGCAGGGCGCGCGGCGCCGCCGGCGCTCAACTCGTTTGGAGGAGATTTCATGACAGTTAAGCAGGCTTTCACCTTGAGCCGTCGCGGCGCTCTGCTTGGAGCCGCCGTCCTTATTGCGTCGCCGGCCATTATCGGGCGTGCGGGAGCGCAAACAGAGCCAACTCCGCGCCTCGATGTTCCCTTCGTGCCGACCCCCCAGGAGGTCGTTGACAGGATGCTGGAGCTCGCCAACGTCCAGAAGTCCGACTTCCTGATAGATCTGGGTTCGGGCGACGGTCGCATCCCGGTCACCGCCGCGCAGCGATTTGGCGTCAAGGCGCTGGGCGTGGATATCAATCCGCAGCGCATCAAGGAGGCCAATGAGCGGGCTCAGCAGGCAAAGGTAACGGATCGCGTTGAATTCCGTCAGCAGGATCTGTTTGAAACCGATCTGTCTCAGGCGGATGTGCTGACGATGTATCTCTTGCCGTCGGTGAACCTCAAGCTGCGCCCGAAGATTTTGAGCGATATGAAGCCTGGCGCCCGTGTTGTGTCCCACGCCTTCGATATGGGCGACTGGGCGCCGGAGCAGAAGGTGTCCGTTGATGGCCGCACAGTTTACCTGTGGACAGTGCCGCCAAGGAAGGCGTGATCCCACGCGCACCAAGGGCTGCCGGGCATTGTCCGGCGGCTCTCAGCATGAGCGGGCGAGCGTCACTGCCAAGCAAAGGCCTGTGAAAAGCCACGCAATCGTCGTGCGCATCCGTTAGAAGGGCGCGCATGAGCGAAGTTTCCGTTAGAGCGACCCGTGCGCCCACCCATGACGTGCCGCCGCGCAAGCTGCGCGTCGACATCATGGATACGCTGCGGCTGGCCTGGCCCATGGCGCTGACGCAGCTTGGCCAGATCGCCATGATGACCACGGATCTGGCGCTGCTCGGCCGCCTTGGGGACAGGGTGATGGCTGCGGCCTCACTTGCCCACACCATCTTGTTTGCAATGTTTGTCATCGGCGCCGGGCTGGTGTCAGCGGTGGCGCCACTAGCGGCGCAAGGCTTTGGCGCGCGCGAGCCCGAAGGCGTCCGTGCGGCCTTGCGCGCCGGGCTCTGGATTTCGGCGATCATCGCAATTCCTGTGACGGTCCTCACGTTTTTTGGCTACGAAATGCTCGTTTTCCTGGGTCAGGAAGACGGCGCCGCTCGTTTGGCCGCCCGCTACTTGCAGGGGCTCGCATGGAGCCTTGCGCCCGGCTGGGCGTTTATCGCCATTCGCGGCTTCATGGGCGCAGTGAACAGGCCCGAGCCCGCCCTCAACATCATGCTCGCCGCCGTTCCGTTGAATGGGCTTCTCGCTTATGGGTTGATCTACGGTTCGTTCGGCCTGCCGCAGCTCGATGTTCTCGGCGCAGGCATCGCAACGACGATTGTAAACGTCGCGATGCTCGGCGCCGCCCTTTGGGTGTGCGTCACCCAGCGGCCCTTCAAAAAGTACCGGGTTCTGGGGCATTTTTGGCGCTGGGATTGGCCGCTCATGCGCCGCCTGCTTGTCATCGGCCTGCCGATCTCCGCCACGTTCTTTCTCGAGTTCGGCCTGTTTGGCGCGGCTTCGTTGCTTGTGGGCATGATTGGCGTCACGGAGCTCGCCGCGCACCAGATCGCGCTGCAGACCGCCGCCGTGATTTTCATGGCCCCTTTCGGCATCTCCATGGCGGCGACAGTGCGCGTGGGGCAAGCGTTGGGGCGTGGCGACATGGCGTCCGCCCGGCGCGCAGGCTTCATTGCGCTGGGGCTTGCGCTGGTGTTCATGTGCGCCGCCACGCTCCTGATCGCGCTGACACGCGAATTTATCCCGCAATTATTTTTAGGCTTCGGCTCGCCTGCGAAAGAGACGGCGGCTCTCGCCTCAATGCTGCTGATCGTGGCCGCCAGCTTCTTCATTTTCGACGGTTTGCAGACCGTGGGCGCCGGCGCCCTGCGCGGACTGAACGACACGCGGGTGCCGTTCTACTACGCATTGTTCAGCTTCTGGGGCGTCGGCTTTCCCACCGCCTGGGGCCTGTGCTTCAACGCCGGCCTGGGAACGGTCGGCGTCTGGCTTGGCCTCACGCTGTCGCTCATCGTCTACGCCGCGCTGCTCGTCCGGCGGTTCAACCGGCTGACGCGACCCCCTAGGCAGGGCGAACGTTAGGGAAGACGCCGGGGGAGGATTGAATCCCGGCGCAAACCGTTGCATATGAGGGCCGACGCGGGTGTAGCTCAATGGTAGAGCAGCAGCCTTCCAAGCTGAATACGAGGGTTCGATTCCCTCCACCCGCTCCA
>JAUXWZ010000017.1 GCA_030684835.1 Beijerinckiaceae bacterium
GCCATCGAATGACCGTGGGGTCCGTCCGAGGAATGAACCGAGTGGTAAGACGTCGTCGGTTCACGTCCAAGGAGTTCGACAACATCGAGCTCCGGCGGCCATGTTCCGTCCTGCGGCAACAGCCAGAACGCGGACCATATGCCTGCGCCGGGCGCGAGCTGCGCGTGCATTTCGAAATGGCCATAGGTCTGGCTGAACGAATTCGCCGTCGAGAGAAACCCTGACGAATAATCGTAATTCATCCTGGATGCGGCAGGCCAGTAGCCCTCAGTAATCGTGCGATACACGTCGGCCTTGAACCCCGTGTCCATAGGCTGGGCGGTAATGGTCAGCACCCCGTCAACGACGCTAAAGGGGCTAGGCGTATCGTCAATCCCGTTTCGATTGTAGTCGAAGTAGGGATTTATGTTGAACTGTACTTCGTGTCCCCAGATGTTCGAGGATCCCTCCGGATTAAACCCGCGAAGCAACGGGTTCCATGTGCCAGCAGCGCCTGTTGCTGGATTATACAAACTGAGAGTGTTGAACTCGTCCGAAAAAGTGAGCACGTATATTCCCCCGCAAGTGTTCGAGTCGCGCACCATGCTACGCTTGAGAACACTACCGGAGCCTGGCTATGTATCGAGCCTCCTGTCAAGGCATAATACTTAACCGTGTTAGTATAATCAAGTTATCTTCCACAAAGTCATTCCGCTTTTACATGAAATTTATAAGTTTTTTGTTTCAAATTTACAGGAACAGAGCTTAAGCTCAGACAAGACCTTGAGCTTTGCTATATGGGTAACTGAAGCTTGGATATTACATCTTTCGCGACGACGGTCGTCAAAGTCTGGCGTGCAGGTCGTGCCAGCCCGGAAGGCCTACCCCAAGGAGGCGCTCCAATGGCTTTGTAATCGGTCGCCCAAATCGACCAATCAACGTTTCATCGCCACACCACCGGTAGCTGCGGAAAACCTTTTCATACGCGTGGAGCGTCTCCTCCTTGTTCATCCAGGACGCCTTGAGGTGAGGTCCGAAGGCCCCGGAGCAATGCTTCTCGAATTTGTACTTGAAGGCGCCGCCCCCGCCTTCGGGATGCGTCACATCAATTTCCGAGCCCGGAATGGTCGCCTGCTGAACAATGGCAAAAGACGTGTAACCAGCTGCGCTGAGAGCGTTCACATCGGCCACAAGCGCGTCGTAGTCGACCTTCTCAGATTCCATGGACAAATAGTGTGGAGGGCGTCCGCTATTGAGGACCGCATCGATAACGAGACGGTCCGCCCCTTCTATGTCTATTTTTATATAAAAAGGTGTCTCAACTTTGGCGAAAAATTCTTGAAAATCAATCTTTCTAACCCTTATGGGTATGCTTGACGTAAGGAGCTGCGCGTTTCGCTTCACCCAATCCGCGGACGTGGTTCCCCAGACGCTCTTATCCTTGTTTTTATAAAATGTGATTTCAGTTTCATCGTCCGCGTGGGCGATCGCCCCACTAACTATTCTAAGGCGCCCTTGCTGCATTTCCGAAGCAAACCGTCGGGAACAGGACTCCACCAAATCTGGATTGGCCTCGAACGCGACGACGTCGTATCCGGCTGCGAGATAGAACGCTGTATCCTCGCCTTGGTGCATACCCAAGTCGAACACGACTTTTCTCGCCATCGCTTTCTGCCCCTCAGATTGGCTGGAGCCACCTGGTTTAGATGACGCACAGCCGGCTACGCCCCAGCGGAGGGCGAATCGTCGACCCAACGCACAACCAAGCTGAAGGTTCCACAAAGCGACAGCGGACAGCGGCAGGCTTTACGCGCCACGTGCGATTTCTAGCGGCGAAACGGAAATGCTCTCCTGACCCGCAGAACAGCACCGGCTTCGGCAATCAGCGTCAGGATTGCAAGACGGGGAGGATCACAGACCCATGGCCCGCGAACGCCCGTATGGTATCTTCCTGAATTAGTTGGTGGAGCTGAGGGGATTCGAACCCCTGACCTCTGCAGTGCGATTGCAGCGCTCTCCCATCTGAGCTACAGCCCCTGACCTCTCGGTGGGCGGCCGGAGATGTACGCGGGCGGGCCCGCTTCTGTCAATGTGGTTTGAAACCCGGACGTGGCCAGCCGCTCTGTTGGGCTCGGTGCTTGCGGCGCGTGGGCTCGGCGGCTAAACGCTTGGACGTTCGTCCTCATACGGTGGCCCATGCGCGCGATTCTGGATGTCGTTCTTCTAATTTTGAACCTTTACACCTGGGTCATCATTATTTCTGCGGTTTTGTCCTGGCTGCTTGCGTTCAATGTCATCAATTACGACAATAATTTCGTCCGGTCCGTCTGGAACGGCCTCAACGCGCTCACCGAACCGCTGCTTAGCCCAATCCGTCGGCGACTGCCGCAGATGGGCGCAATCGATCTTTCACCTATCATTTTGCTCGTGGGGATTTTCTTTCTCGAGCGCGTGATCGTGTATTACATCTATCCGACGGCGGCCCGTTTCTGATCGACGCGTGAGCCGCCCGTGGTCAGTCAGCACGACCGGCGTCATTGTCGAAGTGCGGCTGACGCCAAGGTCCTCCAAGGATTGCGTGGAAGGGGTGCAGACCCTGTCTGACGGACGCTCCGTGCTCGCCGCGCGCGTTCGCGCGCCGCCTGAAGATGGCCGCGCCAACGAGGCGCTGCTGCGCCTTCTGGCGGCGACTCTCGATGTTCGTGTTTCTGATTGTATCCTGAAATCAGGCGGCAAAAGTCGGCTAAAGGTCGTTTCCGTCACCGGAAACCCCGATGAATTGTCAATAAAAGCCGAATCGCTTTGCGCTGCCGGCAAAGAGTGACCCTCCCGCCTTCTTGGCGCGAGCAGGAGGGCCATCAAAGGCGCAAGGGCATATAGCGGAAGCGCCTAAACTCGGAAGAACGACGTGATGAGTCCCGTGGTGGTCACATCCCGGTTCTGGCCGCGCACGGCAGGCCGGGCGAATGTTTGTCCCGGCAGGAAGTGACCGCCGCCCTGAATACGCACGAGCTGCACACGCGCCTTGCAGCCGGTTTGCCGCTCCACAACCACACGGGACGCATCGCTGCGATCACGATCGGGTAAATCGATTCGAGCTAACTTTCCGGAGCATGCGGCTCCGCCGGCAAATGCCTGCACCGTTTCTTCGACGGACGCGACCGAGCCCTTGAAGCTGTTGAGATCAGCCTGACCTCCCCCGAATGGCAACCGCTTGTCAGCATCGCCCGCTATGAGCATCACGTTTGTGGGGCGCGCAGTCTTGCAGGTCGCGGGCTGCCCGTTGGGAAGGCTCGCCAGCGCGGCTGTGACACCGGCAAAAAGCCCGGCCTCGCTGCATGCCGCCTGAAGCGCGACAATTCCCCCGGAACCCACGCCGACGAGATGAATACGACGGGGATCGGCAAGAGAATTTCGCCGCAACTGAGCGATGAGCGAACGCAGATAAGCCAGCTCGGCTTTCGCCGCACCGTCTGCGCCAATGTTCCATTTACCCCCCGCTCCCTGAGCGTAAACGAGAACGCCGCCCCGCTGGAGGAAGTTCTGGAACCGGAGCCCCCGCCGCGATGCTGTTGAGGCGCGCGCTGCGTCGCCCAACACAATGATGGTGGGCCTGAGTTTACGTTTGGTTCGATATCGCTCGGTCACGAAGGCCGAGCGAATCTGGTCGCCGACCTTGACTGTGATGCGTCCGCTTGCCGCATCTGCCGATGGTGCGGCAAAATACAGGCCCGCTGCAAGCGGAAGAGCGGCGGCGATACGAAGCAATGTTGCTGTTCTCATGACGCACCGCTCAACGGAGTAAAATCCACGGCCAGTGTGTTGCGCAATACGTACGCCGCCAACACAAAGTTTGTTGAGCGCGGACCGATCAGCTTTGCGCCGGCTGCGTCGCCACACCCGCCGTCGTGAAGTGCTGCGCCAGTTCGCCGGACTGGAACATCTCGCGGACAATGTCGCAGCCGCCCAGGAACTCGCCCTTCACGTAAAGCTGCGGGATGGTCGGCCAGTTGGCGTAATCCTTGATGGCCTGCCGGACGCCCTCGTCGTCGAGCACGTTCACGCCCGCATACTGCACGCCGAGGTAGTCAAGAATCTGAACGACCTGGCCGGAGAAGCCGCACATCGGGAACTGAGGCGTTCCCTTCATGAAAAGCACGACGTCGTTGGCCTTCACGGTCTGATCAATTTGCGCGAGCACGTCTGTCATCTGGCGGTTCCTTTCGAGACGGAGGTCAAGGTTCCGTCCTTGGAAAATCTTACTATGCGCCTGCGCGCATGGCTATTGGGGTGCGGACGTCGTGAGCGCGAGCGCATGCAATTCGCCACCCATTCGTCCCTTCAGGGCGGCGTAGACGATCTGATGCTGCTGCACGCGGTTTTTGCCGCGAAATGCTTCGGAAACCACCGTCGCAGCGTAATGATCGCCATCGCCTGCAAGGTCACGGATTTCGACTTTCGCGTCTGGCAGCGACTCCACGATGAGGCGCTCAATGTCTTCGGCCTTCATGGCCATGAGGTGCTCCTTGCGGTGGTGATCAGACCTTGGCCGGAGCGGCCATGAAGGCCGGAAGCCAGCCTTCGTGCGCTTTGGACAATTCCACCACTGATATGGAGGCCTCGCTGTCCACCTTCAATGCGTCCCCGCCAGTCACGCCGATTCGCAATGCAGGAACGCTGGCCGCTTCGAGCGCCTTCAGGACGCCGCCCGCGGCGCCATGAGTGCAAGAGAGCACATACCGCGCCTGATCTTCGCCAAACCACCAGCCGTGCGCCGGGGCGCCAGCGGGCGCAGCGTCAAGGCGCGCGCCAACCCCGCCCGCCATCGCCATTTCAGCCAGCGCGATCAAAAGACCGCCATCAGACAGGTCATGGCAGGATTCGACGTGGCCTGACAGGATCAGCTCGCGCACTGCGTCGCCGTTGCGGCGTTCAACTGCCAAATCGACCGGCGGAGGCGCGCCCTCTTCGCGGCCACAAATCTCGCGGAGATACATGGACTGGCCAAGCCAGCCCTGCGTCTGCCCAACCAGAATGACCACCCGCCCCTCGCCGGCAAACGCGACGCCAACGCTTTTGGTCACGTCATCGATAAGCCCGACGCCGCCGATTGAAGGTGTGGGCAGGATGCCGCGCCCCTGCGTTTCGTTGTAAAGCGACACATTGCCCGACACGATCGGGAAATCGAGCGCCAGCGCCGCCTCGCCGATGCCTTTGAGGCACCCAACCAACTGGCCCATGATCTCCGGCCGCTCGGGATTGCCAAAATTCAGATTGTCGGTCAGCGCCAACGGAGTTGCGCCGGACGCCGTTATGTTGCGCCAGGCTTCCGCGACAGCCTGCCGGCCGCCCTGCACGGGATCAGCCTCGCAATAGCGTTGCGTGACGTCCGTGGTCATGGCGAGACCCTTCGGGCCCTCGCCGATGCGGATCACGGCTGAATCGCCACCGGGCCGCTGCACCGTGTTGCCGAGAATCAGATGATCGTACTGCTCCCAGACCCAGCGCTTCGAGCACAGGTCTGGCGATCCAATGAGCTGGAGCAGCGCATCGCGGGTCGAGGCCGGCGGCGTCAGGGATGTAGCCTCAATAACGGGCTTGGGCGGGGTGGGGACGTGCGGCCGGTCATAAAGCGGGGCCTCATCCCCAAGCTCCATGATCGGCAGATCAGCCTTCACCGCGCCCTCATGTTTGATGACGAACCGCAGCGTATCGGTCGTCTTGCCGATGATCGCGAAATCAAGTCCCCACTTCTTGAAGATCGCTTCCGCTTCCTGCTCCTTCGCAGGGTCCAGCACCATGAGCATGCGCTCCTGGCTTTCCGACAGCATCATCTCGTAGGCGCTCATGCCCGTTTCGCGGCACGGCACCTTGTCGAGATCGAGTTCGATTCCTAGACCGCCCTTTGCGCCCATCTCGACAGCCGATGAGGTGAGTCCTGCGGCCCCCATGTCCTGAATAGCGATAACGCAACCGTTCGCCATGATTTCGAGGCAGGCCTCAAGAAGCAGCTTCTCAGAGAAAGGATCGCCGACCTGCACGGTGGGGCGCTTCTCTTCCGCATTCGCCTCGAATGACGCCGACGCCATCGTCGCGCCATGGATGCCGTCACGACCCGTCTTGGAGCCCAGATAGACGATGGGACGGCCGACGCCTGTAGCCTTGGCGTAAAAAATTTCGTCTTTTTTGGCGATGCCCACGGCCATTGCGTTGACCAGAATATTGCCGTCGTAGCGCGTGTGGAAATTCACCGAGCCGCCCACCGTGGGGACGCCAAACGAATTGCCGTAGCCGCCGATGCCCGCCACCACGCCGCCTACAAGGTGACGCGTCTTGGGGTGTTCGGGCGCGCCAAAGCGGAGCAGGTTGAGACACGCCACCGGGCGCGCGCCCATCGTAAACACGTCGCGCAGAATGCCGCCCACGCCCGTCGCCGCGCCCTGATAGGGCTCGATGAACGAGGGATGGTTGTGGCTCTCCATCTTGAACACGCAGGCGAGGCCGTCGCCGATGTCTATCACACCCGCGTTTTCGCCCGGCCCCTGAATGACCCAGGGCGCCTTTGTCGGCAGTTTGCGCAGGTGCAGGCGCGATGATTTATACGAGCAGTGCTCGTTCCACATCGCCGAAAAAATGCCGAGCTCCGTAATCGTCGGCTCGCGGCCGATGAGCTTCAGAATCCGCGCGTATTCGTCGGGCTTGAGGCCGTGTTCGGCAACAAGTTCGGGGGTCATTTTAGGTTCGTTGGGCGCCACTTCGATGTCCCTGCGTGTCGTCGCATCAGGCGGCCTTCGCCGTCGCCGCAACGAGGCTTTCGAACAGGCCGCGCCCGTCCGTTCCGCCCATGATCGTCTCGATCAGATTTTCCGGATGCGGCATCATGCCGAGCACGTTGAACCGCTCGGAATAGATGCCCGCGATGTCATTCATCGAGCCATTGCAATTGGCGTCGCCGCCAATGTTGCCAGCGCGATCGCTGTAGCGAAACGCGATGCGCCCGTCGCCTTCCAGCCGCGCCAACGTATCGGCAGCCGCCGTGTAATTCCCCTCGCCATGGGCGACGCAGACTTCGATAATCTGGCCCTTGGCGTAGGCGTTCGTGAATGGCGTGTCGTTGCGCTCCACGCGCAGATGCTGCATGCGGCAGATGAAGCGCAGATTGCTGTTGCGCATCAGCACGCCCGGCAGCAGCCCGCTCTCGCACAAGATCTGGAAGCCGTTGCAGATGCCCAGCACCAGGCCGCCGCGTTCCGCATGCGCGCGC
>JAUXWZ010000018.1 GCA_030684835.1 Beijerinckiaceae bacterium
CAACGACCTCCCGGGGGAGGCGCTGCGCGTCGGCAAGCGGTGCATGGTGGATTCGCTTGGCGTTATGATCGCGGGCTGTTCGGAGCACTCGGTTCATATTCTCATCGAGGATGCGCTTGACCAGGGCGGCAAGGCCGAAGCACTGCTTTTGTCGGGCGGTCACCACAAGGCGCCTGCGGCCATTGCCGCGCGCGTGCTGGGCACTGCGGGCCACGCGCACGATTGGGACGATACGCAGGTCTCGCACGATCCAGCCCATGTGTATGGCTTGCTGACACATCCGTCCGTGCCGCCGCTGGCGGCGACCATCGCCATGTCGCAGCGGCTGGGCGGCGTTGATGGCAAGCGCTTCATGCTGGCCTTCCAGACGGGCTTTGAAACAGAATGCAAAATCTCCGAATGGATGTCGCACAGGCATTATCGTCGCGGACATCATTCGTCCGGCACTGTGGGCACGTTTGGCGCTGCGGCCGCCGCCGCCAAACTGCTTGGCCTGACAGGCGACAAGCTTGCGCATGCATTGGGCATCGCGGCTTCGCTGGCCGCTGGCATCCGCGCCAATTTTGGCACCATGACGAAACCGCTTCATGTGGGGCGCGCGTCTGAAAACGGCGTCACGGCGGCCATTCTGGCGTCACGTGGCTTTACGGCCGATCCCACCGTGCTGGATGGTCAATGGGGCTTTTTCGCTGTCATGGGCGAAGGCTTTGATCCCTTCAAACCTGCGCAGGGCTTTGGGAAGACGTTCACGATTGTCGATCCGGGTGTGAGCATCAAGCCGTTCCCGTCGGGCATTCTCACGCATCAGTCCATGGACGCGATGTTGAAGCTTGTTCTCGACAACGACCTCAAGCCGGAACAGGTTGAGGCAATCCGCTTCTATGCGGGAAAGAACATCCTCGAGCCGATCCGCTATCCAGTGGCGATCAATCATCTACAGGCGAAGTTCTCGATGCCCGCGTTGCTCGCCATGATGGTGCTGAAGCGCCGCGCCAGCCATCACGAATTCCTCGATGACTTCGTGTCCGGGTCTGCGATGCAGGACATGCAGAAGCGCACGCAATGCCTTGGCGATCCACAGATCGATGCGCGGGGCTATGATCTTATCCGCTCGCGCATCGAGGTGGACACGAAGGATGGACGCACGCTCGCGCAATGGGCTGACGAGCGTTATCGGGGTGGTCCGTTAAACCCGATCAGCGACGCTGATCTTGAGGGCAAGTTCCGCATGTGCGCGGAATGCGCGCTCAGTGACGCGCAGCAGGCGAAGCTGCTTTCCATCGTTGCGGGCCTTGAGAACGTCACGGATTCTGCGGACCTCGCGAAGGCGATGGTCTTTGAACCCGCACATCATTGACGCTGGCGCGGCGCGGCCCCGCGCTTTTACTTCACATTGAGAAGTTTCCGAACGTCTTCCTTCACGGCGATCGGCGCGGCTTCCATCCGCTCCATGACGTCCTTCATGCGTGCGGCGTCAAACCATCTGAGTTCAACACGCGTCTTTTCCGCCTCTGCGCGAAATTGTGGATCGTTCATTGTGACGTCGAACGCTTTTTGCAGCGCCGCAGCCCGGTCTGCGGGTATGTCCGGTGGCCCAAGCACAGGGCGGCCAAGGGCGAGCTGAGCGAAGAGTAGTTCCAGCGCGGCCCGGCCTTTTTGGTCATTGGCCATTTCGAGAGCGTTCGGGACATCCTTGTACGCAGGATGGCGCGACAAACCCATTTGGAGGACGACTTTAAGCTTACCTTCGGCGAGTTGCTGCGGGAATTGCGCGTTCAGCGTTGAGACGAAAATGCCGCATGTCCCCTGCAACTCGCCGCGCTCCATCGCCGTGGTGCGGATTTGCGCGCCGCCCTGATAGCCGGGGATGGCCTTGAACTTCATCCCTAGCGCGCTGTTCATGGCGAGCGGAAACGTCTGCGAATTCGAGCCCGGACCCGCAGTGCCAATGATCACCTCGCGCGACTTGATGTCTTCGGCGGATTTGATGCCGGTGGTGTGCCACACGGAGCAGGTGTCAACCTCTTCATTCATGTTGCCGATGAACGTGAATTTCAGATTCTCGAACTTCGTGTTGGCGTCGCCTACAGCCGCAAGCAGAAATGTGCTGGACGCCAGCATGCCCATGCCCGTCCCGTCACGACGCGCAAGACCATAGACGTTGTTGGCCGCAACGATGCCGCCGCCACCCGGCGCGTATTGGATGACCACGTTAGGGTTGCCGGGAATGTTGCGCGGGTAATGGCGTGAGAGCGTGCGCGCATAAAGGTCGTAACCGCCGCCGGGGCCTGACGCGACGATCATGCTGATCGTTTTCCCCGTATAGAAGTCAGCAATGGCGTCAGCGCTTGCCTGTCCCACGGCGCCTGTCACCAATATGCACGACAGCGCGCAGACACTTGATCTGATGCGACTCAATCAGGCCTCCCAAGTTCTTTTGTTTTTCGCTTTTTCGGCTTTTTTTGATTGCGCGCTATTTGCCGCTCACACTTTTGGCGACGTCCGAATCCCGGGGGCGCAGCACCGCTTTCACACGCTCATGGACAGATGGCGGAGCGCTGATCAGATCGTCGATGATCTTGGCGAGCGTTTCGCCGCTCATGTAATCGATATCCGCATTCTGTGCGGCCGCTTCGGCGATGAAATCTGGGTCTTTGAGGGTGGCGTCGAACGCTTTGCGAAGCGCCGCGACGCGCGCCGCCGGAACGCCCGGCGTCGTGCCAATGGGCCTTCCAACCATCACGGCCTTGGACATGAATTCAAGGACGGGCTTGTCCTCAGGCGCGACAGGTTGATCCAGCAGCAGGGGGACGTCCGGCAGGTCTGGCTCTTTTGTGAGTCCGATCTGAATGATGGGTCGAATGAGCCGCTCTTTGACGAGGCGGGGTTGCGCCGACTTGTAGCTGGCCCACGGATTTGTGCCGCGCCCTTCGACTTCGCCGCGCTCCATGGCCATGTCGATCTCGCGGCCATCGGGGTAGCCCACGATGATCTTGAACTTGGTGCCGAGCAGGTTGTTAAACAGCGCCGGCAATTGAGTGGAGACCGAGCCCGCGCCCGTCGAGCCGATCGTCGTTTCGCGCTTCTTGGCCTCTTCGAAAGATTGCGTCTTGGCCGTGTGCCAGACCACGGTCACCTGGTTCGAGCTGCTCATGTTGCCGATCCAGTTGAACGTGCGCAGATCGGCCTTGAAGCTGGGCGTCAGGCCAAGCGCCTGATCGGTCGGAAGGCCCTGGCTGACCATCGTGAGAATCGTGCCGTCGCGTGGCGCGATGCTGGCGACATAATTGGCCGCAACGATGCCGCCGCCACCGGGCATGTTGTTGGGCACGACGCTCGGGTTGCCCGGAATGTGCTTGCCGATGTGGCGCCCCAGCATGCGCGAATACAGGTCGTAGCCGCCGCCGACGCCAGAGCGAATGATCAACCTGATCTGTTTGCCGTCATAGAATTTGCTTTCGTCCTGCGCGTAGGCAGTGGACGTGAAGACCCCGGCGAGTGCGGACGCGATGAGGAAGGCGGTGGCCTTCATGATTGTTTCCTCCCTTCGTGGCGCTGTAGCGGACGGTCCCGCGTGGCGACATCTGTTGTGAGAGGAGTATTCGGGCGGCGGCAGCTGATGTCAACCAAGCCGCCGCTTGCCGGTGCGCGCCGCCGTGTGCGATCTTGTGCGCGAGATCAAAAGCAAATGGGAGGTGGACGTGGCGCGACGAATCGAGCGGGTCGATCTGTTTCCGGCGCGGCTGCCTTACGCGCGCAAGATGACATGGGCGTCGTCATCGGAAAGCGCGGCAGACTTCATGGTGTTGCGGCTCATGACCAATGACGGCGCCATCGGCTGCAGCGAAGGTGTCGTGAAATTGGCCTGGACGGGCGTGACCCAGCGAATGCTCGCCGTCGCGTTCGAAGACATATTCACCCCGATGCTGATTGGGCTCGACCCTGAGGACGAGAAGGCGTTGGGGCGGATCGCCAAAGTGCGGGAGAACAATCTTGCAAAGGCGATGATTGACGTCGCGGTCTGGGACATGCGCGCCAGCATTGCCGATACGCCACTCTGGAAGATGTGGGGCGGACGGCGCCGGGTGGACCTGTCGTGGTGTGTGACGCGCCAGCCGCCGCTCGACATGGCGCGCGAGGCCGAGGACGCCATTGCCAATCATGGGTTCCGCGCCCTCAAGGTGAAAGGTGGGCAGGGCGTCGACATCGACATCGCGGCGTTGCGGGAGATTCGACGCGCGGTTGGCGACATCTTGATCTATGTGGATTGCAATCGCGCCTATGCAGTCGCTGACGCTCCAGATTATGTCTCGCGGATTGCGGACGAGGGTGTGGCGCTCGCTGAAGATCCTTGCGCGCTTGAGCCTGGACGCGCGTTTGGCGAACTGAAGGCTAAGTGCCGCCTACCGCTTCTCGTTGATGGCGATTGCCGGGATCTGGCCGACGCGCGCATCTTTCTGGAAAGCGGGGCCACCGCGCTCAATCTGAAACTGCAGAAAGCGCGCGGATTTACCGAGAATCGTGAGATCGCCGCGGCCGCGCATGCAGTGGGCGCGAGCGCGGATGTTGGATTGTTTGGCGAAAGTTCGCTTGGTTCATTGGCTGCTTTGCAGCTTGCGGCGGCGTTGCCGTCTGCCGCGCTTCCGGCTGAGGTGTCCGGATTTTTGCAGTTTCAGGACGAGTTTGTGCGCGAGCCATTGCGCATCAACGACGGCGCCATCGACCTTCCCGAGACGGCTGGCTTCGCCAATTTCATAGACTGGGCGAAGCTGGAGCGGTTGCGGCCGGGCTGAAAGTTTGTCGTCCCTGCGTGAGCAAAATGAAAAAGGCCGGGTGTGAATCCGGCCTTTCTGTTTGGGTATCCCGCTCAAAGCGAAGGGATGATGTCTTTTAACCACGGAGCCCAAGAACCAAGGAAGGTCGGCGGCCACGGGATCGTCAGCAATTGGTCGAAAACAAACCAGATGAAGACCGTGAGCCCAATTGCCTGCGGGACAACAAGCTTCCACGATTCCGGCCCTTCGAGGCGCATGTAGAGCACCACGAACAACGGCACAGTCGGGATTATGCCGATAACAGACATCGAGCCCATGAAAGCGAGCAGCCATCCGAAGAAAATGCCCGCACGCACCAGGATGAGATGGGTGGACACGTGAGCGGTGTCCGATTCGAGATCCATGTGGATCTTTTCCTCGACTTCGCCCTTGGCTTCCTTGCGCAGATCAATTGCTTCCATGTGGGCCTTTCGGCACACGTCGTTCAGCAAAGACAAGGCTATGCAGCCAAAGCCTGTCGCACCAACGATCATCGGGACGATCTTCGCCGAGAAGTTCCAGCTCGACGCCTCGAAGAGCAGGTAGCCAAACACGCATAGCAGGAAGACATGCATGAGGTGCTGCAATTCGAATTGCGGTTTGCCGTACCCGCTCAACATGCCGCCAACGCCACCTTCCTTCTTCAGATCCTGCAGCAGCGGCCGTAACAAGCCCATTGCTGAAACCGCGAAGATGCCGATGACGATGGGACGGGCGAACCAGTCCACGCCGTAACGCTGGATCGAGATGAACAGATAGCGCTCGATTATATCGCCCAGCACCAGTCCCAGCACCAGCGGCGGACGCGGCCATTTCATCTGCTTCATAACCCAGCCGAGAACCCCGAAGATGAGCAGGGTCCAAAGGTCACCCCAGTTGCGCGAACCCTGGAAGGCGCCGATGTAAATCACGCCGAGAACCGACGGCATGATCAGCGTGTAGCGCAGGGTGGCAAGACGGGCGAACTGTTCGGAGAACAGGTAGCACATGCCAGCGCCCACGATGTTGGCGAGAGCAACCGACCACACCATTGAATAGGTAATGTGGAGGTTCTTGCCCAACATGTCCGGTCCCGGCACAAGGCCGTGGATCATGAATGCGCCGAGAAGGATCGCCATGCCGGCGGAGCCGGGCACGCCGAACGCGACTGTCGGAACAAGGGAGCCGCCTTCTTTTGCGTTGTTGGCGCTCTCAGACGCGATGACGCCGCGCACATCGCCTCGACCGAACGTGAGCGATGCTCCTTTTTCTGTGCGCACCGCATGTCCGTAGGCGATCCAGTCGACGATAGCGCCGCCGATGCCTGGCACCGCGCCCAGGAATGCGCCGAGCCACGAGCAGCGCATGATGAGCCACCAATGGACGAAGCAATCCTTGGCGCCCTGCCACATGCCCGACTTGTCGGTCTTGGCGAGATTGCCCGAAATCGCGGTGCGGGAAATCGCGAGGTCCGCGAGTTCGGGCAGAGCGAAGAAGCCGAGGACGATGGAGGTGAGCGGCGCGCCTTCCCACAGATACAGCGTATCGAACGTGTAGCGGAGCGTGCCCGTCTGCGGGTCGGAGCCGACCATCGCAATCATGATGCCCAGCGCCGCGCCCGTGAGACCGCGCAGCGGGGCGTTACCCGACAGCGTTGCGACGAACGAAATGCCGAGAACCGAGAACGCCAGCAATTCGGGCGAGCCGATGTAGAGCATGATTGGGCGCAGGATAGGGATCGTGAGGCCCATCAGCGCGGCGCCGAACACGCCGCCCAGCAGAGAGGACATGTAGGCGGCCGACAGGGCGCGGCTGGCTTCGCCTCGCTTGGCCATCGGCAGGCCGTCAAGCACCGTCGCGGCAGAGCCGGCGCCGCCTGGGACGCCAAACAGAATGGCCGGAATAGGGTCACCCGTCGCGGTCGTGGCGCCAAGTCCGAGCAGCAGCGCCATAGCTGCGACCGGCTCCATCCCAAACGTAAACGGCAAAAGCAGCGCCGTTCCCGCAAGTCCACCAATGCCCGGCAAAATGCCAAGCACCAAGCCCATGATACAGCCGACGAACAGAAGCGTCATTGTCCACGGGTCAAACATCAATCCAAATGCGGTTACGGCCGCTTGGAGCATACCTTGTTCCATTGCATCCCCTTTCGGACACGCGAATGCGGGCGCCTGCGGCGGTTTCGCATCCGGTCCTTGGTTTTGTGCAGACAGTCAGGGCTTCGCCGAAAGGCGCGCCCTCGTGCGGCTTCGCTCAGGAAGCTGCAAAACGCTGCATTGGGGGGCCGCGCGCATGAAAGCTTTTCGATGCGGGAACCGAGAATGAAGAAACGATGATGTTTTGGTAGGTGAATTTGAACGGAGGCAGGCGCTCGCGGTGCGCCTCAACCAACAGGGCGAGATCGCTCGCCTCTGGATCCGCTGTTTGAGCGCTGTATTCGTGTAAGCTGGCGACGACATTGTTGCGCAGTTCGTCGACGGGCTTGCTCACCTCAAACGCAGCCATCATCGACAGCAACGAAAGGAACAGGAACAGCACAAGGCTGAGCCCTGTGACTTTCGATGGCCTTGTTTGCGCGTTGTCGATCAGCAGCATGATTTCCCGCAGCAGCCACGGCGCACGATTGAACTTCTGCGCGGCCACCCACCGTGCTTATACGGTAGTCAAAATACTAGTGACAAATGTCCGGCTAAGAATCAAGCGGTAAAGCCGCCGCGCTGCGGCAGCGTACGCGTGCTGTTTGGCGCTGCAGTGCAGCAATCAAGGGGTTACAAGAATCTGGTCAGGAAATGCACGCCAAGCGCACCCGGCGCAAGCATTGCTGCCGACCAGACAAAGGCAGACGCAACGTTCGCGGCCTGAAACTGCAACATCGGCATCGCGCAAATTCCCGCAGTCAGGGGCAGCGCCGCACGCAGGGGACCAAAAAAGCGCCCGACAAACAGGCCGGGAATGCCATAGGTCTTGAAAAACCGCTCACCGCGGGGGAGCAGGCCTGGATACCGCGTAAGCGGCCAGATGTCCCCAACGCGTGTGCTAAACTTCTTGCCCAGCCAGTATGAAAGCCAATCACCGCAGATCGCGCCTGTGGCAGCCGCGATCCAGACTGTCCAAAAATCGAGACCGTTCTGGCCGATGAGAGCGCCCAGCCCAAGCAGAATGATGGTGGCTGGCACCATCAACGACAGAAAAGCGACCGACTCGCAAAAGGCGAAAGCGAACACCACCGGAGCAGCCCAGCTGCGATGCTCATGAACAAACGCTAACGCCTGATGTCCTATTTCCTCAAGAGACATATCCGCTCCGGCCCGAAAAATTCCTATGCGACGGTACGCAAGAATCAGAAGTTTCGGGTTAACGGCGCGCGATTGCCCGACTGTATCACCAAAAGCTCATACATCAGTCGGAGGGTTGGTCTGAGTCAACTGGACGTCTTGCTGGAGACATGCGCGGGCTTTCCCTTCCGCGAAGTCGAGGCCATTTTCTTCAGCTCTGGCTCGCTCATCGATGTGTACATCGACTTGGAAGCGCCAGCCAGTTCGCCCACCTTCTGGTCGCCCCGCTTTGCGGCAAGCGCCGCTCCTGCCGCCTTTTGCTGCGCTTTTGATTTAGCTGGCATCGTAACCTCCTGCGGCCAACAGAAATTGCTTTCCGCCTGAGAAACTTCACGCCGAGGGGGTTCGTTCCAGAACGACACTGGTTACGTCGGCTCAGTCGTTCAGGTTCGTTCGATCCAGGGGGGACTTTCAACTTCTGAAGCCGGCTTCCTCGGGCCGCGTCTGAAGTTCAATCTGAATACATTTCCCTCGGGATCTTCGAGTACACACTGCCGCGCATTATAGTACGTGTCATATGGGGCTTTCAGCACGCGAGCGCCAAGCGACACGGCAAGCTTCAATGCGCTGTCCAGCTCTTCGAGGGTGTCCATCTCGAAGGTGATGTAAGTCGCTACTGCGCCGCGCCCCGGCTGCGGCGCCTCAATGTTTAAAAGACCGCGGGCGAGCGGCGCGTTAAAGCCAAGCTCCGCGCCGTTTGCGTCAAGACAACGATAAATGGGCGACTTGTGACTTGCTATCTCGGCGAAGCCGAAAACGCCGCCGTAGAAGTCGGCGAGAGTATCGATGTCGCGCGCCAGAATGTTCACATAGGCGAGACGTGCGCTCATGCTGTTCTTGGAGCGTTGGGGCTGTAGCCGTAGGAGCGTCGGAACATCTCGTTCAAGTGCTCGGCGGATGTGCACGACTCATAGCGCCGCGGCATGTCTGCAGTCACGCAACCTGGAATCGCGTCTATGCGCGCGTCGGGGCGCGGCGACATGAAGAAGGGGATCGAATATCGATCTCCGCCGCTGCGGTTGTTCTTCACGCGATGCATGTTTGACGAATAGACGTCGTTGGTCCAGCGGGCCATCAGGTCGCCGAGGTTGATGACGAAGGTGTCTTTTATCGGCGGTGCAACAATCCAGTCGCCGGCGACATTGCGCACCTCAAGGCCACCCGAATTGTCCTGCGCGAGAATCGTGATGCTTCCCCAGTCAGTGTGGGCTCCGGCGCCGATCTGGTTGAACACTGCCTTGGGCGGCTGCGGTGGATATTTGATAAGCCGCAATGTCGCCGCTGGCGGGTTGAAGAAGGGCTCGAACCAGGATTCCTCAAGCTCAAGCGAACGCGCGATCAGGCTCAGGATGCGATGTCCCAGATTTGTCATCTGGGCGTAATAGTTGACGAGCGCCTCTTTCATTTCGGGCATCTGGGCAGGCCATTGGTTGTGCCCATAGCCGCGCAGTTTTTTCAGCGACAAGGGATCGTCCGGGCTCAACTCAAGGCCGCAGTAAAAGGATTCTTTCAGGTCGGGCGGCGCAGCTTTCTCGCTGGCGTCCTGGCTGTCGAGCGTCTGGGCAGCCATGGGTTCATAGCCCGATTGCGCAGGCGAGTTGCGCATGTTGATTTCGTTCTTCGCATTGATTGGCAGGTCAAAAAAATCGACCGTCACATCGAACGCGCGCGCGATGATGTCGCTGGGTACGCCGTGGCCGGTCACATAGAAAAAGCCAATGGTGCGGCACGCAACATGAATTTCGCGCGCGATGCGCTCTCGCGCGCCTGGGTCTGGCGAGGCGATGTCGCTTAAGTCGATCACGGGCACGCGTGTTGCTGGCGTGGGGGGCGCGTAGATGATCACTATAACCTCCGCTTGGATGCGGCGGGCGTTTCGCCCGCCGCGTTCGCATCACGCCTTCTTGGCGAAGTTTGCGGCAATGCGCTGTTGCAGATAGTCATTCGCGGATATGGGATCGTACATCTTGCGCGGTCCCTGAATGATCGCGTCTGTGTTCGCCTGCGCGAAATACGCAATTGAGTAGCGGGGCCCCTGATATTCTTCGGGCTTCGGCATCCGCACACGATGCAGCGTTGATTTCAATTCATCATCGCTCCAGCGCATGAGCATGTCGCCAATGTTGCAGGTTATGACTCCGGGCAACGGCTCCACGCTCGTCCACTCGTGGGTTTCGAATTCTTTGCCGGGACACAGCTGCAAACCGCCCTGGCCTGACTTCTGGTGCAGCAGCGTCAGGCAGTCGAAGTCAGTGTGAGCGCCTGCACGCCACAAGTCGAAATCTTCGGGTTTGGCGTTTTCCATCGGCAAGTAATGCAACAGCCGCAAGGTGCTTTGATAATGGGCCGATGCGGGGTCGTGCCGCTCAGTGAAGAACGCTTCATCGAATCCGAGCTTGAGCGCGAAGCAGGAGAGAACTCTCATCGCCAGCGACCAGTTCATCCTCTCAAATTCAAGCATGGCTGACTTGAAGCCGGCAAGCTCCTCTTGCGTTGGCCAGAGTGTCGTCATGCGGGGCAGCGTGATCTGATAGGATTCCTTACGGTCGGCAGAGCCAGTGGAGGGGCGGACCTGCGCCATGTATTCCCAGCCCGAGTTCGTGCCTTTCAGCATCGGATATTTCGCCTTAACCTCGCTCTCCATGGCGAAGAACCGTTCGGACATCTCGAACGCGCCGTCGATTTTGTCCTGCGGGACACCGTGATTGATGAGCTGGAAAAAACCGGACTCGACCGAGGCTGCCCACAGATCATCAGCGATCTCGGCCTTGCGGTTCGCAAAGTCCGACATGTCGATCTTGCGAATCTCACGGCTCTTTTCGAGGCCGATCTCGCCGATCGTCGTTTCCTTGTTCAGTTCTTCCAGTGCATAGTTTGCGGTCTTCATGACATTCTCCATTCGGGTTGCGGAATATTCCGCGCGATTGAAGGAGCAATGACCGGCGCGATTGGCGCTGACTGCTTCTACTCCCATGCTGTGGGCGGGCTGCGCCCATCGTGAGCCGTCTTCTCCTCTTCGGTTTAAGGCGCTACTTGCGCGGCCATGCGAGCGACAATGCGATTGGCGTCGGCAGCCAGTTGATCCATGTCCAGCCACGGCAGTTTGCCGTCACGGACGATTTCGCGTCCCTGCACGAAGCTGTGGCGCACCTGCGCCTGCCCGCCAGATATAACCGGACTCGCGATTACATCGTGCTGGCCAAGGTAGCGTGGATTGTTCAGCTCGAAGATTGCGATATCTGCTGACTTGCCGGTTTCGATTGTGCCGACCGCGTCTAGCCCGAGCACTTTCGCGCCGCCTGCCGTGGCCCAGCGAAGAATTTCATCAGCCGCCACCGCGCCCGCGCCTTTGGTCGCACGATGAACGGTGAATGCCGCATATAGCGCCGAGATCATGTCGGCTGCTTCGTTCGCTGCTGCGCCATCGACAGCGAGCGAGACGTTGCCGCCCATGCGCGAAAGCCTGTCGGCGGGGGCGACGCCCGATCCAAGGCGCGCGTTGGCCTGCGGGCAATGCGCCATGCCTGTTCCGGTTTCATAAAGCGCGCGCACTTCGCTGTCGTCCATTGTCGTGAGATGCGCGAACCACACGTCGGGTCCAAGCCAGTCATTCTCTCCCATCCAGTGGACCGGACGCAGGCCGTATTTTGATTCTGTCCATGCGTCGTAGTCGCTGGTCTCCGAAAGATGCGTGTGCATGCGCAGGCCTTTTGCGCGCGCGGTCGCGGCCATCTCGCGCAACTCTCCGATGTCGAGCGAGAATGTCGGCGTTGTCGGCGCGAGCACGACGCGGCGCATGGCGTTCGCCGAAGGGTCGTGCCATCGCGAGGCCGATCTTTCGATCGAGGCCAGCATCTTGTCGAGCGACTCGGTGGGAATGGGCTTCAGGCGGCCTTCGTCAAAGGTGCGCCCTTGGGTTGCGCCGCCGCGGCAGAACACAAAGCGCACGCCAAACTTCTGGGCCGTTTCGAAAAGGAGATCGGCCGGATCGAAGTCGTAGGCGTCGGAGAAAATGTAATGGTGATCGGCGATTGTGGTTGCGCCGGAGAGCGCCAGTTCCGCCATGCCCACCATTGCGGACACGCGCAACGCCTCTTCGTCAAGCTTGTCCCAATAGGTGTAGGGCACGACGCGCAGCCAGCGGAACAAGTTTGAATCGAGCCCGTCAGACACGCCTTTCATCAGGCTCTGGAACAGATGATGATGTGTGTTGACGAGGCCAGGCGTGACCACGCATCCGCGGGCGTCTACAATCTTCTCACCTGTCTCCGGGGTGAGCGCGCCAACATCAGCGATGACGCCGGCGCGCACGCGAATATCGCCGGTCGCGCGGGCCTTTTCGCCCTGCAGGCCGGTGAAAATTCCGCGTGCGCCCTTGATGAGAAAGTCGCTCATGTTGCGTCCTTTGGCAGGCTCCAGGGGAAGAAAACGCGTTGCGTAAGTTCGACAAGTTGAAACAGCGTGAGCGACATCAGAACAAGAACGCCGAGACCTGCCCATGCCTCTGGTAACTTGAACAGCGAGGTTGAAAACTGGATGAAGTAACCGACGCCCTTGTCCGCGGCGACAAACTCGGCAACCACGGCGCCGATGACAGCAAGCGTGATGGAAATTTTCAGTGCGGAAAAAATATAGGGGATCGCGAATGGAATTCGGATCTGCGTGAATTCGCGCGACGCCGGCGCACGCAAGCTGCGCGAAAGTTCAATGAGTTCGGGAGGCGTCGCCATCAGTCCTGTCGTAGTTGATACGACGAGCGGGAAGAAGGTGATCAGAAAAGTAATCACGATGCGCGGCGCGTCCTGCGAACCCAGCACGACGATGATGATCGGCGCTACGGCGACGATGGGCGTGGATTGCACGACGACGAGGATGGGGTAGAGACAGTCCGCCAGTGTTTTTGAGCGGGTCAGGCCGATGGCGATGGGGATGGCGACGGCGATAGATACAAAATAGCCGATGAGGGCGACGCGGAGCGTTGCCCAGACGTGCTCCATCCAGCGCGAAAAGGTAATGGCTTCGAAGCCCATCAGGATGCGGCTGGGGGCGGGCAGGACGAAAGCGGGAATCGAAAATCCTCTTGAGACGCCTTCCCAGATCGCGAGAATCGCGATGAAGGTGATTGTCGGCAAAATGATTGACTTCGCGCGGGGCGAGATCAGCGCCTGCATCAAGTTCACGCTCATTCTTTCACGACGTAGCTCAAGAGGCGCGCTTGAGGAGGAGGGTGCGGAGTTGTCCTGAGAAGTCATGCATCACCTTGGAGCTCGTCGTTTCGATGCTGCGCGGCCGGGGCAGTGGAACCTTGAGATCGCGGATGATGCCGCCGGGACGTTCGCTCATCACGAGTACACGGTCAGCCAGCAACACCGCCTCGCTGATTGAGTGGGTGATGAACAGAACGGTTTTGGGATGCTGTTGCCAGATGCGCAGAAGCTCGAAGCCCATCTCTTCACGCGTCAGCGCATCGAGCGCGGAGAAAGGTTCATCCATGAGCAGGATGTCAGGATTGAGAAGAAGCGCGCGCGCGATGCCAACGCGTTGCTGCATGCCGCCAGATAATTCCGCCGGCATGCGTTTTTCGAAGCCATCAAGGCCGACCATCTTGAGCAGCTTGCGCGCCTCGTCGCGATCGTCGGGGCGCACCCTGCCGCTCTTGTGTTTGATCGGGAAGACGACATTGTCCTCCACGTTTGCCCAGGGCAGCAACGTCGGCTTTTGAAAGACAATGCCGATGTCGTCGCGCGGGTCAGTCACGGGAAGGCCGAAGACTTCGAGACTCCCGCTTGTCGGCTTCAGCAGGCCGGCGATGCAGCGCAGAAGTGTTGATTTTCCGCAGCCCGACGGGCCTAGAACGGCGACAAACTCGTTGCGCGCCACGGAGAAATCGACGCCGCGAAGCGCCTCCAGCGGGCCTGTGGCAGTCTTGAAGATCTGCCCCAGTCCCTTGAAGCGGATGGCGGCGGGAGCCTCGGTCATTGTCGAGCTACTTCGGCATGAAGCTGCGATTGACGACCTTTTCGGGATCGAGCGACTTGGGATCGAGCTTGAGTGAGGCCGCCGTGCGCGCCCACGTTTCAGCGAGGCGCTTCGCCTCTAGCGCGCCAAGGCCGTCCTTTGCCGAGACATCATTGTGCATCAGGACCAGCATGTCCTTCAGCTGACCATTGACGTCAGGCCCGGTAAGTTCGGGGACGATGGCTGTCACGGCTGCAACGCTTTCGGCAGGGTTCGTCTTCACGTATTCCATGGATTGCTTGAATGCGGCGACGAAGCGGCGCGCCACATCGGGGCGCTCCTTAAGGAATTTCTCGGAAGCGACGAGCGCTGCGGAATAAAGATTCAGGCCTTGTGTGGACCAGGGCATGACGACGATCTCGCGTTTGGCGGCGATCGCCTGATTTGTGTAGCGGCTGACGTCGGTCATCCAGGCGATGATCACGTCTGTCGAGCCCGTCATCAGCATGGGACCGAGCGCGCCGGGATCAGCTTTTGTCAGCCGAATGTCGCTTTCGCTCATGCCCATGTCTGCGAGTATGAGCGGGAGGAAGACATTGGAGGCTGTGAACGGCGAGGTCGCAATGCGCTTGCCTTTCACGTCCTTCATTTCGGTGACGCCGTTGCCCTTCAGGGTGAAAAAGGCGTGCGGGCCCTGATTAAAGATCGACATGACGGCGATAACAGGCACGTTTTCACGCGCCTTTGCGGCCATAAGCGCCTCCATGCCCGCTGAACCGATGTCCGACGAGCCGGTGCCAAGCTTGGTGATTGCTTCCGTCGAGCCGCGGCCCGATGTAATGGACACGTCGAGACCCGCCTTTTTGCAAAAGCCTCTGTTGATGCAGACATAGATCGGCGCTTTGTCGCCGCCGGGCAGCCAGTCGAGCTGATAGATAACCTTGTCCTGCGCGGATGCGGAGGACGCGGCGGCGGCTAACGCGATTGCGCCAGCGCCGAGGACTCGGGCGAGCTTCGTGATCGACATTATGAATTCTCCTGAGGTCTGGCGCATGGAAGCTGGGCGCAAAGCGTTCGCGACTAGCGCGCGCACTGTCGCGCGATTTGAACGGACCGATGTTGGATCTGCGTAATCAGAAGCGTGCATCAAACTTCCCCACATGCGGCGGCGGTTTGACGAGCAATGTCCCGGACTAGGTCCTGACCGCTTCTACTCGCACACGATGTCTAGCAACCTGCGTGCCAGCTATGATTCGAGCCTTTCGGCGTCTTTCCGAACCTCAGGGAGCGCGAGGCGCCGAAGTTTTCAACAGAACGCCCCATCAAGGAGCGATGCCCGCTACAAATTGGAAGAGGCGCCTGCTTTTGCGCCAATATCGGTGACATAGGCTTCCGGCCAAAGGCGCACCCCGGCGCCCAGCGCATGATTAAAATGCTCAAGAATGGCCGGCGTGATGAAAATCGTCGACCATAGATTTGTGGAAGCGGCGATCCAGGCGCCCGGCCGTTCAAGAAACAACAGCCTGATCGGGCGCCTCACGCCCGGCCGTACTGACGACCTGTTACTTGGGCGACATGATCGCCCGGACGGCCTTCACCACGTCCGGCGGGGTCGCATAAATTCTCTCGACCAGCTTTTGAACCTCCTCGCCAGACATTGGGCTTGTATCGAGGCGCATCTTTTTAGCCTCTTCGAGATAATCCGGGCTGTTCACCGCTTTCATGAATGCGTCGCGCAAAATCCTGACGCGTTCTGCAGGCACTTCGGGCGGGGCGACGAAGGGACGCCCGGCCGCCAGATAGGCCAGCGACAATTCCAGCTGTTGACGCTTGGTCGGGTCGGACAGGAACTCGCCGATGGTGGGTACGTTCGGCAACGCCGGATGTTTGTCGAAATCAAGCTGCACGAGGACGCGGACCTTTCCTTCTGCAATTTGCGTGGCGTGTGACGCGAGCATGCCGGAGACGAACCAGCCGACGCGGCCCATTACCTCTCCGTTTTCACCCGCGAGTGTCAGGTCGGACGCGCTTTTGTAACCGTCGATGATCTTGAACCGCGTTCCCACGAGAGCATTGAGGACGCGGGCGTAAACTGCGTCCGCGCTGCCGACGCCGCTGGAGCCGACGATCATCTCGCGCTGCAGCGTGTCCTGAAACGTCTTGATCGGCGAATTAGACCAGGCCACGGCGACTGGCACTTCGCGGCTCGTGCTGCCCAGCCAGTTCGCCTTGCGTCCATCGTAGCGCGCATTCTGCGGCGCGCCGGTGATGCCCATGATCGGCTCCACGCCGATGTGGTTCTGCATCGCGCCGATGGTCGAGCCGTCGCGCGGCGACACGTTCGCGATGGCGTTCATCGCGGCGAGGCTCCCGGCTGTGGGGAGGTTTTGCACGACCATGAACGGCTCGCCTGCGATAAATTTTGGCAGATGCCGCGCGACAAGGCGCGCATATGTGTCGTAGCCGCCGCCGGGCGCGGAACCGACGATCATCGTGATTTGCCGCTTGTTGTAAAAATCGTCGGCGGCGGCGCCTCCCGCAAGGACTGACGTTGCTGCAAGCAAAGCGAATGCGCGCGTGAGCGTTTTCATGGCTGTTCCATTCCAATTGCGATATTGCGACCGTGCTTCGACTATATTCGATGCATGCGCTGGGCCAAGCCGGCGCGCATTCCGGTCGGGGCGTCACAGAATCCAGCGTCGCAGGCTTCGATACGCGTCGAAAAGGAGCCGCTTGCGCGCAACATAGGTTGGGGACGCCATCCGTAAGGGAGCGGTTTGCGATTCGGGCGCCTCATCCTTGAGCACGACCATTTTCACCTCTCCGTCGGTGAAATAGGGATCGCCTTCGCCATTGCGCGCGTGCAGCGTCGTCCCCGAGCCAGTGATCTCGTAAATGTCGCCGACCACGCCCGCATGAGTTAGGTCATCGATGACGAAATCGCGCTCGGCGTCGATGTCGGGGTCGGTGTGATGGGTGATCTGACCCGTAAAACGGCTCAGGCCTACACCCCGGTCGAAGGTCGCGGAGGCCAGCCATAGCGGTTTTCCTTCCGAGCCTGTCTCAAGCGCCTTCCAAAAGCGGATGTGATGTCGCTGGGCGGCGCTGCCGCCAACCTGCTTCTCGAAGGCGAAATCCTGCTTGCGACCGTCGAAATAGTGCGAACTGACGGGCGCGCGAGAGTCGGGACGGTGCAGCACGACGCTTTCGGCGATCGCGAGCGACGACATGAGCGTAATCGGGTCGGCTGGCGTCCAGCCTGCTTTTGCAAAAGCCAGCAGCAATGTTTCGTGCGCGCCGATGGCGCCCACATTGATCGGATCTGCGGGTATGCCCTGCTCCGTGTGAGTGCGCATTGAAAGATTGGCGATCGCAGGCTGCCGGTCATGGTGAGTCCAGGCAAGGGGAAGCGCGACGTAAGCCACGGCCAAATACAGGACGAACAGCCAAGCTGTTGCGTGCAGGATGCGCTTCGTGACGCGAGGACTTGCCACGTGGTCGTCCTCCGGCGGCGCCAGGCGCCCAATGCAATGCTAGTCAGAGTGGACGGTCGGGTCCAGTCCGTCTCCTTGGAGCGATCGGCGCAGGATGAAACCCTAGTCCCGTTAAAGGCAGAGTTCACAAGTCCGTGCTCGTGAGGAGATCGCAAAGGTCGGGTCTGCCAAAAACCGTAACGTCGGGTATTATGGTTCAGGCGCCGCCTCCCGCCGGAGAAGCGGAGGCGCAGAGGGAGCTTCCGGATGAATTTCGTTCCTCGCAAGACGGCCAAGGATTTCGATCAGGGCCTGCTCGATCTTTACGATCAATATTGCCACGGCAAAATTGATCGCCGGCAGTTTGTGGCCGGCGCTGGCAAATACGCTGCGGTCGGCGTGAGCGCCGCGGCGCTCGTTGAGATGTTGCTCCCCAATTATGCGCTCGCCCAGCAGGTGAAGCCGGATGATGCGCGCATCAAGACACAGACGATCACCTTCGAGTCGCCGAAGGGCAATGGTCCGACAAAGGCGCTGCTCGCAAAGCCCGCAAAGCCGGGCAAATATGGCGCGGTTGTCGTCGTTCATGAAAACCGTGGTCTGAACCCCTACATCGAAGATGTGGCTCGGCGTCTCGCCGTCGCTGGCTTCATTGCTCTTGCGCCCGATGGTTTGTCCTCGTTGGGCGGCTATCCGGGCAATGACGACAAGGGTCGCGAGATGCAGGCCAAACTCGATTCGCAGAAGCTTCTGATGGATTTCATCGCAGGCTATGAATGGCTGAAGAAAGATCCTGACATTAACGGCAAGGTCGGCGTTGTCGGCTTTTGCTACGGTGGGTCGGTTGCGAACTCGATGGCGGTTATGCTGCCAGATCTGGCGGCGAGCGTTCCGTATTACGGAAGCCACCCCAAGCCTGAGGATGTGGCGCGCATCAAGGCGCCGCTGCTGATCCATCAAGCTGAGCTTGACACGCGTCTCGTATCGGGACTTCCGGCTTACGAAGAAGCGCTCAAGGCCAACGGCAAAACTTACGAAGCGTTTGTTTACCCGAAGGCCAATCACGGCTTCCACAATGATACGACGCCCCGCTACGACAAGGCTGCGGCGGAATTGTCATGGGAGCGCACGCTGGCGTTCTTCAAGAAGCATCTGTCGTAAGCACGATAAGACTTGCATCCGGCGCCCTCGCGCCGGATGCTCAAGCGCGTAAAGCGCAATCAACAAAGTATGGGAGTGACGCATGGGCGGGAAGTTTCTGGCGGGCTGTCTTGTGGCTGCGCTCACGATCGCAAGCGGCGCGTTGGCGCAGAGCAATCCGCGTTACATCGCCTTCCAGCCATCTGCGACAAAGGGCGCGCTGTATGCCCCTGACTCTGGCCCTGTTTCCAACATTGCTTTCCTGACGATCCATCGCACGTCGAACTTCATGAACATGATTGGAACGCGTGAGCTAGCCAAGCGCGGTTTCATCGTGCTGGGCATGAATCCGCGCTCCGACAATAACGAAGCGATCGTCAATTTCGAGAACGTAGCCCTCGACATCAAGCAAGGCATCGAATTGCTTCGCAAGCAGCCGGGCGTGACGAAGGTTGTGTTGATTGGGTTTTCGGGCGGCGGTCCGGCCACTTCATTTTATCAGGCGACAGCGGAGAATGGCGTTGCGTTCTGCCGCGGGCCCAACAAGCTCACGCAATGTCCGGAGTCGCTGAAAGATTTGCCCAAAGCCGACGGCCTCTTTCTCCTCGACGCGCATCCGGGCAACACAATCAACGCGCTTCGAAGCCTCAACCCAAGCGTGATTGATGAAGATAATCCGGGACAGATCGATTCATCGCTGGACCCCTTCGATCGCAAGAATGGCTTCAATCCGGACGGACACTCCGTGTATTCGCAGGAGTTCATGGACCGCTACTTTGCGGGTCAGGCGGCGCGGATGAACCGGCTTATCGACAAGGCTGTGGCGATGCGCGCGGCGATCGCTGCGGGCACGGCTAAGACGAGCGATGACGCGCCATTTATCGTCTATCGCAATCGCGCGCGGCTTATGGATTTTTCGATGAGCGTTCATCCTGGCACCGTGAAGCCGCACAAGCTCATTCGAAACGATGGGTCCATCTCCACCGAAATCGTTCGCTCGGTTCGGATTGCCCTTGCCGGGAATGCGAAGGCCGACCGCACCCTCTCCAACGGAACAATGTTTTTGACCCTAACGTCCTTTCTCAGCGCGAACGCGATCCGCGCAAAGGATTCGATGGTCGACATTGACTGGTGCTCTAGCAACAATTCGACTCCGTGCGCCGTGCGCGCGATTACGGCGCCTCTGCTGATCGCGGCGATGGGCGGGCATTATTTCGTTGCAGATAACGAAATCCACTTCGACGTGGCGGCCAGCAAAGACAAGGATTACGTCGTGATCGAAGGCGCCGTGCACGGCCAAACGCCATGTGTCGCCTGTTCTAAAGTCACCGGCCGCCCCTACGACAACGCCACGAAAAATCTCTACGACTACGTCGCCAAGTGGGCGACCGCAGGTCGGTTCAACTAGCCAGATGCGTTAGCTTGAGTGTAACATTGTCTAACGACCGCAGCTTGTCTGCGGCTTCGTCATTGCCTGTTATGTTGTCATTCTGTGTCCGCTACGCCTCAGCCAAGGTTGATTACAGCTTTCTTCAAGCTTGGCGGGGCACCGGCTGCTTTACTTCGTCCTCGCGGGGCGCCAGTCTTAACTGCTGTTTTTAGCGACGGAGTTGCCTAGACGGCGTCGAATACAGTCATCGAATGCACTTAAGTTTGATCCTGTTTCGTCGCTCTGGCGGTAAGCGGAACCTCAAGTTTCATGAGACTTGTATGGCCGGGGACGTGCGGATTTCTGAATGAGCCTTGCTGCCGTGTCCAAGAAGCATCCTGCCTTTCTGTCCGGTGGTGGAAAACTGGGAGCGCTCATTCGCGAGCATGACTGGGAGTCCACGTCTCTGGGAGCGCCGGCCGGCTGGCCTCCGGCGCTGCGGGCGGCGCTTTCTATTTGTCTGCACTCCAGCTTTCCCACCGCTATTTACTGGGGGCCAGAGCTTCGCCTGCTCTATAATGATGCCTGGGCGCCTATTCCTGCGGAGCGGCATCCGTGGGCGCTGGGGCGTCCTGGCAGCGAAGTCTGGTATGACATCTGGGACGTCGTTGGCCCCCAGTTCGAAAACGTATTGGCGACCGGTGAGGGGTTTTCGACATACGATCATCTGCTCCCGATGATACGCAATGGGTCGCCAACTGAAACCTACTGGAACTATAGTGTAACCCCGATCCGCGGCGATCACGGCGCGGTGATGGGAATATTCAATCAAGGCCATGAGACGACCGCGTCTGTGGTCGCTCGACGCGAAGCGAAAGCGGAGCTTGAACGTCTCGAAAGTATGTTCTCGCAAGCGCCCGGCGCCGTCGCCGTGCTGCGCGGGCCGACGCATGTATTCGAAATTATGAACCCTGCTTATGCCCAGCTCGTGGGCCGCGGCGGCCTTATCGGTCAGTCCGTCGAAAAAGCGCTTCCAGAAGTTGTCTCGCAGGGCTTTGTGGCGCTTCTTGACGAAGTTTATGCATCTGGACGGACGCACGTCGGCCACGCGATTCCAATCACGCTTGATCGTAATAACGGCCAACCTGAAGAACGCTTTCTCGACTTCGTCTATCAACCTTTGTCCGATAGCGCGGGCCAACGCAGCGGCATCTTCGTTCAGGTGACGGATGTGACGGACGCCACGCTCTCGGAGCGCGCATTGCGCGCCAGCGAAGCCAAGTTCGCAGCGATCGCCAATTCAATCGATCAGATGATCTGGTCGACGCTGCCGGATGGCCATCACGATTATTATAATGATCGTTGGTACGAGTTTACCGGGGTTCCCTACGGCACGACGGACGGTGAAGCATGGAATGGAATGTTTCATGCCGACGATCAGGGCCGCGCGTGGCGTTTGTGGAAACACAGCCTGCGCACGGGCGAGCCGTACCATATTCAATATCGCCTCCGGCATCATTCGGGTGAATACCGTTGGGTCATTGGACGTGCGCAATGCGTTCGCAACGAGCATGGCGACATCACGCGCTGGTTTGGCACCTGCATGGACATTCATGATCTCAAGGCGGCGGAAGAACAACTCGCCGAGCAAACGAGGTCGATGCGCGAAAGCGAGGAGTTCAGCCGCAGCGTCGTGGAATCAAGTCCGGACTGCATCACTGTTCTGAACCTTGATGGCACGATCCAGTTCATGAACGAGAATGGCCGCGCGTTGACACAGGCGGACGCTCTCGCTCCGCTGCTTGGACGGCCGTGGAGCAGCCTTTGGCCGCCGTCTAGCAAGTCGCTTGTGGAAGAGGCCGTCGCCGCAGCCCTTGCGGGTGGTGTTGGGCGGTTTTCTGCATTTGGTCCCACCGCAACGGGCGTGCCGAAATGGTGGGATGTTGTCGTTACGCCGGCGCTTGGCGCGGGGGGTGAGCCGTTGCGGCTTGTGTCGATGTCGCGGGACGTCACAGAGCAACGTCAGGCGGAGGAATCGCGCCAGCTGCTGCTGGGCGAACTCAACCACCGGGTGAAGAACCTGTTTGCAATAGCGTCCGGCATGGTCACGATGACGTCGCGCAGCGCCACCAGCGTTCCAGACATGGCGCAGGTGCTGCGGGGCCGGCTCGACGCGCTCGCCAAGGCGCATGAACTCATCCGCTCGGCGATCCAGACTGAAGCGCATGATGGTGGTGAAGGCGCCGAACTTGAGGCGCTTGTGCGCGAAATACTCAGGCCACACGTTGATCTATCGGCCGTGGATCAATTGACTATTGAAGGCCCGGGGTTTTCTCTTGGCGTCAAGGCGACGACGTCGCTTGCGCTCATTCTCCACGAGCTTGCGACCAACGCTGCGAAATATGGGGCCCTTTGCGCGCCGACTGGTCAGTTGAGCGTGTTGTGGCGACTGCTTGGTGGAGGTCTCTCCCTCGATTGGATCGAGAACGGAACAGATGGGACGCCAAAGGGCATTGCGCGCGAGGGCTTCGGTAGCAAGCTGGCGCGAGCGACGGCAACGGGTCAACTGGGCGGAACCATAGTTTACGACTGGCGCCCGGACGGCGTGAAAATTTCCATCACGGCGCCGCTCGAACGCCTGCAGGGGTAACGATCAAGCGCAACGATCAAGCGTAACGATCAGGCGGAGCGATCACAACGCGCGCGTGGTCAAGCCCTTCATCAGGATGGGCCCGGTGGGGCGTCCCGTTGGCGATCCGCCTTTTGGCTCAAGCGTGATCTCGAACAACTGGCCCTGACCTGTGGTCGGCAGGTTGTTGAGGTTAAGGCTCATGGTGCGGATCACCGGAGCTAGCCCAACGGGCCGCGGGCCCACCGCGCGATCCCACAACGTCCAGACCTGAAGCGCGCGGCCCTCCGGCGCCGCGAGGTCGCGCAGGGGCACAAGCTCGGCGCGTCCATCGGCAAAAGTATTCACCAGAGCCGCTGGTTCGTTGCTGTTCTCTGTCATAAGGATCGCGACGTAGATGGGCGTTTGCGGCGCCCGCATGAGCGAGGCGGCGAGCCCTGCAAGCAGAACGAGGCTGGCGAGCGACGTCGCGATGCCGGTGATGCGCCAGAAGGACAAGCTGTCCCACCACCTGCCCAGCGACGACGCCGCAAAGTTTGTTACGCGCAGGGCGCCAAAAGGTTTTGAAGCTTGCTGCGCGGGCGTCGTCAGGCGCGCTGCGATGTGATCCCACACGTCGTTCGCTGGAGGAACAGGATTTGCGGTGGCGTCAAGCTCTGCGAATGTGCGCTGCCAATGGTCGACGGCTTTGGCGAAAGCGGGATCGCTCGCGAGGCGTCATTCTGCATCAGCGGCCTGGGCGGCGTCCAGCACGCCAAGCGCGAATTCCGCCGCAAGCGCGTCGTCATTCGGGTCACTCACGCGAGGCACCTCCGCAAGGACTGAAGTGACCGGCGAAGCCATGATTTGAGCGTGCCCAGAGGGCAGCCAACCCGGCCAGCAAGCTCGCCGTGGCTCAACCCATGAATATACGCGAGAATGACGATTCTGCGGCGAGCAGGCTCTAGCCCTGAAAGACAACGCCGAAGCGCGCTGGCCTCCGACAAGCGCATCACGACCTGCTCAGGATCTTCGTCAGGATCGGCGCCGCACAGATCCTCAATGTTCTGCGTCAGGTCTGTGCGCGCCTCATTTCGCAAGATGTTGAGCGCGCGGTTACGGACGATGGCGTACACCCATGTGCGGGCGTGCCCGCGCTGGGGATCGAACGTGCTGGCGCGCTCCCATATCTGCAAAAAGGCGTCCTGTAGCACCTCTTCAGCAAGCGCCCTGCGGCGCAGAAGGCGAAGGGCGACGCCAAGCATGCGGGCGGACTCAAGATCATAGATTGACCTCAACGCGCTGCGATCGCCTGCGGCGCACGCGCGCACGGCATTGTTTAGCTCAAGAACGGGCGCCGTCGTGTGCACGAATTGTCCTTGCTCAGGATGAAACCGGCGGTCTGTCAGTTAATACACGCCGGATGCGGCTGCGGATGCGCGCGCCTGTTTATTTTTTTTCGTGCATCCGCATGGCGGCGCCGCGGGTAATCACTCTGCCAGGTCATCAGGCTTGGAGCCATGGGAGTTTTCATGACCCGTACATTCTTTGTAATTGCTCTTCTGGGCGCAACCTCTTTTGCCGGCGTCTCGCACGCCGCAACGATCGCCGCGCTCGTTGGTGAAGATACCATCGCGATGGTGGACACCGCCTCCATGAAAGTGACAGGCACGATGAAGACGAGCGGCGCATCGGGTCGCATTTTGGGTATAGACGTGCGTCCGGCGGACGGCATGCTCTACGCAGTTACCGCTGATGGCGTGGCCTGGACCATTGACGCCAAAAGTGGAAAGGCCACGCAAAAATCGAAATTCGATATGGCGCCGCCAACCGGCATGGTGACTGTTGACTTCAATCCCGTGGCCGATCGCCTTCGCGTCATGGGCTCTGACGGCATGAACCTGCGCATCAACGTGGACGACGGCAAGGTTACGAAGGATGGCGATCTCAAGTTCGCCGAAAGCGATATGCACAAGGGCGAGAAGCCTAATGTGGTCGCCGGAGCCTACACAAACTCCGTGAAGGGCGCCAAGGAGACAACCTTGTACAACATCGACGCGACGATTGGCGCGTTGGTCCGTCAGGCCCCGCCCAACGACGGCGTTTTGAACTTGGTTGGTAAGTTAGGGATGATGCCCCAGTCAGTCGCGTTCGACATCGCGCCGGGCGAAGGCGTCGGCACGGGTTGGTTGATGGCGGATGGAACGCTCTACCGCGTCGATCTCAAGACTGGGAACGCGACCATGGCTGGCAAGATCAGCGGCGTCAGCGGCGTCGTGCGTGACATCGCGATTATGCCCGCAATGTAAGGCTGCCACCTTGAAGACCACAATGCGCGGCTTTTCGAAGCCGCGCATTGCTATGTGAATTGCCAAAGCATCGAACCGCGCTTCCTGTAGCCTGCTCCGTGCGGCGCCCGTCTTGCGGGATTGATTGGGAGGCTTTTGCTGGGATTGCCAACGCTCCCACATTGTCCTTCCTCATCTTCAGTGCGAACTCGCTTAGAAACGCCCCCTGGAATTCCGGTCGTGCGTGCTGACAGGTGGGATGGGGGCGTAATGCGTATCTTTGGAGCTGCCAATATTCTGGCCAAGATCCGCCCGCGCGATTTCTTCGCGG
>JAUXWZ010000034.1 GCA_030684835.1 Beijerinckiaceae bacterium
GATACGCTGCGGCAGATCCGTGAAGAAGGGAGCGACTTCAGCCTGCACGCCAACTTGTGCGTAAGCGTCGCGCACACGAGCCTCGTCCTCTCCGCGCGCCTGCTGAACAATGGAGACCCGCGCACGCAGGTTCGGAGGTAATGCCGCTATGCCAGCAGGCACGACATCAGCCATGACGCGCGCCCCCTGCGAGCCCCCCGTGACAAGGATGCGCAAAAGCCCATCGCCAAGCTCGGGATATGGCGTTTGCGCGGCCGCAATCACTGCCGGGCGCACCGGGTTACCTGTGTGAACGGCCTTAGCTGCAATCTCGACGCTGGCGCCTTCAAGACGCGGGAACCCCGTGGCGATGCGCTTGACGCGTCCTGCGAGAAACCTGTTCGCCCGCCCCATCACGGCGTTCTGCTCATGCAGGATCGCCGGCGCGCCAAGCAGGCTTGCAGCCACCAGCGGCGGCGCCGTTGGGTAACCGCCAAAACCGACGACGCAGGCAGGCTTGAGACGCTTGATCAGTGTGCGCGCCTGCCATGCGCCAATCGCGAGTTTGGCGATCGCGGCTGCCTTACTCAAAATGTTGCCGCCTGTTGGCGTCGCCGACGTGATGGCGTGAACGGCGCGAGCCGGAAACTGTTGACCGTATTTCAACGCGCGATCGTCGGTGACGAGCTCCACCGCAACCCCGCGACGCGCGAGTTCGTTCGCAAGCGCCTCGGCCGGAAACAGGTGGCCGCCAGTGCCCCCTGCCGCCAGAAGGATGCAGCGGTCGCTTGTCATGCGACGCGCTCAATGATTGCAGATCTCGGACGTCGTCGCGTCACTGCAATGAGAAAACCCATGCCAAGCGCCAGGGACAGCATCGACGAGCCGCCGTAGGAGATAAACGGCAGCGTCATGCCTTTTGCCGGAAGCAGATGCAGATTAACGCCCATGTTGATTGCGCTCTGGAGACCAAAGAGCATGATGAGGCCAGCAGCGGCGAAGCGGCAAAATGGATCTTCGTTGCGCATGGCGAGCGTGAAGCCCCGCAGCACGATGAACGCAAAAACTGACATCAGAAAGAAGGCGACGAGAACGCCGAACTCTTCGCCAGTGACTGCGAAAATAAAATCGGTGTGCGAGTCCGGCAAAATGCGCTTGAGCGTTCCCTCTCCCGGCCCTTTACCCAACCAACCGCCCTGCACGAAACTATCAACCGCGACATCGCTCTGGAAAGAATTGCCCGGATTTGTCGCTGCCGTTTCGCTGCCAGAATTCAGAAACTTGTCGAAACGGACGCGGACGTGCGGCAGGAATTTGTAAGCCAAATAGCCCCCGGTGACGCCCAGCGTGCCAATGCCCGCGACCCAAAGGATATGAAGCCCGGCGAGAAAGAATAATCCGCCCCAGACAATGCTGACCAGAACCGTCTGTCCAAAGTCTGGCTGCAGCATGAAGGGTATGATGGTGGCCGGTAGAAGAAGAAGCGCAAAGGCTGTCCCCGGCACGTCGCGCCGACGCGCGCCTTCCGAAAATGCCCAGGCTGCAAGGATCACAAAACACGGCTTCACGAACTCGGACGGCTGCAAGCCAAACACCCAACGCCGCGCGCCCTTGATTTCGACGCCGAACTGGATAGCTGCCAACACGCCGAGCATACCCAGCGTGTAACCAATCAGCGCAGCGCGACGCACGCCTCGCGGGGACAAAAGCGAAACCCCCACCATGATGATGCCTGCCGGCACAAGATAACCCAGATGCCGATTGACGAAGTGAAACGTCGGCAAGCTAAGTCGCTCCGCAACCGGGGGGCTTCCCGCCATGGTGAACACGACGCCGAGCACCATGAGCGTGCACAAGCCAGCAATGAGCCAGCGGTCGACTGTCCACCACCAGTCGGAGAAGAAGGATTGTTCTGCGCGTGAAAGCATCGCGTTCTCCTCACCGCACCTTCAGGGTCGCGAGCCCGATCAAGGCGAGCACGAACGAAAGTATCCACATGCGAATGACAATCTGCGGCTCTTTCCATCCCAACTTTTCAAGGTGATGATGAAATGGAGCCATCAGAAAAATGCGTTTGCCGGTCATCTTGAAAAAGCCGACCTGCAAAATAACTGACACCGCTTCCAGAACGAAGAGCCCGCCCACAATTGCGAGCACGATCTCGTGCTTCACCGCAACAGCAGTGGTTCCAATGAGGCCGCCAAGCGCCAGCGATCCCGTGTCGCCCATGAAAATGGAGGCCGGCGGCGCGTTAAACCAGAGGAAACCCAGACCAGCGCCAATCACAGCGCCGCAGACGACCGCTAACTCGCCAGTGCCCGGCACGAAATTGATGCCCAGATGCGTGGAAAAAATAGCGTTTCCCACGACCCAGGCGATGACGCCGAATGTGCCCGCCGCGATCATGACAGGCACAATCGCCAAACCATCCAGACCATCCGTGAGATTGACCGCATTGCCGGAGCCGACGATCACCAGCATCGCGAACAAGATAAAGAAATAGCCGAGATCGGCCACGTATCCATTGACGAGCGGAACTGCGAGACCAGTAATTGTGGCGGGACCGAATTTCACCATTGCCACGCTGGCGAGCAATGCGATCACTGCTTCCACACCTAGCCGGGCGCGGCCGGAAAAGCCTTCATGTGATTGCTTTTTTACTTTCAAATAATCATCGTAAAAACCTATGGAGCCGAAGCCAATTGTCACGAACATGACAATCCAGACGAATGCGTTTTGCAGATTTGCCCACAAGATCATCGAGCAAACCGTACCAAGCAAAATCATCAGGCCGCCCATGGTTGGCGTGCCCACCTTTGTGATGAGATGCGACTGGGGACCGTCAGAGCGAATGGGCTGGCCCTTGCCTTGTTTGAGGCGCAGCGCGTTGATCATCGCGGGCCCGAACAGAAACACGATCAACAGCGCCGTCACAGTCGCGCCGCCTGCGCGAAAGGTGATGTAGCGAAAGACGTTTAGCGGGCCGAAGACATGCGTGTAGTCGGCCAAATAGTATAGCATTTCAGACCTCGCCTGCCGCTTCCGCGGCATGTTTGCGAATGGCGGAGACAATGGGGCCCATGCGGCTTCCGTTGGAACCTTTGATCATCACAGCGTCGCCGGCCCTGATCTCCCCGATCAGCGCGAGCTCGATATCAACGGAAGCAGACGCCCAAACGCCTTTTTTTCCGGCTGGTAATTTGTCGAACAGCCCCTTCATCATCGGCCCCGCCGCATAGACAAGATCGACGCCGTTGAGCAGGATGGGCTCCGCCAGTTCGTCGTGCAATCGCTGCGCGTGATCGCCAAGCTCGAGCATGTCGCCCAACGCCGCGATCCTGCGCCCGCCCGCGCCAAGAGGCGCATCGCCTAGCACGCCAAGCGCGGCTCGCATTGATGCAGGATTTGCATTGTAGGCCTCATCAATGAGGAGGAACTCGCCGTCGCGCGTGCGATGTTTCGACTGCTGACCGCGTCCGACAGGCGCTGTGTATTCGGCCAAACGCGATGCCGCTTCCTCGATCGGACAACCAAAGCAATACGCTGTCAGCAGAACGATGAGGGAATTCATCGCCTGATGACGCCCCGGCGCGCCGACGCGATAATGGTAAGTTTGCCCTTCGAACGAAACCTCAACGTCAGATCCTTGCGGATCCGCGCTGAGCGAGACGAGCCGCATGTCGGCGTCTGCAGATTCCCCAAACGTCAATTTGCGGGCGGCCTGCGAGCGATCTGCCGCCGCAATGAGGCGCTCCACATTGGGCGCGTCTGCGGGAATGATTGCGACGCCTTCGGGCGCGAGCATGGAAAAGATTTCGCCCTTTTCGTCGGCGATCCTGTCAAGCGAACCCAGATTTTCCATGTGGACCGGCGCAATTGTCGTGACGATTGCGACGTGGGGGCGAACCATTGCAACGAGCGGACGGATTTCGCCCTCGTGGTTCATGCCGATTTCGAACACGCCGTAGTCAGCGGTCACCGGCATACGCGAAAGCGTGAGAGGTACGCCCCAATGATTATTATAGGAGGCGACAGAGGCGTGCGTGCGCCCGAAATGC
Organism: Beijerinckiaceae bacterium; assembly: GCA_030684835.1. Classification (GTDB taxonomy): domain Bacteria; phylum Pseudomonadota; class Alphaproteobacteria; order Rhizobiales; family Beijerinckiaceae; genus Terripilifer. The sequence continues at coordinate 4,038 of JAUXWZ010000034.1, forward strand.
GAAAGCGTCAGTCGCAGAGCCTCTTTCGTGGACGTCTTGCCCACCGATCCTGTAATAGCGCATATCCATGCGCGCGATCGTTGACGCGAGGCTGCGCCCAGGCGCTCCATCGCGCGCTGCGTGTCTTTCACGATGTACAACGGTCCAGCGCCGGACAGTGAACCGACATGATCTTCATCAACAACGCAGGCGCCAGCGCCATTCTCGAATGCGCGGCGCACATAGTCATGCCCGTCGCTGTTCTCACCCTTGATGGCAATGAACAGATCGCCGGGTTCAATCGTGCGGCTGTCGATGGAGACGCCCAAAACGCCAGCCGGCAACGCGCCGCGCACGCGCGCTTCAAGCGGCGTGACAAGAGAAAGTCCTGTCCAGAGATAAGTTTCGTTCATTGTGCCTCCGCAAGCGCATTTCGCGCGGCGTCGTGATCGGAAAACGGCAGCGTTATCGCGCCTATTTTTTGTCCCGTTTCATGACCCTTACCCGCGATGACAAGCGCATCTCCAACCCGCAGCATTGCGATGGCGTGCGTGATTGCTTTTGCTCGGTCGCCAATCTCGATGGCGCCCGGCGCGGCTTTCAATATTTCCGCGCGAATGGCCGACGGCTCTTCCGAACGCGGATTGTCGTCGGTCACGATTACGACGTCGGCCGCGCGCGTTGCGATGGCGCCCATGATCGCGCGCTTGCCGCGATCCCGGTCCCCACCACACCCGAACACGACAATCAGGCGGCCGGTCGTCATTGGACGCAGCGCTGCAAGCACTTTTTCAAGCGCGTCCGGCTTGTGCGCGTAATCCACGAAAATCGGCGCGCCGTGGCGCTCACCTACTTTTTCAAGGCGTCCCGGCGCCCCTTGCAACGATGCGAGCGCACTCAACACCGCATCCACATCTTCGCCCGTTGCGATGCACAGACCTGCCGCGACAAGCGCATTAGACGCCATAAAAGCTCCCGCAAGCAGCAGAGTCAGCTCTCGCCGCTTGCCGTCATGCTCCACCACAAGACGCGTTGAAGCGATCGCAGCCTCGGCTTCGACAAGTCGCAAATCTTCGCCCTTGGCGCCAATGGTGAATACGTTCAGGCCGCGCGTGCGGCAGGCGTCGATAACGCGCGATGCATATTCACCGTCAGCGTCAATCACTGCGGTTTGACCCCTGTCCAGCAAAGAGTCGAACAGGCGCATCTTGGCCGCGAGATAGGATTCCATGTCGGGATGATAATCAAGATGATCGCGCGACAAATTGGTGAAACCGGCCGCCGCCAGGCGCACGCCGTCGAGGCGTCGTTGATCGAGCCCGTGCGACGACGCCTCCATCGATAAATGCGAAAAGCCCTCTCCCGCAAGCCTGTCAATGATGCGATGCAAAGTAATGGGATCGGGCGTGGTCAACGCGCCCTCGTCGGCTCCCTCATCGGTGATAAGACCCGTCGTGCCAAGCGCGGCGGCTTTGCGACCTTGGAGCGACCAGATCTGACGCACGAAGGATGCGACAGATGTTTTGCCGCTTGTGCCTGTCACGGCGACGATTGTGCCCGGTTGGCGGGGATAAAAGATTGCAGCAGCGCGCGCGAGCGCCAGCCGCGTATCGGCGACCTCGATGTAGCGCGACGTGTCTGCTCCATCTGGAGCATGCTCGCATACGATGGCGCAGGCGCCGGCCGCCATCGCGGCGTGCGCAAACGCCAACCCGTTGGCCTTTACGCCCGACAGCGCAAAAAATACAAAGTCACGCTCGATCTTTCGGCTATCCTCGCCCAGTCCGCGCACGATCTGGCTTGCCGCATATGGCGGCAAACGCATCCCGGGCAACAATTGAGCGAGTGTGATCAACGCCAGTTGCTCCCGCTGCTCGGAAGACCAACGCCAAGGCGCGCGACAGCAGGGAAGCTGCCCGGCGGAATGACGGGGCGTGGCGCAAGGTTAAGGATCGGCGAGACGCGCTCAATAATTCGGCCCGTGGTGGCGCCCGCGTTCCATGCCGCCGTTCGTTGGCCCGATGTCGCAGGTACGCCCTGTGGTTCGTCGTAAACCGTCAGAAAAAGATACTTTGGCTTGTCCGACGGTGCGATCGCGGTGAATGTCGTGAAAACCTTGTCGTTGGAATATCGCCCGTTGACCACCTTGTTGGCGGTGCCCGTCTTCCCACCTGCAAAATAGCCCGGCACGTCGATTCTGCGGGCAGACCCAACCTCAGCGTTGAGACGCATAAGATAACGCATCTGTTCGCTTGTTTCTGCGCGGACGACCTGCGGCGCCTCAGCTTGCGCCTCCTCCACTGAACGCATACGGAACGTGGGCTTGACCAGCTTGCCGCCATTCATGAGCGCGCCCACCGCCATCATCGACTGCAGTGGCGCAACAGCAAGGCCGTGACCAAAGGCGATCGTCATTGTGTTCAATTCTCCCCAGCGGCGCGGCACGATCGGCTCGGCGCTTTCGGGCATTTCGGTACGCATGCGGTCAAGCTGGCCCATCTTTCTTAGAAACTGCTGATGGCCTTCAACGCCAACGCCAAGCGCAAGCCGCGCCGTGGCGATGTTGGAGGAATAGGTGAACACTTCCGAGAAGCTGAGGGTGCGATGCTGGCCGTGAAAATCGTTGATCGTGTGGCGCCCATAGCGCAGTGCAGCGCGCGCGTCCACTTTGGACTGGAGCGTAGCCTTGCGAGAATCCAAAGACATGGCGAGGGTCAGCGCCTTGAACGTGGAGCCCATTTCGAACACGCCCACGGTCATGCGATTGATACGCGTCGGCTCCAGTGCATCCACCGGGTTGTTGGGATCATAATCAGGCAGCGAGGCTAGGGCGATGATCTCGCCAGTATTTACATCCATGATGGCGGCGGCGGCTGCCTTCGCCTTGTAAAGCTCGATGCCTTTGATGAGTTCGTCGCGCACCGCATGCGTCGCTTTCAAATCTAGCGACAGTTTGATGGGTTTCATGTCTTGCGATGCGACTTTGAAGCCGGCGCTGCTCAGATCTGCAAAGCCCAGCGTGTCGATATACTTCTCCATGCCGGCGATGCCGATGTTATCGATGTTGGTGAAGCCAAGCACATGGGCGGCGACAGGACCGTTGGGATAAACGCGCTTATGCTCCGGCAGGAAGCCAACGCCGGGCAGCCCCAGGCGAAAGACTTCGGCGCGCTCCTTCGGCGTGATGCCGCGCTTCACCCACACAAAGCCGCGGCGAGAGGCAAGTTTGTCGCGCAATTCCTTGGCGTCGAGGTCCGGAAGCACGGCGGTCAAAAGTTCGACCGCCTCATCCTTGTCGACAATGTTTCGCGGTTCGGCGAAGACGGAATCAATCATCACGTCAGCGGCGAGAATTTCGCCATTTCGGTCAACAATAGCGGGCCGCGCACGCGAGCTGGCTTCAGCCGCTACGCGACGCAAGTTCTGCGGCTCCGGCGTCATGCCTAGATAGAACAGCCGCCCGCCGATCAAGGCGTAAATGCCGACGAATGCGACTGCGATAAGACGAAGGCGCGCGCTGCTCTTGTCGATACGGGTGCCGAACATCGCTTTTATAATTGCGATCACGCGTGCGGAAATCGTCTGTCGCACAGGGGCATTTTCATCGAGAGGCGGGTCGAAATTTCTGTCAGCCGACATGTCAACGCTCCTGCCGTGTGCGGATGCCTGGCGTCGTCGCAGCAGCAGCGTTGCGTGCGTCCCGCGGCGTGCTGGTCATATCCCCGAGACCGAGGAGTTCAAGCTTTTTGGCGATAGAATCTTGTCTGGGCGGTTGATCTGGCAGATCTGTGACTTGCACAATCTGGTCCACCGTCAATTGCTTGAGATCGAGATGCTGATCCGACAGTGATTGAATGCGTGTGGGGCGCGTCAGATGCGCCCATTCCGCCTGCATGACTGCAATGGCCTCGCGTTCACGCTGATTCTGATTTTTCAGTTTCACGATCTGCTCGGCATAGAAGATCGTCTCGTACTTGGTGCGGTACGCATAAACAGCGGACCCCAGCAGCGCGACAACAGCCATGACATTGAGCCAGCGCACCATCTCAGCGGCCCTTCTTCTTTTTCGTCGGCAGGAGAGCGTGATCCGCCCACGCCCCCTCAACGCCACGTGACGGCGCATCGGTGCGATGGCCAAAGCGCAGACGCGCAGAGCGCGAACGCGGATTCAGTCTGATTTCGCCTTCGCCCGGAACAACAGGCTGCGGCGCCGGACAATCGAACGTGGGTTGCGCACGCGCCGGTTCGCCTGGCAGCAGCCGCGAGCGCGCATGACCGCGCCCCGACCTGTCAGCGAAGAATTGCTTCGCAATGCGGTCTTCCAGCGAATGGAAACTCACGATGGCGAGCGTGCCGCCGGGCTTGAGAATCTGCTCGGCGCCCGCGAGTGCGCGCGCAAGCTCTCCCAGCTCATCGTTCACAGCAATTCGTAAGCCCTGAAACGCCCGCGTTGCAGGATGAATTTGGCCGAAGCGGGGTGGATTGAGACGCTCGATCAGCCCCGCAAGTTGCGACGTCGTCGTGAATGGCGTGATCTCGCGGTCGTGCACGATGGCGCGCGCGATACGGCGCGCCGTGCGTTCTTCGCCATAATAAAAGAAGATGTCCGCAAGTTCATCGGCGTCGGCTTGGTTGACGATGTCGCCAGCGCTGCGACCGCTCATCTCCATGCGCATGTCGAGCGGCCCCTCGAAGCGGAAGGAGAAGCCACGCGCAGCTTCGTCGAACTGCATGGAGGAAACGCCGATGTCGAGGACAACACCATCAAGAGCCGGGATACCGGCCTCGCGCACAGCCTCGGCAAGTCCGCCAAAGCGGGCCTGACGCAGGACAAGACGGTCGCCAAATTCCTCGACCAAGGAAGCGCCAGCGGCGATGGCTGTGGGATCGCGATCCAGCGCGATGACCCGCGCGCCTTCATGCGCGAGGATGGCGCGCGTGTAACCGCCCGCTCCAAACGTGGCGTCAAGATAGACGCGCCCGGCCTGGGGCGAGAGTGCGCCAACCGCTTCCTCAAGGAGCACGGGAACGTGCCGGGCCGGTCCGCCAGCGACAGGAGATGCCTCCTCGCCGCGACCCGACGTCATTCCCGTGTTCCTCGAGGTTGCGGTTGATCCGCGACCTTCACTGAAGCGCCAAGCCTCTTTCGCAATTCGCGCACCTGGTTTCTGGCCTCTTCCAGGTGGGCGCGAAAGCGGCCCGGTTCCCAGATCTGGAACTTGTACCCCTGCCCTACGAACGTGACCTCCGAGGCGACGCTCGCATACGCCCGCAAACGATCCGGAAGGCTGATCCGGCCCTCCGGATCCACTTTCAGGATTTCTCCATCGCCAAGCAGCGCCGTCGAATAGACGTCGTGCTCGTTTGAATAGGCCGCGAACCGTCCCAGCACCGCATCGATCTCCCGCACCAGCGCGAAGCCGCCACAATCCAGCGCTTCGGCATCCAGAGACGGATGAACGTAGAGGCCCTCGTATCCGTCCCGCACCATCACCGACCGAAAAGACGCCGGAATAGAGACGCGCCCCTTGGCGTCCAGCCGGTTGGTGAAATGGGAAACGAATCGATCCAACGCAGCCACTCGAACTAGGCCCGAGCCAACAAGGCTTAGGCGAACGCGACGCGCTATCCCTGGCGGCGCCACAGGCGTCCGACGGATTTTTCTCCGCCCGTGCTGTCCGGAACTCCGGCGCAGGGCGCGGAATGTGACGCACCAAAAGGATGATTTGGGATAGCATGGGATTACATGGGACGTCAATGAGAACACCGAGTCACCAGGGCGTTGATCGGCTCCCCATCATTTGGACTGGTTAACGTTAATGAAACCTTGAAGTTGGGCCTCACAGAGCCGCGAATGCGCCAAATTCGCTCTCTTCGCGCTCGACCGGCGCCAATCGGTTCTCTAAAGCTATGACACTGTTTGGAAGAAGCCGACGAATGGACGAACTGGCGAATAGGCGGGTTGCCCCAACCCCTTCGGTTCCGCCGAAGGTGAAGGGCACGCGTCCACCCAACGAGATCGACTTCTGGCGCGGCTATGCGCTCATCGCCATATTTATCAACCACGTGCCGGGCATCTTCTACGAGCAGTTCACGCACAGAAATTTTGGTTTCTCTGATTCGGCCGAATTGTTCGTCTTGCTGGCCGGCTGGTCCTTGCGCGCCATGGTGGACCGGTCACCGGATCTGCAGCCTGTCCGGTTGGTGCTGCGCATCGGCAGTCGCGCCGTGACGCTTTATATTGCGCAGCAGGTGATCACCGTCATGGCGATCGCTATGATTGCAGCGACGGCGTTGCTCACGCAGACCAACCTCGTGCTGCAGTGGAACAACGCAGCAGCGGTGTTCGCAGAGCCCGTCACGGCCAACATCGGCCTCGTCTTGATCTCTCATCACCTGGGCTACTTCGACATTTTGCCACTCTACATCGTGCTGATGTGGATGGCGCCCGTGATGGCCGTCCTCTATCGCGTGTCCCCGGCTGTGCTGCTTGCTGCGTCCGGGGGCCTCTACGTCGCGACCTTATATACAGGTTTCAATTTGCCGACGTGGCCGGTCGAAGGGCGTTGGTATTTCAATCCCTTCGCCTGGCAGTTCGTGTTTGCGATCGGTTACATGCTGGGTGGACCGGGCCCCAGCCAGCGAATTGTCCAGAAGTACCGGCTTTCCGTACGCATTTTCGGCGTGCTTTTTGTGATCGGTAGTCTTTTTGCCGCGACCTATGGCTGGTATCCCGACTGGCTCACTGCGCCTGAGCCGGCGGCTTTCTTTGTGGTGGACAAAACCTTCCAGACGCCTCTCCGCCTGCTTCATGTGCTGGCGCTGGTGGCGACGTTTGGCGGTTCTTTCTACTTTATCATCAAGTATGCGCGCCCCGTCGCGCGCTACTGCTCTATGCTCGGCCGAAACTCGCTAAACGTGTTCTGCGTCGGCTCATTGCTCAGCCTGAGCGGCCAGATCAGTCGTTTCGTGCTGTCGGAAAGCTTGTGGGTTGACACAATGGTCCTTATACTAGGACTCGTTTTATTGAGTATGACAGCATGGGTATCCGAATGGCGACAGCGCCTAAGGGCCTGATATTCCTGATCGGAGCAGTCGCCGCTTGCGCGGTGGGTCTTGCTGTCGCCCAGACGGCGCCGGCGACCCCGCCAGCGGTGGACGGCCCTGCCGCGCCGATAGCGACACATCCGCTCAGCACCCAATGTTCTGTGCCGGCTAACGAAATTGCAGCCCCGGCGCCTCTCCCCACGCTCATCAGCCGACTGGAAAATCACCAGCCATTGCGCATTTTAGCCATTGGCTCATCGTCGACCTGGGGTGTTGGCGCGACCTCCAACCGCAAGAATTATCCCTCGCAACTCGAAGCGATGCTTGAGCGGGTGCTCAAGGGCGTACCCATCGAAATGATCAATCGCGGGGTGTCGGGCGAAACGGCCGGCACCACCGCCGATCGGTTGCGCATGGAAGCCGCCCTCATCAAGCCGGACATAGTGTTGTGGCAGGTGGGCACCAACGACGCGGTGCAACGCATTGCCGTTGATCAGTTCGAGCGCACTGTCGCCAAGACGGTCGCCATTCTGAAGCGCAAGAAGATCGACGTAGTGCTTGTTGGGCTTCAGTACACGCCCAAATATGCCCGCGACGAGCATTATTTCGCCATCCGCGAGGCGCTAAAGCGCGTCGCATCCGAGCAAAATGTACTTTACGTCCGTCGCTACCAGGCGATGGAATACATTTCCAAAACCAAAGCCACCATGCAGATGATGGCCGACGATGACTTTCACCTGAATGATGTTGGCTACCAATGCATGGCCGAGCACATTGCCCAGGCTGTCACCGCGAACATCTTCGTTCGGCGCCGCAAGCCGGCAAGCTGATTTCCCCCAACCGGCATCCAGTGTTCCTGGCGCTTAAAGTGCCGCCGATCTCCCACGTTCGCGCGCGGGTTGCGTGTTGGGCATTAGCCCACTGACACAAAATTGTGGGCAGAGTTCTTGCGCCTCGGCGTGAATTCGCATAAACATATCTTTATGTCAGCATCCACGCGAAACTCAGACCAGAACGCCCCCTTATCGACAATCTTGGCCGGGCTTGAAGCGGCCGGCGAGGTCACGCGTCTTCGACTGCTTGCGCTCCTCAGCGAAGCCGAAATCACAGTGACCGAGCTTATTCATATCCTCGGCCAGTCGCAGCCGCGCATTTCGCGCCACCTGAAACTGCTCGTCGAATCCGGGTTAGTCGAGCGCCATCGGGAAGGCGCATGGGCTTTTTTCAACCTGGCCCAGTCTGGCCCGTCAGCGCAGCTTGCACGGGATATACTCCAGCGCATTGCCCCCTTCGATCCGCAGCTCGTCGCCGACAGGCAGCGGCTGGCGGAAGTGCGCCAGAACCGCGCCGATTCCGCCGCGCGCTATTTCGCCGAAATCGCCGCTGACTGGGACCGACTGCGTTCGCTTCACGTTCCCGAGGAGGAAGTTGAAGCCGCCATCCTTGACCTTGTGGGCGACATGCCTTTGCAGGCTGTCCTAGACGTTGGCACGGGCACGGGCCGAATGCTGCAATTGCTGAGTCCACACGCAGACCGCGTGGTGGGCGTGGACCTCAGCCCTGCCATGCTTTCCGTAGCACGCGCGGAGGTGGAACGCTCGCGGCTGCGCAACGTGCAATTGCGGCAGGGCGATATATATGCGCTGCCCGTGGAGCGCGACAGTTATGACCTCGTGCTCGTACATCAGGTGCTGCATTATCTTGACGATCCGCAACGCGCCTTGCGCGAAGCCGCGCGCGCGCTGGCGCCGGGGGGGCGTCTCGTCGTTGTCGACTTCGCGCCGCACAAGCTGGAATTTCTGCGCGAGAAGCACGCCCACCGGCGCCTCGGATTCTCGCGTGATGAAATCAACGAAATGCTCGCGCAAATGCGGTTGGAAACGGTCGATGGGCGCGACCTCGCGGCAAACAAACGCGACTCCGACAAACTTACCGTTTCCCTCTGGGTTGCACGCGATCCGCGCGTCGTCACCGACCTTGTGCCGAGTACATTGGAGCTAGCCTGATGAACATTGCTGTTCCCCGCGCGAGCCGCTCTGGCGCCGCGCCCGTCGCCGTCTCCTTTGAATTTTTTCCGCCGAAGACCTCGGAGATGGAAGAGGCCCTATGGCAATCCATCCAGCGTCTGGCGCCGCTACAGCCTCATTTCGTCTCCGTGACCTACGGCGCCGGCGGCACCACGCGCCAGCGGACGCACTCCACCGTCGCGCGCATCCTTGAGGAAACCCAATTGCGCCCTGCCGCGCACCTCACCTGCATTGGAGCAAGCCGCGTCGAAATCGACGAAGTCGTTCAGGATTACTGGGATCTAGGCGTGCGCCACATCGTTGCGCTGCGTGGCGATCCCCCGGCCGGCGTCGGCGCAAAATATGAACCGCACCCGGACGGATACCGGACATCGGCTGACCTTGTGGCCGGCATCAAGCGCATCGGCGACTTTGAAATCACGGTGTCCGCGTATCCTGAAAAGCATCCCGAGGCGACGAGCTTCGATCAGGATATCGATGCGCTGAAAGCCAAGATCGATGCTGGCGCAACGCGCGCGATCACGCAGTTTTTCTTCGAGAATGATTGTTACCTGCGCTATCTCGATCAAGTGCGCGCGCGCGGAATCGATATCCCGATCGTGCCCGGCCTTGTGCCAGTGCAGAACTTTAAACAAACGGCCTCTTTCGCAACGAAGACGGGCGCAAGCGTGCCCGCGTGGCTGGCTGCTCGTTTCGAAGGCCTTGAAGACGATCCCGCCACGCGCCGCCTCGTGGCGGCAGCCGTTGCTGCAGAACAGGCGCTCGATCTCGTTGACCGCGGCGTGCGCGACTTTCACTTCTACACGATGAACAAAGCGGATCTCGTGTTCGCCATCTGCCATCTCCTCGGCCTGCGTGCGCAGCCTGCACAGAAGGCGGCCTGACATGACGCGCAACACCACAGAGATCCGTGCTGCTCTCAATGCAGCCGCCAAAGAGCGCGTTCTCGTGCTCGACGGCGCTATGGGCACGATGATTCAAGATTTGAAATACGACGAAGCCGCTTTTCGTGGAACGATGTTTGTCGACCACACCCACGACCTGAAGGGCAACAACGACCTTCTCATCCTGACGCAGCCTGACGCGATCCGTGACATCCACCTCGCGTATTTTCTGGCGGGCGCAGACATCTGCGAGACGAACACGTTTTCTTCGACCACGATTGCGCAGGCCGATTATGGCTGCGAGGCCTACGTGCATGCCCTCAACAAGGACGGCGCACGGCTGGCGCGCGAAGCCGCTGGTATGGCCGAACAGAAGGATGGCAAGCGCCGCTTTGTTGCCGGCGCGCTTGGCCCCACCAACAGAACAGCGTCGATCTCGCCCGACGTAAGCGATCCAGGTTATCGCGCGGTTACCTTTGATCAGCTGCGGCAGGCCTATTTTGAAGCTGTGATCGGCCTCATTGAAGGCGGCGCGGACCTTCTGCTGATCGAAACGATCTTTGATACGCTAAACGCCAAGGCAGCCTACGCGGGCGCGCGGGACGCTTTCGATAAGACCGGCATCGAACTTCCCATCATGCTGTCGGGTACGATCACCGATCTTTCGGGCCGCACCTTGTCCGGCCAAACACCCGAAGCGTTCTGGAATTCGCTGTCGCACATTAACCCCGTGTCCGTCGGCCTCAACTGCGCGCTTGGCGCACGCGAAATGCGCGCGCACGTTGCGGAATTGTCGCGCATCGCCGACACGCTCGTCTGCGCTTATCCAAACGCGGGCCTGCCGAACGAATTCGGCCTCTACGACGAGAGCCCCGAATACATGGCGGGCCTCATGGGCGAGTTTGCAGACTCAGGCCTCGTGAACATCGTCGGCGGCTGCTGCGGCACGACGCCCGATCACATCCACGCCATGGCTGAACGCGTGAGAGGCGTGAAGCCGCGCGCGCTTCCCCAGATCGCGCCGCGTCTGCGGCTTGCCGGCCTTGAACCCTTCACACTCACGCCAGACATTCGCTTCGTGAACGTGGGTGAGCGCACAAACGTCACGGGCTCAGCGCGTTTCCGCAAACTGGTCAAGAACGGCGAGTTCGCCGCCGCGCTCGATGTGGCGCGCGATCAGGTCGCAAACGGCGCCCAGATCATTGACGTCAACATGGACGAAGGCCTGCTCGATTCCGAGAAGGCGATGGTCACCTTCCTCAATCTCATCGCGTCAGAGCCCGACATCGCGCGCGTTCCGTTGATGATCGATTCCTCGAAGTTCGACGTGATCGAAGCGGGCCTCAAATGCGTGCAGGGCAAGGCGGTTGTTAATTCGATCTCGCTCAAAGAGGGCGAAGAAAAGTTTCTGGAGCAGGCGCGCATTGTGCGTCTGTACGGCGCGGCGGTTGTCGTCATGGCCTTTGACGAACAGGGTCAGGCGGACACGTTTGAACGCAAAATCAACATCTGCGAGCGGGCCTATAACATTTTGGTCCAGGACGCCGGTTTCCCGCCCCAGGATATCATCTTCGATCCCAACATTTTCGCGGTCGCGACGGGAATTGAGGAGCATGATGGCTACGGCGTCGCCTTCATCGAGGGCACGCGTGAAATCCGTAAGCGGTTGCCCCATGCCCATGTGTCGGGCGGCGTGTCGAACCTCTCATTCTCCTTCCGCGGCAACGATCACGTCCGCGAGGCCATGCACTCCGTGTTTCTGCTTCACGCCATTTCGGCGGGCATGGACATGGGCATCGTCAACGCCGGCCAATTGCAGGTCTACGAGAAGATCGATCCCGAATTGCGCGAAGCGTGCGAAGACGTCGTGCTCAATCGCCGCGCGGATTCAACCGAACGCCTTCTGACCATCGCTGAACGCTTCCGCGGCGCCGCGCAGGAAGCCAAGGGGCCGGATCTTGAATGGCGCAACCAGCCTGTCGACAAGCGGCTTGAACATGCGCTGGTGAACGGCGTCAGTGACTTTGTCGCTGTCGATGTGGAAGAAGCGCGACTGGCCGCATCAAGGCCTCTCGACGTAATCGAAGGCCCGTTGATGGCTGGCATGAACGTGGTCGGCGACCTCTTTGGCGCTGGCAAGATGTTTCTGCCGCAAGTGGTGAAGTCTGCGCGCGTCATGAAACAGGCCGTGGCTGTGCTCATGCCATACATGGAGCTGGACGCAGCCGGCGCCAGCCAGAAGGCCGGCAAGGTTCTTATGGCGACCGTCAAGGGCGACGTGCACGACATCGGCAAGAACATCGTCGGCGTTGTGCTCCAGTGCAACAATTACGAAGTGATCGACCTTGGCGTGATGACGCCAGCGGCAAAAATTCTCGACATCGCCAAGAAGGAAAAGGTCGACATCATCGGTCTTTCCGGCCTCATCACCCCATCGCTGGATGAGATGTGCTTCGTGGCCGCCGAGCTTGAGCGCGAAGGCTTCAACATTCCTCTGCTCATCGGCGGCGCAACGACAAGCCGTGTCCATACCGCAGTAAAAATTCATCCCAACTACAATCGTGGTCAGGCCGTTTATGTCACAGACGCCAGCCGCGCCGTGGGCGTCGTGTCCGCGCTGCTGTCGCCGGGATCACGCGAGCAATATGTCGAGACGCTGCGCGCCGAATACCGCAAGGTTGCTGACGCGCATGCGCGCGCTGAAGTCGACAAGCAGCGCATTTCAATCCAACGCGCGCGCGCCAACCCCGCGAAGGTTGACTGGGCTAGTTATGACCCGCCGAAACCTTCCTTCCTTGGGACGCGCGTGTTTGGAACGTACGATGTCGCGGAACTCGTTCCCTTCATCGACTGGACGCCCTTCTTCCAGACGTGGGAGCTAAAGGGGCGTTATCCCGCAATTCTTCAGGATGAGCGACAGGGCGCAGTCGCCCGCCAGCTCTTTGAAGAAGCGCAAGCGATGCTCAATCGCGCGATCAACGAACGCTGGTTCGATCCCAAAGCCATCATCGGCTTTTGGCCTGCGAACGCGGTTGGCGACGACATTCGGATCTACACGGGCGAGTCGCGCACAGAAACGCGCGCGGTGCTGCACACGCTGCGTCAGCAGCTTTTACGCCGCGATGGACGAGCCCATCTCGCCATGTCCGATTTCATCGCCCCTGCGGGCGGCAAGGCCGACTACATCGGCGCCTTTGTCGTTACGGCGGGCGCCAACGAAGAGCGCATTTCAGATCGCTTCGCGCGCGCCAACGATGACTACGGCTCGATCATGGTCAAGGCGCTTGCCGACCGTATTGCGGAAGCTTTTGCCGAGCGCATGCACATGCGCGTGCGCCGCGAGTTCTGGGGTTATGGCGCCGACGAAGACCTCACGAACGAAGAGATGATCGCGGAGAAATATCGCGGCATCCGTCCCGCGCCCGGTTATCCGATGCAGCCCGATCACACTGAGAAGGGTACCCTGTTTGACTTGCTGCAGGCTGAGCGGCGCGTGGGCGTGAAGCTTACCGAAAGCTACGCGATGTGGCCGGGCTCATCGGTGAGTGGTCTCTACCTCGCCCACCCTGACGCGCATTATTTTGGCGTCGCCAAGGTCGAGCGCGATCAGGTCGAAGATTATGCCGCGCGCAAGGGGATGTCGGTTGGGGAAGCTGAACGCTGGTTGTCGCCGATCCTCAACTACGATCCGGCAAACATCGCGAAGGACGCGGCGTAACGGTTTCGTTCGCGCCGCTCACCACACCACCTTGCTGCCCGCATAGTCGCGAAACTTGCCCGACAATGTGGCGTCAGTGCGCGCGATCTCGCGCAGCAGCCCGCGTGCGCTATCCTCAACGCTGAGTGTTGCGTTGGGGCCGCCCATGTCGGTGCGCACCCAACCGGGCGATAATATCGCGACGTGAATGCCGTCGCTCGCAAGCTCGCGCGCGAAGGCGTTGAACATGCGGTTCACCGCCGTCTTGGATATTGAATAGGCGATGTAGCTGGTCGTCTCATAACTGAACGAGCCCATGAGCGATGAGATGACCGCGACCTTTGCGCCGCGCGCCGCGCGCAAATTGGGCAGAAACGCTGTCGTCACCAGCGTTGGACCGAGGACGTTCACCCGCATGATGTCCGCAAATTCTGCGGCGCTGGTCTGCAACGGCGTTTGGCGCGTTCCCATGATCCCGGCGTTATTGATGAGCGTCCCGATGGGCTCGTCTTTCAACTGTGCGGCGGCTTCCTTGATGGAAGCTTCATCGCCAACATCCATCTTGATCACGCGCACGCGGCCATCAGACTTGCTTGCAAGATCCTGCAGTTCCTGCGCAGCGGATGGATTGCGCACGCATGCAAACACTGTCTCGCCCGCCGCCACAGCCTGCCGCACAAGTTCAAGACCGATACCGCGATTGGCGCCGGTGATAAGATAACTGCTCATGCAAGCGCCTCCGTTAGACCTCAGCAGAGTGTGAAACGCCGCTTGCAGCAATTAGATCGCGCAAGGTTGCGACGGTTGAGACGTCGGCGACGCCGTCGATTCGCGACCGGCGCCAATGGCGCTGAAACGCTTCGACGACCGCTTTCGTCTGCGCGTCAAAGACGCCCGTTATCTGGGCGCCATAGCCAAATAGCGCGAACATGGCCTGCAAGGCGCGCACGGGTTGGCCTTCATCGCCTTCAAGATACACGCGGCCTCCTGGCGCAGAAGGCGCCTCCGGCGTCCACAAGCCCACACCTTCGCGAGCGAGCGCATCCCACGGAAAGCGTTCGCCGGGGTCAACCTTGCGACCGGGCGCAACGTCGGAATGTGCAAGCACCCGCCATGGTGCGATACCGTGCCTTCCCATCGCGCTCTTGCACAGGGCCGTTACGGCCGCGACCTGCGCCTGTGGAAACTCTGGCAGCCCCGCCTCATGCCCGAGATTGACGATCTCGATTCCGATGGAACAGGAATTGATGTCCGTCAGGCCGAGCCAAGACGCCCGACCCGCATGCCAAGCGCGGCGCGTCTCGCTGACAAGCTGCACGATGCACCCATCTTCGCGCACCAGATAATGCGCTGAGACGCTGGCCAGCGGATTGACGAGCCAGGCCAGCGCCTGCCCGCCCGGATCGCGGAGCCATTCCTCGCGCTGCGCACCAGCAGGCGCACCCGTGTAGTGCAGCAGGATCATGTCGGGCGTCGCGCAGCCAATCCGTTCGCCGTGGTTGGGCGAAGGACAAAGCTCTGCAACCAGCGGGCAATCAGGCGTCTCAATCAGCATGAATGAAACATATCATGTCATGCACACCGGCGCCGCCGCGAAAGCCGCCTTGACCCCCGGCTCCGCTGTGCGTACCTGAAGCCTGCGCCAGTCGGCCGGACGGCCGCTGCCGAAAGGGAGAGGAAAGTCCGGGCTCCACGGAGAAACGGTGCCGGATAACGTCCGGCGGGGGTGACCCCAGGGAAAGCGCCACAGAGATTGAACCGCCCGCTGCAGGGAGACTTGCCGCAGGTAAGGGTGAAAAGGTGCGGTAAGAGCGCACCGCGTCGCCGGCAACGGGGACGGCATGGCAAGCCCCACCGGGAGCAAGACCGAATAGGGACGACGAGGAGCCGCAAGGCTTCGGGTCCGCTCCGGATCGTCGTCCGGGTTGGTTGCTTGAGGCGTTCGGTAACGATCGTCCCAGAGGAATGGCCGTCACGTCGCGTCGCGCAAGCGGCGCGGCCCTACAGAACCCGGCTTACAGGCCGACTGGCGCAAATCTCACTCGGCCGGGAAAAAACCCGCGTCGGAAAAATGGCGCGCGCCGTCGGGCGTCGCCAGCCATGCAATAAACGCCCGGGCGTTTTCGGCCTGCACGGTCTTGGCGCCCAGCGCCACGCCATAAGTCGTCTCCAACTGTACTTCCGCAGGAACCCACGCGCCAATCTCGACGCCCTTCACCGGCACAATCTCGGTCGATTGCGTGATGCCGAAATCTGCGAGGCCGTCGGCGACGGCCTTCATGACATTAACTCCGCCCACACGCAGAACGCTCTTGTCCGCGACCTCTTCCATGATTCCGATGCGCGTCAACGCTTCCACGAGGTAAATTGCCGCCGTGCCGCCGCCGCCAGGATCGCCGCGCGCAATTTTCTCAGCGCTACGCAGCGCCGCTTTGAAGGCCTCAAGCGTAGAGATGTCAGGCGCGCGTTCGCCGGCACGAACACCAAGCGCAATGCGAGCTGACCCCACGGCGCGCGGCTCGCCTGAAAGAGCGCCAGCCTTGGCGATAGCTCGCAGCGAATCCATCGAGGAGGCGAACACATCCGGCGCTTCGCTCGCGGCGCGCTTTTCAACGCCGCCCGCCGTGTCGAACGTGAGCGAAAAAGCGCAGCCCGTTGCTGCGTGATAAGCCTCCGCCGCCATGATGAGGGAGCCGCGCACCGCGCCTGCAGACAGAACCGTCAAAGGTTCGCTGCCGCCAATTTTCACCGATTCCATCGCATCCTCCCTGCTCCGCGCAACTTAGCAGGCCGTAATGTGTTGTCGACGGCGGAACAACAGGGGCAATGCCGCATTCCTTATCGAATGGAACATGCTGCGAGGCGCGCTTAATGGATTTTCTGCTCTCGACGCTCGTTTGGATTCTTGGGCCCATCGTTCTCGGCGCAGCGCTGGTCTACGCCGTCATGCGGCGCAAAACTCGCCGGACGGTGAAGCTTCCGCCGGACCATCCTGCGAAAGACCACACGACCGAGGTGACGACGAACCGGCAGGAACCTTCCCGCTAGAGCATGACACTGTTGCACCGCGTCCGCGATGACGGAGCGATTGTCGAAGCCCAGCGCTACACGCCAAAGCTTGCTCGCTCTCTCTCCCGGGCTGGCTTAGGTCAAGAACGCGGACCGCGGAATGACGCGGATATCGAGGGCGGGCATGGACGAACGGGCGGCCGAAGCCGCCCTATCCGCTAATTCGCGAGAGTCGCCGGCGCTCCGAAGGCGCCGCTGAAAACGATTTCATCCAGTGGCTTGCGCACGCGCGTCTCGCGCTCTCGGCCCGGCAATTCTTCGGGTAGCGCGTCAGGATCGCCCTGATAGCCAAGCGTGAAGCCAACAACGATGTCGAAGTCTTCCGGCACGTTGAAAGTCTTGCGCACGACATCGCGCTCAATGCCTGCGGCCTGATGTACGACCAGACCCAGCGCCTGCGCCTGCGCCGTCAATTGGGCGACGGCCGCGCCCAGATCATACCAGGCGTGATTGTTGGGATTTCCGTTGGCTTCAAACGTCTTGCGCGCACAACCGAAAATCAGCACGGGCGCGGTCTTCGCCCATCGCTGGTTGCGCACGACGAAACCAGCGAGTGCGGCTTCATAGGCGGCGGCGTCATCCTTGGTGGCGACGAGGAAGCGCCACGGCTGCGCATTATTGCATGACGCGGCCCAGCGCGCGGCTTCGAGAACGGCGACAAGATCGCCCTGTGGCACAAGTTTATCCGCAAACGAGCGGGGGCTCCAGCGGTTGCCGATGAGATCGTGCAGCGGACGGGCGGTGACGGCGGGCTTTTCAAGTTTCGACATGTTGACGCTTTTGCTCCGTGAAAATGAAATCGATCAATCAGGTGAGCCGACGGCCTTCTTCACCTTGGCTACGAACTCGGGCGAGACGTTCACGATCCGATCAGTGAGGTCGCTCACTTCCTTCCAGTTGCGCGGTGAAATCGCAAGGTTTCGCTTTGCGGCTTCCTCGAGGAACGCTGGGTCTTTCACCATAGCGTCGAAGGCGGCGCGCAAAGCCTCGACGCGCGGACCCGGAACGCCGGGGCCAGCGGCAAGACCGCGTGCATGGGGCGTACCAGCCGCCAGGAACTCCGCGATCTCCTTGCTCTCGCCCTGCGAAAGCTCAATCAGGGTCGGGACGTCTGGCAATTCTTTCATGCGCGTGAGCGTGAACTGCACAGGGATGAGGACTTTCTTCTCTTTAAGCCATGAGGCGTTGCCCGTGAGGTTTTCCCACGCGATCGTCCAACCGGCAATTTCGCCCCGCTCCATCGCGAGGTTGAGCTCGCCGCCCGTCGGATAGCCCGCAATCACGCGAAACTGTGCGCCCAGCGTATCCTTGAGCAGCGTGGCCCATTGATAGCTTAGGTGCGAGCGGCCCATCGAGCCGATCACGACGTCCTTGGTCTTGAGGTCTTGAATCGTGCCGCCGGGCGATGTGTGCCAGATTGCCAGCACCTGACTGATCTGATCATAGGCGCCGATCCACTGGAATTTGCGCGATTCAAAGCGCACGCCGTTGCTTTGCAGCTTCTCGATCAGCGGCAGCGCGTGCGTGAGCAGGATTTTGCTGCCGTCCTGCGGCCCGGCGCCGAACATGAAGTTAGCGGCCGTCGCTCCCCCAGCGCCCGGCATATGCTCGACGATCATCGCCGGGTTGCCGGGAATGTGCTTGCCAAAATGGTTGGCGACGAGGCGACCGTAGAGATCGTAACTACCGCCGGGCCCAGTGCCCATGACGATGGCGACAGTGCGGCCCTTGTAGAAGTCGGCGACAGATTGCTGAGCAAACGCGGCTGCGCTGGCGCAGAGCGCGCCGAACAAAGTTACTGCGGCGGTGAAATGCTTCATATTCCCCTCCCTTGAAGCTTGGTGGGGAATGTAAACGCGCGAAGAGGTTAGTCAACGCGCAAGGAGCCTCACAAACAAGTTTCCATTACCACCTGAGACAGGGGGTAAGCGTCAACGTGGGGAAAGTGCTCAAGACTTGCTTCCCGTTCCCTTTATGCTAGCCTTACGTTGGCTGATGCGGCCCGCCGCTCGCGCCTTCGGGCATGGTGAACGCATTCTTTTTCAAAAATCGGTCAGCCCATTTCATTCAACGGGTAGCCGGTAATGCGAGCACTGGACATCACCCATTGATGAAAGGCCTGACGATGCTGATTCAGCACGATCACAAACGTATGGCGCGCGTCTTGCGCGAGAAGCTGGGCGAACGCGGCGTTTCGATTCCGCATAGCGCTTGCCTTGAAATTGTCGCCGCCCAATTCGGAGCCCGCGACTGGAACACGCTTGCTGCCTTGTCAAAAGGGGAGAAAGCAACCGGACACCTGATAATCCCTGAGGGATGGCATTTCAGCGGAAAGGAAAAGGAGCTTTATGCATGTGGCCTTGATCCATCCATGGTGGTGGATGGGAACCCCGCGCTGTTGATTCATCGCCTCCATGGCGAGGACGCCACCGGCGACGAATTTGCGGGATTAATGCAAGTATTCGACGCTCACTCCTACAGTGGCGGAAAGGTAGCTTTCACCGCCCGTCTCAAGGCAAGTCAGATAACCGGTTCAGGGACGATCTGGATGCGTGTCGACGGCGCAGGCGGCATGCTTGCGTTCGACAATATGGAAACGCGGGACGCCAACGGCGCGCTGCATGGCGACAGTGATTGGGTGCAGCGACGGATCGTTCTTGACGTTCCGCAGTCGGCCGAGCGGATCGCATTCGGATGCTATCTATCGGGAACCGGATCTCTCTGGTGCGCCGGATTTTCTGTTGAAAAAGCCATCGAACAGGAAGAGCCCACAACGGCGCTGGCCGTCAGAAAGCAACCTGAAAACCTTGATTGGACGAAGGTTTCGGAAGCGCATTCGCTTGGCTATGGCTTTGGACCGCGCTCACGGGCACGGACGATGATCTTGCGCAAGAAATCCAACGAGGATCGCGACGACGGCAAGGCTGCATAAGAGAAAAGAGCGGCGACGTATTCGTCGCCGCTCTTCGCCTCACCGCGAGAACTTCTTATATTTCAGGCGGTGCGGAATGACGCTGTCGATGCCGAGGCGTCGCTTCTTGTCTTCCTCATAATCCTGGAAGTTGCCTTCAAACCATTCCACATGGCTGTCGCCTTCAAAGGCGAGCATGT